>NZ_FRAZ01000008.1:0-212190 GCF_900142485.1 Fibrobacter sp. UWB12 | reverse complement strand
AACTGCGCCTAAAAGGAATGAGCCCGGTACAATACCGGACTCATAACTCAATTTTATCCTAACTTTAAACTGTCCAACTTTCGGGGTTCGGTTCACAAAGGTGGTTTTCTTTTTTATATCGTAATCCGGACGAGGACCCGAGACCTCATGGGGCGCGATTTAAGCCAGGCGTTACGGGCTGGCGTCTGAAGCCCGTTAGAAGGGGTAGCGAAAGACTCGGCGCGATCTTCACAACAGAAATAGGCGACCCCGGCACAGAGGCCGGGGTGACAATGTAAGCCGAGGCTGAAGCGAGGGGGAAGCCTCCCCCTCCCACCTATTTCTAGAAAGACATTTTGAGATTGAGGTCAGCTATAATCGGGGTATCCGAGCCAACCACTTCTTCTTTGCCAAACACCGTCTTCGCAGAAGCCTGCACACAGACATTGGAGTTGACCGCATACTTCAAACCGGCATAAGGGAGAACAGCCATATCTCCTGTATAGCTCCTGCCAAAATTTTCCCCTTCATGAGTAAACTTGCCAATCATCATAAGCCCATCAGCACCGATGAACGGGGTCAATGGAATTCCCAAATTAAAATCGGCCTCAGCGCCAAAATTCAGCCTCAACGGAGGAGACACCTTGTCATCACCTCTAGTATTCACTTTAAGGCTCAATTCCGCACCGAAATCTACAACGCCAAGATTCTGGGAATACTGAGCACCAAAATTGAAGGACCATTCACTGTTATTGTAGGGGTCATTACTTATAGGGACTCGAACATCCAAGAATGCGTTCATCATCGGCAAAAACTGGTAGCGAGCCATAAATATAGGATTCGCAAGGCCGTTTTCGTTGTTCATGTTCAAATTCACATAATACGGGAGAATCACGCCCAATTCCAAATTCGGCATGACCGTATAACGGGAGCCGACATAAGGCGTGAGCTGCATCGGCTCACCCTGTTTGATAAATTCAGCACCGACTATGATTTCACCCTTGTGGTCTTCAAGGACAGGGAACTTGTCCCAAGTTGCAAAGCTTGCAGTCGCACAAAGCGTTGCAGCAAGGAAAGCCTTTTTCAACATATAAAATCTCCTTTTTTCTAACGAATTAATTTTTTCATCAGGGAATATACAAAACAAACAAATTACAGAAAAGTAATTCATTATACTTTTTCAAATAAGAAAAACCCGGTCCTTTTGAACCGGGCTAAATATTCAAATAGCAGTTGATTGACTAATTACAGTTTCATATCGCTCAGGCGAGTGCTTTCGACCCTGTCAAATTCCAGCTGGATTTCGGCAGAGGGTTCCTTGGTCAAAAGGCTCACGACGACGATTGTAACGAAGGAGAGGATAAAGCCCGGCACGAGTTCATAAATCTGGAAGATTTCGGCGGAGAATCCGGAAAGGTAGAACTTCCAGATAAACGTCGTAAGGCCACCAACGAGCATACCGCTGACAGCGCCAGCGAGAGTCGTGCGTTTCCAGAAGAGTGCGAGCAACATAATCGGGCCAAAGGTCGCGCCGAAGCCGCCCCAAGCAAAGCTCACGAGGCTCATCACCACATCAAGGAAGCTCTTGCCATGCTTCACGCCATCGGCACTCGGAGCGCCCTGCATAGCGACAATCACGGCGATAAGCGTAATGAGAACAACCACGCCGCGGCTCACCCACATCACTTCCTTGTTGCTTGCATTCTTGCGGAACAGGTGCTTATAGAGGTCGTTACTGAAAGCGGATGCAGACACGAGGAGCTGGGAGTCGGAAGTACTCATGATTGCAGCGAGAATAGCAGCCATGAGGATGGCGGCAATGGCCGGGTGGCAAAGAGCTTGGCAGAGAATCATGAAAATGCGTTCCGGGTCATCCACGGTGATGCCGTGTGCCGTCACGTAATAGCGACCGAGGAGAGCAATCATCACGACTGCAGCAAGGCAGATAATCACCCAAGTCATGGCGATACGGCGAGAATCCTTGATTTCTTCGGCGTTCTTGATGGACATAAAGCGCACGAGGATGTGCGGCATGCCAAAGTAGCCAAGGCCCCAAGCGAGGCTAGAAATAAGCGCGATAAGGCCAATGGACTTGCCCGTCGTTGCGTTCGTGAAAAGGCTCATCAAGTACGGATTCTGAGCGTTCACCGCATCCATCGTCGGGGCAAAACCGCCCGAGCCGCTCATGATCATCAGCGGAATCACGAGGACCGCGACAAGCATCATCGAAGCCTGGATAAAGTCAGTCCAGCATACGGCAAAGAAGCCGCCCATGAACGTGTAGCTCACCACCACGACTGCACCAAGGATAAGGCCCGTCGTGTAGTTCATTCCAAAGATAGTTCCGAACAACTTAGCGCAGGCGACAAAGCCCGAGACTGTGTAGAACAAGAAGAACGCGAGAATGAAAATCGAGGCAATCACGCGGATGATGCCCTTATTGTCGCGGAAACGGTTCGAGAAAAAGTCCGGGAGAGTAATCGAGTCGCCGCAGAAATGGCTGTACTTGCGGAGCCTGCGACCGACGATTTTCCAGTTGAAGTACGTGCCGATGACAAGGCCAATGCCGATCCAAGCTTCGGAAAAACCGCTCACGAACACGGCACCCGGAAGGCCCATTAGCATCCAGCCGCTCATGTCGGAGGCCTGGGCGGACATGGCAACCACCCACTTGTTCATGCCACGGTTGCCAAGGTAATAGGCGTTCAGGCTGTTCGCCTTGCGAGAGAAATATGCTCCGATGCCAAGCATCATTAGCAAATAAAGGATAAAGACGACTAACGTCATGAGACCTCCGAATTGTTTTTATAAAAATTAAAAAATTGGCGGTTATAGATAATGCGCTTGCCTTTTACACCATCGGTTGCACAAACGTGGTCTACGGGCGGCTTGAGCATGTTCGCCACAAGATGCGCGGCAACAGTCTCTGCAGGCACCGGGCGGAAATGCGCCGGCACCCATTCCGGGTGCGCCCCGAAAAGCTTTTGCATCAGTTCTTCGCCAAAGCGCTTGTCCTTGTGCTTTCCGAGGAGGAGCGACGGACGGACGAGCGTAAGAGAATCAAAGCCCATCATCGTGAGGCCTTCTTCGAGTTGCCCCTTTAGGCGATTATAGAAGAACGGCGAATGGGAATTTGCACCCATGGCGCTCACACACAGAAAATGCTTGACGCCTTGGCGCTTCGCAAGGGCTGCAAGCGTAAGCGGCAAACGCAAATCGACCTTTTCTTGAGCGGGCTTACTCCCCGCCTGCTTGAGCGTCGTCCCTAGGCAGCAAATCACCGCATCGCAGCCGGTAAAGTTCTTGCAAACGCTAGACGCCCATTGCTCTTCGGGCCTTGCACTCAAAAGTGCGTTAAAATCCACCGCCTCAAAATTGAACTTCGATACGCCATTAAAAATGCCCAACGCATTCAAGTCAGGGACCGAACGCACCAGGCAAAAAACAGATTCCACGTCATCTAAACGGGAAAGCAACTGAGCGACGCTCTTCCCGATAAGTCCTGTTGAACCAAGAAGAGCGACTTTCATTAAACACCTTCGTCCACTTCTTGGCTCGGAATCATCCAGCCAACCGCATCACCGCGAACCGGGAGTGCCGTCACTGCGCCAGCTTCATCAACAATCACGGCAATGCCCGACAAATAGTTGACCCAGTGGAACGGAGATTCATAAGCTTTCAAATTGATGGTCCGATTCGAGACAAACACAATCAGCGGTTCAACCAACATGTCATGGCTCACAAGCACACTCACGCGCTTCCAATTCGGCATGTTCGCTACAATAACTTCGTTCACGAACTGATTGCCGCGAGGATACAAATCGTAGAAATAAGTTGAAAGAGTTGCGCCAATCGTAGCGGCATAAGAGAATGGAACGCCATAAGAATATTGCGCAATGAACTTCGGATTTCCGCCCTTCTTAGAGACAAGCGCATCCAGCGAATCGCTAGGCACGGTCAAGAAATAACCACCATTAATGCCATCCCACGTCACGACTTCAGCGGTTTCGCCACGGCCTGCGGCAATGTTTTCGCAAGTTGCGCGGGTACGCAAGAAGTTTGTCGAAGCATAATAGAACGATTCATCGCCCACCAGCTTTTCACCGAGGGTCTTAGCCATTGTAATACCAATGGGAGTCAGCGTCGATTCTGTTCCCAAATTATTCTTTTGACGCTTGGAATGGCGAATCACAAAAGCAATCTTGCTAGTCTTGGGCACAGCCTTATAGACATCGCCCATATCATAGAAGCCATCGGCATCCGGAGCCAAAGCAAGTGTACCCGGAGTCGTTGCAAAAGTAAACGGACCGTTCACAACAGTCCCGGCAGAGCTCGACGACAAAGCGACATCGGACGAGCTTGTCGTGACAACAGGAGCAGTCTCCGAAGAACTAGAAGCATTAGCAATGGGGTTCGAATCAATTTCGCTAGAAGAGGACTGGGTATCGCCAGCTTGGCTTTGCGGCTGATCTACACTAGACGAAGAAACGGCCCCCGTATTCGGAGCAGCCGGGAAAGAGTTCGACGAATCGTCGCCACAACCGGCAAACATACAAAGCCCGACAAAAAGGGCGCTCACAAGATACTTAGCGGAAATATTTTTCATATTCAAAAATCCTCATATACTAACATTGAAATTTAGATTTTTCCGAAAAATTTCCTCGTAAAAGTTTCATAAACACGACACAACAACACCTAAAATTCGTGAATTGTCTGAAAAAAGCGCATTTTCGCCCCAAACACGGCAAAACTATGTATATTTAGGGCATCACTTTTATCAGAGGCTGGATGTTATCTAGTAAATACTGGTTCATTGTTTAGTGCCTTGGAAGACGAATGTTTTCAAGGCGGTCTTCCAAGGTGATTGTGCCTATTCACACAAAAATTTTGGAGATAAACAATGAAAAAATACACAATCCGCACGGAACAACCGCGCGACTTTAAAATCGTCGAAAATCTCACCCGAGAAGCATTCTGGAACGTTTACCGTCCCGGCTGCGTGGAGCATTTTGTCCTCCACCATTACAGGAACGACCCAAGCTTTATCCCGGAACTCTCGCTCGTCATGGAAGTTGACGGACAAATTATCGGACACGTGATGTACGCGTGGTCGAAAATCGATGCCGACGACGGACGCAAAATCCGCATGATGACCTTCGGGCCCATCAGCATCCATCCGAACTACAAGCGACAGGGATACGGCAAGGCGCTCCTCGACTATTCCATGGAACTCGCCCGCAAGATGGGCGCAGGTTGCCTGCTCATCGTCGGGAACATCGGATTCTACGGCAAGAGCGGATTTACGCCCGCTTACACCAAGGGCATCCGCTACGCCGACGACCCGAACAGCGACGCGCCATATTTTTTGTGCAAGGAACTCGACGAGGGATTCTTGGACGGAGTGACGGGCTCGTACAAAGACCCCGAGGGCTACTTCGTAACCGAACGAATGCCCGAAGAATTCGAGAAGTACGAAGCAAACTTCCCGCCTAAGGAAAAGCTAGTACTCCCCGGACAATTGTAATAGAAAACGCCCAACAAGAAACAAATCTTGATGTGCATTTTTTTGCAAATCAAGATTTTTTGCAACACAAGTATTCCACCCAACTTGAAGTCAAAAATTTTGACTTCAAGTTGTTTTTTGGGGTTCAAGGCCGAAAATTTCGACCTTGATTATTAACAATTATCAAATTTCTTTTCTAAGGCGCAAATTTTACACCTTAGAAGTAAAAAAGCAATTTGCATATTTTGCAAATTCCTAAAATTCTATTTTTCACTTTCTTTAAATTACGACATTATTTGTCGCAGTAAATGTCTATTTTTAGAGATATAACAAAAAGGAAAACCCATGAAAAAATCAAATTTATCCTTTGATTTGATAATTACACACATATCTAACAACGAAATAGATTACGGAATCATCTTTGGTCGTGATCATCAGAAAATTCTTATAATCAAAACAGATCTAGAAGATTCCGTTTATGGCTACAAAAGTGAATACATACAGTTCGCCTACGAACTGCGAGACTCATACGGATTCACGGTAGTGAGCGCATCGACACCATCTCCGAGCAATGTGGCTCCATCATCATCATGCAGTGATCAAATGGCTGAACTCGCATGTATCGTCTCGTCAGAAATCGGAATCACCGATGCGACCAAGATTTATTTCATAGGCATCTCTCAAGGAGCTACCGTTGGATGCTTAGGGCACACATCCTTTCCTCAGATTAGTCGTTTTTTGCTAATCAACCCTCAACTCGCATACTATACGAGAAAAATATGTCGAAGCGTCCAAAACTATGAAGGAGAAATGATGACGTTCGTTTTCGGAAAATTCGACCCATCAGCGCCTTTGGCAAGACACCTTAAATCGTACAAGCACAAAAACATCCACGCAGCAATCATTCCTGAAATTGATTACATCTTTTCGCGGAATTATTATCAGTTGCAAGACTTGGCGGAATCAACAATTTTACGAAAAAGATCATACATAAAGATTTTTGTTTACGGAAAATCCTTTGCTGAACTACCCAATTTTGCCAAAACGATTCTTGACTACATCATCAAAAACAAAGACGAAATTCTCGTTGGCGATAGCGATGACACGGATATACTCATACAAAAATACCTAGAATCAAAGGCTTACAACAACATAACCATTTATTGTAATGGAGATACCCCAAAAAACAACTTCGTGACTTCGGCAAAAATTCAGTCTTGTGCAGAAAGAACAAAATACTCCCAAATAAAGTTGCCGAATCCGTCTATCTACAACAGATGTCAGACGATTGCGACCTAATAATTTCAATTTTAGATGAAAAAGTATATTTGGCTTGGGATGGCGTTAACGACATTGTTGAAAAAAATATTAATTGCATTAAGGAATTAAATTTATCAGTTCCAATCGACATATCGTTAGGCACAAAACATTACGGACCATGGTATGTAAAACAAAGCGAGCCTAAAGCCTTCGAAATTATAGAAGAGGATTTCTTCTCAAAATAGATTTAATTTTATAAAATGGGCGCCATGAGAATTTGTATCGAGGTCAAAATATTTGACCTCGATAAATTTTCATTTTTCAGGATTCAACTGAAATTGATTCTATTGCATAATGCACTATGATTTAATTTCCTACTCCTTCCACGTTCCTTCGAAACAAAAAGGAATTAAGTCGAATAGCTTTTCAACATTTTGACGACGAATAACAATACAATCCGGCTCAGGATCTTCTAGTACATTTTTCACCACAAAAAGTCGCCATTTAGGATCGCTTATCATTTTTTCATATTCGTTTTTGGATAAGAAGAAATGATAATCATTCCGGCTTGTCCCCTTGACCTCTATATGGCGTTCCTTATCACCTTTAATAACAGTCAAGTCCCATCCGCAATTTTCTTTTTCCACGCTTTTAACAGAAAAACCTTTTTCTTCATAATATTCCGATGCTATTTTAACAGCAGTATCCTCAATCTCTTTTTTCATTTCTGTTTCTGGCGGAGTATATTTTTTTGGGGGGAGTACCGGAACATATGCAGTAGCATCTAGATTCTCATTTTCATCCTCGTCATTTAATTCATACTTTTCTGTTAATTTAGCAGCTTTATCCAATTTTTTGAATATATTTTCCCAACCAGTGATACCATCATGGAAAGCAGGCTTGAGATTAGTCGGAGTGAAACGAGCAATAGCAGAAATTTTAGAAGAAATACCTCCATTTTCCTTAGAAACAAGATCACCGCCGCCAGTCCTGAAGTACATGATCTTGTTGAACACATCAAGAAGAACCTTTTCACCATCTTTCCTAGAAACAGCAATGCCGAGGCGAACTAAGTTACGGAGGTAAATGTCAAACACAACTTTTTCAGGAAAGCCTTTAGTAAGGTCAAATTTCGTGCCCTTCTTAATAGGTCCTTCAACAACACCTTTTTCAACAAACCCGCCATTTTCAATAATCTTAATCAAGTTAGATTTCTGCTTTTCGAGGTGCTTAACAAGTTGGTTTCTATCCATAACGGTAATACCCGTCCACTTCGGACTAAAAATCGTGACAAAACCAACACCACTCGTGCGGCCCCACTTATTAGCATACTTAACGGCAACTTCAATCATTTGGTCTGCAAGTTCTTCAGCAATCATTCTGATTCTTTTATTACTTTCTTTCATAATTCATCATCCCCTTTTTAAAAGCAAGCCTTCTTTTAAATCTATACTCATATTCATCAAAAAACAAAGATTCTTATTCCAACTTGTAGTTTCTCAACGCATTCACTATCAAAAGCTCAACTTATATCGCACTTCAAATTGTTCCGGTCGGAACCGCACAACATCCTTGAAACTGTACAAACTCGCATCGGTATCATAGAGCAAAGCATCAAGTTCCCAAGTGACGCCGCCTTCAACAAATTTGTCTATAAGCATCATCTGCTTCCAGGCAGGAACATTGTAAGCCTTGTGGCGTTCGTGATGATCTTCGTTTGTATTTGCAAGAATGTTGATGGCATCCCAATTGACATACCAGAAAAGTAAATCGCTGATATATTCGTGTTCGCCCATGATGCTCCAATCGTTTGCGGGGCAAATTTCGGCTTCGAGTTCGTATTCTTTATACCACTCGTGTTTTTGCGCGACAAGCCCAGCGATGTCCTTTTTCGTGGCGTTGAAGGTGCGGTTGATTTCGTTATTGAGTTCACGAATACGCTGGTCAATCGTGATTAGCTTTTTCATGTTTGCGAATGTCCAGCGGAATTCCTTGTTCAATTTTTCTCGACGGTCGTTCAGGAATTCGATGTGAATTTTGGTATCGAATAGTTCCTGTTCCAAAAGGCTTTTGGGCATTTCTTTTTGCCACTGTTCAACGCAGCCGCGTTTGCGACCTTTATCGAAAACGCGATAGAATTTTTCGAGGATATCCCACCGCGGTGCACGTGATAAAATTCTAGTCATCATGGCTCCAGTTTTGTGTAGTCGGGAATCGGGAGGTCATAAGGTAAAAAGCGACTTTCGTCATCGCATTGGACTTCGTTGTTGAAAGCTCCAATGGCACACCGCCAATTATTTGATGGTTTTGGTTCAAAACCAAAATGTTTCCCCGATTTCAAAAACTTGACGAGCATCTTTTTCTCATTTTCATCCAGGAACCAAACCGATTTGTTGTACGATGCACCCAGTTCGTATTTAGGCTCCAAAAAAGAAATGCGGGCGCACTTGGTCGCAAGCCCACGACGCCAATGATTGTACAGAACAAAATACGGCTTTTTAAACGGTCCAATATCAATGATGGCTCTGATGTCAATATTCAATCGGTTACTCCAAGCGCCATTGCAAGAAATCATGTTGAATTCCGAAATTTGTAATTCACCCGCAGGCGAATAGATATTGATTCGGCGTTCGGACTCATATTCCAAATCATCGTTCACCGGGAGGAACATAATGGAAAAACTGTAGACGGGGCAATAGAAGTCGCCTTCCGTAACATACTCGCGCATAATTTTTTCAGCGGTGCGAAGTGATGTAAAAACACCCAAGTCGTGAACGACAGTATCGTGCCCTAAGCCGTTCGGCAGGATAGTCGCCGCCAATTGATAGATGTAATGCCCTCTCATAAAGCCTCTTTTAAGTTTTCTCGTAAAATTGTTATTCGCTAAAAATACTATTTTACTGCGACAAATAATGTCGTAATTTAAGTATAGGGAAATTTTTTCTCGCAGCTCTTGACAATTGTCATTTACGGATTTACATTTCTAGTGCTCATACGAGCATTTCACAGTTTTTTAAAGCCTCGCTGTTTTTGCGTGTCCGCGGGGGAAGGAGAAAAGGATGAACAATCATCAGATTGCAGTCATCAACAACGCCGATGGTGAAAAGAATGAAATCATCGTATATCAGCCAGAAGGGGGCGAATTTCATATAGAAGTTCGCGTAGAACAGGATACAGTTTGGCTAACTCAAGCGCAGATGGCGGAGTTGTTTGGTACAGACCGAACATCCATCACAAGACATATCAAGAATATTTACCAAACCAAAGAATTGGAAGAATATTCAACCTGTGCAAAAATTGCACAAGTTCGAACAGAAGGTGGAAGAAAAATTTCACGATCAATTCCTTTCTACAATCTTGATATGATAATTTCCGTAGGCTATCGAGTAAACTCAATTTGTGGTACTCAATTTCGCCGTTGGGCAAACAAAATCCTTAAAGAGCACATGCTTAAAGGGTTCAGCGTGAACCAGCGCCTTATTTCTCACGAAAACAAGCTGGAAAATCTTGATTCACGCATGATAAATCTCGAAAAACAGGTAGATTTTTTCGTAAAAGCGAAGCTTCCGCCAAAAGAAGGCATGCTACAAGCAAAAGCTTATTGGAGCGGCTATGAATTCGCAGTACAGCTAGTACGTTCCGCCCAAAAAGAAATTATCATCATTGATCCATTTGCAGACGATACAGTTTTGTCGCTTATGTTCAAGAGAGCCCCTGGAGTAAACGCAATTATCTATTCAGCCCGCATAAACCAAACAATGAAAGCCGAATGCGATAGGCTTAATCGACAATTGCCTCATGTAGATTTGCGAAATATGCGTGAAGTTCACGACCGATTTATAATCATTGACGATACGATTTACCATATTGGTACTTCTATCAAGGATTTAGGGAACTCGCTAACAGCTTTTTCTGTATTACAGTTCATAACCAAAGACGACTTGCTCAAAATGGTAAAGTAAATTTGCCACACATCATGTCACCATTTGTCACGATAAATATTTATATTAATCCGTAGAGGTTTATTATGGCAGAGAAAACTCGCGGGGAACGTACCGTTCAACTTTTTGCGCACTTGATTTCGAATCCAGACAAGAGCTATTCCATCAGTAATTTGATGGAAGTGTTGCAGATTCCAGAGGGAGAACGCCGCAATGTGCAGCGCGACATGAGCTTTCTCGTGTCCATGAACAACGGAGCGTACATACAAACGCACGGCAAAGGGCGTTCATTCGCCTATCAGTCCGCCATCAAGACGGCTGACCGCCTGCTGTTCCCGAATTTCGAAAACACGATGCTGCATTTCGTATTCTTGCAGCGCATTGCCAACATCTACCCCGCGACAAGCGAACTGATTTTCGCATTGCTTGAAAAGATCAACAAGACTCTGCCAGCAAGCGAACGAAAGGCGCTCCAGCAAGTTTCCGACGCCCTGAATACAAAAATTCTCTTTATGGGGACACCGCCTAATTTCGAGGAAGACGCGAGCGACAAACTCAAGACCATTTTGCGAGCCATTCACGACCACCGTAAAATCTTGGTGGAATACGCCACTCCTGAAAAAGTGGAAAAGAAAGTGCGCATTCCGCTGATGATCATCATTTATCAAAACGAGATTTACATCGGCTGCGAATCACAAAGCAATCCAGGCAAGACGTACGTTCTCAAGTTCCGTCGCATCAAGAGCATCGAACTCACCAAAGAAACATTCCAGGAAAATCCAAAAGTTATTGAAACGCTCCGCAAGCGCGTCATGCTCGGTTCCGCCATTTTAGGCACGCAAGACCCGAAAGCCGAAGATGTCGAAATAATTTTCGACCCAAGCGCCAAATTCTACCTTGATGAAAAGCCGTTCCACCGCTCAATGAAAGTCGAGGAGCTAAAGAACGGACAATTACGCGTCACGATGAAGGTCGAAGCGAACGAATTACTATACCGCTGGGTTCTTTCGTACGCAGATTCCGCCGAAGTCATCAAGCCTTATTCTCTCCGCAATCGCCTAAACGAATTTTCATACTTCCTCCACAGCACATACTCCCATAGATAGCCCACATCATTTACATATCCTGAAAAGGCTTACAACTATGGTTTACAGAATTAACGTATTGCAAATCTCGTAAAAATTTCTAAACTTTTCCTTGGATTGAATAAACAATACCAGGCAGGTTAGATTTATGGCTAAAACAACCAAGAACGCAAGTGATATCACAGTGCTCGGTACCGACGCGGAAGCCTTCCGCAAGGCATTTACCGATCACATCCACCACACGCTCGCCCGCAGCAACTACACGGTGACGGACCACGAAAAGTTCCTCGCCGTGGCTTACGCCGTGCGTGACCGTCTTGTTGACCGCTGGATCAAGACACAGAATACCTATTACGAAAAAGACGTCAAGCGCGTCTATTACCTTTCTCTCGAATTTTTGATTGGCCGTACGCTCGGCAACTCCGTGTTGAACCTCGACGTCGAAAGCGCCGTGACGGAAGCTCTTGACGAAATCGGCATGACGCTCGAAGAACTCCGCGAACAGGAAGTGGATGCAGGTCTCGGCAACGGCGGTCTTGGCCGCTTGGCCGCTTGCTTCCTCGACTCCATGGCAACGCTCGAACTCCCAGCAACGGGTATGGGCATCCGTTACGAATACGGTATGTTCAGCCAGAAGATTGTGAACGGTGAACAGGAAGAACAGCCGGACAACTGGCTGCGCCTTCCGAACCCGTGGGAAATCGCCCGCCCGGCAAACGCCATCAAGGTTCCGTTCTACGGTTACGTGGTGAGCTGGATGGACGAAAACGGTCGTCTCCGCAACCGCTGGGAAACGAAGGACTACGTGCTTGCCCTCCCCTACGACACACCGATTCCGGGTTACAAGAACAATACGGTGAACAACCTCCGCCTCTGGAGCGCGAAGTCCGCCGACGATTTCGGCCTCAGCTATTTCAACAACGGCGACTACATCGCCGCTGTGCAGGACATGGAACTTTCTGAAACGATTTCGAAGGTTCTGTACCCGAACGACTCCTCCATGAACGGTAAGGAACTGCGCCTCAAGCAGCAGTACTTCCTCTGCTCGGCCTCCTTGCAGGACATCATCAAGCGCTTCAAGAAGCTCCACAACAACGACTGGAAGCTTTTCCCGGAAAAGGTCGCCATCCAGTTGAACGATACGCACCCGGCAATTTCTATCGCTGAAATGATGCGCATCCTCCTCGACATTGAAAACCTCGAATGGGACGAAGCTTGGGACATCGTGACACACACGTTCGCTTATACGAACCACACGCTCATGCCGGAAGCTCTTGAAAAGTGGCCGGTAAGCTTGTTCGAAAAGCTCTTGCCGCGTCACCTCCAGATTATTTACGAAATCAACGCACGTTTCCTCCGCATGGTTTCCATGAAGTGGCCTGGCGACAACAACCGTCTCGCCCGCATGAGCCTTATCGAAGAAGGCGGCTGCAAGATGGTCCGCATGGCATATCTCTCCATTGTGGGTTCGTTTGCTGTGAACGGCGTGGCAGCACTCCACTCCGACCTTTTGAAGACGACGCTCTTCAAGGACTTCTACGAACTGTGGCCTGAAAAGTTCAACAACAAGACAAACGGCGTGACGCCGCGTCGCTGGGTCCGCAAGGCTAACCCGGCTATGTCCGAACTCATCTCTTCTAAGATTGGTGAATCCTGGGTCAAGGATTTGGACGATCTGAAGAAGCTCGAAAAGTTCGCCAAGGACGCAGCATTCCAGAAGGAATTCATGGCGGTCAAGAAGCAGAACAAGGAACGCCTTGCCAAGTACCTCAAGGCAACGCAGAATGTCGATGTCGACACGAACACGTTCTTCGACGTGCAGGTCAAGCGTATTCACGAATACAAGCGCCAGCTCTTGAACATTCTCCACGCCATCCACCTTTACATCCAGGTGAAGGACGGCAAGGAAATCATGCCGCGTACCATCATGATTGGCGGTAAGTCCGCTCCGGGTTACTGGATGGCTAAGCAGATTATCCGTCTTGCAAACGCAGTGGCAAGCATCATCGATGCAGACCCGGCATGCAAGGGCAAGCTCAAGATGGTGTTCCTCGAGAACTACCGCGTGTCCTTCGCCGAAAAGATCATTCCGGCCGCAGACCTCTCCGAACAGATTTCTACCGCCGGTACCGAAGCTTCGGGTACGGGTAACATGAAGTTTGCTTTGAACGGCGCTCTCACCATCGGTACGCTCGACGGCGCTAACGTGGAAATGAAGGAAGAAGTCGGTGACGACAACATCTTCATCTTCGGCCTCACTGTTGAAGAAGTGACGGACCTTCTCGCCAAGGGTTACCGTCCGCGCGACTTCTACGAACATGACGACGATCTCCGCCGCGTAATTGACCTTATCGCTTCTGGCTTCTTCAGCCCGGATCATCCGGAAACCTTCAAGCACATTGCTGAAAAGCTCCTGTCGCATGACCCGTACATGCTCTGCGCAGACTTCCGCAGCTATGTGGATATGCAGAAGAAGGTTGCTGAAGCTTACCAGGACAAGAAGCACTGGGCAGAAATGGCAATCCTCAACGTCGCTCGCATGGGCAAGTTCAGCTCAGACCGTACCATCAAGCAGTACGCCGAAGAAATCTGGAACGCCAAGCCGTGCAGCATTACGCTGTAAGCTTAGACGAAAGAACGGACCTGCGGTCCTACAGACGAAAGACGAAAGTAGACGCAGGTTAAAACGTTATTACAGAAGAGTCCGCGATGAAAGTCGCGGACTTTTTTAGTGACGAATAATTGTTTCGTTTAGGATGACGCTGTAGAAATTGTCGCGAGCTTGACGGCGTTCGCGGCGCTTTGCGCAGCACGCCTACCCCATTCAGAACAGGCTCCGGCCATTAACTTCAAAAAGAACTTGTGCTCATTTTCGAGCGAATCCGAGATGTGAATAACTTCGCCATTTTCGTTATGCGGCGCAAGGCTCACCGAGTAATCGCATGATGGGCCACCATCTCCTCTTGCAAATTCCACAGAGATCGTCCGCACATCGACATTGCTATTGCGGTCTACAATAAAGTCGAGTTCAGCCCCAGCATGCGCACCTTTTACAATGCTTATTTGCATTTGCGCACGGTCTTCATTTTTTGAAATCGTGAACTTTTCCACTTTCAAATCATCATAGTGGAACATCGAAAGGCAAAGGCTTAGGTCATGCACTAGCAAATCTAGCGCCACGTTCACATCGCGGCAACGCGCTGAATACTTGTGTTCACGGCGGAATTCCAAGCGGAACGGGGATTTCGCGCACTTATTCAATTCAGCGCATTCATTCAAGCGTACTTCATCTCGGAAATTGCGGGCGGCATTCTTAACGTCACCGAGTTCCGCCATAAAATGCTTTCGGAAGTTCAAGAACACCGAATTAAAACATTCCGACTGCGCTACAAACAAAATCACGTTATTGCGGATAGCCAAATCCGCGAGCTCTTGCGCTTGTTCGCCAAGCGTTGCAAGCGGCTTTTCCACGAACACCGAAATATTCCGTTCAAGGCAAAGCTTTGCATACTGGTAATGCGTTGTAGCCGGAGACGCAATCACGGCAAAATCAATTTTTTCATTCGAAATAAATTCATCAACGAGCGAAGTACGCATGTTGCCGGCGCTATCCAAATCGTCCAAATCAAAAATTCTTAAAAAACGTACACCGGAATATTCAAAAAACTTGCGATGGCGTTCGCCCATGGTGCCATTACCAAATAGCACCGCCTTGTATTCTTTTTTCATGGAATTTCTATCGTTCAAACGTCAATTACTCTTTCTGTTCAGCTTTCTTCGTACTTTTTTCCATATACATTCGCTTATCTGCAATTTCCATAGCTTGCATAAAGCTAAGCGATGGCGACTGGATTTCACAAGAGCCAAACGAAACACAAATTGGCTTACCCTTCAAGAGCAGCGCACGAGAAACTTCATTCATGTTATCGATATACTTTTTACATTCCTCTTGCGTCGTATTCGGAAGCACAAGGAAAAACTCGTCACCACCCACGCGGAACATCACCGCCTTTTCCGGGAGCACCACGCGGAACAGCGATGCAGTCAAACGAATCAGTTCATCACCAATAACGTGACCATACGAATCGTTCGTACTCTTTAAGCCATCGCAATCCGCTGAAATTACGCACATAGGGCACATTTCAGGCTTGACAGAATTTGAAACCCATTCTTCGAAATAATTTCGATTGTACAAGCCCGTGAGCATGTCAGTGTGGGCATACATCTCAAGTTTTTTTTCAAGCAAAACTTTTTCGGTTACGTTGTTGATAAGACCGACAATACCAATAATATTGCCATCGTCATCGCGAACCGGATTCTTAATAAGTTCCAAAAATTCCGTCACGCCATCTTGATTAATTTCAATGACGTACTGCGTACCTTTGCCCGTGCGAAGGATTTCG
The DNA here is from genome assembly GCF_900142485.1 of Fibrobacter sp. UWB12. Lineage (NCBI taxonomy): Bacteria > Pseudomonadati > Fibrobacterota > Fibrobacteria > Fibrobacterales > Fibrobacteraceae > Fibrobacter > Fibrobacter sp. UWB12. The sequence continues at coordinate 196,019 of NZ_FRAZ01000008.1, read as the reverse complement.
CGATCCTGTTCCATCGCGAGTTTCGCATTTTCTTTATCTTTACGGATTTCCAGGTCAGTCTTACCGGCAATATCCCACGACGGATCCTCGGCTCCTTGAAGATGGCGCCAGTAATGCGTCGAAAAAACGTAACGGCATTCGGTGTCCTTGAAGAAAATATTCGACGGAATCTCTTTCAAGATTTTCTTGAACAAGTCATAGTCAATCTTCATCACGTCCATAGAATACTCCTTCTACACCAAATACTATACAACCATACTATTTTAATTTAGCTTTCACTAAGGACTATTGCAACCGGTCACTCCAAAGATTTATATTTGAAAATGGAATATTCAAGGGTAAAATACCCGCTATTGAGGAATTTATGGAAATCAAAAAGACTAATGCCGCACGCATTTTGGACAGACAGAAGATTCAATACGAACTAATCCCATACAAGGTTGACGAAAATGACCTTGGAGCACAGCATGTGGCCGATAGTTTGGGCGAAGATATCAACCAGGTTTTCAAAACGATTCTTGTGCATGGCGACAAGATAGGTTATCTTATTTGCGTTGTGCCGGGCAATCTCGAAGTCGATTTGAAGGGGGCAGCCAAGGTGAGCGGCAACAAAAAAATCGACACCGTTCCGCTCAAGGATTTGACCCCGTTGACAGGTTACATTCGTGGCGGCTGCAGCCCGCTCGGGCTCAAGAAGAACTTCCCCATTTTCATTCACGAAACAGCGATGCAGTTCCCGTACATTTACGTGAGCGCAGGCGAACGTGGTCTGCAGTTGAAAGTAGCGCCGGCAGACTTGATCAAGGCAACGCGAGCAACGGTTGGCGTAATCGCACGTGTCCACCCGGAAGATCCGGACGCAAAGTAAAAAAGTAAGGGGTTGGTTTTATGGCATATAAGTACAAAGTAATTCTCAAAAGTTTCGCAACGGGAATCGCCCTATTAGGAATTGCCGCTTTGGCCGCATGTTCTGGGGACAAAATCTGCGAACCACCGATTCCCGCAGAAACAAGCTCTAGTGAAAACACCATCGAAAGTTCCGCGGAGTCCTCCTCTTCTGTCATTCCCGCTGAAACGAGTTCGTCCTTTGTCATTCCCGCCTCGAGCGGGAATCTCCTTTCGAGCTCTAGCGAAAGCGTAATTGAAAGCTCCGCGGCATCTTCAAGCAGCATAGCTGTTCAATCATCAAGTAGCATTGAAACTGCATCGTCTAGTAGCTCCGATGGCGGGTCTAAGCCCGCCGTGACGAGTTCTTCGAGCAGCGCGGAAGCGGTATCTTCAAGCAGTGCGGAGCCCACTGCACAATACCTCTGGAACGATGAATTCGATGGTGAATCCATTGACCCCACCAAATGGACATTCGACATCGGCACGGGAGCAAGCGGCTGGGGCAATAATGAATGGGAATACTACACCGACCGCAAGGAAAACGCCTATGTCAAGGACGGTGTCTTGCACATCCGCGCGCAAAAAGAAGACTACGAAGGTCAAAAGTACACCTCCGCACGCATGCTTACCAAAGGCAAGTTTGCATTCAAATATGGTACTGTAGAAGCCCGCATTGCGCTCCCAACCGGCAAGGGAATCTGGCCCGCATTTTGGATGCTCGGCGAAAACTTCGACACCGTCGGATGGCCCGCCTGCGGTGAAATCGACATCATTGAAGCGGTCAACCGTGAAAACAAAATCTACGGCACAAACCATTGGGCAAACGGTGCCGAATATGCCACCTACGAAAATAACACCGGCAATTACCGCGATCAGAAATTCGAACTTGACATTACGCAGTTCCACACATATAAATTCACGTGGGACGAGAAATACATTCGCATGTTCGTCGACGATTTCATGTACCATGAGATTCTAATCGAGGGCAATGAGGGAGACACCGAAGAATTCCACAAGCCATTTTTCTTCTTGCTGAACGTTGCCGTAGCAGGCAACTGGCCCGGCTTTGAAGTAGACGATTCACAGTTCCCGAACGAAATGCTCGTCGATTATATAAGAGTTAGCCAGTAAACGGAAGAAAGTAGACAATAGGAAAAAGGCGATCCCGTCCCCATTCGCGGATCATGACTACTAAGCAGCAAAGCTGCAAGTAGTCAAAGAGAACGGTGTCCGGGATGACTGAGCAAGAGAAATCGTTTTAAAACAAATCTACACGCTTCACTTCTTGCGGAGCGTCTTTGCCATTGTTCTTTATGCAATAAGCATAACGGTAGCCGTCATGCAAGTCGATTTCTCGGAACGCATATTCCGGACGCACGCCATCGTGAAATAGCGAAACATTCTCGTTTTCATCCACATGCAACGCAAACATGTCCGGCATAAGGGACATGCCTCGTCCCGTTACTTTCATATAACATTCTTTAAGAGTCCACAACCTGTAAAACGCCTCGGATTGCGCCTCAAGTGTCTCGAAATGTTTGATCCAAGCTGATTCTTCAGGCTTAAAGAAGCGTTCGGCAAGGCGGCCACGGTCGCCCTTTATAATTTCGACATCGCAGCCCACCTCAAAAGGCGAAATAACGCACATCACGCGTTCACCTGAATGAGACAAATTAAAATGCACATCCGGGAAATCAGCGAAAAAAGGCTTTCCGTTTTCGCCATACACAATATGCTCATCAGCACCCGAAAAACCAGATTCTTCGCAAGCCATTTTGAGTAAAATTCCAACGCCCAACGACTGCGTTTTACCTTTTTCAAATTTAAAGGACATTGCCTTTTTTTGACGATATTCAGGAACTTTTTTCAAAAAACTTTCAAAAACGGAAGCATCCTTCAATACAGAAATATCGGCAATGTAAATTCGAGTCGTTTCAAGCACAAAAAAAATATAAAAATCTAACGTTCTCTCTTTTATTTATATAGTTTAAAAAAAGCACTATAAAGCAAGGAGAAAATCATGGCCAAATACAAATGCGAAACTTGCGGTTACGTTTATGACCCTGCAGTTGGTGACCCCGATAACGGAGTAGCACCGGGTACCGCCTTCGAAGATTTACCGGAAGATTGGGTTTGCCCCATTTGCGGTGTCGGCAAAGAAGAATTCGCAAAAGAAGGATAATTGAAAGTTTCACTTGTTGATGCGCCGGGTGCATAAAGCTTCCCGGCTTTTTTGACCTGTTCAAAATTTGTATTTTTATATAACCCTTTAGATCAGGATTCGGTTTTATGAAAAAACAGTCTGTGTTGTTTTTTGTCGCAAGTCTATTGGTCTGCTGTTCCGACAGTGGAACATCTTCGAGCAATTCTAACGAATTTTCCATACGCAGCGACAACAACCACGCCGGAATGATGCGCGTAAACGCAACGAACGCATCGGTCAAGATGGGTCCAAAACAGACTGTTAAATTCACATACGATTTTTCTCTTGACAAGCACGAAGTCACTTGTGGTGATTTCACAAAGTTCATCAAGAAAATAAAATGCGACAATCCCGAATTGCCTGTAACCAACGTGACATTTTTCGATGCAGTGCTTTTCGCCAACGAAAAAAGCAAAAACGATAAACTGGACACAGCCTACAGCTACACCGCGGCAACTTTTGATTCTGAAGGACATTGCACCGATTTAGCAGGTTACACATTCAATGCCCAAAATGACGCCTACAGACTTCCGACCGAAGCCGAGTGGACTTTAGTTGCCTCAAAACAATGGGATCCGAAACAAGGCTGGAACGCAGACAATTCCGATTACAAATTACATAAGCCCTGTACAGCAGAATCCCAAAGCGATTTTTGCGACCTTGCTGGGAACGCAATGGAATGGGTAAACGACTGGATGGGTGTTCTCCACGACACAACCATTACAAACTATGCAGGAGCACCGGATGGTGGAAATGTCGGAGAGCGCGTCGTAAAAGGCGGCAGCTACCGAAATGAAGCCGCGGCAACGTTACTTGACAACCGCGGAGATGTTTATACAGTCACTTCATCAACCAAGGCCAACTATGTTGGATTCAGACTCGCCTTCGGAAAAATTCCTGACGCAGTTTGGATGAACGCCAAGGGCATTGCCACAGCATCACCCATCAATGTTCTCACGACATCTGCATTGCTGAAAAAATCGACGAAAACATACCAGAACAAACTCGTTTTCCGCAATGACGAAACAGGAAACATTGCTTTTGTCAATTTTGCAAACGGAACGCCCACTGTCAAAGAAATCGAAGACTCGGTTGACGCCTACCATCCCACGCTTTCGCCCAACGGGAACCTTGTTGCATTTTCAACAAAGTACGAGGGTATTTCTGGAAATTCCTCGCTTTACGTTCAACGACTCGATTCCATTGAAGCCGACAAAATCAAGCTCGATGTAGAAAGCGCTGCAATTCCGCGCTGGCGCGTAGTCGGAGCCGACACCGAAATCGTTTATGTGTCAAGCACCGAAAATAATTCCGATGAAACGGCATGGAAAAAAGAAGCTACATGGAGTGTTCCTTTTGCTGGCGGAAAATTCGGAAAGCCAAGAAAAATTCTTGACGGGACATTCAATGGAGGCCTCAGCACCGACGAAAAGTTCGCCGTCTCGGGAGCAAGATTGCTCCGTGCACATATCAACGACAAGAACGAAATTTGGTACAACAAAGAACAAGCGTGCAACGCCTCCTTCTCTGAATTGACAAAGCAGACTTTATTCTTGGACTTTGGCGGAAACACCGGAAAGGAATTCTCGGGACACAAGTACACTACCCACGAACAGTTATTGATTGCCGATAGCACAGGCAAACTTATAAAGATGATTCCTGCACCGAAAGGCTACACATTCGACCATACAGAATGGGTACACAACAGCGAAAATCTTGCAGTTGCAACACTCACAAACATAAACGGCGAACATCCTAAAATTGTCCTGGTAAATACAAACGATTCCAGCATTACAGAAATTGCAAACGGCACGGAACTGTGGCATCCATATTTTTGGATTGGCAAACTCCAGAATTTCGAAACATCATTGGACGTTGACAGTGCCGGGCAATACGAGCTCAACTGTCCCTACTCAGGCGACATGAGCACAACAATGACCCGCTACGATTTGGAATTACTTTACAAGCACCGCGATTCCATCAATGTTTTAATTTCGGGTTCCTCTAGACCATGGGCAGGCATCAACCCGATCATTTTAAACAAGAACAAAAATATCTTCTCAATCAACATGTCCAATGCCGCAGTAGACTTGTCCGTTGCAAGAAGAATTTTCTTTGGATATGGAGCCAACCTTTTACCCAAATTCAAAGTTGCGGTTATCTCGCTTGACCTAGACATTTTATTTTGGCGTCATTACGAAATGCCCAGTTTCTGGGATCTCATTTTTGTTCACTCTCCCGGATTCGTTTACGACGAATCTCACAAATTCTGGCCCGAAGGATACCCCAAAGGCTTATACGAACTCACACGCGATTCCTACGGCGAAAACAGCGAAATCAGAGAAACGGAACAAGAGATGCTTGGCCATGTCGAAGGCCCCGGCGAAGGATGGCAAGGAAGCCCCATTTATGTGGACTCCACATACATGGACATTGCAAATAAGCACCCCACCGATATGTTGCTCGAAGAAGTGGAAGCATTCATCCAAGAAGCCAAAGAACATAATATTTTCATCATCGGAGTCATCTTCCCGCAATCCCCCGGCTACAAGGAAACAGGGGCATTCGGGCGATATGGGCTCCGTCGCTCAGTCGCGAAGGAAATGATTGAAAAAATTCAAAAGTACGAAGAAAAATACTCGAACTTTAAATTGATGGACGAAAACAAGATGGGAAATCACGATTACGAAGACATTGACGCCCTCAACTGCGACCATCTTTCGGACACGGGAGCTAAAAAATTCACAAATCGTTTAGATTCGCTCATAAAAGCGCTTAAAATTGATTTGAAATAAGGGGATGCCGGTCAATTATCTTCGTACAGACGCATGTCAATTTTACAGGAAAACGGCACAAAAAAAACGTAGGCTCAAAGGAACCTACGTTTGCGAAAGACATTCGGTTATTGACTAGCGGACGACCTTGCGGTCTTCTGCAGTCATTTCGAGGAACTGGGCAACGGTCATCTGACCCTTGGGGACTCCTTCGGAGTCCTTCCCGCTCGCCTCGGTCATGCCGGTGTGCAAGCACCCCGTCGCGACACTCGGCTTGGGCGGTAATCGCCTTCCTTACGCTTACGCACAAAAAAACGTAGGCTCAAAGAAAGCCTACGTTTGTAATTGTAATCAGTTATTGATTAGCGAACAACTTTTCTGTCGTCAGCGGTCATGTCGAGGAAGGCCTGGACAGTCATGCTGCCCTTGTCGCCTTCTTTACGACGGCGGACAGACACAACACCATCGGCCACTTCCTTCTCACCGACGATGAGGAGGTACGGCACCTTCTGGAGTTCGCACTGGCGGATCTTGTAACCGAGCTTCTCGTTGGATTCGTCGACTTCCACACGGACACCGGCGTTCACGAGTTCCTTTTCCACGGACTTCGCGTAGTCAACGAACTTCTCGGAAATCGGGAGCACGCGGGCCTGAACCGGAGCGAGCCACAGCGGGAAATCGCCCATGAATTCTTCGATAAGGATGCCGAGGAAGCGTTCGATGGAACCCACGGCGGCACGGTGCAGCATCACCGGAATGTGCTTCTGGTTGTCCTTACCGACATATTCAGCACCAAGGCGCTGCGGGAGGTTGAAGTCGACCTGGATCGTACCGCACTGCCAGTCACGTCCGAGGCTGTCCTTCAGCGTGAATTCAAGCTTCGGGCCGTAGAAGGCACCTTCACCCGGGTTCAGGATGTAGTCGAGGCCAGCGAGCTTCGTTGCTTCGGCGAGGGCGGCTTCAGCCTTGTCCCAAATTTCGTCGGAACCCACGCGCTTTTCCGGACGGGTGGAGAACTTCACGACGATTTCGTCGAAACCGAAGTCGTGGTAGATTTCCTTGACGAGGGCGCAGAAGTCAGCCACTTCGCTTGCAATCTGATCTTCGGTACAGAAGATGTGAGCATCGTCCTGCACAAAGCCGCGCACACGCATCAGGCCGTGCATCGTACCGGCAGGTTCGTAACGGTGGCACTTACCGAATTCGGCAAGGCGCATCGGAAGGTCACGCCAGCTGCGGAGACCCGTATTGAAAATCTGGATGTGGCAGGGGCAGTTCATCGGCTTCACAGCCATTTCCACGTCGCCAGCCAGCGTCTTGAACATGTTCTCGTTGTACTTGTCGGCGTGGCCGGACTTGATCCACAAAGTCTTGTTCACGATTTCCGGCGTGATCACTTCCAGGTAGCCGCGACGGTCAATCTTACCGCGGATGTAGTCCTTCAGGGCGTTCACCATCTTGGTGCCCTTCGGGTGCCAGAACACCATGCCCGGAGAATGGTCTTCGATGTGGTAGAGGTCCATTTCCTTGCCGATCTTGCGGTGGTCGCGCTTTTCGGCTTCTTCGAGGAACTTCAAATAAGTTTCGAGACCTTCCTTGTCGGCAAAGCAGGTGCCGTACACACGGGTCAGCTGGTCGCTGTTCTGGTCGCCATGCCAGTAAGCACCGGACATGGAAAGCACCTTGAAATTCTTGAGCTTGCCAGTAGAAGGCACATGAGGACCGGCACAGAGGTCTTCAAAGTTCTTGCCCGGTTCGCCAGTCACGTAGAAGCTGAGCGTGCCGTCGCTGCCTTCGCGGGCGAGTGCGCGCTGAGCGTTATCGGTCTTGTACTTGTCGCCTTCAGTGCGCTTCAGGCCATCTTCGGCGCTGACTTCGCAACGCACGAACGGACGGTCTTCCTTGATGATTTCCTTCATGCGCTTTTCGATGCGCTCGAAATCCGACTGCTGGATCGGGGTCGGTGTCATCAAATCGTAGTAGAAACCCTTGTCGATAGCCGGACCGTAAGCGAGCTTAGTGCCCGGGAACAAGTCGCAGATAGCTTCGGCGAGCACGTGGCTACAGCTGTGGCGGAGGAGCATCAATGCATCCGGATCGTCGTTGCTCGGGGTGATGATCTTGATAGCGCCGCTTTCTGTGAGCGGGCGCTTGAGGTCGAGGACCTTGTCACCGAGCTTAACGCCGAGAGCCTTGCGTGCGAGACCTTCAGAAATGCTCTTTGCGATTTCGAGGCCGGTTGTGCCCGATGCTACGGAACGTACGGAGCCATCGGGGAAAGTGAGTTCGATTTGAGACATAATAATTTCCTTTTTCATGGGCGGTTCTCGCCCGGTTCCCCAGAAATACGACATCTGGCGGTGCGCGGTAAGATAGAAAAAGACTATTAGTGTGGCTAGTGGTTGGTGATTAGTGGTTAGGGAATGTAATCGAAAATTGACCCGAAAAACGTCATTGCGAGCGTCGCGAAGCAATCCATACAAAAAGGGAGGGGAAAGCCTTGGTCTTTCGCTGCGCTCAATCCCCAACTGTTCGGCTCGGTCATGCCAGTTTGCAAGTAACCTGTCGCGACTCTCGCCTTGGACAGTTGTCCCCACGCTTCAACCGCCTTCGGCGTTTTCCGCAACCCCTTCGCCTAGGGGACACCCCTAAGACTCCAACTCCATTGTTATATTTAAATGCATGGCAGTACTTCACATACAAACTCAACGATTTTTGCTGCGAATTGCAGGCATTATCGTCCTTTGCTTTTGCAACAATGTCATGGCCCAAGAAATAAACGCCTCGAAAGAAGAAGAACAATTGGACAAAATGCTCGAACATCATAACGAGCGTTACATGCCCAGAGCTCTTGGTTTTAGTGCCGGCTATGCGACACCTAATGTATTTGACTTTTCCATTTTTACTTTTCTTGACGTTTTACCAATCAATATTACAGATGGATATAGTATCCATGTCGGATACGAGCCCCTCCATTTAAGGGTTGACGATTTCGGAGCTTCCGATGACGCCCTGTTTGCCGCAGGAGGATGGTTTCTTTTCAATGGAATTGATGCCGTTGCTAGGAAAATAACGGGTTCCGAATCAGATGGCCCTGGCTTTTTGGTTTTGGCACCACTCTTTATCTGGTGCGGAATGGTTTACATCCCCCTTGTACCGGGTTCATGGCTTGGTATTAACGACCAAAACCATTTTACAACGCATGTGATTCAAGAAGGCTTCCATGCGCGCAGCTTTACTTATACAAACGATTTAAGTTTACGATTTTCAATGAAACCCTCTAGAGGAACAACGGGATATTTTCTGGACACGGGAATCCGTTTCGAAAAGAACTTCGCCGAAGATTTCAAATACAGGTTCTTTGTTCAACTAGGTCTATTTGGCTCAGGGTAAAGCCGCAGGGCGTTACGGGACATTTAACAAATTGAAAGTGGAAGCCCCTTGACTTCGACAATCTATTTGTATATATTGTAGCTAATATTCGATAATCCTCGTGACAGTCGACATAGACCTTTGGGTCCGTACGTGCATTCGCGGCGGGGCCCATCAACTTTCTTGATGGTCCTGTTGGATAGCTGGTAGGAACATGACCTACTCGAGAGCGCTCGCCAAGGCGGGTGCCAGGTAACGCCGGGGAAAGCCCCCGCCAACAGGATTGCAAGATCATCCCATTCCGCGCAGGGCGTGGAAATTTTCAATACATAACAAATAAGCAAGGGCATGTTGTGCGCTGTTTTTTTAGCGTAATCGCAACGGCCTGTCAAAATATCGCCCAATGGCGATGTTTAACCAAAATTTATAAGGAGTAATCATGTTTGAAGATGTTTTCGGAAAATTTAATGGCGGGCCGAATTTTGGCGGGCAAAACGCTATCGGAGATTTCGCCAAGGTGCTGGAAGAAAAGGATGCCGAAATCAAAAGGCTTAAGGAACTTGTTCTGCGTTGCCCTAAGTGTGGAACGAAATTGCGCTATCCGAGAGGATAAAAAATGAAAAAGAATATTGTCCAATCTGAAACCGTTTGGAGGTCACAATTTGCGACCTCCAAATTGGCCAATTCGCAAATTGCGAGCAAAATTGTGGTTATTCGCGATGTTCAAGTAATGATTGACCGAGACATTGCGGAGTTGTATGGCGTGGAAACGAAGCGCTTGAAAGAACAGGTAAATCGAAATAGCGAAAGATTTCCTGAAATGTTTATGTTCCAATTGGATAACGAGGAGTTCGCGCATTGGAGGTCGCAATTTGCGACCTCCAAATCAGACCAAAAAGGATTACGTTATGCCCCTTATGCCTTTACGGAACAGGGCGTTGCCATGCTTTCGGCGGTTCTTCGTAGCGAAAAGGCGATTAAGGTCAGCATTGAAATTATGAATGCCTTTGTCCAGATGCGCCATTATTTGCATAGGAACATCGCAATTGCAAGTCGCCTGGATGCGGTAGAAAATAAGGTCGATGCGAAATTTTTGGAGCATGAAACTAAATTCAGGAAGATTGACGAAAACTTTTCGAAGATATTCCATGTGTTGGATTCGTCACCTCAAAAGGCGAAGGAAGGCGTTTTCTTCAAGGGACAAATTTTCGATGCTTACGCATTCTTCCAGAACATCATCAAGACGGTAAAAAAAGAAATCGTCCTTATTGACGGATATGTAGATTTATCTGTTTTGGAGAGATTGTCTGTAAAGCAAAAGAATGTCTCGGTCAAGATTTATACGCACCCGAAAGCGGAATTACGGCAGGCTGATGTTGAACAGTTCAATAAGCAGTATCCGACAGCATCTATGGACTATACCCAAAAGATGCACGACCGCTTTTTGATTATCGACAACAAGGATCTTTATCTCATCGGTGCTTCACTGAAGGACTTGGGTAAACAATGCTTTGCCTTTAGCAAGATGGATGACCCCAAGATGCTAATTCCCATGATTTTAGCAAATCTAAGATGATGAATGTTGTTCTTTCCTAAAACTTTAAGGTCACAAATTGTGACCTTGAACATCACTCTTTCAGCAGCAATTTGGCATTCTGCAAAAGGCCGTCGTTGTCGAAACGAACGGTGGGATTCTTGCCGTTCTTAAAGGCATCTTCACTTTCGTAGAGGGAAAGCGCGATGCGAATGGTGGTTTGCGCAGACGCATCCGATGACGCCGTACCATCAGCAGGGAGGTTGCCGGAGAACGAAAATTTCTGCGACATTCCATCCTTAAAGGTTCCCTTAGGAATGCGCAACGTTTTTCCGAGCTGAGCCAATGCAGTTCCTGTACTATCGACAAATTCCGCAACTAGGTACACATCAAAGAAGCATGGAGCCACGCCTGTATTTTTTACAGTTATGTTCAGCATGCTCGTCGCGGCAGTACTTGCAATAGAAGCATTCGCGGCATTCTCCGCTGCGTTCCTTGCACCACCCGTAACGCTCACAAGTTCCGCACTCACAACTCTAAAATTATACCCGATCACTTTACTCATGGAATCGGCGAGAGCCTTGTTTTCTTTGTAGAATTTGTAGCCTTCGTCGCTATCCTGATCTAGCACATAATAGGTCAAATGAGCCGTCGTGATGGCATCCACCCAACGCTGCGGCGTCCACTTGAGATACCCACCGGGAATGATATCATTGTTGTTGAGCATGGTGGCGTAACCGGCTTGGTTCTCGGCGATGGTCGGCAAGTTGGCTTCGTAGGCACGCACCAACGAGTCGGGCCTGCCGGGAATGCTGATGAATCCATCATCGCGCTTGGTGATGCCGAGGCTAAGCGCATGCGTATAGACATTCCCCATACCGCTTGATGGCAAAACCAACAAGGTCTTTTTGAATACGGATGCATAATGGTCCAACATCTCTATTTGAACCGCTTCCGAAGGCATTTCGCTGCCGTTCAGGTGCGAAGCGTGCCATTCACCCCACTCGCCAAAAGAACGTATGTCGATGTATTCGATTCGCGGGTCGCCATCGTACTTTTTCGCCAAGGCGGTTCCAAAATCTTTTGCCGCCTGCAAATAAACCGGATCGTCCCAAACGGGAACCGTGGCGCGGTAGCCGTTCCACTGCACAGTGGCGGTAATTTTCTTCGCACCCGATTCATAAACAAATTTCGGAGTCCAGTCGTAATCTTCTTCAGGCGCGTCATTGCCCTTGACAAAGGACGGCGAATACGGAAGCACGCGCAGCGCATAGCCCATGTTATGTTCCGCGAGCGCATCCAACAACTTGTCTAGTTCCGTCCAATCGTAAACATCTTTGGCAGGATTTAATTTATTCCACTTTTGGTAACCGGATCCGTAAGTAACCAAGTCCCAAGCCCTATTGTTCAAGGAACCGTAAGGGCCATATTCAAATTCAGGGACAAAAACCCATGTACCTTCCGTCGGGACTGTAAAGCCCTTGTGCGGGTTGGCCAGCGGCCCATCAAAAGGTTTGAGTGCATAAGTGATTCTGAGCGTATCGACAGATGTACTCGACGAGATTTCCGCAGACGAAGATTGTGCCACCGAGCTACTCGAATTCGCAACCACCGATGAGGACATTGCCGCCGAGGATTCAGCCGCTGACGAAATCGAAGAAGAAGATTCAACAACCGTCGCCGAAGATTCCGCGACAGACGACGAACTATTTTCGCCACTCACAGGTGCAGCACCATTTCCATCGTCACCACAAGCAACGATCCCAACAGCAGCAAAAGCAAGCACTCCAAGCAACGCGAATCTTTTCATTTTACACCTTATGCGCAGTTATAATCGTATAACTGAACGAGTTTACGGTTATTTTGATACCGTCAATTTCACAATACCAGTTTTTGCCCTGCTTGTAAATATTGCAGCGGCTATCTAGAATTTTGCCTTTGCAGAATTCCACGACATCGATATCACCAAGCTTTAGATTACGCTTGATGCGGTCCACGCCCATTTCAGTCGTGTGGACTTTTTCGATATTGTCGAGCAGAATCTTTTTGTCGTCCATTTTTACACTTTCTTGATCGGATGGCGAATCACAGTTTTCCACTTTTCTGGCGCAGTTTTTCGCGGATCGGAAAGATAAATTTCATGATGAAGGCGGTCGCCATTTATGTCGTTCACGTAGCCATTTTTCGCAATAAAATCGTCCATGAGCTTTACGCTAGCGGGTTCATCATCATAAGAACCGAGATGCATCATTTGTACACACAGACCTTCGTCTATAGTTTCAAATTTTGCGAGCGAGCAATCAAGTTTTTTCTTTTTCGCTGCTGTTTCTACAGCCCAATCAAAATCTTTTTGCGTTACAAAATCTGGCAGGCGAATTGCAGAAATCCAATTGAACGAAGACTTGTCGGAGTAATTAACACCATCGACTCCGTCTTGCCACCAGAAACCTTCCAGCGGCGGAACGACATATTCAAAGAAGCCTTCGATTTTATAGTCCGTCTTGTAACTCATTTTAAGAGTGTATGCAACCGCATAAAGTACGTTCAACGCACGCTGATAAGCACCACCTTCTTCATTCGGGTCACCCTTGCCGCGAACAGTAATAAAGTTCGCTTTCGGCACCGTGACGATTTCCGGTTTGTTCTTCGGCAGATAAAATTCCTTGAATTCTTTTTTAAAATCAAATGGCATATTTTCTCCTTTTTTAATCCATAGATTGCCGCGTCACCTACGTTTCCTCGCAATGACGTTTTTCCACCTATGTCCACAAACTCGTAATAAACATTGCACTTGCATCATCCGCCTTCTTGAAACCGCAATGCTCATAGAAGGCGAGTTCTTCGTTGTAGGCGACCACGACAATACGGAGGTAATCCTTGTACTTTTCGTGAACTTTATCGACGAGGATTTTTCCAATGCTTTGGCCTTGATATTCGGGGCGCACGAGCAGGTAATGCACATACGCATTCATAATGCCATCATCCATAGCGCAAATCATGCCGACGAGTTTATTGCCGTCCCAGGCGGAGATGACAGTCTTGAAGTTCTTCATTGCAACGACAAGCTTGTCAGGGAAATGTCCCGAGGACCATTCGACAGAGAGGAAAAGGTCTTTTAAGTCTTGTTCAGAGAAGTCGTGAGTGTTTTTATAAGTAATGCTCATTTTTTTTCTCTTAATGATAATTCCACGTACTAATTCCGCGCACATTCAATTCATAATCCAGCAGAACGTAGCCATCCAGATTATAGCCGCCTGCAAAGAACACATATACAGTATCTTGCATTTTTTTCGTTGAAATGACATATCTATTGAAAAGGCTCAATGAAGTTGTAGTCGGATGGTCGTCTGCGAATCCAGACATTCCCGAAAGATTTACAACTTTGTCACCTTTTACAGCCATCAATTCCATCCCGTCATCCATAATGCCGCAACCAGAAGTGTCCGGGATAAGTACCTCATAAAAAGATACGTTATCCTTATACCCTACTAACGGTTTGATAACGACATCGCTTGACTTGGCATCTCTTTCAGAGATAAGATTTTCGTTATAATCACATTTGCAAATAGTCCGTTTCTTTCTAAAATACTGCTTTACAAGTTTATCCTTTATTTTTTGTTCAGCAGAACTATTCATTGCAATGGGTTCTATTTTTTCAACATTCGTTCCAAGCGGGATCGCCAGTAATGGGAGCATCCTTTTTCCATTTTCCTTCCATGTTTCCAGAGAGAGATTTAAAGAATCAAATTGAATTTTATTTTCTAGGGAACGGGAACTTTTTGCAAGTCCAATTTCACGCCATGTGCGACGCATAAACTTCAATGTTCCTGCATCGACGCGCTTGCCATCGGCATTAATCACTTGCCATGATTGCTTCATGATTTTATGCGAACAAGACTTTATGTTTTTGAAAATTCCACCAGCATCTTCGCCTTCGAGAAACTCACACGATGGAGACCATCCTTTATCCGTACGAACAAACGCCAAGCGGATATAATATCCATCATGTTCATACGCCTTGGGGTCTTCCACAAACCCAATTGCGGAAACTTCCTCACCAATTGAGCAAACTGGCAACAGAAGCATTATAATCAAGAGTGTGAAAATTCTTGTAAAGTTCATGCACTATAAACAAATAGACTAAGAGCGTGTAATAATATAGAATATAACTATATTTCTTGCATGACCATTTACAATATTGGCAATCGGGTCGTCAACAATTATCTTTTTGCAATTGATGAAGGGTACATTCTCATTGACACGGGATACGAGAATGGTTTTGCGCGTTTTCAAAGAAACCTCAAAAAGCTCAATATTCAGCCAAGCGAAATTAAATTCATTTTTTTAACACATGCGCACGACGATCACGCAGGATTTTTGAACAAAGTTCTTGCCATCACAAATGCAAAAGTGATTTTGCACCCCAAAGCAATCGAGCGACTGAAAAGCGGGCAAAATTCTTTCGAAGGCGGATGTTCAAGCATGCTCGCCTACATTTTCTGCAAGCTGTTCGCACTGTTCGGAAAATCTGGACACAAGTTCCCGCCAATCAAAGATGAATATTTAAATCGTTTGATTACCACTGATTCGCAAGAATTTCGCAATCTGAATTTGCCGATTCAAGCCTTTGAGACGCCGGGCCATACCGCAGACCATATTTCTCTTTTGAAAGGAGGAATTCTATTTTGCGGTGATGCCGCCATGAACGGATTTCCTAGTATCAAGCGCAATATCATTTGGATAGAAAATCTGCAAGATTACCGCAAATCATGGGAAAAGATGATTGCTTTCAATCCCGCCAAAATTTATCCATCGCATGGCAAACCGTTTGACGTGAACGATTTGAAAAGATTTATCAAAAGTATAGATAAAATAAAATTACGACCATTATAGTGACAAGTGGCGTTCACACGGTCTATCCGATTATTAAAAGTGATATATCGTCCGATACTTGACCGTTTTATTTGACCTTGTTTTTCTCAAATTTTAATTGTATATTACGTTTAGCACCAGAAAAGGTGATGTTATTAGATCGCAGTCCGCGCAAGCGGGGCGGTCTTTATTTTTTAAGGGAGCAAAAACATGAACAGAATCAAACTTATCGGCATCAACACAGCAGGGGCAAAACGCTTGTGGTATGGGCCAGAAACGAAAATCGGTGTTTTCGCGTCGAGAGATTTTGACGCAGATGATTATCGACTGGAGCAATGGGCCACAGAAATGGGACGATATCATCAATGTCTTGTGGGCACGTTCCATTCGGATGCGGAGCGTCGCATTTTAGATATCGCGCTTGCGAACGGAGCGTTTGCGGTCTGGATTCGCGGGTGCAGCCTCCCCCGCATTTATCGTGGCGCTGTTGAAAAAGCGATGGAAAACGACCACTTGCTTACGCTTTCGTGCTTCCACAGAAAGCACCACACAGAAGCGACTGCGCGTTATTGCGTGCAATTGGTGTCCATGTGCACGAAAAAGCACACGTTCTTTATGAACGAAAACGATTCGCTGTTGGAGCCTGCTTATCGTAAAGTAGCATGGCATCGCAACACGCAGCTTTTTTACGGACGCGATTAGTGCGCATTTCATTACTGTAATAAACGTTCACGCGTTTTCTAAAAATATATCTTTAAAATATGATTACACTTCTCCAAAAATCTGTTTTCGCTCTTGCCATTTGCGGAGCAACTCTTTGCAGTTTTGCGGCAGACGCAAAGCCATACGTCAAGGCAGACGCGCTCCCGAACGCGCTCAACTTCTACCCTGCACCGCCCGAAACAACGTCCGTCCAGTTCATGTACGATATTTCGCAATACATGTGGGGCAAGGCAATGCGAGCGGATTCCGCACGTGCCGCCCTGGCCGTGGCGCAGGCGGTAGAAACGATCGAGGACATGGCCAAGATGTTCAGCGAACCTTTTGGCATGGAAATTTCGGCAAAGAAGACGCCCGCCATCATGAACATGCTCGAACGCGGAATCCGGACGCTTAAGCAGGTGGGGAGCCTGCCCAAGAGGCATTACATGAGGCGCCGCCCCTATGACCGCTTCAACGAATCGACTCTTGTCCCTGCCGAAGAAGAGCGGCTGAGAACGAATGGCTCCTACCCGTCGGGACATACCGTTCGCGCTTGGTCAATGGCATTGCTCTTGGTCGAGGTGAACCCCGCTGCGCAAGACGCATTGTTGAAGTACGCCTATGAATGGGGTCAAAGTCGCGTAATCGCCGGGTTCCATTGGCAAAGCGATGTTGATGCCTCCAAGGTTCTTGTTTCAGGAGCGTTTGCAAGTTTGCACAACGACGAAACGTTCCTTGCCGACATGAAAAAGGCTCGTGCCGAATTCAAGAAGTTATCTGCAAAGAAGAAGTAATTTTAAACTTTTTAACTTTTAGTCATAAAAGGGAGATGCCCGCTCAAGGCGGGCATGACAGAGGGACGTAACGTTTAACTCTACCGAGTTTTTATTCTTTTCTACGATAAACATTCGCGAGGATTGCGCCGGAGATATTGTGCCATACAGAGAATATGGCACCGGGGACGGTTGCCATCGCCAGCGAAGAAAACGCAGTCGCCGCAAGGCTTGTGGCAAGCCCAGAATTCTGCATGCCGATTTCGATGGAAAGCGCTTTTGTCTTGGGCGTCGAGAATTTCAGCAATTTTCCAAGGCCAAAGCCGCAGCCGTAACCGAGCAGGTTGTGCAAAATCACCACCGCGAACACGATAAAACCGGTCGAAAGAATCTTCGCAGCGTTATGCGAAACGACGGCCGCAACAATCATCGCAATCGCAATCACGGAAACGAGCGGCAAAACCTTCACAGCTCGCGCTGTCCATTTGCCAAAGAATTTGTTGATAACAAACCCCAGCGCAATCGGCACGATGACGACCTTCACGATGGAAAGGAACATTGCCATCACATCGACGTTCACCGTCGTGCGGAGCAGTAAATAGGTAATTGCCGGAGTCAGCACGGGAGCGAGCAGCGTATTCACGCTGGTCATACCGACAGAGAGCGCCACATCCCCTTTCGAAAGGTAAGTGATAACGTTACTCGAAGTGCCTCCCGGGCACGTGCCTACGAGAACCACACCCGCCATCAGCGCTGCATCAAGGCCAAAAATCTTGGAGAGCAAAAACGCAAGAGCCGGCATCACGATAAACTGCGCCGCACATCCAATCGTAATTTCTTTGGGTCGCATAAACACCAGAGCAAAGTCGCTCAGCTTGAGCGTAAGCCCCATGCCAAACATCACAACCATCAGCAGGTAATTCACCCACGAGAGTTCAATCCATAGTGTCGATTTCGGAATGAACAGCGAAAGAGCCGCAATCACGAGCACGACAACAGCCATCCACTTGCCAACAAATTCACTAATCTTTTCAAGAATGTGCATTAAGTTTCTCCTAATGATAATTCCAGGTGCTTACAGCCTTTACTTTCAAATTAGAATCTAGCAGAACGTAGCCGTCAATATTATAACCACCCGCAAAGAACACATATACGGTATCCTGCAATTTTTTCGTTGAAATGACATATCTATTGAAAAGGGTCATTGCAGTTGTAGTCGGGCGATCATCTGCCATTCCAGATGATTCCGTAAGATTTACGACTTTGCCATTCTTTACGGCCATCAATTCCATTTCGTCATCCATAATGCCGCAACCAGAAGTGTCCGGGATAAGCACTTCATAAAAAGATACGTTATCCTTGTACCCTACTAACGGTTTGATAACGACATCGCTTGACTTGGCATCTCTTTCAGAGATAAGATTTTCGTTATAATCACATTTGCAAATAGTCCGTTTCTTTCTAAAGTATTGCTTTACAAGTTTATCCTTTATTTTTTGTTCAACAGAACCATCAATCGCAACCGGTTCTATTTTTTCGACATTCGTTCCAAGCGGAACCGCAAGTAACGGCGGCATCCCTTTTCCATTTTCTTTCCAGGTTTCTAGGATGCGATTTAAAGAATCAAATTGAATTTTATTTTCTAACGAAATGGAACTTTTTGCAAGTCCGATTTCACTCCATTTGCGACGCATAAACTCCAACGTTCCTGCATCCACACGCTTTCCGTCGGCATTAATCACTTGCCATGATTGTTTCATGATTTTATGCGAACAAGACTTTATGTTTTTAAAAATTCCACCCGCATTGTCACCTTCGGTAAAATCACACGACGGAGACCACCCTTTATCTGTCCTTACGAATGCTAAGCGAATATAATCTCCATCATGTTCGTAAGCCTTTTTATCTTCAACAAAACCAAGAGCCGTAATTTCTTGGGCGGCGGCACAAAGAGGAAAAACAAAAAAGCACAATAGCCAACAGAACACTGTATTGAATCTTATTTTCACAATTCCTCCCTTTTCTCGCAAGTACATTAAAAAATAGTCTTTTTTATAAAAAAGAAGTCCCCGATTCCTTCGACTGCCACTCAAGACAGGTTCATTCGGGGATAACGATCAAATTTGCGCGCATTTTCATTTACATCGCGCGCATTTCCATTTGCAACGTGCGCAGTTTTTTTTCACGATGCGCGCAGTTCACCGATACATTTACTTTACCGGAACAATTCTTCCGTAGTAAGCACCGCGAGCAGTTTTTTCACCATTAACTTTGCAGCCCTTGAGGTTGTAATCGCGCTGCATCTTGTACTCGCTATTCCGCAGAACTACATTGCGAATGGCTTCAGTAGAATCCTTTTTCTCTTCGGCGGCCTTGACAAACGTAATCTTGTAAAGTTCGCAATCTTCGAATGCGTCAATGGTATCGCCTTCTTTATACGTAGCGCCATTGTATTTGCCTGCAGGTTCCGTTTTTTCCTTGACATTCTTCGGCTTGGGTTTCCAAATCTTGAAGTTTCCCGTCAAATGGAGCATGGCCAGGTAATGCACCAAACCGTCATAGTAGCGTTCGTTGCCTACGATGGGCTTTGCATCCCACGCCTTCTGTAATACCTTCTTGACCAAATCCTTGTATTCGGGTACGTCGAGCAAGGCGTAAGTCGCCACGGCATTCGCGCCTGCCTGCCCAATCGTGAACGCGCCTGTCGGATCAGAGCCGTCCCATTCAAAATGGCCATGTCTGTAATTATCCTTTTCAAAGAAATCTGTAATGAGCTTCGCAATTTTTGTTTGACGTTCCGCATCCGCGCCGAACAAATAGTAATCCATGCCATAATTCATGGGGCAGCGAATGGCATCGAACGAATATCGCTTCGAATTATTGCCAAACGCATAATGCGGAGTTCCGTCAAAGTTGCTGTAATCGGTGCACAATCCCGATTTAGAGTTTGCGGAATTGTAAATGTGGTCTCGCGTAGCCTTTGTTGCCTTTTGCCATTTATCCTTATTGGTATCAGACCAACGGCTAAACAAATCAACGAATGCCGGCAAACTGTAAGAAGCATCGCCCCAAGTGTTGTTGCCATCAGTTGGCTGGAACGTAGCAATATAGGACTGTTCGCTATACAAAGAATTGCCATTGCCTTTCCAACAAGCTTTCAAAATTGTTTGCGCGTCCTTCATGTAGTCAGCATTGTCCCAACGGTTTGCAGCAAACAAAAGCGACATCATAAAATAGATTTCGCCATCGGGCGCATTTCCCTGATCACGTGTAGAACCATCACGATTCGCTTGCCAAGAGAAATAGCCGTTGCCACCTCTGGCGGGATCGTGCCACAAATGACTTTTGGCCCAATTCCAAAGTTTTTTGAATTCATCTTTATGGTTCGTCTGCACCGCAATCATCATGCCGTACGACATTCCTTCGGAGCGAATATCATTATTGTTAATATCAACAATGTACCCGCCATCCCGATCTTCGTAATACACTGTTTTATCCGCTTGTCCCCCGAAGTAGTGATTCCACAATTGGTCCAACTTCTTTTGTATATCTTCATCGGTTTTGCCTAGGACCGTCTTGAAAGGGCTTGTGTAATCGCCTGTGTAATAAGCGCCCTTGTAATTGGTCTCATCGCAATCCGGGCCATAATAGGCTCCATCCTTGTCGAAGAATTGGGTTGGGAAGGTTTTTTCCGCAGTAGCTGACTCTTGAGCTACGGCAGAAGCCCCGAATGCAAACAGACCGAAAACGGTCAAAAATGGAATTATTTTTGAACTCCTCATAGTACTCCTCATTGTTATTAGAAAAGATATAAGCAACTAATCCCAATTGGGTCTATGCAAAGTTTTTTTTGTTGTATTGTTTTAAACGCCAAAATTTGTCAAAAAATGCAATTTTTTGACGTTTTAAATTTCAATCGTTTCTTCGTCGCTTTCGATAAAAGCTTTGAGACGTTCTATAGAGCGGTCAAAATCATATTTAATGGAACATTCCCAAACAGTCACCACGCGGTAACCGAGCAAGGACAATTCCCAATTCGTCTTGATATCGCGTACAACATTATTGTCAAATTTTGTATTCCAAAACTCTGGGTTACTTTTAGGGCGACTCGTAAATTTGCAGCCATGCTGGTGCCAAAAGCAACCATTTACAAACACGACCACACTATATTTCAGTACAAATAAATCAGGCGACCCCGGCAAATCGCGCCGGTGCAATTTGTAGCGAAAACCAGCCTTGAAAAGCGCTCGGCGCACCAACATTTCCGGTTTTGTATCTTCGGAACGAACCGCCTGCATCATCTGCGAGCGGTTCATAGAAGAGCGTTTTTTGCGCCGGCGTTTCATTGTCCTGATGCGTGGGCCATCGGTAAATTACGGTTCGCGACCGAGAACAGCTTTAGCGAGCTGGTCGGCGCAAGATGTCGGCTTGCCACCGCATGTATTACCGAGCAATTTTGCAGCAATATCTTCGGCGGTCATACCTTCACAAAGTTTTGCAATCGCCTTGAGATTTCCGTTGCAGCCACCCGTGAAACGAATATTACGAATTTTATCGCCATCGCGCGTAAATTGAATCGTCGTGGCACACGTGCCTTTAGTATTGAAAATTTCTTCCATCCGAGAACCTGCTTGACAAGCGTTAAACATACCATGAATATAGATTATTTACACTTTTCACAAAAGAACTGATATCGTTATTTCATAAAAACGAGTATATTAATAAAGTGAACAGTATACTTCAATTAATATCAAAACACAGAAGTGCCATAATGGGCTTTGCCATATTATGGATTATGCTGTTTCATTTGCGCGTTCCTACAGATTTGGCCGTCATTGATTTTATCAGGTCCGTTGGTTATGGCGGTGTGGATATCTTTTTATTTTTATCCGGTTTCGGTCTTTACTATTCCCTATCTAGAAAAAATTTTGATTTAAAGAAATATTACAAGAGCAGGTTTTTCCGTATCGTTCCAGAATTTTGGGTTGTACTAAGCGTTGTTTTCTTAGCACAAATGGATTTTAGCACCAGAGCTATTTACTCATTGATTTGCAAAGCAACAACACTTGGCTATTGGATTGGTTATCGTGACGAATCTTGGTTTATCTCTTGCATTTTATTTTTATACGCAATATACCCAATTTACTTTAAGTTATTCAAGAAATACGGAATTAAAGCATCCTTCTATTTTATCGGAGCAGGATTTTCTTTAATGTTAATCTACGCCTTAACTTGTATTCTTTGCTACAACAACAAGAACTACGGGGGTTTCATCATTTTAACTTACGCAAGAATCCCCATATTTTTCATAGGCGCTATTTTTGGTCACTGGGCAAAAGACGGCTGCAATATTGAACTCAGCAAAAAACTAAAAACAATTGGATTGACCGCCGCGTTTGTCGCTGCAATTATTTTAGTTATATTTCAAACCTATTTTTTCTACGCATTGCAAACTTGCTCCCTAGCCTATCTCCCTTACATTATCATAACTCCCGTTCTGTGCATACTTCTTGCAATATTTTTTGACAAATACAAAACTATTGATAAAATATTTACCGTCTTTGGGCTAATGTCATTAGAATTGTATTTGTGCCACATATTTATATACAAATTATTTTTTGATTTTATAGACTTTCTCGACAAGGATTCTTCGAATATTCTCACCATGCTCATTTCATTTTTTGCAGCATACTTACTGTACATTGTCAATAAAAAAGTCTTGTCAAGAAGAACCAACATCAGAATCAGGCCTTGACGCTATTCGAGGTTGCACGAAGTCCGTGTTGCAAAACCGCTTTTATTACATTTTAAAACATGAATCTAAAGAAATTTTTCAAGCTATACATCACAGTTGCAATTTCTGTCTTTGTAACTGCCTGCACAACGTCTGCACCAGAGGACAACTGCAAAGAGGTATCTTACGACAATATACAGTGTTATAAATATTCACACGATGAATGCGGAAATATCATTTGTGCACAAGATGCGTTTAACCAAGCAGACTATTTCACTTCTATCCTTAAAGCCGTTCAAGAATCCGGCAAATACACCACACGTGATTCCGTTGCCGCGTACTTGTGCAAGTTCGACAAGCTGCCAAGCAATTACGTGGGCAAAAACGAGGGTCAAAAACTTTACGAATCCAAGACCGGCAAGACCTTCGAAAAGTGGAATTTCAACCCGTGGACAACTATCGGCGTGATGATTGGTGGCGACAAATTCAATAATTATGCCTCCAACGCAAGCAACTATCATGCGACCTTGCCAGAAGGCTCTTATCACGAAGCCGATGTTGAATACTCCGCCAAGAATCGCGGCACCAAGCGACTCGTCTATCAAAGCGATTGCGTTATTTACTATACCGCAGACCATTACGAAACTTTTAGCAAGCTAGAAATTCAGTAAATTTTTACGACGAACCTACCCCACTCTCGAGGAGTTCTTATGAAATTCAAAAAGCTTTTGTACAGCACTGCATTCGCAATTTCTGCTACCTCCGCTCTCGCTGCTCAGAACGCCATCGAAATCGACGACACCCATCCCGGTATCGTCATCAACAAGCAGAACATGATGGGCGCAGATCTTGCCATCTGGAACCCGCCCTCCCGCTATTACGACATGACGCCAGCCCTCGTCGATGGCGGCTACACGATTTTCCGTTTCCCGAACGGGAGCTTGAGCAATGACTACCATTGGAACGGTGCCGGCAAATACGACAGCACTGGTCTTTGGACGCCAAGCGACACAGACTGGGCACCAGGATTTCTCGGCGAAACAATTTACCGTGGCACTACCAAGGACAACTACGGATTCATTCGTCGCAGCCACCTTGCCGATAACAACATGAACACCATGTGGTGGGGAGAAATCCTCGACCCGAAAGATCCGCCTTGGATTGTCATCGAGTTCCCTGAAAAGAAAGACCTCGATTCCATCGTCATCGACTGGGGCAATCTCCGCCCGAAATCTTTTGAACTCTCGTATTGGACCGAAGACTACGCCGATTATCCGGGCGTTCATCAGCATGCAGAAAACAAGTTGAAGAGATGGGGCACCGTCAAGGTTACGGGTAACCAAACCAAGTACAAATTTCCAACAACGCGAGCACGTTACGTTGCCGTAAAGTTCAAGACAACCGACTTGCCGTCTAAGGGCGTGCAAATTCGTGAAATGAAGCTCTACAGCGGTTCTGACGATTTACTCGCCGGGAATGATTACAAGTTCTTTGCCATGTCCACCCGCAACGGCGATAAGCCGCGCACCGACTGGACTAATATCAAGTGGCATTTCGAAGAATTCATGACCTACATCAACCAGCTTCCGAAACTGGTGAACGGTCAAAAGGCTCAAGCCGTTATTTGCGTCAACGCAGGCACAGGCACGTCCAAAGAAGCAGCCGCCTGGGTCAAGTACGCAAATAAAGTCAAAAAATACAACATCAAGCAATGGCAAATCGGCAACGAACTCGATGGCGAATGGGAAGAATCCGGTCCGCTTTCGGCAAGGCAATATGCAGCCCGCTTTATCGAATACGCTCGTGCCATGAAGGCTGTTGATCCAAGTATCATCTTGCATGGTCCGCTATTCAGCACGCACAAGATGTTACAAAAAGGCGCCGGCCTCAACGATGGAAAATACTGGATGGCCGAATTCTTGCGCATCGTCGGAGAAGCAGAAAAAGCCGATGGCAAGCGCTATCTCGATGTTGTCGACTTGCACACTTATCCGTACTGGGCCCCCGAAAACTTGAACGCCAAGGACATGCTCAAGGCTAGCCTTGATGTAGCCCAGAATGCCGACACGCTCAACGCTTGGATGAACAAGTACCTCGAAGGCAAGCGCCGCGTATTCCTCTCGGAATTCAGTACATCCGTGCAAGGCTCACAAATTTGGATGGACTACCCGCAAGCCGCCGGCATCGCGAACATATTCGCACAGTACGCCGTCCGCTTCGGTGACCGTTTCCAAGCGCTCCCGTGGGACGCCTTCGGCAACGTATTTGAAGGTCCTGACCACACATGGGGTACCATCAGCATGACCGCACTTTTGAAAGAAGGTTCATGGAACCGCTGGGCAAGCCTTGAGCCAACCGCAGAATATTTCGGTGTCTACATGGCATTCAAACGATTCCTCGAAAACGGCTACGCAGTGGTTCCTGTCAAGAGCACTACCGCAGATGTAGTTCCTTACGCCATTTGCAAAGGCAACAGCTGCAACGTGCTTCTCGTGAACCTCACCGACACCAAGCAAATTGTGCAGGTTGACCGCAAGAGCGAAAAGAGAAAACCGAGCAATGCACGCGTAGAAGTTGACGTATTCGGCGAAGATCAATTCAAGTGGATTGGCGACCAAAGAAACGCATTCCCGTATCCGAAAATGGGCCCGAGCGGTCGCCGTCTCGAAGGCAAAAACACCGACATCGAAATTCCTCCGTTCGGAACAGTTGTCGTCCGCATGAACCCGCCTGCACAGGCAAACAACGCCCCCGAAGTGCTCGCCATAGCGCTCGAAAAGAAGGTCATGACCGCAGGCGATACGCTCGACCTCTTCGTGACTGCTGTACAAGATGGCGGGGAACTCGCAGGAGCCGACATTCAAATTGACAAATGGGAAAAGAAACCGCTCACAATTCATGCTACGCCAGACGATAGCAAGTGGAATTCTTCTATCGAAAGTTTCCATGTCAAAATTCCTGTCACAGATAAAGTTATCAAGGAAGCCCAAGAACTCAAGATTACGCTTATCGGCAAGAACAAAAAGAAAGCAACCTTCAAAGTTCCATTCCGCATTCGCGGTGCATACCGCACCACAAGCGTCATGCAGAACTTCGATAACGGTTTAGACAACGTATCGTGGTTCCCGGTCGTCAATGGCGACAACGCCACGTCCATGGATGCAAAAATCATCAACGGCAATCCGCCACTCGGTGGTTATATCCGTCACGACTTTATCGTGGAGCAGCCTCCTGAACTTGGCTGGCCGAACTACTCCGGTGCTTACTACACCGTCCCGGAAGAAGTCAAAAAATCGGTCGGCATCGTTTTCGATTACGCCACAACGCACAACAATCCGCAAGGCTACATCGAACTGCAAATCATGTCGAGCCAGGTCGAAGACTACGATGAATTTATGATTCGCCTCAAGAACACTCGCGGCAACTGGGTCCGCGACACGCTCATCTGGGAAAACATGCAACAAGAAGGTTGGGGCAAAACAATTCCGCAGCTCGACCCGACCAAAATTAAGAACTTCGCATTCCGCGCCCGCCACAGCGGCAAGGGATTCATCAACCTCGACAACATCTACTTGCTTGGCGAAGATGGTAAGGAAGTTCCTATGCCCAGAGGGCTCCGCAGACTCAGGTAAATATCTGTATTTCGAGACGTGAATGGTGATGCCGGCACTAGGGCCGGGATGACTGCATAACGAAAACGCCGTCCTTGCAATAAGCAGGGACGGCGCTTTTCATATTATGGATCCTATCGCCTTCGGCTCCAGGATGACTAATTACGCGAGTTCGTTCACGTGGTCGAGCACGAGCTTCTGCGCTGCGCCATTGTACAAAACCGCGTCATAGTTTTCGCCGTTCTTGCCCACGCGAGATTCCGTCACAATACCATTCTGCGACCCCGTTTCCGTCGGCACAAAGAAAATCTTTCCAAGCGCATTCTTCTTTTCTTCGAGATAATTCTGCGACACAAACCAATCGCGAATCGTCTTGAAGTAAATCTTTTCGACGTTGGAATCTTGCGGGAGCAAATCATTCAAGCGCCTTGCAATTTCGCTTACCGGCACCGGAGCTTCATCTGCTGGATAATTCTTGATTTGATCATCTGTAACATGGAACTTTTCTTTGCCAACGCGACCCGTTTCACCAAGTTCAGCACGTTCCCTGCGCTTTGCCAAACGTTCATTTGCCTGTGCAACACATTTGTCAATATTATTTAAAATAAACTTCTGTGCATCAACATTACATTTCGTATAAACAGAATGATGCCCACGAATATCGGCTTCGACACGAGCAAAGCCAAGTTCTTCGCCATGCGGAGTCGGCAAATTCAAATCTTTACCCTTATCGCCTTCTTGTTTCAAAAGGACGCCCTCTTTCGAAAGCACTTCGGCAACATCCGCATAAACAAGCGGCATCATTCCGCTATCCTGCGGAATTAAGAAATTCAAGCGACGAACAATGCCCGAAACAGAAACCGGTTCTTCCGAAACTTCAAACTTAGACAACATTTCAGGAGTAAAGACAAGTTCTTTATCAGCCGCATCACGAACCATGCGCGGTTTCAAGATTTTCGGCGGTTTCGGTGCCTTAGCCTTTTCTTGACGTTCCATCACAGGCATCACTTTTTGCTTTAAATAATCGGCCACATAAGTCAGGCACTTGCTAATACGGTCCTGTCGGCATGCGTCCCCTTCTGGCAAGGATTCCTCAGTCAGAGGATTCACTCCGCAAGAAAGCTTTCTCAGATACATTTCAGCTCTTTCAAGAATTTTAATTTCGGCTGGCATTATTCAATCCCTTTTTAAACTTTTACAAGCAAAGAACAATATAACATCTTTTGCATACAAAAAAAGCCGGCACAGTAAATACCGCACCAGCTTTACACCATATTACACCAATTTTTTAATACTAGCCGTAAATAAAGCCAAGAACAATGGCTATTAAAGAAAAGATCACGACTTGCCTTAATACGATGATATCTTCTTTCTGCATAGTAATACCCTTCTGTTTTTTTCTGAATCTTAAGATAGATTTTTAAAAAGGGGACCGCTCAGATGTAAGAAAAACATCATTTTATACTTTTTTACATAGTGATATAAATCATACCACTACACAAACAGGCCGCTTAGATATCTTTTTCTCTTTTTGCAAGGAACGCCAAAAGCACAAAACTGCCGATAACAACGCAAATCAGCGGAAAATCCGAAAGTTGGCGCAAGCCAAGCCTTAAAAGCCGAACAAGCTGCGAGCTAGCAAAAGCGTAACCCACGCTGCAAAGAACAACAAATAACGCAAAGCGAACTACAAAAGGTAAGCTTTTTGTAATCCGTTTGAAATAATCGTTAATGTAAGAGCCGTAAAGAATAAGAAGCGTTGCCACCAACCCCACAGAAATAGAAGTCAGGTGGACACGCAAAAAACCTGCAAATTGGTGAATATAAGGCATCATTATAAAACCTCCAACAACTCGTTCAGTTGCGATTCCACGCGAAAACGGTCCCCATCGTTCGTAATTGCACGAATCCGCTTGCCTGGGAACAGTTCCGGTGCGCAGGCGCCACGCTGATTTTCAATACGTCGAGCAGCATCATTCTCGCTAAGTCCGCGAGCGACAAGGCGTTGCAATCGAACGCTTTCGGGTGCATCGACAATCCAGATTTCATCCAGCATTTCAACAAGCGATGGAGCGCGTGAAAAAAGCGCAGCCTCTACAAAACGGCACTTGTCCGCAGCATTCTCATTAGAAACGCCCACAGCATCCCCTGCGAAAAATTCTGCAACCGAGCGAGTCAAATACGGATAAACTATCTTTTCCAATTTTTCGCGAGCAGAAGCATCCGCAAAAACGCGGTCAGCAATCAAAGCGCTATTCACACCTGTCGGCGTTAAACATGCTTCGCCAAAGAACGCTGCCATTTCTGCACGGAGTTCAGCACAATCCCTGTAAAGTTCATGGACCTTACGATCGGCATCAAGCACCAGAAAATTACGAGCACGTAGCAAATTCCCTACAAAGGATTTGCCCGCACCAATAGAACCCGTAATTCCAATCTTTAGCATACCGCCCCCGCCTTTTGCACCAGCGCTAACGCCCTAGCGAAATCAGGCAAAGTCCAATCACCACGCCCAACATCGCAAAAAACTTCGTTTTGCTCTTGCGTTCCTTGAATATAAGAATTCCCGCCAAGAAACTGATGAACACACTCGAACGACGCAGCACTGTAATGACAGAAATCAACGCACTCGAATCGCTTACAGCTAAAAAATAACAACGATCCGCCACAATCAAAAGGACCGCCACCGCCAAGAAAGACCAACGGAACTGGAACGGAGTCGTTTTCTTACGAGTCGGGTACCATGTAAACATTGTCGTCAAGAACTGCACCACGCACATGTAAATGCTGAACCAAACCTGCACCGTCAAAGGTTCAAAGTTCATGCGTTGCAAAATCAACTTGTCATAAATTCCACTGCAAGCTGCAAGAATCGTCCCCAAGAGCATGGCCACCACCCAGCCGTTGCTAAAGAAGTGCCCCATCTCCTTGCGCCCGGCAAGGCTAAGCCCGATATACGAACAAATGCAAACCGCAATACCAACCCATTGCATCACCTGCGGACGTTCGCCCAAGAATCCCACCGCAATCATGATTGTAAACAAAGGAGCAAGCGCACGAATCGTCGTCGAAATACTGAGAGGCATGTGGGCTATCGCGCTATACGTGAAAAGCCAACTTCCGCCGACAATCACCGACTTCACCATCAAAAACAGATGGTCATGCAAAGTCAGCGGCTCGCAATGCCCGGTCAAAAGCACCGGCAGCATCAGCAGCGCATAAAAAACGCTACAAAGCAACAGAACCGGTCGGACAGCGTTATCTTGAACAGATTTTTTCTTGGCTAAATCGTAAAAACCGAGAAATACAGCGGAGGCAAAAGCCAATAATAACCATGACATAGCGCGCCAAATTTAAAAATTGCATGCCAAACTTTAAAGGTTTTTCTAATTATTTAAACATAAAACATTCCAACAAGGAGAAATAAAATGAGCATCAAAAAGAAAGCCGCTTCACTCATTGAAGAATTCAAGGCATTCGCATTCAAGGGCAATATCGTTGACATGGCCATCGGTATCATCATCGGTGCCGCCTTCGGTAAAATCGTCAACTCTTTCGTGAACGACATCGTAATGCCGCTCGTCACAGCAGTCATTGCAAAGTGCGGTGGCCAGAACGCCGGCGAAGGAATCAAGACCCTCGTTTACACAACCTCCGAAGGCATCGCCATTCCGTACGGCACGTTCATCGGTGAAGTCCTCAACTTCCTCATTGTCGCATTCGCCGTGTTCCTCATGATGAAGAAGTTCCTCGGCTTTATGCAGAACATGCGTAAGAAAAAAGCAGAAGAAGCCGCAGCAGCACCGGCAGCACCTCCAGCACCGAGCGCCGAAGAAAAGCTCCTCACCGAAATTCGCGACTTGCTCAAGAACAAGTAATATAAAAGGGCCCCGCAACGCCCCGGTGCAAAAAACGCGCAATCCCTTGCGCGTTTTTTTGTATTGTCACCCCGGCCACCAAGCCGGGGTCACCATTTCAGCTAAATCTTCAATTGAATCATTACATCCGCTTTAAACGGCAGATCTTCCGCCTGCGGCGTAGCAATCACCACCTGGCACTGCTTTTCGCGAATGAGCGACGCCACCGCATCACGGCGGTTTACGTCAAGCTCTGCAAAAATATCGTCCAACAGCAAAATCGGTTTTGTCAGGTAGCGCGAAGCCACATCTACCGCGGCAAAGCGCATGGCAACCGCAGCCGAGCGGCACTGCCCTTGCGATCCGACAGAACGCATCTCGTAACCCGAAGCGCAAAGAGCCAAATCATCACGATGCGGGCCAGCCATCGTCATGCCCTGCAAGCGTTCCACGAATTCCAAATCCGCAAGCTTACGCGAAAACGCATTACGGAGCATTTCTTCACTAGGCGCATCTGAGCCATCCGCGGCATTTCCATCAGCATTCACAGAACTTGAACTTTCCGCGCACTCCCCGCAAGCAATTCCAACACCACTTTCGCTAGCAACAGTCGCGCCCGCCGGGATTTCATCCATCATCTCGTCCGTCATTGAATCCGCAACATCAAGCGCATCTAGCGACTTGAGAATCGAACTCTTGTACGCACAAGTGATTTCATCCACACCGCCCGAAAGCTTGCGGTAATATCGCGTGATAATTTCGGAAACTTCTTTGGAGAGCATAATGCGCGCCGCCCAAAGTTTAGCCCCAAGATCAATCAGTTGTTGCGTCAAAACGCGGAACAAATCCTCGCCACCAACAGCAGCACCGTTTTGCTTAAACTCCTTGAGCCACTTATTACGTTGTTGCAAAACTCGCTTATAACGACGCAAGACCTGCGCATTTGCCGATGAACGGTAACAGAGAATTTCATCGAGCCAATGCCTGCGCACCTCCGGCCCGCCGCGCAAAAGTTCAATATCCGAAGGCTGCATAATCACAGCCGGGCATGTTCCAAAAAAAGCCGTCGGAGATTTTAGCGATTCGCCGTTTTCGCGCACTTCACTCCCTCGCGAGTGAACACGCAATGCGCGCGTTCTCGAACGACCTTCATCTTCAAACTCGCCACGCAAAATCAGTTCATTATTCTTCCACGTGATAAGTTCGCGCAAGTCACGCGACCGGAACGAAAAGCCTTGAGCCAGCAAGTGAATCGATTCCAAAATCGTCGTCTTGCCGCAACCATTAGGCCCACAAATTACATTTATGCCAGCATCGAAGTTGCAGTCCATCGATTCC
Organism: Fibrobacter sp. UWB12; assembly: GCF_900142485.1. Lineage (NCBI taxonomy): Bacteria > Pseudomonadati > Fibrobacterota > Fibrobacteria > Fibrobacterales > Fibrobacteraceae > Fibrobacter > Fibrobacter sp. UWB12. The sequence continues at coordinate 164,361 of NZ_FRAZ01000008.1, read as the reverse complement.
AGACTGCGCACCTTCGAAATGAACACCTTAGAAATCAAGGAAGGTATCCCCTCAAACCAAGGGTAAACGGAGTCCAAATACCCGCGCGAGTTTCGTAAAGGAACGCATAGTTCACTTCAATCGGATATTTCTTGCGGCCAATGTGGATATCGAACTTGTAACCGGCACCAAACATCCAGTCCAAATCATCCATACCCACGCGAAGTGTAGCATTTGGAATAACTTCACATTCAAAGCCTACGCGACCCGTCCAAACATGGAGCTGCGGGTCAAACGCCAAAAGCGTATCGGCCACCTGATAATCGATAGCTTCCATCCAAGCATAAACCGGTTTGCCCATAATTTGCGAACGGTAACCAAGCCCAATTTGCAACACCTTCGGGCGCACGCCTTCTGTTGATGCAAGCGAATTATCCTTGCTCGGGTTTTTCGTCCACTTCGCAGACAAATTCTTACTGAAACTTAAATTACGGATTACCACAGACGAAGACCACTTGCGATTCCACTGGCGGAACCAGCTCAAGTTGATCGTCACCGGGCTGCGGAACGATTCTTCAACGCCATCATAAAATTCGGCAATATCCAAATTGTCGTAGCTCATCGAAAGCGAAAGGCCAAATGCATCCTGACGTGTTGCACGGAAAGCAAAGCCCAAGTAGAACATCGTAAAGAACGGTTCCGCTTCACCCAAAGTCTGGTCATCATTATCAATAACCTTGAAATCCGTATCGCCACGATAAAGCACAGCAAAGCCCATGCCCATGCGCTTTCCGACCTTACCTTCGACACCCAAGGAACCGCCCAAACGGTCCAAGTCACGCTTTTCAAAATTTATCGTAAAGCCAAGATTTTCACGGAAGCCAAGCAATGCCGGGTTCCAGTAAGCACCTGGCATCGATGCCGTATCGGCAGAGCCCGTGTTACCACGACCCATTTCACGGACGCCAGCGCCCATACGTTCAACAAAGCCATCAAAACCGCCCAATTCTGACTTTTTCGTAAAGGGGCCGGCCACCGCAGAACCAACAAAGGAACAGACCGCCAAAGCTGCAACTACAAGATTCTTCATTTTAATCATCTGAAGTTACCTCCAAGCGTCATCACCTTGCCCCAGCCAATATGCCCATGGTTATCCTTTACCCTGACGTAGTAAACACCCATCGTACAATCCTTGCCGTGATCGTCACGACCATCCCAAAAATCTTCTTTCGGATTCGAGCTACGTGAAGGGTCCGCATTGCGCACCGCGTCTTTCACAATCGTACGCACCTTGCGCATATCGTAACTGAACACTTCAATCGTCACTTTAGATTCGCGCCCCACCTTATACGAAACAAGCGATACATCGCTGTCACCGTCACCCGGAGCAATCACCGAAGGCACCATGCGTACAGAGCCCAAGTTATTGTCGAGCTTTGCGCGATTCAAAATGACACTCCAAGTTTTTCCAGAATCCGCCGATACCGAGACACCGTTACCTTCGGTCGCAATCGCAAGCCCCACGCGGTTTTTCGAAAGCGGGAACGTGCACATCGACATAATCGTCATCTTGCGGTCGGTCGCTCCCGTTTCGTACCCGTACAGCCATTGATTTTTGCCATCATCATCCTGTTCCCAAGCATGCGCACCAAGCGAATCCAGCTTGAGGTAACCGCTAATCATTCTACTGCCAACGGCACGGACAAGCACAAAAGCGGTCTTTCCAATAAACGCGACATCGCCTACGGTGTAATCCGATTCATCATAGATATCTTTCTTTTGCACCTTGCCTGCGGTATCCAAGAAATCCACCTTTGAAAAATCTTTTGCCTTTTCGCCATACAGGCGCCAAAGCCCGCCATTGATGTTGTCGTCCTTCTTAGAGTTTGTCTCGGCAATAATCTGGAGCGGTTCACCACCCATCCAAAGGCCCGTCACACGGGACGATTTCAACGATTCCGAAACGTTCTTTAAACCGCTCGAAGACTTGACCCAAACGCCCTGAGCCGTTGCAAGCCAAAGATCGCCCGTCTTGGGGTGCAGACGCACATCGAAAATTTCAGGATTCTTTTTCAAATCCAGTTCAGAATCTTTCTTGAATTCCTCAAGTTCACCCGACGTTGCATTCAGGACAAACGTCGTATCTTTTGCACCGTTTTTTCCGGACATGTCGTGAACCATCACGCCCAAGGCACCACGAGCAATCCACAAACGCTGCTTCGTTGAATCGTATGCAAAGCCACTCATCGCGTACTGCATCGGCTTTTCCAGAGCATCCGCTGCAGACGGGACATCGACCGGATATTCAACAATATTTCTCAAGTCGCGTATAGAGAAATAACCTGCCGGTTGCAAGTAGCGGTCATCATTGTTCATCGCAACCATCGGGAGCAAAAGACCAAGCTTTGAGCCCGCATACACCGCAGGAATACGCCTACGCTCGGCAAGATCATCTTCAAAAATTCCATCCTGCACGGCAGTCAATGTATCCGAGACCTTTTCCTGCTGCGGTTTTTCAGTTACAATAGAACCTTTATCCGAAACAGTAAAATTCAAAAGCGTTACACCGCTATAAGAATTGTCGCGCGAAAAAGCCCACAACTTTCCATATTCGCCTGCCGGGGCAACCGCATACACATAGTTGCTGAACAGCGTTTCGCCCGCCAAGGCGTTCCCGCACAAGGCACCCCCGACAAAGAGACTCGCGACGACTGATTTCATTTTGCCCAATTTCACGATTACCTCATATCGATTTCGTCAACACCTGCAACAGGCTTGTACTTGAAATCATCATTAGAAATTTTCTTGACCACCTTCATGTCCAGAATGCCATACCACGTGGCATTACCCGACGGGTCTTCCGTAAAAAGTCTCACCGGCGAATAATCCGTTTTCGATAGCCAAACTTCCATCTTGGTAAACTGCCCCGCATACTTTGCAGGGTCGAGTTTTAGCACCCAAAGCTTTTTTCCGGCAAATTCGCCTTCGCTCATTTCGAGCGCCTTGCAGTTCAGATACTTGAACAACAGTTCCGACGGATGGAGCGAACTCGACAAATCTTCCACAGCCTTTATAAGAACTTGCTTTTGTTCCACATTCCACTGCCAAAGGCTTTCGCCATCGCTGTAAAACTTGATTCCCAGAAGGTCAAGCTTGAACTTGTCCCCTTCGGCGACAACAAGCGTTCCCGATTGCGTATTCACATCCGGGGAATCCACTTGAAACATCTGCGCCCTAAAATTGAGGCTCCAGGCCTTGCCCGACTTGAACCAAGCCTTGGACTTGTCCAAAACCTGGTCCGCGGTCAACGCAAAAACACCTTGCACTAAGGCAAGCGATAAAAAAACAAAAAAACGGGGGGAGAATTTCATATCCACCTCTTTTAAAGACGCTACTAAATTTACAAAACTGAAGCCACTAAGACGAAGCATAACCGTATTTTTGAGCTTCAAGGAACAAAACATTGGTTTCAAATCAAAGATATTTCTATCTTTTGCACGTAAAATTCAAACAAATCTTTTTTTGGAAGGATTGTATGCGTAAACTCATTTTGCCGATTGCCCTTGCCGCTACCGGTTTTGCCATGGCCGCCGACATCGAAATCCACGGTAATGTCGATTTTGACTTCGCTAGCTACTTCAACAGGGATTTTGACCCCACTAACGCCGCAAACCAGGACATCGACTTGTCTGTGACGGCAAACCTCGACGAAAACGTTTCTGTAACCGTTTTCACGAATACCAAGAGCAATATCACTAACGGCGAAGGCGCTGCTGAAATCCGTCACGGTCTCGCCCGCTCTACGGCAATCACAAGCGACAATGACCGCTATACCGCATTCAATTTCGATGGCGTCGAACTCCGCTGGAAGCCGTTCCAAGACGTAAGCCTCGTATTCGGTGACTTGACCTACAACGCAGGTACATTCAATTACTACTTCTGGCGTGACCCGAGCCGCTATGCAGCAATCTCTCGCGACCAGAGCCTCCGCGGTTTCGGTGTGGAAGTCGGCAACAACAAGTTTGGCGACGGTAAGTTCTACATTGGCGCTACCGATGACAGCAAGGCAGCAATTGCCGTGTTCGGTACCTACGCCCTTAAGCTCTTGAACCGCCCGGACGAACACTTGACCATCACCCCGAGCGTGGACTGGGTATTCGGTTCCGAAGTCGGTCGTGGCTACACCTACTTCTTCGGTACAGAACTCGACTACTCCAAGAGCCTCGAAACCCTCAACTATAGCGTCTATGCCGCTTATGGCATCCACCCGTACAAGGGCGAAGCCGTTCACTCCTTCCTTGTGGAGCCGAGCTTGAACTACAGCATCTTCAACTTGGGCCTCAACTACTTCTATGCTATCGTTAACAAAGGCGAAGGATACACCGCAGCACCGCAAATCTTTACCGAAGACCAAATGCTCTTCGCCATCGAACCGAGCTTCAACATCACGAAGAAGTTCTCCTTGGGCGTAAGCTTTGAATACCACGATCCGGATTCCGAAATCAGCAAGGACGAATTCGAATTCCTCGGCATGAACTTCTACCTCTACCCGACCATCAACACGAACGTTACCTTCTGGTTCGGCTACAACTTCAGCAAGAACAAGAACCCGGTCGTCGGCAAGACGAAGTTTGCTCTCGGTATGAGCGCACACGCCGATTTCTAGCATTTGTCACGCCCGTCCCTGAACGGGCGCTTTCCTCTCAGGAAAATACAAGCGTTTAAAAGTCTCCGACACCCGTCGGGGACTTTTTTGTATCTCCACACCTTTGGACGAAACCATCATAGCAGACTCTTTGTCATGCCGGCCTAGTGCCGGCATCACCTTCTCGGATAAAAAAGGCGACCCCGGCAATACTGCCGGGGATTTTTTTTGCACGTCAAGATTTTACTGGACCTTTCGCCCCTAACGGGTCTCAAGGTGACGGAGATGCACGCGCCCCTATCACCGCACAAAAAAAGAACCCGCCGCGCATCCGCGGCGAGCCCTTAAAAGTTCTTTAATTCCGTTACGAATTAGTGACCGAGGTACTTACGACCAATGCCGTACTGGTCCTTGTATTCGATGTAGTCCGGAACAAAGCCGCCCGGGAAGGAGAAGCTTACATTCACAGAGCACTGGAATTCGTTCATCAACTTGCCCTTGCCTTTGAACTTCTTCTGCTTCTTTTCAATCTTTTCGTCGCCCTTCTTGCCAACGAGAACTTCAGCTTCGCACCAGCCCGTATTGCCCTTTGCAAAGACTTCCTTGCCTTCAGTAGAAACAAGCTTGATGAGGGACGGATCAAGTTCCGTGTTGTTACCCGTCGAAGCCCAGAACTGGAGTTCGCCAGAGAGGGAGTTCTTGGTAATCTTGATTGTCGGCATGGCCATCACGTAGCCCCACTTGTCCACGCGCTGCTTACCGCTCAAATCCGGAACGTTTTCGCCGAAGATGAGGAAGTAACCACGAGTGGCCTTGCGGCTCTTGTTCAAAGCAGCCTTGACCTGTTCGTTATTCGGAGCCATTTCAGCCATGCGGAGGAGCAAGTATTCGCTCACGACCGGATCTTCTTCAGAAGTAGCTTCCTGCAAATTACGAGCAACATAAAGCTTTTCGGTTTCTTCGCGGATGCTCTTGATGGCAGATTCTGCAATGTGGCGGGTCTTGGCGACAGATTCTGCAGAGTCGATCTTTGCAAATGCATTGATAATCGTTGCGTAGTCTACGCCTTCCTGTGCTGCCTGGCGCTTACCGATTTCACCGAGAGTCTTCACGTATTCTTCGACAGTAGCGTCTTCCTTGACCTTGCCGATATTCGATGCAGCTTTTTCAAAATAGTTATTGATGAGGTCGCTGCTCAAATCCTTCTTGGCTTCCATATCACCGGCACGTACGAGAGCGAGGGTGAAATTGTCAAAGAATTCATCGGACATTTTGCCCTTCTTCTTAGCCTCAAGATAGGAGTTGATTGCATTGCGGAAACGGCCTTCCTTAAGGTGTTCGTCGCCGCGCTTTTCGTTCGTACCCTTACAGCCAGTCATCGTCAAGGCGACGGCGGTAGCCAAAGCAGCAATGAAAATCTTCTTCATTTTGTATCCTTCAGATGAAGTTTTTAACAGAAAATATTGAAAAGGACTCTTTATCAGGTTAAAAAATGAAATTCACCCTTTCAGTTGAAATTTAAATAAATAAATTTATACATACCTATTTTTATAGGTAAATTTTTATTTGGAGTGTATAAAAAGCAATGAATATACTCGTCGTAACTCCAGAAGCGGGGAACTGGAAGGTACCAAGTCCACTCGCGACCGCTGTGAACTGCATGACATCCGCATTCGCAAATGCCGGATCTCAAGTTGTCACCTGTTCGCCGTTCTACAAAGATCATATTATAGACTCCGACAAGTATCATTGTGTTTTTAAAGGCGTCGAGGCATTGCAGAACAAGCCGTTCGAAGTATGGCGTTCCGACGAAGACCCGCTCCACACCTATATATATAATGAGGAATATTTCGGGCGTCCCTATGTCTATGGCCCGCCACACTCCCTCCCCTACAGCGACAACCACCTGAGATTTGCCATGTTCGCCTCGGCAGTGCTCACGTACTGCGCACAAAGCGACATCCAGTTCCAGGCCATCCTCGGTCACGAATGGGGCGGAGCACTCGTCGGCGCTCTCTGCCATACCGTCTATCAAGAGGCATTCCACAACATCCCGTTTTTCTTCAACATCCATAACATTACCTACGACTTCCATGTGCAGCCCAGCGAAATCGAAAAAATCGGTCTCCCGCGCAAGGACTTCAACATGGACGGCTACGAATTCTGGGGCAAGGTCAGTCTCCTCAAGGCTGGCGTTCTGTACGCCAACAAAGTGCTGTTCCCGTCGTCGGGCTACCGCGACGCCATGCTTAACACGAACCTCCCCGGTGGGCTCAGCGGGTTCCTCAACCGCAACAGAGACAAACTCCTCGGTATCCAGTTCGGCGTGAACTACAAGTTCTGGGACTTTAACGACGAAGCAAAGCTCCCCATCAAAGAAGCAAAGCGCAGAGCGAAAGCGAGCCTCGGGCGCCAGTTCGGCATGGATCTTTCGAACAAACTGATTATCTACAGCCACATGGACATGGAATCGGGCAATGCCTCCGAGACGCTTGCGACAATCCTTTCGGACATCGCAAAGCAGAACGCCCTTATTATCGTGGGCATTTCGCCGGAACACCCCGAATGGAACTACTACCAAGAAGTTTCGCACCAGTACAGCAACTACGTCCGCGTCCTCCAGTTCGACTCCGAAGAAGCGAACAACAGAGAAAAATTGCGCGACACGCTCGCCGCTTCTGACATTTTATTCGCAGCGAACCTGCAGGAGCCGTCCGCCTCGATTATCCTCAAGGCCATGGCCGCCGGTACGCTCCCGCTCACTGGAATAAACGTTGGCATAGCAAGCATGCTCACCGACTACACCCTCGAGACCGCTGGCGAAGCAAACGCATTCCTCGTTGACGACGCAAACGCACCGCACCAGATGTTACGTCGTATAAAAGACGCCATCAATGTGTACAACACGGAAGTCGCCGATTGGGACAAATGCGTAGTGAACGCCTACAGCGGGTTCCATTACGAATGGGCGAAGACAATTTCAAAATATTTACTAACTTTGGGTGAGCTGGGGCTTTAGCTCAATCGGTTAGAGCAGCGGACTCATAACCCGTTGGTTCCCGGTTCAAGTCCGGGAGGCCCCACTAATAGCGCTATCTCCAAAAGATAGTGCTATTTTTTTGTCAAAAAATATCTTATTTTTATGGCAATGCTTAGCAGGGGAGTACCATGAAAAAGCAAGGATTTTCCCTTATTGAATTGATGGTTACAATCGTAATCATGGGCACCATCGCCGCGGTCGCCGTTCCAAAACTGTTCGGTTTTATGGCAAAATCAAAAGCCACCGAAATCACTATGGCCGCAGGGACTTACATCAAAATGCAAGAAGCCTACATCCATGAACGCACTCAAGGCGGGACCTGGTTCAACATCGGTTACAAATCCCCCGCGGGCAACTCCACCGGCAAGGCGAGCACCACGAATTTCGAATACGATGCAGACCAAACCGTGCATAACTGGACCGCAGCAGCAAACGTTCCATTGAACGACTGCGAAAAAGGCAAAAAGTGGTTCGTCAACTATAAATTGAACCCGCCACACGACATGAAATACTGGGCATCCACAGACGATGCAACCAACTGTCTCGCCTCCTTGATTCCGAGTTTCCGCAGATTGAGCACAACGGAAACACCAATCACAAAAGCCGGTGAATAAAAGCAAATAGCCTTTCGCACCGTAACGCGAAAACAGCATTTCGCATTTTTTTTGAGAAATTATGCATTTCTCATGTAAATAATTATAAATATAGAGTTATGAAAATTCCATTTAATCAGCCACCATTTGTTGGCCCAGAAATTGAATATGTCCGTAAAGCCGTCGAAAGCGGCCGAATTTGCGGTGACGGGCAATTCAACCAGAAATGCCATGCTTGGCTAGAACAGAAAACTGGAGCCGCACGAGCACTGCTTACCACAAGTTGCACACACGCACTCGAAATGTCGGCACTTTTGTGCGGGATTCAGCCCGGCGACGAAGTCATTATGCCCTCGTTCACATTCGTCTCCACGGCAGATGCATTCGCCATGCGCGGCGCCAAATGCGTATTCGTAGACATCCGCCCTGACACGATGAACATCGACGAAAAAAAAATTGAAGACGCGATTACCGAAAAGACCCGCGCCATTGTTCCCGTGCATTACGCCGGTGTCGCCTGCGAAATGGATACAATCAACGCCATCGCCCGCCGCCACGATTTATTCGTCATCGAAGATGCCGCACAAGGCATGATGTCTACATACAAAGGACGTTCACTCGGAGCGCTCGGTGACTTTGGCTGCTACAGCTATCACGAGACCAAGAACTACAGCATGGGAGAAGGCGGAGCCATTCTCATTACCGATAAAAAATACGCCGACCATGCCGAAATCATCCGCGAGAAGGGCACGAACCGCGTGCAGTTCCACCGTGGCGAAGTCGACAAGTACACATGGGTAGAACTCGGTTCCAGCTATTTGCCTAGCGAACTGAACGCAGCCTACCTTTACGCGGAACTCGAAAACGCACAAAAGATTTACGACAACCGCATAGCAAGCTGGAACGCCTACCATGAACGTTTGCAACCGCTCGAAGACGCAGGTGATTTGCAGCTGCCGTACATTCCGGCAGAATGCACGCACAACGCGCACATGTTCTACCTGAAGGTCGCAGACCTCAAAACACGCACCGCACTCATCGCGCACTTAGTCAAGAATGGAATCCTCGCTGTATTCCACTACGTGCCGCTGCATAACGCCCCAGCAGGCAAACGCTTTGGACGATTCCATGGCGAAGACATTTACACCACTAAAGAAAGCGACCGCCTTTTGCGCCTCCCCATGTTCTATGGTCTAAAACCCGAAGATCTCGAATTTGTATGCAGCAAGGTCAAGGAATTTTTCGGGAAGTAAAAAGAACACACACGTCATTACAAGCGAAATAAAATGGAGCAAAGCAATCAACAAAAGAAACTTTTGCTGTTAGGTGGCAGCCATGCCGAAATTCCGCTAATTAAAGCAGCTCAGGAACTCGGTTGGTATGTGATAACTACAGGCAACAACCGCGATGGACTTGGCCACCCCCATGCCGACAAGACGGTATTTGAAGATTTTAGCAATAAAGAAGCTATGCTCGAACTCGCGCGGTCCGAAGGGGTACAAGCAGTTTGTTCTGGATGCAATGATTTTGCGTTACTTTCTACAGTCTACGTTTGCGAAAAGCTAGGATTACTAGGCCACGACAGTTACGCGACAAGCCTTGAAATTCACCACAAGGACAAATACCGCGCCTTGGCAACACGCCTTGGCATCCCGACGCCGCGCACAGTTGTTATCCGAAATACCGCCGAATTCGAAGCGGCCATTACAGGCAACAACGCCCTCTCCTTCCCCATCATCGTGAAGCCGGTCGATCTCACAGGAGGCAAAGGCATCCACCGCGCATGCACGCCCGAAGAAGCGTACGAAGCCTACCGCGACGCCACAAGCCGCACTCGGCAAGACCACATCGTGGTCGAAGAATTTGTCGAAGGCACAAACCACGGATTTTCCGCCATGCTCGTAAAAGGCAAAGTTGCATTCGCATTTGCCGACAACGAACAATACTATATCAACAAGTACATGGTCTCGGGCGCAAACTCGCCAAGCACATCTAACGGCGAAACGCTCGCAAAACTCCGCGATTACAGCGAGCGCATCGCCCGCGAACTCAACCTCGTCGATGGTATTTTGCACATACAGTACATCGAACGAGCCGACGGCACGCCTGTCATCATTGAAATTTGTCGCCGCTCGCCTGGCGACCTTTACATCAAATTCGTAAAGTACTCGACAGGTGTCGACTACCCGAAATTCATCGTGATGGCCGAAACCGGCATGGACATTTCCAGCATCGTTGATGTTCCGACACAAGGCTTTTGGCTACGCCACTGCATCATGGCAGATTGCCAAGCCGGCGACAGCTCGAAATGCGGAGCAACCATTAAAGGAATAGTTCGCGACGTCACTTTTGCACCAGAAATCCAAGGGAACATCATCGAAAAATTCTTGTGGTACAAGCCCGGTGAATTTATCACAGACAAGCTTACATACAAAGCAGGAATCGTATTCTTCAAGTTCAATTCGCTAGCCGAAATGCAAGATAAAACCGCAAGAATGACAGAACTAGCGAGAATCATAGTAGAATAAAGGAGATTCCGGGTCAAGCCCGGAATGACAACTAAAAACACCATGGCGGACCACATCCGCCATCTAATCAAAAAGAAATATCCTATATTCCATAATATGAAGAAGGAACCTTACCAAATTGCATTTATCGGGGGCGGCATAAATTCCGCCATTGGCGAAGTCCACAAGGCCGCAAGCCAAATGGACGGACATTTTGAACTTGTTGCAGGCGCTTTCAGCACCCACACAGAAACAAACCAGCAGACGGCTAAAACTTGGGGAGTAGCCCCCGAGCGCACCTATGCAAATTACCGCGATTTGCTCAATTCCGAAAAAGGCAAACTCGATGCTGTCGTGGTCCTCGCCCCAACCGATTTGCACAAAGACATTGTCATCGACGCCCTCAAGGCAGGCTTCCCTGTCATTTGCGAAAAATCGCTTGCAACTAGCGTTGCCGAAGGCGAAGAAATCGCCAAAGCAGTTGCCGAAACCAAAGGTTTCTTCTGCACTACATACAACTACACTGGTTACCCGATGGTGCGCGAACTCAAGCAATTCATCGCCGATGGTAAACTCGGAAAAATCCAGCAAGTGCAAGTCGAAATGCCGCAAGAAGGCTTTATGCGCCTGGGAGCCAACAACGAGCCCCCCAAGCCGCAAAGTTGGCGACTCAAAGACACCGTGATCCCGAAAATTTCCCTAGACCTCGGGAGTCACCTGCACAACATGATTTACTTTTTAACCGGCGAACGCCCCGAACACATCGTCGCCGACCAAGCCACATTTGGGCTTTTCCCGCAAATTGTAGATAACGTTGGAGCACTGGCGCAGTACACGAACAACGTCCGCGCACAAATTTGGTTCAGCAAAACCGCACTCGGCAACCGTAACGGCCTCCGCATCCGCGTTTATGGCAGCGAAGGCAGCGCCGAATGGTTCCAGCTGGAACCCGAAACGCTCAAGACATGCGACCTTCGCGGAAACGTAAGCCTCCGCGACCGCACCGGCGATGTAAAAATTGCAAACCAGCAGCGCTACAACCGATTCAAGGCAGGCCACCCCGCCGGATTCATCGAAGCATTCGCGAACTACTACAAAGACATCGCCGATTGCCTCGGGCAATATTTCGCCAAAGGCAGCTTTACAAGCCAGTACGTATGCGGCATCCGCACATCGCTCGAAGGCCTCGCCATGATGCAAGCCGCCGCAAAGTCAGCCCAAAGCAACAAGTGGGAATCCGTTCAACAAAGGTTCTAGATGAAACTCTCTTTTGTAATCCCCTGTTACCGTAGCGAAAATACGATTGAAACAGTCGTTAAAGAAATCTATGACACCGTGGCAACCCGCCCCGGCACCAACTACGAAATTGTTCTCGTAAACGACTGCAGTCCAGACAACGTATGGAGCGTTATCAAACGCCTTGCCGCAGCCGATTCGCGCATTAAAGGAATCTGCCTCGCCAAAAATTTCGGGCAACACTCCGCCCTCATGGCAGGTTACGCCCAGGCAACAGGCGATTACATCATCAGCCTCGACGACGACGGTCAAACCCCCGCCAGCGAATCCTTCAAACTTGTAGACAAGCTAGAAGAAGGCTATGACGTTGTGTACGGCTACTACAAGCACGCCAAACAACATTTATTCCGCCGCTTCGGAACATGGGTCAACAAGAAAATGGCCGAAGCAATCATCGGACAGCCCAAAACACTGCGCACCACAAGCTTTTTCATCATGCGCAAGTTCATCGTCGATGAAATCGTGCGCTACCCCCACCCATTCGCCTACATCAGTGGCCTCGTTTTCCGCGCCACCAAAAGCCTCGGCAACGTCGAAGTCCAGCACCGCCGCCGCCTCGAAGGTGAATCCGGCTACACCATCGCAGGACTTCTCGGACTCTGGATTAACGGCTTTACCGCATTCTCCGTAAAGCCACTCCGTGCCGCAACATTTATCGGTTTAATCTGCGCTGTCATCGGCTTTGCTGCCGGCCTCTTTGTCATTTACAAGAAACTGATGTTCCCCGAAGTTCCTATCGGCTACACCAGCATGCTTGCCACCATACTCTTTATCGGCGGCATGATTATGCTGTTGCTCGGGCTCATCGGCGAATACGTCGGCCGAATCTACATCAGCATCAACCAGTCGCCGCAATACGTAGTACGCAAGCGGACGTTCTAGGGACAACTTTATCAGAAACGCAGTCATCAATATTCGCAGCATTCAAAAACTGCGAGTCCCCAAGACTACATCCTACACCTCGAAACCCGCCTCCAGCATGCACTTCTGCGCAAAGCAGTTGGCTTCATCCTCTTTTTCGGGATAGTTGTGCGTGATTTCGATGTTCTGCAAACAGATTCCCTTCTTGCCATGGTAAAGCACATGCGCAAGTTCATGGAAAAACGTGAACCACATCGTTTCACGCTTTTTAAAGCGGTCATGCAACTGGATTAGCGGAACATCCTTGTACCAACGATACATGCCGTGAATCGGCGAGCTCTTGAAATTCTGCACAAACAACACGCGAATACCAATCTTGCGGCAAAGCTCCTGCAAACCCGTCATGCAATTGTCAACCACTTCCGCCTCAGGCGTCCAGTAAGTGATTCGCTTTTCGCGCTTTGGCAATTTCTTATTTGCAGCCGCAAACGCTATAATTTCGGGGAGCGCCGCCTTAAGCTTTTTGCGCACCGCAGGTTGCCCCAACTTTTCCATCGGATCTTGGTCAGAAAGAATCTCGCCACGGCGAATCCACGCCGAAGTCGCATACGGATCCTTGACCTCCGCAAGCGAAATACGGAACGCCACCTTCAACTGAGCTTTCTTATAGTAGCCATCCCAAGCCTTCGGGGATGCCACAGCAAAAAACTTCAACAAGGGCATTAAAGATTTATCATCCGCCTTATCAGCACCCTTGCGGACCCAATTGCGAACATCAAGTTCCTCTGGAAAAGACTTTTTCCAAAGCGACTGATCCATAAGCGAGGCCTTAATTTTCTCACGCGAAAGAAATTCGTCGTAAGCCATCTGACTACGCAACCAAAACCCAGCAGGTATTTCCGTAACCATTTCAAGAGAAAGGGCCGATTCGGGCGTGATTCGGCAATTTCCCTGCAAAATGTCATTCACCGCCTTGGGCGTGTAGCCCATGCGTGCTGCCAAATCATTGGCATCAAGGCCCATTTCTTCAATTTTTTCAGCAAGATGCCGCCCAGGCGGCGTCACTACAGCTAATTCATCACATCTATAAACCTGCATAAATACTCCTACTCATGATAATCTACAATTTCTAGAATAGAAACAGTTTGTTCAACAATCAATCCGATAACATTTCCGTCACTATTCATAACCGGTTTGAAAATAAGACGATACGGATGGTCCAAATCACAAGCCCATTGACCTGCACGATTGCCGGTTAACTCATGAAAACGACCAGCCACGTTTTTCAAAGCATCTAAATCAACCGCTCTATGCAAAGCATCTATTCTTGTCGAATAAGCATCCGCCCGTCTTTGCCCCATTTTTCGCACAGCATAAGCCCTATCACCTGCACAGCGAGCCAATTCCCTATCTGCGTACACAACTTGCATTTTCACCTCAAAAATTTTAATACACCTATAATATAATTCAAAATTTTAATAGAAGCAAGAGGTGCAATATTTTTCAAAAATTAACCGGTATAAGCAAGCAAAATTTTCCCGTTCGGGAATATTGCATTTTGAACATGAAAATCAATAAAATGAACGTTTAGACCCCAAAACAGGACTAGTCAAAGAAAAGCGACCCTAATCGGCAGGTTATTCATATAAACCACATCAAAGGGGGGAAACCTGTCTCACTGCGGGAGTAGGCTCGGGTGTAATATTCGAACACTCGCTCGTGTACTTTGTATTTAGCCAAGCAACCATCATTTGAGACAACTAGTTTTACGCAAAAGCATTCCCAGCGAAAACACTCAGCAATTTGATCGACCAAAACGAACTAATTCAACCTTTGGGGGAACATATAATCTATATTACCCATAAGTATGCAACCCAAACAAAGCAAACCTATAGTATTCTTTTCTTGGCAATCAGATATAGGAGCCAAGACCAACCGCAATGTAATCAGCAATTGTCTTAGGGATATATGCAAAAAGAATAGTCTCATTTTTGATGAAGCAACCGCCGAAAGATGCGGAAGTCCCGACATCGCAAGTACTATTGAAGAAAAAATACGAAACGCGGATATTTTCGTTGCCGACGTTACAATAATTAACGCCGGAGCAGCATCCAAGACCACCCCAAATCCCAACGTTCTTTTTGAACTCGGGATTGCGCAAGCAACTCTCGGTTGGGACCGGATAATTTTGATTGTCAACACCGCCTATGCCCCCATAAGCAACCTTCCCTTTGACATAAGGAGCCACAGAGCGCTGAGTTATAGTCTAAATTTTCAGGACGCAGAAAGCCTAACTAACAAGCAGAAAACGTTGCGTATATATGAACAGCTGAATAACGGGATTCTCTCGATACTTGACAAAAATCCCCAAAAAGAAATTTTAAAAAGGAATCATTCGAAAGATATTCAACATAACCGGGACGCAAATAAACTTGAACGACTCCTAAACTATTTCTTTTTTTCAGAGCTTCAATCGTTTTGCGAAAACGGTCCAAAATATGTCAGCAACGAAATCATCAACTTTCAACAACAACTTAATATCGAGATAAAAGACCCACTATTCATTTTTTTTGACAAAGAACTTGAAACGTTAATTTTAAATATCAACGAAGCATTAAACAAGAGCATACCCTTAGATGCGCCGTACATTTATAATCCAAGCACCAAAAAACTTGTATGGAATATTCCAATGGACGTATTTAAATCAACTGAAGACGAAAAAAAGTTTCATGTAGCTTCGGCATCATGCTTAAAATTGGGTGAGTTAATCAAAAAACTTGTCAAAATCATTCATGAAAGGTATCAAGAAATAGACATTAACGAAACAAATGAAAGGGCTTTTAAATTTTGGCATGAATCAGTATTCCCAAAAGGTAGATAAAGCTATTTCAAACAAGGAACGCAAAAGATGGAAAATATTGATGGTCAAGTAGATGGTGTCCTAGATAACAAAGAAAAAAATTATCAAGAAAATAGGGAAAAACATATTCAATTGCGAACAAAATTATTTCTTTATGGAAATAAAAATATTTTAAAAACATGGATTGCATTTCTTGACAGCGTAGATAATTCTTCAAACGAGGATAATCACGATTGGTATGATAACGAGTGCAAATACATAACAAAGATCTGGTTTACCATGAAAAAGGGTGTTTCTGGAAAAACGGTCTTCACAGAATACGAAATAGACAACTATTTCAACCCAATGAGAAGATCATGAAAAAATATCTCTATCTTTGGATTGATGGATACATTCCTCTTCATGAGTTCCGCAAAGACACCGAATACCTTTTCTCTAATTTCGGAGCCAAACTTTCTGCAGAATACAACATTTCGCATAAATGGGAAAATGGCATTTTAACACTTGATGGAAACAGAAATGACACTTTCCAAATAGGATTCTATTCCGATAATATCGAAGATGTAATGGTCATCGTTGGCGATAATGGAGCAGGGAAATCATCCTTTATCATTGCGTTATTTCAAATTATTACGAGCGGATTAATAGATCCTCAAAATATCAGCAATTTTACTTTAGTGTATCTAAATGACGACGGAAAAATCAGAATAAAATCCTCACTTTCTAATGAAAAAATACGCAAACCTGCAAACTGGGATTTGGACCATGATCAACAGTCTTTTTTTCAGCCCCACAAATCTCCATATGTCATTCGTTATGCTGAAAGTTTTGATGATCAAGAATTTAAAATTGACAGTTTAGCGTTGACGGGCGATTGGGCCGACTCATGTGACATTACAACAGATGCTTTGTTAATAAAAGATAAAGAGACATTAAACAATCGAAATTTATCTGTTGACTATAAAAATCACGAAACCGACGCTCTATCATGCTATTACACAATGGAGCAAAACAGGAAGATTGATTTCTTATTAAAAATAAATAGCGACAATACAAATGCCTTTTGGAATTTATTCAATCTACCCCAAGTCATTGAGATGTCCGTATTTAGAACAAACATTCTCAATGCAATAGAAGAAATTATCAAATATCATATAGAAAATAATTCTGCTGGAGATATTATAAAAAATAATCTAGAATGCTATAGAGCAGAAAAATACAAGAAATGGGAAAAATATAAGAATATCAATGAAATTTGCGAAGAAATTTTAAGTGAAGAGGAACAAAAAGAATTAGAAAAAGATGTTAGAGATAATTTCATTGACTTTTTCGACAATATAAAACCCATTACAGAACAGTTTAGATTTTCTGCATTAGCCTGCTATTACAGAACTTTCACAAGCAATTCTTATGCACCTTTTTTTGTGGACATAAAGCTTTCTAAGTTAGTCAATAAAAAAAATGAACCTGATTTAAAAAATTCGAAAATATGGGAAGAGAAAAAGCTTCCCGACTACAAAGCAAAAATTGACGAAATTATTAAAATATTTGATGGTCAAATCGAAGATAAAAATGGTTTTGCAAAATATTCTCAGCATGGAGAATTCGGCTACCTGAATAATAATAAAGTTTATTTTGACCTAAACCAACATACGCAACAATTGCATGACATCTATAAAATCTATGATCTTATTCCCAAACTGACGCCCTTTTTAGATTTCAAATTCATTCGACCATTAAGTTCAGGCGAAGCGGCTCTTTTAAAATTATTCTACCGATTATATAGTGCCCTAACTAAACCAGCAAACACGGATTCCCGCAATGAAATACATTTACTTCTTGATGAGGTTGATTTGTATTTACATCCCGAATGGCAACGACAATGGCTTTCGGTCTTTATAAAGGGAATAAAAATCATAAGTAACAACCTAATTAACGAAAAAATAATTTCGACACCACTTAAATTTCAAATTATTCTCGCAACACATTCTCCGTTCATGATAACTGATTTTCTTAATGAAAATGTGATTTCATTTCAAAGAGACCATGATAAAGACAGGCATAGATTTGGCATAACGCATTGCAACTCGAGTAAATCAAAAAATTTCGCAAGTAATATATATG
Source organism: Fibrobacter sp. UWB12 (assembly GCF_900142485.1). NCBI lineage: Bacteria > Pseudomonadati > Fibrobacterota > Fibrobacteria > Fibrobacterales > Fibrobacteraceae > Fibrobacter > Fibrobacter sp. UWB12. The sequence goes on along the minus strand of NZ_FRAZ01000008.1, from coordinate 146,456 downwards.
ATATTCTAGAAAAAAACTTCTTTCTAAAAAGTTCGATTGGATGTTTAACGGAAGAAAAAATAAAAGAAATTATTAGAATTAAGCAAAATAAAAAAGCTACAGATGACGAAAAGAAACAGGCCGACAAAATCACAGCATTCATCGGTGATCCTGTCATTCGTAGTCTCATTGAAGAAATTGAGGCGAATGATGATTAAGATAGAATTGGACAATGACACGCGAACAAAGATAGAGACGCTTCATAAGGAGTGGTTTCTTAAGAAGGTTGAAAATATAATCAGGCCTCCCAGACGAAAAATAACTCGAAAAAAATACATTTCGGAGATTCTTGGTCTTGATGAGAAAAATTTCGAAACAGAGATACGCCCTTATATTCTTGGAGGATCTGAAGACATAAAAAAACTTATTTCAACAAATATAAATCTCAAAGGCATCGCAAAAAAGAAAAACCTAACTAAAGATGAAAAGAAAATAAAAAAAAGAACTGATTTGATCTTAGAAGCTTTTGGTTACAACGATTTCGATAATCGTAACAAAAATACGTGGGGAGCATATAAATTCTGCGAAATATTAAAAGTTGAGGTTTGTCCTTATTGCAATCGTCAATACGTTTTTACCGTTCGTGATGAAACAAGAGATTGTGTAACTCGGCCAGAAATAGATCACTTTTATCCTAAATCCATTTATCCGTTTCTGTCCTTAAATATTTATAATTTTATTCCATCTTGTCATATCTGCAACAACATCAAAAATAATGCAGAGAATAATATCATATATCCCTACGAAGAAGACTTTGGCAAGGATATTTCGTTTAGAGCGAAATATGCTCAAGAAATCCCCGAAAATTCTAGCATTCTTGATATCAGTAACACTCACATCTTCTTCAAGGATAGACCTTGCGATGTTTTAAAAACAGGAAAATGCATACACAACAAACAATCCAAAGCTCACAAATCCATCAAAACATTCCATCTTGAAGAAATATACAACGAGCACAAAATCGAACTTCAAGACCTTTTTACACGCTATCGCAATTATTCAAAGCCTAAAATTGATGAAATTACGCGACTTATCCTTAATGAAAAAATCAATCTTGATGATTTAGGCCTTGATGACAAACAAAAAAACAACCTTTATCAAAAAATCGCCAGTACCTATACCAAACGCATCAGAGCCGCCATTCTCGGCATCCCTCTTGGTGCAGGCGACAAGCAATATCCTCTCCGCAAATTCAAAGAAGACATCATCGAGCAACTAGACGCCACAGCCCAGAAAATAAAACCTTAAGTCCGAAACATTCTGCTATACGAAGTATTGCAAAAGACAGGACTTATCGAAACAACAACCAACGATCAAGAACACGAATGCTCAATCTGTACAAGAACTTATCACGCTCCCAAAGGTTTAGGGTTTGTCTAGCGATAGCAAAGGGTATGGGTAGTATCAAGGATGTATTCGGGACATTATTACGGATTATAAAATAAACGCGGCTTACAGCCTCGACAATTTGAATCAACAATCAAAGCCAGATTCTGCGAATTTTATAAAAAAAACAAGGGAATAAAAAAGGATTCGGCACAGATCTTTTTGCGACATCTAAATAGACACTCCATTCTAGATATTATATTTATCTATTATAGCTTCAAACGTGAAACAAGAACAAAACATACTGATATAACAAAGGCAATCCTTCAAACATGCCCATATCACAAATCAAAATAGGAGCAATCCTTTCTTATGCAACCTTGGCGCTCAACAACCTTGTTGGGTTACTTTACACGCCATTTATGCTAAGAATGCTAGGTAAATCTGAATATGGGCTATATTCAATAGTAGCATCTGTTATTGCCTATTTAACAATCCTTGATTTAGGATTTGGCAATGCAATTGTTCGTTACACCGCAAAATTTAGAGCAGAAAATAAGCAACAAGAACAATACCAAATGTTCGGAATGTTTTTCCTATTATATTGCGGGATAAGTATAATTACTTTACTCATTGGAGCCATTCTCTATCTAAACGCAGAAAGCATCTTTGATGTGTCATTAACAATCAATGAACTTGAGCGAACGAAAACCATTCTACTGTTAATGATATTCAACCTTGCAATTACATTCCCTTTCAGTTTATTCAGTTCAATCATTACCGCATATGAGCAATTTTTGTTCCAAAAAATGATAACAATCGTTCGCATCATATTAAACACAGCAACAATGATTGTTCTTTTGAATATAGGCTATAAAGCCATCGCTATGGTTGTAGTCACTACAATATTCAACATCTTAACATTGGGTATAAATCTTTGGTATTGCAAGCACAATTTGAAAATCAAGTTAATCTTTTTCAAATTTCAATGGACGTTCCTTAAAGAAGTTTCCATTTATTCTTTTTGGATATTCTTAAACGCCATTATGGATTGTATTTATTGGAGCAGCGGACAGATTATCCTCGGAGCAATAGCAGGGACAACAGTTGTTGCAGTATACGCAATTGCAATTCAGCTCCAAACCTTTTACATGAACTTTTCCACGGCAATCAACGGGGTCCTTTTGCCAAAAATGACAGCCCTAGTTGTTCAAGGCGACAACAAAGTTATCATTTCTGATATATTCATCAAAATAGGCCGCATCCAATATTGTGTTATGGCCCTTATTTTATCTGGATTTATTTTATTCGGCCAACAGTTCATTAATCTTTGGGCCGGAGAGGGTTACAGTCAGGCTTATACCATAGCTCTACTATTTTTCATACCCCTTACAATACCATTGATTCAAAACATGGGAATTATAATTCTGCAAGCGAGAAATCAAATGAAATTTCGCTGTCTGCTATATTTAGGAATTTCGGTAGCAAGCCTCGCCTTGCAAATTCCGCTTGCGCGTAAATATGGAGGCATCGGTTGCGCAATTTCCGTCGCGCTAGCTCTAGCTATAGGTCAAGGCATCGTTATGAATGTCTATTACCAAAGAATACAGAAAATAAATATTATTAAATTCTGGAAAGAAATTTTTAAAATGTCTATTATTCCACTTTTATTATGTATCGTAAGCTACTACATACTATTACGAATTTCATTAGATTCTGTTAGCAAACTTATTATTGCGATTTTATGCTATTTATCATTGTACGTGCCTCTATTCTTTAAATTTTCGATGAACTCCTACGAACGCGACCTAGTATTAAAAGCAAAATCATCATTGTTAAGGAAATTTGTATGAACATCCCAGTAGAAGAATGTTCATCTTGCGGAGCATGCGCAAACGTTTGCGCAAATAATGCAATTTCAATGGAACTCGATAAAGAAGGATTTTACCGTCCCACAATAGACACTAGCAAATGCATCAAATGTGGTTTGTGCGAAAGAACATGTCCATGGACAAATATTGTTACCAATCCCAATCTTGCTAGCAGCACACCCCAAACAATAGCTGCATTTGCCAAAGATGAATCCATCCGCCTAGAATCATCTAGCGGAGGAATTTTTACCATACTTGCCGAAAAGATTCTTGATGATGGTGGCGTGGTTGTCGGTGTTGCCCAAACTGCTCCGACCCGCTTCGGGCACATCGTTGTTGATAACAAGACGGATTTGAAAAAACTGCGAGGATCTAAATATGTTCAAGCAGATGTCGGATTTGTATATCGTGAAATTCGCACCCATTTAAAATCGGGTCGAAAGGTCTTATTTTCAGGAACGCCCTGTCAAGTCGCAGCACTTTATGCCGTTCTCGGTAGCAAAGCAAATACCCCTAATCTATATACAGTGGACATTGTTTGCCACGGAACGCCAAGCGTAAAAGTATTTGAGAAGTATGTTGAAGAAATCGAACAAAAACAACAAGACTCATTACAAAAAATATTTTTTCGAGACAAAAGAAAAGGTTGGAATACATATTCTTTAACACACTTATTTAAATCAGGAAAAACAATCTCCGTTCGTAATACCAAGTCTTTATTCATGAGTCTAATGCTCAACAATATTTTCTCAAACAAGTCTTGCGCAAACTGCCATTATCGAAAACTACCACGCATAGCCGATATTACATTAGGAGATTATTGGGGTATTATCATGCATCACCCTCAGATGGATGATAATAAGGGAACGTCGGTTATATTGATAAATACAGAACATGGCAAAACATTTTTCGATTCCGTATCAAACGATATAAATCAATGCGAATCAAAACTAGATTACGCAATTGCAGGCAATCCATGCATTGTACAAACACCACCATCACATCCTAAACGCGATGAATTTTTCGAATTTCTCGACAAATATTCTCTAGAACAACTTGCTCAAAAGTATAAAATCAATCAGCCTTTCTACAAAACACTTTTAAGTACCATAGTTATTACGTTATGGGATCTTTATCAAAAAACTTTAAGAAGAAAGACTTTCACTCAAAAAAGTAAGTGACTTTTCTCGTTCTTGATTTAAAATAACATCAACAGATTTATAATCAATTTCAGCATCCAATTTTTCACAATCGAAATCTTCGAAAGACATTATCAATCGATTTTCAAGGCCAAACATTTTTAGCAATGATTGCAAACGAGTCAAACCACGATATTCATTTGCCACAACAATAAATTTTTTATGGAATAAGATGGAAAAAACGGTTCCATGAAAAGAATCCGTAATCACATATTCCGCTGTTCGCAAAGCACTTAGCCACATGTCAACTTGTAAATTTTTCTCATTAAGCAACAAGAGTGGCACGTTTAGCGTTTGTTCTAACTGACATAAAACGTCTTTTTGATTTAAATGTTCATCAAGACAATAGACAAATATGTGATTTGCCTTTGCATAGTCACAGCTGACCTCGGATTCCAGATGCGCATAATCATCTGCTTTCAAAAGCATTGTCGGATCCAATACCAATTGTGAATCAACACCATGTTCCGCCAAAAGACGAACAGCACTTTCCTCACGAACCGATATGGCCCTAAATTTTTTCAATAACGGAATAATTTTTTTTGTTTCATCTGTTGAAAATTGCCAATAATCAACCCCAAAAGAAGCTGCGTACGCAATACGGGGAACATCATCTTTTAGGAACGATCCAAAAAAAGTCATAATGTCCGGAGACATTTCTTTGCGCCAAACCTGGTCCGAGCCAAAAACAAAAAATGAATCGCTAAAATCATGATTGCAAAGCCAATTAAATCTCGCCACATCAATCAAATCGCCTTTTTGTGGTTTCCGAATACGATTTTCAAGCCACCAACGGACCACGACATTATGATTAATAAAAAGCTTAATGAAAAGACGTTTAACACAAGCTCCATACTTTAATATTGGAAACAAAAAAGGAATTGAAAAAGGAATATTAAACGATTTTACGTCATCGAAATAGGCTTTACAAACAGTTATCAGAGCGTAGTTCTGCAGAATTCCGCCAATATTATGGCCTAACGGCTGAGTTAATATTCTTATTTTCATGCTAGAAATATATATTTTAAACAATTAACAATATGAAAGATATAAATGTTTCCGTTATTGTTCCCGTTTACAAAGTACCGCTAGAATATTTGCGAGCGTGTTTAGACTCACTTGTAGCCCAAACTTTACAAGAATGCGAATTTATTATTGTTTCCGACGGAGCTCCAGAAGCTGAGTGTTCCATCTGCGAAGAATACACCAAAAAAGACTCTAGATTTAAGTTCTTTAAACGAAAGCATGCTGGTGTTTCCGCAGCCCGTAATTACGGAATTAAACAAGCTCTTGGAGAATACTTATCTTTCGTTGACAGCGATGATTGGATAGAAGCAAGCATGGCTCAAGAATGTTATACATTTGCAAATAAACAAAAAACAGACATTTTAACAATGGATTTTTTTGTAAATGTCAATAAAAAAAAATATTTAAGAAAACAAAAGCCCAAATCATTAACCCCATCAACAATTCTACGTCAAATTCTCAACGCAGACATACTTGGAAGTGTGTGGTTAAGAATCATTAGAAAAGATTTTTACGACAAACACCCAACAGCATTTCCAGAACATGTGGGATATTGTGAGGATGTCCTTTTTTGGGCGAACTTTTTTCAGCAACAACCTAAAATAAATTATTTACCCAAAGCCTTCTACCATTATGTTCAAGACAACAATGATTCGATTACAAGAAATTACACAATAGAAAAATATATAGAACAAAAAAAATTCATTTATGAACTAAAAAAAATTCTTCCTAGTTGTTTCAAAACAGACATTAACATGGCCGCTTTTAACGTGAAAATGGAAGCTTTGAGAAACGGATACCTGACCTATTCAGATTTTACTTTATTTGAACCGACCAGTTTAAGAACTCTGTTGTGTTCAAAACAACCTTGGATTCTTAACATGTATTTCATCATTCGTTTTTATTTCAAGAAATTACAGCATACAATTATTTCAAAGATTGTTTAAACGTTTATCATCTCATAAAAAACGGAGTTGATATTTACCATCATGAACGATATTTTTTTGATAAGTTCTACATTTATCAGAAAAACAGAAGCCGCGAAAGGTTCGCTTAATATTTTGAAAATCAAGAAGTAAAGAGATCATGAAATGAAAAAAATATTATTCATTTACGGAACACGACCAGAAGCTATCAAAATGGCTCCTCTCGTGAAAGAGTTCCAAAAGAATCCGAACGAATTTAAGGTTATCGTATGTCTTACAGGCCAGCATCGTCAAATGCTTGATCAAATAAATGCTTTTTTTAAAATAAACGGTGATTATGACCTGAACTTAATGAAACCGAATCAGACGCTTTTTGATATAGTTTCAGGCTGCTTGCTAGGACTCCAAGATTGTCTCGAAAAAGAAAAGCCTGATTTAGTCTTTGTTCAGGGCGACACATCGACGGTTCTTGCAGGGGCTCTAGCCTCATATTTCTACAAAGTTCCTGTGGCACATTTGGAGGCGGGTTTAAGGAGCGGTGATAAGTATTCTCCATTTCCCGAAGAGGGAAACCGTATTCTTACAGGGCATATTGCTGACTGGCACTTTGCCCCAACCGAACGTGCAGTAGAAAATCTACACACAGAGGGAATTACAAAAAACGTTTATAAGGTCGGAAATACAGTTATTGATGCGCTTCATTTGGGCTTAAATTTAATCAAAAATTCAAACGAAAGCACCTATAATACCTTTTTCAATTTTATTGATTTTTCAAAGAGAATCATTCTTGTTACAGGTCACAGACGCGAAAGCTTTGGAGACGGTTTTGAAAATATCTGTAAGGCAATAGCACATATTGCTGACGCCCATCCAGATGTTCAATTTGTTTATCCAATGCATTTCAATCCTAATGTTCGCACGCCAGTCAAGAAATATCTTTCTAGCAAGACTAATGTGTATTTGATAGAGCCTCTTGATTATCCGTATCTTATCTGGCTCATGGAAAAAAGTTTTTTTGTACTTACCGATTCTGGAGGCATCCAAGAAGAAGCCCCCGCCCTTGGAAAACCAGTTCTTGTCATGCGTGATGTTACAGAACGTCAGGAGGGTGTTGATGCGGGAACAGCAAAACTGGTCGGAACAGACTACAAAGCTATAGTTGAAAATGTAGAACTTTTACTTACAAATTCAGCCATTTATCAAAAAATGGCAAATGCGGTGAATCCTTATGGAGACGGAACAACAAGTAAACAAATTGTGGATATTTTAAAAAGGGAACTGAGTTGATGATACCAAAGAAAATACATTACTGCTGGTTTGGTGGTAAACCGCTTCCAGATGATGCTAAACGATATATCGAATCTTGGAAAAAATATTGCCCTGATTATGAAATAAAAGAATGGAACGAGCAGAATTTCGATCTTGACATGTATCCATATGTTCGCGAAGCATACGAAAACAGAAAGTTCGCTTTTGTTACAGATGTAGTGCGTCTTTACGCGCTTTATACCGAAGGTGGAATATATATGGACACTGATGTTGAGGTATTAAAGCCGTTGGATGACTTCTTAAAATACGATGGAGTGTCGGGATTTGAATCTTCAACTCAAATCCCGACTGGTCTGATGGCCAGTCGCGATTCACACCCACTTGTTAAGGAATGGCTTGACGAGTATGAGGGAAAACATTTTGTAAAAACTGATGGAAGTCTTGACTTTACCACAAACGTAACAAGAATTACAAATAATTGTTTCAAGCACGGATTTGTATCCAATGGGAAATTCCAAACTGTGGCAAATTATACTTTCTTCCCAAGCGAATATTTTTGTCCAAAGAATTGTAATACCGGAAAAATCACATTAACAGAAAACACATATACAATTCATCATTTTGCAGGAAGTTGGGTAGAACCTTATGATAAAGAGTTAAACAAGGATATTTCTTCTATTTATAAAAAGTTAGGAGAAAACCTTTTTTCAAAACTTATCATAATTATTTATATAGGAATATATCGAATAAAAAAAACTGGATTAAAAAATACAATTATTTATTTTTCAAAAAAAAGAGGAGGATGGCGATTGAAATAAAATTGATTATGGCCATCTTACAAATAAGCAAATTCAAAGTATTCTGCAGCTGAAACTCATTTTCTATCCCCCATATAACTGGGGCTTAATTTCCTGTACCAAACATATAACCATGGACAAAATGTTATTATTTTAAATATTAAGAACCAAAGAATTCCTATATTATTTGTTTTTTTTAAATTCTTAGAATCCTTTTTATAATCGCCTAATATTTTCTTCGCCAATTTATCATCTTTTAAAAGTTTTTTTACCCCCCACCAGCAATAAATTTCACGCATCAACAATGGCGCAATAAACAATTCTGATATGTCTTTTTCATCTTTTTTTTCAAAATAATCGAAACCGCTTCGAAAAGCGTCTATCATTTCTAAATGTTTCTTTCTAAAAGATTGTCCCATAATACTATCAGGGTTTAATCGATAAAAATAGAGAACAGAAGAAGTGAAGACAATTTTTTGTGAGACATCAAATATTTTATACGTCGTAAAAGCATCTTCATACAATTTCCCTTCTGGAAACCTTATATTTAAAAATAAATTTCTTTTGTATAATTTATTCCAAGCAGAGACAAAAGGATTTGTAAAAATAGACGTGTAATTTTCAAAACATCTTTTTTTCGATATTGTTGCAAACTGGCAAGAAGAATCTTCAATAACAGCGGTATTATTTTTTTCAAACGATCGAAACGAAGCTATTGATACGTCGGCATTGTTTTCTATTATTCCCCTATACAATATTTCAATGTAATTTGAAGCAATATAGTCATCGCTATCAATAAATGTTATATATTCTCCACTTGAATTTTCAATACCAACATTTCTCGCCTCCGCAAGTCCCCCATTTTTTTGATGAATCACTTTGATGCGACTATCTTTTTTTGCATATTCATCACAAATCACAGGGCAATTATCCAGAGACCCATCATCAATAAGAACAATTTCCAAATGACAATATGTTTGAGAAACAATGCTGTCAACGCATTCTCTTATATATTGTTCGACATTGTATACGGGAACAACAACAGAAATAAGAGGATTATGCATATTACACCTTTTTAAAAAACATTGCGACAATACAACCAAAATAAAAGAGACAACAAAGAGTAGCATTTTTTCTTCATCAGATACAAAACTATTTGCTCGGATACAGAAAAATATGACGTATTCACGCTATTGATAATGTAATAAAAAACTTTATTTGATAAAATTCCGTTTAAATGACTTTTTCGCGTAATAAAGGAAAGCTTGTTAGCTTTATGAAATATATCCTCTTTCATTATACCAAATAAATAATGAACAAAAAGACAATTCGCAGCATCGACAAACCTTTGATCTTTACGCGTTTCTATCAGCCACCTTTGCATTTGCTTTATAACAAAACCAAAATATTTATCGCTATTCGGTCGATAACTATTTTGAGCAGAATCGCCATGCTGTTCATAATAATAGAAACAATCTCTCGTATACCCTATTCTATGAAAGCTATCTAAAGCCAACGTGTTAAAAAGGCAATCTTCGCTGATAATCGTTTCCACAGCGAAATAAAGATTATTTTTTTCTAAAATTTCCCGCTTATAAAATTTTCCACATGCGCTGCCAGCAAAGCGCGTATTCACCTTATATTTCAACACTGGAGCCTGCGGTGATAACACTTTAATTTGAAGCTCTTCTTTTTGAAGAGCACTAAGTACATCTACATTTTCCGCATACAAGAACGTTTTTACAGATTCCTTCCCTTTATTATACTGAGCAGAAAAACAGAACAAGTCATAATTGTACTTTGAATTCAAATTTGCAAAAACTTCACAGACATTCGTATCAATCCAGTCATCGGCATCTACAAACATTACATAATCGCCAGAAGAGACTTCAATTCCTCGATTACGAGCCGTAGACACCCCTTTTTCATAGTGGTCTATAACTTTTATACGAGAATCTTTAGCAGCAATATTCTTGCAAACATCTAAGCTATTATCAGTAGATCCATTATTAACAAGCAAAATCTCTATTTTGCCAAAAGTCTGCGTAGTCAAACTACCAACGCACTTTTCAAGGGTTTGCGCCGCATTGTAAACAGGAACTACAATAGAAACCAAAGGATTAGGCATAATTTTAAAATTAAAATTTCCACTTGGCATCAAAGCCAAGAATTCGTTCGCATTGCACATTCTTTATCATGTTCATCTGCAAGAGCCTTTTTTCGGTAAATCGTTCATCGCAAGGGACTGTCAGCGATGTTTCGCGGATTTCTTCTACGCATTTCTTGATTTCAGGAGTCAAGATCGCGCGAGCTGGAGCTACGTAGTCGCTACCAATTACAGGCCCCCGTTTTGAAAGGTATTCGTCAAAATCGCAATCCGATCCATCTACATGCTTTCCAAAATCAAAACCTTCTTCAGACAACGGCACAAAGGCCATATTAAAATCAAAGCATGGATTAATTGCAGTTCGCTCGAATGTTTTGTTATTCACTAAGAATCCAAAATTTCCGAAATGCCGGTCAGAATTGAGCGTAATACAATCCGCCACAACCATACGCCTAAATGCATCTTCGCAACCCAACTCACGATAAATTTCAAGCAGTCGTGGAAGCGTCAAACGTTCCTTATAAAACAACGCTATTGGACGGTAACCAAATTCCTGGCATGTGAAAAGTTTGCAATCCGAAACAACCCGACCATCAAATCTTCTAAAAATATATTTCACGGAATCGCAAATTTTTTCAAAGACTTGGCTCGCGAGCACCTCACCATAAGGCTCTAGCCCCGCATTCCTTGCGCCTGAACTTCCTGCTTTAATAAGATGTATTCCATCCAGCTCATTCAACCAGCATTTATCATAAGCACCATCCGTTGTAAGTTCCGGAGAAGTGGTCGTCATCTGCATTCCAAACAAACCATTTCCATCGAACGAGAGTTTCGAGATAACCTCATCAAATTTATTCTCGTACAAGTTTACATCTTTCCACGTAACATTTTCTCGTTCGCTCTTGACCCAAAGCGTGTCGGTCAGCGAAAGACAATGTGTCAGCGCAATAAAACCACTCTTCGTTTTTCCGCCACACAGTTCCAAGATTCGGTTCACATGGGCACGATGTTTCGCAGCACTTCTTTCAGCCACCCACGAATCGATATTTTCGCACCAAAAAGGCAACAGCGAATACGTCTTTACAATCTTGCAAAGCTCAAGTTCCCCCTCTCCTTCTATCACGAAGTCGCAAAGGGGCGTTTCCCTGTTTATCAAGGTGTAGATTACATTTGACATTACAATAATACCTATACTTCAATTATATAATATATATTTTCCACATGCCAATAAAAAGAGCTCTCATTTTTTCAGTTGCTATTAATCTATTCTTTCTCGCACTTTGCCTTATCTTTGGCGACCTTAAATTTGGGGCCATCGATGATTACTTTATGGCAGCCCGGCTCACCGGCGCCCTGGGCACAGAATACAACCCACATTTGATTTTCGTAAATGCCATTTACGGCTATGCGCTGTTACCACTATACCACCTGTTCCCCAAAATCGGGTGGTATTACATCGGCGAAATGTTTTCAGTATTCCTCTCTTTTACCGTCATTAGTTATGTACTGTTGCAACGTTGTGGAGAACGATGGGGCGTGATACTTGCAGCTCTATTTACCGCACTTTTCGCAAGTGATTTTTATCTTGTCGTGCAATTTACACAGTGCGCCTCTATTTTGAGCGCGGCAGGAATGTTGCTGTTCGCGTACGGAGTTATTTCGGAAAAAAAAATAATGGATTGCCACGCCCCTGACGGGGTTCGCAATGACGTTCTAAAAGCAACTCCTTTTGCATTGGGCGTTTTGCTAATGCTATGGGGTTCCGTAATGCGCTGGCAAGCATTCCTTATGGGCATGCCGTTTTTCTGCATTTGCCTACTTTTCATGTTCAAGCAATGTTGGGCAAACAAGCGTAAAACAATTATCGGATTGGTAATCCTATTCGTATCAGCATTTGCCTTACATTCTATCGATCAAAATATATACAAGTCTCCTGAATACGATTCATTCAATAAATTCCAAGGGCCACGCGTTTCTTTAGCCGACAACAAAAGTTACAACCAAAATGCCGTTTACGAAGATGCCGAAGAACTCGGTTTGAGCGGCAACGATTATCACATGCTCTCAGACTGGAATTTTTACGATACAGAAGTATTTTCCGTTGACAGCATCAAACGCTATACAGACATAATCACACCTTACAAAGATAAAATTGAATCTTGGAGAATCCCCCGCAGTTTATTAAACTCACTATCGAACTCTTTGCGTTCCCCCATGTTTTGGGCATGGTTTACATTCTGCATCATCGCATACTGCACCAACCGGAAAAAACTTTTTTATCTATGGTGCTCTTTTGGTGCAATTCTTTCGTTAATGGCGTATCTCATGTATATCGGGCGTTTGGTTTACCGCGTCGAAAGTGGATTTTGGCTTTATGCAGCGGTACTCGCCATTCCCCTAATTGGGCAAATCAAGTTTATATTGCCATCAAAAATAATTTATGCAACATTGACGATCATTGCATTATTCAACATCTACACATACGCAACTACAGGTGAAATAGTCCGCAACCCATCATCTGGAGAACTGAAAACACTCGCTATTGAAGATACTACCGACTATAACAAAGTCTTTGAATACATCGACTCGCAACCAGACAAAATGTTTTTGCTGAGCATGAACGCATTTATGCGTTTCAGCCACCACCGTAACCCACCTTACCTTGCCTCACCCACTGCTTCCTATCGTAACACGGTTTCTTTTGGATATTGGACTCCATACCTGCCAGAAATCACAGAAGCACTAAAAGATTACGGAATAACCAATCCCATCAACGATGTTGTACACGATAACGTCATTGTTCTAAACGAACCTCATTTGGTTGACTTTTTACAGCGCCACTATTACGACAGCGTAGCCATAGACTCAATCAATGCCATTGGAGAAATGATATTCTATAAATACCGCCTAGTAAGCCCAATCCAAAAGCAAACAACGGAGGCCGAATAATGCAACGTCTCCTATACCCACTAATAGCAAGCGCTCTTATTACAATTGTTCCCTTTTTGCTCACCTTCGAAAAAGGCCAAGACATTATTCGAGGACTTTTCGGCTTTGAATATTTTGCACTACTGTTATTCATTATTTACATCAAGAATAAATTAGCAAACGAAACTACGTCATTGCGAGCGTTTTATAAAAACGCGAAGCAATCCATTCTGATATTATCACTCGCAATCAACGTTTTCGCATTGTTTGCGGTGGCTTGGATAGATTTGCAAAATCTGCTTGCTATCAAGAATTGGAGCACCGGTTGGTATGGGCTAGTTCCTTTTGCAACCTGCGGGCTTTCCATTGCCATGGTCTGGAAAATAAAGCCTTATAAATTCAACACAATATCCTTTATTTTATTTGCAGCTTTATTTATCCATCTAGCAGCAAGCAACCAGTTTCCTTCTCAGCCACTTGCTGAAATACCGAGCATTGACTACATCGAACGAATTGCAGCAAAGTCTGTTTCTCGTTCAAACATCAGTGAAGAATTCAAGAACAAATATATCGTTACTGACTCCGTCACAATTACAAGAGATTTCATCGACACCTCTCGCAATAACGTCGTTATCCTCGTTGAAAGTTGGGGTATTCCTCTTGATATAAATCGTTTCGATTCTCAATTGGATATTTTCGGAAAGAGCACCACAAAAGCCGGCGCACATAATCGCATGTACAGCCGCACCCGTACCGCCGAACGCGAAGACCTGATGCAGTCATTTTCTCGTAATTCCTTGGGTCGCAAAGACACAATATTCTTACCCAAGATATTCGCCGACATCGGCTATAAAACAACGTTCCTGTTCGGCCAAGACAGTTTAATGCATAGGCGATACAAATACATAGCAAACATTGGCTTTGACGAAGCGTTTTACGGAAACAATCAAAGCGACAACGCCTTAGCAAATAAAATAGACAGTATCCTAGCAGACACAACACAAAAGCACTTTATTGCATGGACCACCTGCGATACAAGATTCCCATTGCCAGGATTTTCAAGCATATACAATAGCGACGCAAGCGCAATAGATTCAACCTACACGAAACTATTGAAGCAAACATTACAGACTATCGCTCATTTAGCGCGTAAGCACCCCAAAACAAGATTCATTGTTCAAGGCGACCACAACCCAATTCTCTCACCCATAAAATTCCAAGAACGCTTTTACAAACGTTGGGTACCATTTGTGATATTGAATTGAGTATTTGGGACAACCTGTTAGGAAAATCCGCTTTTCAAGTCGCATACTTTGACCATTTCGTTCTTTTTTATATATTTCTCTATATGGAAAAGCAAATAACATGGACTGTGGCTGCAATTAGTGAATTCGCGAAAGCAAAAGCGCTTTCGGTAAAGCAAGCTTTTAATTATCTGAGCCTTTTTAAAGGTATGGATTTTTTAGAAGCGCACTATGGAGCAGAGCATTTGCTTTCTTTTGACGACACCATTGAAGATTTAACAGCAATCTGTCAAAGAAACGGAGGTCAGATTCAATGATCTTGTACCACGGTTCCAATTGCGATATTGAAAAAATAGACTTAACCATGTGCAAACCGTTTAAGGATTTTGGGCAGTCTTTTTACTTAACAACAATATTAGTGCAAGCTCGAGAAATGTCGCAAAAAGTAGCTGATAGATTTGGAGGCAAGTCGATAGTAAACACCTTTGAATTTGACGATTCTGATCTATCATCATTAAAAATCAAAAAATTTGAACAACCAGATCGAGAATGGGCAGAGTTTGTGATGGCAAATAGAAGTCGAAAACAAAAGCATCCTGCAGATGAATTCGACTTAATCATTGGTCCTGTGGCAAACGACGATATCGCTACATTGTTCAGAACATTTGCAATTAACGTGATTACAATAGACGAATTAGTGAATGGTTTAAAATCTCGTAAACTGAATAACCAATATGCTTTTAGAACGCCCAAGGCGATATCCTTTTTGCAAAAGAGGCCGAGCGTATGACTCCTAAACAAGAATTTCTCGTTGAAGGTATTGTCGGCGACATGGCCAAATGGCTAATGGAAGAACGCAAGCTTTCACTGCAAGCTGCTTTAAATCTCATCTACAATTCAAAAACTTTTGAGCTGCTCCAAAATCCGGCAACAGGCCTTTGCTCGGAAAGTTCCGCTTACAATTACGATTTGCTTGATTCCGAATTAAAGAACGGTAAAATAGTTCAAACTGAAATTTAAAATATCCACCTATTTTTGCGCCAAAACGGCAACGGTGAAAGCGTCTTTACAATCTTGCAAAGTTTAGGTGTTTTACAATTGTTTTTTAGATTTTTGTGGTACGCTTTTTTGCCACAACCTACGTGAAGTTGCAGCAGGCATACTTCTCTGAATCCAACATGGCTGGTGGCTGGCAGTTGATCGGTTACATGGCTCCGGGTAACAATAGCCAGACAACAAATTTCAATTATCATCCAGGTACCGATATTGCGGTTGGTGGTAGTGCAGAACTCGGAACCTCCGCAAAGATTGGTTGGCAGGCTGCTAACAAGGTAAACCTCAATGAATGCACTGGTGATGGTAGCACTTACCATTGGCAAATTGGCATGACTGCTGGTTCGGCAACTAATAATGGCCAGGCTGACGTTGTCTTTTCCGCAACAGCAAGCGCAAATAGCGGTACTGGTTGCGTTGCTCTTACTCCGACCTTCGATAAGATTGGTAAGTAATAGCTTAGCATAGCGAACCTTTTAAAAGGACCTCCAATAGGAGGCCCTTTTTTGTATATGAAGTAATATTTTTTAATTACAAGCGCTAAGTACCATTTTTGATATTGAATTGAGGAGACGCAAAAGAAGCCAACTCGTTTAAGAATTGGCTTCGCGTGTAAAAATTCGGCTAATTCCTGTTATTTAGCAGTGTTCGCCGCAATCGTCTTCTGAAGTTCAATCACTTCTTCTTTGGACAAATGCGAATATTTTACGATTTTTTCAATAGGTTCATTGTCAGCAAGCATATCAATCGCTGTTGCAGCACGCTCATTATCGCGTCCCTTTTCATAGCTTTCATCAATAGCGTCACTATACGCATGGAGAAAATCTTTCATATTTGCCTGCTTGATTAAGAGTTCATCCGGTCCTCAATAATATACATTTTTGCGATAATTATTTATAGTACAGTCAATTTAATATTACCACCGGAACCCAATGGGCGTAATATTGTCGGCGTGTTTCGGGAGTTCCAAGAATTGACCGATGTGCCCCTTGCACTATAAGTTGTACATTAGGGAATTTTTTCATTAATTCGGCAATATCATTTAAAACATTGCGCAAGTTCTCTTCCGAACCTTCTTTTGAATCATGTATTGTCAAAGCAATCGTTTTATAGTCCGAATTTTCCAACAGTGAATCCAAGTTAATAAGTTTATCAGTAACAAAAATCGATTCTGCGGAATCAGAGCGGAATTCTACAAGTTCTGCGTGTTTTGTCACATTTTTCAGCCTTTTATGAATAGCGTATTCATGCGGAACATCCTTAAATATTGCAAATTCTTTTGCTAGCTTTTGTTCGTCAAACGGAACGCCCCAAGCATCGATCAAAATCAAAACACGTTTTTCTTTGTGGCGTTCTATCTGCAACGTTACAGGTACTTTATCTAAAATTTTGTATTTGCTGAGATATTCTTGCGATAGTGAATCTTCGTGAACAGCACCTTGCATGTGCCAAGGTTTTTCCTGCTTTCCCATAAAATCGGAACCCAAAACATAAGAAAGCGGAATGGTAAATACAATGAACGCTAGAAATATCGCCAAATTAATCTTCTGTGATTTTGTCATTATTCACCTCTTCGCGATATTTCAACACCATCAAATTACCAAACGTTTGCACCGTATCCACTTTCAAGTTCTTATGATAATGGATTTTGTAGAACAACTGATAACTAGGACTATTCCCTGTTTCGATTGTATAAACATTGCTATTGACAATATCGCGTAACGGATTTTCCACACCCCGTTTTTCCAGTTCACGTTTCATCCCTGGCAAATGGATATTCCAATATCCTATCGGGATTATATTTTGCCAACTACCAGGCATTGCGGCTCTATACGGAGGGTCTTTGACAAAACCAAGATCCTTATATTGATAAAAAGAAAGCAAATAAGCGTTATTCACATTTTCATTAGCATACTCCAAAAATTCACGCCAATCGTTTGACATTTCGGGCACGGCAAAAACAGCACGATTCCGATTTTCTTTAGGCAAAGAAAGAATCGTACCCGTCAAAAACACCAACGCAAATAACGACACTATTATCGGCAAACGATTGGAAATTTTACCAGGCACACCAACAATAGCATTGTCCCTTTGCAAAAGAGGGATTCCCATAACGGCCGCATAAAGCCAAATTCCCATTTCAACATGCGATACAAGGCGATTCAATTGCAATAAATATATGTACGAAGCCACCACTAACGCAAGCGACACCCAAGGGTACAACCTAGACTTTTTCTCTGTAAATAAAAGAATGAGCACGCACACAAAACACCAACACCACGCCATATTCCGCGTAAAAGCATTGGAAATTCCCATAGCGACGGCTGCGGGCAACCGTTTTTTATTTTCGATATAGGTGTTTCTGTTTGCAATTTTGATAATAGCATCTAAGCTATCAGCACTAAAAACCTGCGTGTCATAAAAATTCCAAGCACACAACAACTGGAAATCTAACGAATTCAACCCTCGTTCTTCAAGTTCATCAGATATAGCCTCTTTGTCGTAATGAGCGCCATCGCCAAAGAATGCTCGTTTATATTGATATTCCTTATAATATTTGCATTCTGAATCTTTATACAGATTTTCATCGAATGTATTTATGCCATAAATAGCAAGTCCGCAAAAAGCGAGAGCAATCAACGTTTTTTTCGGTACTATTTTGAACGGGAAATGAGCCCACAAAAGCAATGCTCCCAAAAACGGAATAACCAACAAGAACATCTGGAAGCGCAACATCGCGCCCAGAACTAGCAAAATACCACCTGCAGCTAACCACAACGTTTTTTTTCGAATACTTCCTTTTACAAATAGAATAGCTCCACTCGCTGCAAGTAAAGGTGCGCAAATCGTAAAAGAAACAGATGCATAAAATTCAATAGCAACAGAGCTCAACAATACTGCCAAGGGAACACCCAAACGGAATCCCAATTGTCGAATCAAGCTATAAGAAAATAGGGTGAAAGCCCCAAAAATGGACGACATTTCAAAAACATAGAACCAGCCAACACTCGGGAACAAATTATAAAGAGGTTTCAAGCAATAGGCCAGTGCCCCATTTACAAAAACCAAATGGGGGTCAAATTCTGAACCATACGCCCCCGTCAGCACGGTTGACATAAAGTAATCGTCAAGAGCTCCATAACGTGAAACGCCTAAAAAGGCAAATAAAACAAAAAACAGGACGTTAATTGCTATAGCAATGGGAAAATCTATTTTTTTCTTCACAATATGAAATATAAAAACATTTCTCATTGACAACTTCCTCTTTTGCCTTTTCCAAAATTACCGAGCCATTTATTCAAATGTCATACCACAAAACATATTTTACTCATTTTAGATTTACTAAATCATAAATGAGCAAATCCTATAAGCATTGTCAAGAGTGAAATTTAGAAGATTGAAATAATCAGATATACAAAAAAGGGCCTCCAAATGGAGGTCCTTTTAAAAGATTTGCATCGACTCTTTAAAGCTTAATTTAATTAGTGGCTCAACTGAGTGAAGTTGGCTGTAAGTTTTTCCGCATTTGTAGGAATTTCAGCTTTATAGGCTACAACACCAGTTTTACCTGCGGAAATTTTAACAGTCCAAGATATTGGTCTTAGTAGTATCGCTACCTGCGGAGGTTCCCGGACTAGAGTAACCAATGAGGGACCAAGAGCCAAGCTGATTACTTTCGCCTGCATAAGCGTCTTGCAACTTCACGTAGTGATGAAGTAAAAAAATACAGCCACGCTAAATTTGTTTCGCATTTTTTATTATTTTTATTATTGCGAAATAACGAAATAGGCTTCCTAATGAAATTAATCCAAAGAATCGAATACATAAATCGCTTGTTGTCTGTCGTCGGTACTCCAGACATCAAGGTTATTACAGGTATTCGCCGCAGTGGCAAGTCCAAACTAATGGACATGTTTATGGAGCGTTTAAAAAAAGAGAACCGTAAAGCAAACGTAATTCATGTGAATTTCAACGATCCTAAATCAGAGCCTTTAGCAGAATACCATGCGCTTTATGATTTTGTTCAAAAAAAATACAAACAAAATGTTCCGAATTTCGTTTTCATTGACGAAGTTCAGATGTGCAAAGGTTTTGAAAAAGCAATTAATGGCTTGCATGCAACAGAAAAATTTGACATATACATAACAGGATCAAATGCATTTCTTTTAAGCAGCGATCTTTCCACGTTATTCACCGGTCGAACCTTTGCTATAGAAATGTTCCCCTTCTCCTTCGTTGAGTTTATGCGGTATTATGAATTAACAGATATTCAGGGTGCACTTGACCGATATTTGAAGGGCGGCGGCATGGCCGGTTCCTATGTGTACAACAATTCAACGGATAAATATAAGTACATCAAGGACGTATTTGATTCGCTTGTCTTAAGAAATATCGTAAAAAAATACAATATTCGGAATAAGGTTTTATTGGAACGGCTATGCGACTTTCTTTCTGACAATATATCCAATATAACATCCCTAAGAAGCATTTCAGATGCTTTGACTAGTAGTAAAGTTCCCGTTAATGACAAAACGATCGGCTCGTATGTGGGTTATCTGTGTAACGCGTTTGCATTCTATAAAGTTCGCAAGTACGACATTCGTGGAAAAAAGTACCTTGCGTCACAAGACAAGTATTATCTGGGAGATCATTCTTTTAAGTACGCTCGGCTTGGAACAAAAAATATGGACTATGGCAGGGCGTATGAAAACATAGTCGCCATAGAACTTCTTCGACGTGGTTATGAGATTTATGCAGGATTTCTTTATAAAAAAGAAATAGACTTTGTCGCCTTGAAAAAAGATGAAAAAATCTACATACAGGTTTCGGATGATATTAGCACAGAAAGTACTTTTGATCGTGAGGTATCGCCTCTTTTGAAAATCAACGACGCATATCCTAAAATGGTTATAGCCAGGACAAAACATGAACCTTATCAATACGAAGGTATTCGTATCGTAGATTTGGCGGAATGGTTGTCCAATCGTTCGATTCAATAGTCTTTAAAAGAGTCTCTTTCGGCTCGTATTTTATCATATAAATGAAAAAAGAGTCCTCCCAAGGAGGACTCTTTTTGAATATTTATGTCAGCGAGCTTTTACTTACCAATCTTATCGAAGGTCGGAGTAAGAGCGACGCAGCCAGCACCACCTGCAGAAGCGATGAAGGTAATGTCATCCTGAGATGTTCCAGTCTCCTTCTTGAGAGACACAGTCCAGTTTACACCAGCCTGACATTCGTTCAAGTTAGCGGTATTCTCGGCAGTCCAGCCCTTAGGTGTACCAGAAGCAAGGGCGTTACTTTCTTTAGGACCAATTTCGCCTGGGTTATACTTGAAGTTAGTCGTTTGACTATTGGTACCCGGAGCCATGTAACCGATCAACTGCCAGCCACCAGCCTGATTTGCTTCAGAGAAGTATGCCTGCTGCAACTTCACGTAGGTTCCAGCTGCCGGACCGACTTCAGATGCCTTGGACTTAGCAATCATACCGAAGAGTTTCGGAACTGCGACTGCTGCGAGGATGCCCATGATAACGATCACGACCATCAATTCAATAAGGGTAAAACCTTGCTTCTTCATAGTGTATCTCCTTGTTATTGTTACACATTCTTTTTGAGCGTTATTGCTCGTTTACATTCAGTAATATATCCACTTTTTTTTCGAAAAGCAATACTTTTGTCAAACTTTTGTCACATTTGTGTCATGACTTAGTTTATTTGTCAGCAAAAGTGCCGTTTTTCGCAAAAATTCGCAAATATTAACCAAACTTTCCGATGAAGTATATATAGATAATTTTTTACGAAAAAGGGATTTTCATCTGTTTTTTATATTCCAAATTGGAATATAAATGATGATTTTGTGACTTTTGTCACGTCCATTTCGGCATTTTTCGTTAACAAACCTTTACTTTTGGCAAGATTCCCTCGAAAAAACTAGTTCTCCGCCAGCAAGAAAGGCTACAATCCAAAGCGGCGAACATCGCGAGAACTCAGTACTATATATAAAAAGGACTTCCTTTACAGGAAGTCCTTTATCAAAGGTTCTTTTTAAAAGCCTTACTTCTTCATCAGGGAGTCGGCTATCACTACGCGGTTTCCGCCAGCCTGCATGGCCATGTGGAGCGAGGCTTCGGCGGTGTAGATAAGCGATCCGGCGTCGTTTGCGTGGGTCGGCATCACGGCTACGCCCATGCTAAGCGTTGTGGCAAGAATGCCCTCGCCGTAGGCAATCTGGAGCTGCGAGATTTCGTTGCGGATGCGTTCGGCGCGGTTCCTTGTAATATTGAGGTCGGCACCCGGCATAATCACGCAGAACACGTCATCGGAATAGCGGCACGGAATATCTTCGCCGCGAATGTAGCTCGGCAAGCGCTGTCCGAGTTCCCAGAAGAGCTGTTCCACGGCGTGGCGGCCCTGTTTGTTCTGCACGGCAGGGATGGCATCCGGGTAAAGCATGGCAATACCAATGGGCGACTTGTGACGCACGGCAGCAGTGATTTCGCGGTTGAGCGATTCTTCCATATAACGTTTGTTAAAAAGACCGGTCAGCAAGTCGCGGATGCTGTGCTGTTCAAAGCGCATGCTCAGGTCCTGATTGGCCACATAGAGACCAAACGCGGCAGCAACGATGCTCACCTTGGCCTGCCAGTATTCCTTGGTTTCGTTTTCGGGGAGTTTATCGACCTGGAGCGTCAAAATGCCAAAGTGTTCTTCGAGACCTTCAATCGGGCAGCACACGGCAATGCCCTTCGGGCGGTGGTGCAAGTGGGTGCAGCCGCTAGGAACTTCAGGAGAGTTGTAATCGGTCAAAACAATGTCGCCGGCGTTAAAGCTAGCACATTCAGCAGGGGTCACCGTTTCGTCGCTAATGACGTTCGGGCCAAAGCGGAAAATCTGAGAGAGTTCGGTCTGTACACCGCCGTACATATAAAGCACGCCGGATGCATTCGGAAAAAGTTCCGGCATAAGTTTTTGCATGGCATCGATAACTTCGGTAAACGGACGGTTGCGCAAGACACTCGTTTTGAAAGCGTTCCAGGATTCAAGCGGGAATCCAACCTTGAGGGCTGCCGTATCGAGTTTTTTAATCGAGGCCGGCACTGGCTGCTTGAGAGCCTCGGCGACCGGGATGGCGCCCGGCGGGAGCGGATCTTTCTTTTCTTCTTGCAGGCGGACCGACACAAACTGCGTGTCCTTCGGCTGCGGCTTGTTCAGCACTTCGTTAAAATCGTTTTCGATTGCTTCTATCTGCCTACGGCAGACGGTGTAAAATACAAAGCCGAGCACAGCGCCCCAAGCTCCGACAAACACAAACTTCGCCCCAGAAGACATCGTTTCTTCGGGAACTACATAAGCAGCAATGACGCCCATCAAAAAGGCGACCAACCAAAAGATATATTTAACGATATTCATGACACAAATAATATTAAAATGTTATGTAGTATGGCTATAAGGGAATCTGCAAAACACCCTATTTTATATAGTAACACGATTCCAGAGATTATTACAAGTCTTGGTTCCTTAATTCTATATTTAATTACATGACAATCCTTGAAAAACTTGCTCTTGCACTCCCCGCCGTAGAAAGCCCCGCCCGTTACATGGGCGGCGAAGCAAACAGCGTCATCAAAGACCATAGCAAAATGCTTGCTCGCATGGCGTTCGTGTTCCCAGACACTTACGAAATTGGCATGAGCAACAACGGGCTGCGCATATTGTACCACGTTCTCAACCGCGAACCGGACCTGCTTTGCGAAGTTGCCTTTGCTCCGTGGGACGACATGGCCGCCGAGATGAAAAAGTACGACATCCCGCTTTACACGCATGCAAGCTATACGGCTGTCAAGGATTACGAGGTCGTAGGGCTTACACTCCAGACCGAACTGAATTTTACGAACGTCCCGTACGTACTTGAACTGGCGGGGATTCCGGCATGGCAAAAGGACCGTGCCGAGAGCGACCCGATCGTTGTTTCGGGCGGCCCCGCCATGGGGAACCCGGAACCGGTAGCCGACTTCTTTGACGCGTTCATGATTGGCGATGGTGAAAAGCTAATTGTTGAATTTGTACGTTGTGTGGGCGAAGGGCGCAAGGCTGGTCTCAAGCGTTCCGAGATTCTAGAGAATTTATCTAAAATAGATGGGGTGTATGTACCGAGCCTCCGCGAAGTTGTAAAAAACGAATATGGAGTTATCGTTCCGAAAGAGCCCGCTAAAGGCTCTTACGAGCACACGAACGGTGTCCGCCGTCAATTTATCCCGTATCTCGACCCGAAGGACTACCCCATCAAGAACTTGATTGCAAATATGCAACTTGTCCACAACCGCTTTAGCGTGGAAGTGATGCGCGGTTGTGCGCAGGGTTGCCGTTTCTGCCAAGCCGGCATTTGGTACAGACCATGCCGCGAACTCAATCCGGACGACGTTCTAGATATTGCCAAAGCGGGCATCCAGGCAACTGGTGAACGCGAGCTTGGGCTTTTGTCGCTTTCTACCGCCGACTACAAGCCGGTTGAAGCACTCACCGATTCCATCATCGACGACCCATTCTACGACAATGTCGACGTGAGCCTTCCGAGTATCCGCGTCAACAGTTTTGGACAAAGTCTTGCTGAAAAGGTTGCAGCGCTCAAGGGCGGTCGCAGCGCCACGTTCGCCCCCGAAACTGGTTCCGAACGCATCCGCAAGATGATCAACAAGACCATCAGCGACCAGGACATGTATGATGCCGCCGAACATGCGTTCTCCAGCGGATTCAACAAAATCAAGCTTTACACGATGATTGGGTTCCCGACCGAAAACCTGGATGACATGCAGGCATTCTGCGAGCTCATTTTCAATCTCGTAAAGATTGGTCGCAAGTACAACCGCGGCATCCAAATCGCAGTTTCAATCGGCATTCTCATCCCGAAATCGTTCACGGGCCTGCAATGGGCTCCGTTTATGGACAAAGAAACGGCGCTCGGTCACATCCGTTATGTGCGTGAAAAATTCTACAAGCACCCGAATGTGAAAATCAACTGGGCCGCTTGGGAAACAAGTTTCCTCGAGGCAGTCTACAGCCGTGGTGACCGCAGTCTCGGCCCTGTCATTTACGCCGCCTACAAGAAGGGCATTATCTTCGAAAGCGATAGTTACCGATTTGACTTTGACAAGTGGCTACAGGTTTGGGAAGAATGCGGCTACGATACCTCTTGGGTCTACCGCGAACGCGAAAAGGATGAAGTGTTCCCGTGGGACTTTATCCACGCAGGCACGTCCAAGCAGTACTTGCGCCGCGAATGGGAAAAAGCATTCGACCCGACGTCTGCTCCAGTGCCAAACTGCAAGTGGGGCGACTGCCAAAAGTGCGGCATTCCTGGCTTTGGCCAGGAAATCGTTCTCGCGAACGATCCTGTGCGCCACAAGGCGCCCAGCCGCACCCCCGAAGAAATCAAGAAGCTCGTTGCCGACCGTCGCCCGAGCCAAAAGGTCAGCTACGGCTACAAGATTACCTTCAAGAAGACTGGCATCAGCCGATTCCTGCCGCACCACAACATGATCTCGTTCTTCGAGCGCACGTTTATCTGTGCAGGTATCCCCGTCAAGTTCAGCGAAGGCTTTAGCCCCAAGCCACGTATCGTGAACATGGGCGCACTCCCGCTCGGGCTCGAAACTTATTGCGAAATCATCAGTGTCGAATTGCTGCAGCCGCTCGACATCTCCGCCGAAGGCAAACAAAAGACCATCGAAATGCTGAGCGCACCGTTCCCACACGGCATGGAAATCGTGGACATCGAACCGCTCAAGGAAAAGCTCTCGAAGCATTTCCCGAAAGCAATCGTTTACCGCCACACGCCCGAAAACATCCCTGCCGACCTCATGCAAAAGTTCGAACAGAAGCAGTTGCCTATCATGACGAACCACCGCGGTCAGCAGATGAATTTGAATGAATTGGTTAGCGGGCTAGAAATTAAGGATGGCACCATCTACATGCGCGTCATGTGCAATAACCAAGGCGCCACCGCAAGCCCATTCGTCATTCTCGCCGGACTACTCGGTATCGATATTGACCCGACGAAAACAGACGACATAGCACGCCGATTCCTCGTCGCGAAAATTGCCATTGAATGGTAACCGGCATTTATTCCGCCGGCAAAATTATTTCAATGTGGTTCGTACTGACATTCAAGAAGTGCGTACGGAACAGGTCCTTCTCATTCCTGTCGCAAACGCGTACTTGAGTCACTGCGATAAAATCCTTGTTTTCACGGATATAGTCCGTGAGACGTTCGTCACGCAGCGTGTCAATCTCGCCCGTAATGACAAAATTATCTGTCCACATTTTTACTAGCATACTCCTAATATATAAATGTTACTCCAAGTAAGATGATAAAAACTTTATTTTTTCGCCTCTAAAGCCATTTTATCGTATATTATTCTCTATATAACGAAAAAGAGGTTTATTATGGCACCGAAAAAAGTCCACCCGATTCCGGGTCAAATGGCATACCACAATGCCGAATTTTTGGAAAGCGATGCAGCACGCCCCATTCGATTCCTTTCTGAATTTTTCCAACCTGCACAGATTTTTGATCAAGAAGACATAAAGAATTCTATCGTATTCTTTGGTTCGGCACGTACTCTCCCGCCCGACGAGATCAAAAAACGCCGTAAAGGTTGCAAAGACAAAAAGGAACTTGCCCGCTTAGACCGACTCTCCAAAGTGGCAGATTCCTACAACGCGGCTCGTGAACTTGCCGCCAAGCTCGGCAAGTGGATCAACAAGCGTCACCACGGCTACGCCATCATGACTGGCGGCGGTCCGGGCATCATGGAAGCAGGCAACCGCGGTGCCTCGGACGTGGGAACGCCTTCGGTTGGCTTGAACATCAAGTTACCGTTCGAACAACATTGCAACCCTTATATTGATGACGAACTGAACCTCCAGTTCCGCTATTTCTTTATTCGTAAATACTGGTTCTTGCGCATGGCCCGTGCGTTGGTGATTTTCCCAGGCGGATTCGGCACACTCGACGAAGCCTTCGAAATGCTCACGCTTATCCAGACCGATAAGTACGCACAGCAAATGCCAGTCGTCATCTTCGATTCCAACTTCTGGAAGAAAGCCCTCAACTGGGAATTCTTTGCAGAAACGGGCATGATCAACCCCGAAGACCTTAAGCTCTTCAAGTTCTGCGACACGGTCGACGAAGCCTACGACTTCATCACCTCCAGACTCGAAGAACAGAGCGAAGAGCAGGTCACATTCGCACGAAGCCACACCGACGAGAACAAGAAAAAGTAAAATACACCCTCGTCATGCCCGGCTCCGACCGGGCATCTCTTTGCTCTCTGTCATGCCCGCCACTGAGCGGGCATCTTCTTTTTTATTAAATTTTCTGTATGTTCTGGAACAATTTGGCAGAAATGATGGACAGGGTGGCACGCAATTTAGCGTTACGCCCAAACTACACCATGGCAGAATACCAGCGGTGGTTTGACCATAACCCGGACTTTAAGCACAACGGCAACGCCGAGCGAATCGAGCTCATCGAACCTCTTTCGCTCGAAGGCACGAACCAGCTATACCGCGCCAAACTTTGGATCCAGCACCCGCGCGACGAAAAGCGCTATGACGAAAAAGAAATCGTCGTAAAGATTTGCAAATACTGGGCATCTCCCGGTAAGAACCGCCTGCACCGCCTGAACATGCTCTTGAGCGCATTTCAGGACGAAATCCGCATCAACAACCTTATCCGCGCTACAAATATCGAAGGCGTAGTGCAGACTTTTGGCGGAGGCATCGCAGGCCGCCACCCATACCTCAAGCTGGAATTTATCAAGGGATGTTCCCTCGACAGGGTCATCAAGCCCAAGCTCACCGAAGAAGAAGTCGTAAAGCGAGTAGCTCAAATAGCCTACCTCGCCAATACTATCAGCCAGCTCCATTACTATCAAATTGTGCATAAGGACATCAAGCCCAAGAACTTGCTCCTTTGCCAAAACCCCGCGCACAAGAACAACCACAAGATTTTACTTTGCGACTTCGGCTACGCCCAAGCTAAAATGCGTGAAACAGTCACCGAAGGCGGTGGACTTTTCTCGCCAAGCTACAGCGCCCCGGAACTTGCACAATCTAGCGAAAACATTTCCTACGCGGTCGACTACTTTAGCTTTGGTGCCGTCATGCACGAATACCTAACCGGGGTAAAACTCTATCCCAAGGCCAAGGACATTTACACCGAAGAAGGCCGCCTGATCACCAAGCGCTACATGGAATATATCGAGAACGGCCGCGAAAACGTATTCAACGACCCCCGTTTCCCGGAAATCCATGATTGGATTGACGCGCTCACCACTTTCGATGCCAGCGAACGCATGAAAAAGAGCCCCAACTTGTTCGCCCTCGCCCACAAGCTCCGCGAAGAGGTGAACACCCTCGGCTACCGCGACGTGAACACCGATTTCTTGTGGAATCAGCTGAACGAATACGGTAAACGTACATTTTAACACATCTTTTGCCCCCATTTAAGCCCCTTGCTTAACTATCGACTAACGATTTGTTTATATTCGTTAGTATGAAGAAAATATTGAGCCTAATTCTAAAACCGTTCCGTTTTTTCAAAATCCACCACTATCTGACATTCGTGGCGATTATTGCCATTGGTGTTTTCAACTTCGAGACAACGCTCGACCCCAAGATCCAGCAGTTGCGTCAAGAAAAAGACATCCAAGAATCTTTCGACAAGTGGTGGCAAGAGGAACGCGCCCAGGAATTCAAGAACGTGGGCCTCACGCCCGACGAAAAAATCAAGGCTCAAGAGTTCGAGCTTTACAAGGAACGCTATAAAGTCGAAAACCCGACCCCGATTATCGAGGACCGCATCGAAGAAATGAAGGGCGAATTCCTCGAATGGTGGGAAAACCAAGGCGGAAAGGAGCAATATGCCGCGGAGCACGGCTCATTCCCCACCGACAAGCAATACGAGGCGGAACTCAAAAAGTGGATTAACAAGTACACCGATAAATTTATCCGTTATCGTTGGGCTTACATTCCGAGTCGTGGCAACACAGAAAGTTTACTCACTTGCAGTTTACTAATCCCGAGTATATGGTCCTTTATTTTCTTCGTTGTCATTTTCATGTTCACGTTGATGCAGCTCGAAAAGCGCTGGAACGCGTTATTCGTTTATGCATACGCAATCGTGATTGCAATTATAAGCGGGTTCTTTGTCGATTTGCTCGTAAACACGTCGTTCTTTGCACAATTTGCTACAGAACGTTATATGGGCGTGAGCCTGATGCTCTGCTTTTTGCTCGGTGCCAACACGTTTGACAAAGAAAAAGGAAGCATTCCCTCTTACATCTGCAAAATTTCGGAATTCGCACTTGTAGCAAGTATGGCAATCGACTGGTTCTTGAACCCCGGCATATTCAACGCCGTAGCTGTAGAATCGCCGTTCTTCTTTGCCTTGGGCGGAGTTGCAGGTTACTTTATGCCTCATCGCGTAGAAGAAAGCACACAACAAGCAACCGCAGTTGCACAAAAAGCAGAAGATTCTGTAGCCCCCGGTGAACGCACACGAAACATGATCAGCAAAGGATTGGAAGCCGCAAACAATGGCGAAAACGAAAACGCAGTTCGTTTGTTGCAATACGGATTCACGGCACTGTTAAAAGAAGAACCCATCAAGTTCCAAGATGTAAAGGATGCAGCAAACAAAATTGCAGGCTGCTATGCAGAATTCCCGAGTACGCAATGGATTGAATGGGGTGCAACGGCAAAGCAAAAGAACATCCCCGAAGCAGCAATTGCACTACTCGAGAAAGGAATTACCAAGGAAAAAGATGAAAACCTTTTACGCCGTGCACACTTCGACATCGCAGAGCTCCGCATCCAGACAAAAGCTGATGTAAATGCGGCAATGGAACACTTGGAAAAAGTCATCAAGGAAAAAGATGATGACAAGCTTGCCGAACAAGCGAAGAAACTCATGGAAGAAGGCCGAGACATCCTTGTAAAGCAAGCCTACGCCGGCCCCAAGAAATTCAAAGTCACGAATTAGAGCGACTTCGTCGCAGTAGACAGTAGGAAGTAGACAAAAAAGGCGATGCCCTGCCAAGCAGGGCATGACAACACACGCAAAACATGTCAATCTGCAATTGTCATTCCCGCCTCCGAGCGGGAATCTCCTTACACTTTATTTCAGCATTATTTTCTTAGCAGGTAGCGTACCGACTTGCACGAGGTAAACGCCGCGATTGAGCGCACTTACATCCATCGTCTCGTTCACGTTTTGCGCCACCTTTTTCATTTGCACTTGTCCACGCAAATCAATCACCTTCACTTGTTCACCGACAACAGAACGTGGCAAACTCAGCGACAACGTGTTACCCACAAGCGACACGCCAATCTTAGCAGCGGCGATACTCTTCGGGAGCCCGACAGTAAATTTCACGGATTTCGTCACCTCGTCATAGCGTTCCACAAGCGCCATCAAGAACCATGTGCTATGCGGAAGCCACTGTTCATCCCAGCGCCACACCTGCCAAGATTCCTTCATGGAATCAAAGCCCACTGCAGCAACACCATCATCCGTCCAAGCAATGCCTGAACCATCCTGATTCTTGCCGGTAATGCCGTTTGCAATACCGCCTTCAAGCGTTGCATCATACTCAGACTGACCATCATACTTTTGCGGGTTCTTCGTTCCCTTGCCATACATCATGCAAGTCGCATACGGGTTCTTGCCCAAAATCCAGTCGAGCTGATCCGTAGCATATTTCGACGCATCCTTATATAAGTTTTTATCGTCTAAAACCTGCTTTGCATACAAAATTGCAGTCGAAAGGCTTGCAATGCGAGCGTCTTCGCCCTGCCACCAGTAGCCGCTTTCATTATCATGCGGGATAAAGAAACCATCTTTTATTTTATCCTGAGTCTTGTAAGTTTGGCGGGCATAACCGAACGGATTATCAACCTTATTCGTAATTTTAACAAGCCATTCGTAGTGAGATTTTATGGCATCGAAAGCTCCATCTAAATTCGAATTTACGCAACCGCAACCAATGCAATCGAGACACATCCACGCATCAAATTCACCACCCTTGATAGAGCTTTCAACTTCGGAAAAACGAAGAAGCGCAATTAGCGGAAGCCCAGCATCGCTCGCATGCCAGAACGGACGCGTTTTAGCATCGTCGCTCCAGAAATAGCCATCGTCACTAACGCGAGCCGCCAGGTGATTTGCACGTTTACGAGCAGCTTCAATATACTCGCGCTTTGGATTTGCTGCAAAAAGTTCTGTGGCCGCCAAAAGCGCCGTGTAGTCGTCAATAATATTTTCCTTGCCATCATCGCAATAAGCGCAATTGCCGCCAATGCTCTGTTTTTCAGACAAATGTGCAAAAGCTTTTTCAGCCGCAGCGAGGTACTGTTCGCTCGTAAAGTCACCCTTAAGGCCGAGTCTTGCGGCAGTAGCCAAAGCTGCGATTGCCATGCCACCACCTTCGCGGAAGGCCGTCTGGTAATCCGTCGATTTTTTTCCATCGGAACCCGAGAACGCACAAAGTTCGCGACTCGAATACGGACTGCCCCAGTTATCGAATACGGTCATGTAGAAAAAGCCCTGTTCGTCGAGCATGCGCACCAAGAAGTCCGCACCGTAAGCGGCTTCGTCCGCCGTTTTCGCCTTGGTTGAAGTCGAAGAAAGCAATTTCGGAATGCGCTCCGAAGCAAAAGCAAGCGACCAAACGGTCAAAGGAATCTGTTGCGGATTCAAATAATTTGCATAAGAAAGATGGCTCAAGTATTTGCTGACATCGCCACTAGCATCGTACCAGCCGCCATGCACATCGAGCTTTTTATCGGACTTGTACACAGGCAAACTCTTATCCCAACCTTCGACAGTCGGATTGTTCGCGCGGTCATTGTAGAAGTAGTCAAGAACCGTCGCAAGCGTATTTTTTGCAAGTGCATTTTCCTCAATCGTAAACTCGCCGGAATTTTGCGGTTGGCCATTCTCGGAAACCTGCAAGGTGTACTTGCCCGCCGTGAGGCCAAGGGCAGTCAAGTCCGCCACGTAAAACTTGCCATTGTTCAGCCAGTTGTCCGGATTTGAACCTGCCGAAAGTTTGCCCGTCTTGACGGCTGCGCCATTCGACATCACGCTAAATTCAGCGCCATCCGCGAGGTTATCGCTCTTGACAATCACGGAAATCGGTTGACCAACGTCATAACCGACCTGGTTGTAGAAGAACTTGGTTTCAGCAGAGGCTACGCCCGCGCTCAAAAGAACCGCGGCCGAGAAAATCGGAGAAAGCTTATATATACGCATGCGCTAAATATAGATTCGCGGTGCTATGGAAAAAAGTAAAATAAACCTCATACGAGATGGAACGACAAAGCAAAACTGTCATGCCCCACTTAATGTCTTTGACTACTTGCAGCTATGCTGCTTAGTAGTCATGATCCGCGTATGGGGAGGGCATCTCCTTTTAATACGAGAGGGAGATTCCCGCTTTCGCGGGAATGACAAAGGGTTACATTCAACGCAATTATAGCGTAGATTATAAAATAAATCGCTTCTAGCCCTACAGAAAGGCTTCTCCTAGCGAACTAAAATTGCAATTTATTAAGGGGATTTTATAGCTATTAACTTCTTAACGGAGCGGTTTCGACCCCAAAGCATCCACATAAATCAATGTGAAAAGACCTTTTCTTATCATTTTAACGCAAAATTTACGTTAAATAACAATTATTTTTCAGAAACCTAAAAAAATTTATTGACCATTCAAATTTCAAAACCTATGTTTGCGAGGCAAGGAAAAAATGACTGGATTCTTCGCGATTTCATCGCTCAGAACGACGTCTTAGACTACAATAACCAAAAAACAGAAGATACAAACATGTACTACGAAACAATTAAAGTTCTCGACTGCACGATCCGCGATGGCGGCCTCGTCAACAAGCACGATTTTTCTCTTGAATTCGTGCGTAGATTGTACACCCTTCTCACAGCAGCCGGCGTAGACTACATGGAAATGGGTTACAAGAACTCTCCGGAACTCTTCGACCCGAAGGAATATGGTCCATGGAAGTTCTGCGACGATGATTTGCTCTGGAAGGTCAAGGACGGCATCGATTCCAAGATGAAGATGGCTGTGATGGCCGACGTGGGTCGCGTCAACATGGACGCTGTGAAGCCCGCTTCCGAAAGCCCGTACCAGATGTTCCGCGTGGCAAGCTACGTCAAGAACATCGACAAGGGCATCAGCATGGTGAATGCCTTCCACGACATGGGCTATGAAACGACGCTCAACATCATGGCCGTGAGCCGCGACCGTGGTCCGGAACTCGATGAAGCGCTCCACCAGGTCAACGAAGAATGCCACGCCGACGTGCTTTACCTCGTCGACAGCTTCGGCGCTTTCTACCAAGAAGACATCGACAAGGAACTCGCCCGCTACAAGGGAATCGTGAAGAACAAGAAGTTCGGCTTCCATGGCCACAACAACCAACAGCTCGCCTTCTCCAACACGATCCAGGCCATCATCAACCACGTTGATTATCTCGACGGTTCCGTATCCGGCATGGGCCGCGGCGCAGGAAACTGCACCACGGAACTCCTCCTCGGTTTCCTCAAGAATCCGAAGTATGATCTCCGCCCGGTTCTCGACGCCATTCAGGAACTCTTCTTGCCGTTGCAAAGCAAGTACGAATGGGGCTACATCATCCCGCAGATGATTACGGGTATGCTCAACCGCCATCCGCAAGACGCAATTGCCGTACGCAAGACCGAAGAAAAGGACATGTACCGTAAGTTCTACGAGCACATGATTAACGACTAAAGTAAAATACATTGGCGACCCCGTCCCCATACGCGGATCATGACCACGTAAGAGCTAAAGCTCTAAGTGGTCAAAGAGAACAAGTCCGGGGTGACACGAGTAAGAAATCCCGTTCAAACGAACGGGATTTTTTCGTCTTAATGCAACGCTATGTTGCATATACTTTATATGATACAGCGATGATACGCGGACCGCCTTTGGCGGTACGTTAATTTTCAATTAACAGAATAAAAACAGATTTTTGCAACAAACTAACTTTTTTGAAAGAATTTATTTTCATAGTAAATTATTTATATACAAAGGAGGAAACATATGAGACTAACTAGAATTGTAGGCTCATCAATCATTGCGTTAGGATTATCCACCGTTTGGGCAGAAACAGTCCGTGAACTTCACGTATTCTTGCCCGACAACGCAACCTGGAACAGTTCCACGCCAATGATTTACGAAGACGGGCAAAGCCACGCCTTAACGCCGGATCCCGATCACTGTGGATGGTTCATCCGCAAATACGTCGACGAAGAAATTCCAAACAAAGTTGTATTCCATACCGATGATGACGAAGAACTCAGAAACAGTATCGGCATGGGTGGCGAAAACAGCGACTCTCTACAAGCCATCCCTCTAGCCGACGTTTTTCAAGTTTTCGCTTCCGAAGCCACATTCATTAACACTCTTTATTTTGTTGCAGACGGAAATCGAGCAAGCGAGCTCCCTTCAGCTACAAAAGGCTGGTTCACAGAAAGGCCTATGATTACAGGCACCTGCTCGTTCAACCTTGCAGCCACTATTTACGATACAGACGCAAGCTTGCACCCGTCATTCTCCTGCTACGCTGCAGGCGGCGAAGGTTGTCAAGCTCAATCAGGATTAGCCGCGCAAGACGTCGAAAGAGCCAAAGTCCTCGAAGCCATCAACGCATGCTTAGGCGTTACAACAGGTCTTGTCGACTCCACTTTGGACAAAACAATCAAAAAGCCTAAACTTTCTGCAGCAGGCAAAAAATGCTTCATTGACGAAAAGTATTTCAACCAATTGTTTAATTACACCGAAGGCGTAAACGAAGCATCCTGTTTCGACATTCCATTCACCCGCACTAACCACGGCAAATGGGAATTCAATTCAGACAATTTCACAAGTCCAAATCTTAGGATTCCCGTACCCGGAGGATTCTTCCCTGTAGAAGGAAAAACTAACGAGTTGGTAAAATCATACTTTGCAAATCAAGTACCCGCTCCCGCAGCTCGTACAAAGCATTATGCAGAAGGCCCCATTTTCCATGGCGAAAAGCTCCGCAAAATAGATTCCACCGAATTCGTCCCTGTATTCGACCTGACTTGCAATGGCCCCGGTTGGAACAAAGGACACGACTGCAACGGATTATTCGCCGACGCAGCCGAAACCGAGACATTCTTCAAGAGCATCAATTCCACAATCGATTGCGTTTTCGGTTGGAGCTGCACAGATCAGGCACCTACAAATTGGCCACTGTTTACCGAAGGCTCAGAAACTAAAGCAACCGCAGGCGTTCCCCGTTGGTCATCAAATGTCAGCGTCACAGAAGGCAATGGAGGCCGCAACCAACATTTCTGCGCCGAAATGCACTCTACATTTAGATTCAAGAACGGTTTAAAATTCAGCATTAGCGGCAGTGACGATATTTGGGTTTACATCGATAACAAACTCGCCATCGACATTGGAGGCACTCACCTTGCAGCCCCCGGTTACGTAGATGTAGACAAGTTTATGCCCAACGCAACAATCGGCGAACTTTACGACATCGATATATTCTATTGCAACCGCCGTACTACATCTGGAGACCTAAAAATCAGCACAAGCATGCTATTCCCCAAATTTGCTTCTGGTATTAGAGTTGAAAATAGCCGATATAACACAGACCCACAAAAAGTAAGCAATTTTAACACATATAAAGTCTGCCGCGCCATTAGCGATGGAACTTCTTGCACACCAACGACCATCGTTTGCGACACCGCTGACGCGCCGAAAACAATGAAAATCCGTTACCAATTAACTACAGACAAAACTGGAACCGATGCAACAAAGACTCTGATTAGCGA
Organism: Fibrobacter sp. UWB12; assembly: GCF_900142485.1. Classification (NCBI taxonomy): domain Bacteria; kingdom Pseudomonadati; phylum Fibrobacterota; class Fibrobacteria; order Fibrobacterales; family Fibrobacteraceae; genus Fibrobacter; species Fibrobacter sp. UWB12. The sequence continues at coordinate 110,762 of NZ_FRAZ01000008.1, read as the reverse complement.
AGCAGAATTCACAGCAAACCCAATTCAGCTCAACGGCATATTCGACGTTTCTAATCCAATGCGCCCCGTAATTAATGAAAACAAACTGAAGGAAACGTTTAATCCAGGAACATATTATTTAATCGTCAAGATAGATTCCGATCAATACGTCTTGCAGCTCCAAGTGAAAGGTACCACATCTGTCGCAGAACGCAGAATTCCTGCTAGCATCACAAACAACTTTAGCATTGCAAAATCTGGCGCTCTCGAAATTACAATTACCACAGAAAAAATGAATATTGCAAAACAATACGCAATTATGGATATTAACGGGCATGTAATTTCGAACGGCAAGTTGAACAGCAGCGACACTCGCGTAAAGGTTGCTACCGCAGGTTCTTACATTGTCAAAGTGGGCAACAACTACAAGCGCATAAACATAAAGTAAAAGAAACTCCAAAAAAAGCCCTTCATAGGGCTCCTTGATGCAAAAAGTGCCGCTCATTAGAGCGGCACTTTTTCACAAATCAAATGAACTTTATTTATTTTAGAATAACGTTCTTGGCGTTCACCATACCGTTCTGTTCAATTTTCACGACATAGCGACCGCTCGGCACCATCCCGGCATTCCACTTGATTTGATGGACGCCCGGCTGGAGATTTTTTTCTGTAATATTAGCGACAACAGCACCATTGATTCCGACAATAGAAATCTTTGCGTCACCAGCAGACTGGAGCTCAACAGCTACGGCAGAACGGTTCAAGCCCTTAATTGCCGGAGCAAGCGGAGCAGCTGCAACATACGAGTTGTTTACAGAATGGTGCACATCAGCAACTTCGGCAGACTTAGAAAGCATAGCGTTTTCAGGTCCAACCCATCTTGCAACATAATACTCAGTATCTTCATAACCAGTCATAACGTCTTGAGTCAAACTGCGCAAATGGAGGGGAACTCCACTTCTGTCCCAAGAATTTTGGTTGCCATTGTTTTCGTCATCAACAAAGACCTTGCTAACAGAAATATTATTTTCGTCACCATAATAAGCACGATTACTTGCAAAAACACCATACTTTTTCTCAAAGGGATATTTGATTGACGAGCCAGCCTTACTCGAGACAAAGCAATATTGCAGTACTGTATGAGCAGGTCCCTTAACTACAGAATTCGGCCATATATAACCCGTATACGAGTCATTATTATTAGAATCTTCCGTATCATGGGTACGAATAATAGGAACTGATCCAGCAGGGCATTCAGAATCAAGCTTCAATACGGCATAGCCAAATCTGGCTTGAGGAAGTCGGCTATAAGAAAGTCCGCAATACTTGAAACGAAGATATGACCCAGCCTTCTGAACTCCTATAGGGCTTCCTGAGGCACCACCAACATGAGTGATAGAAGTCTGATCATTCGAATCTTCCACATCAAGCGAAATCATACTATAATCAGGACACGTCGATTCGTCCGTCAAAACACCAATTCGCCTTGCTGTTAAAGGAAGAGTTGTCGTTCCTTCATCATTCAAATCCGGGCCATACAAAACAGTACCTGACTTTGATCCAATCACAAAGCCATTCAGCTCATACCCATCAATGCCATAAGAATCCGTCGAAGCCACCCTAATATAAATTCCACCTTGTGCAGGGAAGCGACTTGACTTAGCAATAGACACATTACTGTAATCAAGAACGGCCCTGTGCTGAGTTTCGGACAAGTTTTCAATTTGTATGCTATTAGGCTGAATAGAATTATCAACCATCACACGACCACGATCGTTTCTGTCTGCATAAAGATAACGATATACCTTCACATTAAATTGTCGTGAAGGAGGAGCCGTAAAATAATAATAAAGTTTAAACCCATTAATCGATTGGGATTTATTGTTATGAATTACATAAGGTTTGCCTAAACCCGGAGTGTAGCCATCATAACCGTGAAAAAATTGATAATCGGTGCAAGCATGATCCGTAGAAACACCAAGGGGACTTCCATAGACATGAATCCACGGTGGAATACCGCAAATAGTTGAATGATCGTACCCATCAATGTTACAGTTACCTGTATATGTAGGCATTGGAGTAGCGTTTGCAATTCCAAATGATGCAGCAAGCATCATTGGCAAGTATATTTTTTTCATTACTTTTTCCTTTGTTTTTTAAACAGTACATATAATATAACGCAAACAAATTACATTTTCAATACAAGATTGTATAAATTATTATAAACAAAGTTTAATATCATTTAATTTATTTAAGCAAATAAAGTACAAAATTTCTTTAATTTCAAAAAAAATTCTATTTATACAAAAAAACGCATCATTCTGATGCGTTTTGAATTTTGAGTATAATTTTTATTTACAATCCATCAATTTCAAGGAGAGAGGCCATATCGTTCGAATTAATTTCGAAATCAAGCTTGGCGTTTTGACGGATGCGTTCTTCATGAACTGATTTCGGGAGCGGCAACAGCCCGAGTTGCAGCACAAAGCGGCTTGCAAGTTGCGGCACCGAAACATGGTATTTTTCAGCCATCGCACAAACTTCGGGCACTTTCAAAAGGCGCCCTGTAGCATTCGGCGAATACGCTTCTACCAGAATTCCGCTCTGTTCACAGAAATCAATCAATTCAGTCGGCACATGCCCAACATGAACGCGAATTTGGTTCACAGCGGGAATCACGCGAGCACCGGCCAGCAAATTATTCAAGTCGCTAATTTCAAAATTCGAAACGCCAATGGCTCGGATTTTACCCGCCTCGTAAGCCCCTTCAAGAGCTTTCCAGACTTCAAGATTTTCCTTGAAATAGCGATTCCCAGAAGTCGAACCCATTTCGGCCCATGGTCGAGGAGCATGGATAAGCATCATGTCGATGTGGAACGCATCCAGTCGACCCATCGATTCCTGGATACAGCGAACCGCATCATCATAATTCTTGACTTCGGCAGGGATTTTCGTGGTGATAAAGACGCTTTCGCGATGAATCCCGGTTGACTTGAGTGCGGCCTTGAGCCCGGCCCCTACACCAGCCTCGTTTTCGTACGCAATAGCAGTATCGATATGGCGATAGCCGGCATCAATAGCGGTTGCAACAGCAGTCGCAGCCACGTCATTTGGGGTTTGCCATGTCCCTAGAGCAATTTTGGGGATTCGCTGACCATTATTCAGCTTGTAAAATTCTTCGAGTACCATATCCTACCTCGCAGCTTGTTCTAAACTAATATAATTAGAAACGAAGTTACGGCAAGGCTATTTCGCCAAAGACCTAATACCACATTGGAATATTTACTGGTGTGAAAAGTGATATGGGCTTACGCCCAAAGCCTTTTTAATTTAAAATGAACTTCATGCGGGCGGGGCCCCAGCTCAGAGTTGACGCCTACGGCGTCAGCGGCTTCACTCGGTCATGTGCGCCTGCAAGCAGTCGCCCGCGACTCTCGTTTTGCACGCTACTGCGAAGACAATACCTTGGCCGACGCTTTATTCTCTCGACGAACATTTACACATTCATTTAAAAACAATACGACGCAATAACCATAGTTACTTGAAATGTTTACGTAGAAACTTCTAGTAACTACCAACTATTAACTAGTAACTGTGCCGAAGGCACTAAATAACTATTTCTCTATTGTTTTGATGTCGCCTTGGGCAGCACGGTTGGCGTTGTAGGGGTCAATGTGCACGAGGGCATCGACAACGTTTTCGTTAGAATCGATGAGCAACTGCTCAACCTCTTCGGCAACATCATGCGCATCTTTCAAGGTCATCTGGTCATCGACGACAATGTGCACGTCCACATGCAAGTCACTCCCGACATAACGAGAACGGAGCCCATGTAAACTGATGACTTTCGGGTGCGAAAGTGCCAAATCTTTCAATTTCAAAAGAACTTCGGGATTGGCACCGCGGTCAACTAGCTGTCGAAGGCCTGGAGCCGCAATTTCTATCGCAGAATGTAAAATGAAAAAGGCCACAACGAGCGCACCGACAGAGTCGGCAAACCACAATTGCGGAAGCAAAATGGCAAAAATGACCGCCACAAGCACAGGAATCGAACTGAAAGAATCGCTACGGTGGTGCCAAGCATTCGCCTCAAGCGCCTGACTGCGGATCCGTCGACCCGCATTTCGTGTATAGCGGAAGAGAATCTCTTTTACAAGAATCGAGGCAAGAGCCATAATCGCCACCGACATTTCCGGGTGCGAAGCCTCCCCCGACAGCAAGGCTAAAATGGCGTTATAGCCAATACCCACGCCCACAGCGGCAACAGCAAGACCAATGCCTATAGTAATTACCGTTTCAAAGCGCCTATGACCATAAGGGTGTTCAGCATCGGGAGGTGAGTTCCAGAAATGGCTCCCCACAATAACCGCGACATCGGTTACAAAATCAGACGCGCTATGAATAGCGTCTGCCACAAGCGCCTGGGAATTCCCGAATACGCCAACGACAAACTTAGCAACGGACAAAGTGGCGTTCCAGCCGAGCCCCACCCAAGTCACTTTACGGACTTCTGCACTATCGTCTTTTTTGCGTACGCGAGTCATGTCCTTTAAGCTAGAAAATTTGCAACCTTATGCGTCCACAATTCATCAAAATTGCTGTAATAAAAAATCAATGTTTCTATTTTTCTAATGCTTATGAAAAAACTTTTGAAAATCATCATCGTTATCGCCGTTTTGGCAGGCGTTGCCCTCGGCGTTAAATCGTACTTCTTCAACACGGACGCTACCAGCCAGGCTGGCGCCCTCATAAGTACCAAGGTGGTTACAGACACCATCAAGACGACAATTTCGGCAACGGGTACGCTTGAACCGGTTGACCAAGTGGAAGTCGGTACGCAGGTTTCTGGCGATATTGCCAAAATTAACGTCGATTTCAACTCCAAGGTCAAAAAAGGCCAGGTCATTGCTGAACTCGACAAGTCCAAGTTGCAGTCGACGTTAAAGCAGACGACTATTTCGTACAAGAGTGCCGAAAACGACTTGAATTACAAACAAAGCACGTACAACCGCGTCAAGAAGCTCGCCGAAAGCAAAAGCGCAAGCGCCGTTGAACTGGAACAGGCCGAATACAACTTGAACGCGGCCAAGCTCTCCGTCGAGCAGCGCAAGAACGAAGTCGCACAAGCCAAGCTGAACTTAAGCTACGCGACCATCAAGAGCCCGATTGACGGAGTTGTGTTAAAACGCGCCGTCGATGTAGGTCAGACCGTTGCCGCCTCCATGAGCACTCCGACGTTGTTCGTCATCGCAAAAGACTTGAGCCAAATGAAAGTCATGGCTGCAGTTGACGAAGCAGACATCGGCCAAGTCAAGACCGGTCAACGCGTTACATTTACAGTCGACGCCTTCCAGAATGACACATTCCATGGTACTGTGCAAGAAGTCCGCTTGAATCCGACAACAACGAGCAATGTGGTGACATACACGGTCGTAATTACCGCCGAAAACCCGGAACAAAAACTTTTACCGGGCATGACAGCCACTTGCACCATCGTCACGCAAGAGATTACAGATGCCGTAACCATTCCGATCAAGGCTCTCAAGTTCACCCCGGCTGCAGGCACCCCGATGATGGACCCGAAAGATATGCCGCGTCCGGAACGTCCCAAGACTGCGGATTCCACGGTTGCAAGCGACAACTTCCCGCCCCCGCCTCCAGGCATGGGACCGGGTGGAGCACCAAGTACAGGCGCCAAGAAAAAGCACAAGAAGCCAAAACTTGAAGGAGACCATGTTTGGATAAACATCAATGGCAAGGCAGCTCCGCGCCGCGTGAAGATAGGCCTTAGCGACGGCGTGAACGTACAGATTTTGCGCGGTTTGAGCGTCGGAGATTCCGTGGTCACAAGTCAAGAAACGGTTTCGGCAAAGGGTTCAAGCGAACCAAACGCCAAAAGCCCGTTCATGCCACAGAGACCAGGAAAGAAGAAAAAGTAGTCGGTAGAGCAACGTCATTCCCCAAGCACATACTTTAAATAAGCATCCAAAATCATTGAGCCCCAGAGATAAATAATCGGGGCAGCTATTGCAAGGAACGGGCCAAATGGAATTTGCCCGTTTTCTTCGTTTTCGGGCGCATTTTTATTTTTTGCACCCTTTTCTGCGGCTTTGTTCTTAATCATTCCATACGGAACCATCACAAAAATTCCAAGGAAAGCCGCTACCAAAAGAGTCTCCACCGCACCAGTAAAGCCCATCAAGGCGCCATAACCCGCCAAAAGCTTGACATCACCAAAACCCATTGCATCTTTCTTGAGAACTTTGGTCGCAATCCAGCCAAGCAAATACAGTCCACCGCCCGCAAGAACCGCTCCGAGTAAACTCTGGAGTGGCGTAATACCACCCGGCACAAGCGAAATCAAAAGTCCTGCGACAATCCCACCCACCGAGATGGAATCGGGAATGAGCTTATACTTGCAATCCACCGCGCATACCGGATAAGCCCCAAGCAAAAGCCAGAACATCGCTGCGGCGTTCGCCCAAGTTTCAGGCGCCAACACCGGTCGTGTCAGGTCTGTCCCAAAACCAGCAGCCGAATAAAGAGCAAATGCCCCCAGAAGTCCGCAAAGACTCTCGCCAATCGGGTAAATGACGCTAATAGGCTGTTTGCAACAGGCGCTCTTGCCGCGCAACCAAAGCCAACCGACAATCGGCAAATTGTAGCGGATTGGAATTCTCTTTTTGCAAAGAGGGCAATGCGAAGGAGGGTTCAAAAGCGAAATTCCACGCGGCATACGGTACACAATGACGTTATAGAAGCTTCCGACACAGGCGCCAAGGCCAAAAAACACGATTAACCAGTACCAAAGTGGAATTTCTTGCATAAAATCCTCGTCTTTTTTCGAATATAATTATAATTTAGTTAAACATTTATCTAATACTGGGAGATCCCTTAATGAATATTGAAATTGCCGCTATTTGTGATGCCGCCACTGCAAATGATATTGGTGGACGCATGAACATTCTTGGTGCATTTGACCGCATTTTCTCAAAGTTTCCGCTTGTGATTCCGCAGTGCTCTGCTGCATTCCGCTTGCGCTACCAGCGTGCCGAAGCAGGGACGCATCAGTTGAGCTTGTCTATCGAAGATGTCGTTGGCCACCCGATTGTGCCGCCGATGCAGTCCGAAATTGAACTCCAGCCGGTTGCTCCGGGCTTTGACACAGCCGCTGTCAACATGATTTTGAACATGCAGCGTTTGCAGTTCACGCGTCCGGACAAGTACATTGTGCGCCTCGTCGCAGACAACGAAGAACTTGCAGCACTCCCGCTGTACATTCTCGAAGACCCGCGCCTTACACAGCAGAACCAGCCGCCTCAGGCCAATGATTCTTCCGTTGACGGAAGAGCATAACAACTTAACCAACAGGCAATAAACTGTAGGAAGGTTCGTATTACTTCTAAAACGCGCCGAGCATCAATGCCCGGCGTTTTTTCTATTTTATACCTTAATGGATAACTTCGCTCGGAATGACGTTTTTAAACAATCATTTTTATCTTAATAAAATGCACTCTACTTTTAAAATTTTCGTCCCGTTCATCGTTGCAGGCCTTACCGCTTGTAGCGGCATCAACGACAGTTGGGAAGTCAAAGGCGGTGGTTATCTCAAGTACAGTATTAACGGTGGCGACGAAATCACGCAGGAACTGGAACGAAACGATGTCGAAATTCCATTCATCAGGAACAGTCACCATTACCTGCTGATTAAAGTTCCCATGGAACGCAGCGAACGCAAAGACCAAATGAACATCATGGTCAACGAGCCCAAGCTCGGGAAAAACGGAATTGTAGCAAGCTACACATGGATACAAATCCAAGCAACGACCAGGGCTCCACTCGTCGGCAACGACAATTACGCAACGATTGACCAAAAAGACGATATAAAGTGGACTGCTACATTAAATTTGCAGTTTAAAGACTGCAGACAGGGAGTTTGCAACGACAGTCTCCCTCCAATCACCTTCAAAGGGCGGTTGCAATACTGGATTGCAGAAGATGACCGGTAATACTGACCCGTCTGGGATTTTTTTTGATTTTTATGGCCAGCGCCCTTGACAAGCGCCCAATCTTTTTCTAATATTGGGCTACCTTAATGGTCGATTAGCTCAGTTGGTTAGAGCGCTACCTTGACATGGTAGAGGTCACAGATTCGAGTTCTGTATCGACCACTGAAAAATCCTCGCTGAAAAGCGAGGATTTTTTTATTGCATAGAATTTTATCGCAAAGAAAAAGCCCGCCAAGCGGGCTAAATCTTATTTTTTCCAGTTGTCGTCGTATTCACCGCCATAACGGCCAAGCTTGACCATGCCAACGTTTGTAGCGTTAGTCACGTTCTTGACCAAATCATTAGGCGTTACAAACATGGCCTGTTGTTCTCTTGCAACCTTCATCATTTCGGAGAACGAAACTCGGTCGCCCTTCAAGAACGTCACCAAGGCTTGGATTACATCCTTAATGGCATTAATGATATCTATGAGAACAGAAATTGTTTCAGGAGTCAATTCCGGAAGCTTATCGGCACCCTTATTTAAGACAAGCTTTTCCAAATCGGCCAAAATTTCTTTTTTGGAACGGAGCTTCTTTGCAGGTTCAAGCTTTTTAGCCTTGAAGTCCTTTTTACATTCGTCTTCATGCGATGCTACGTAATCGGCATACATATCGAAGAGCGAGAAGGACTTCGACTTGCGACCAATAAGGGGATGATCCTTAAAGCCGACATCACCACCATCCTTAATCTTCAGCTTAAGAGCCGGATTTTTCTTGGATGCATCCAAGTAGCACTGGTAAACAAACGAAGAGCACACCATCGTATGCTTGCCCGGGGTATTCTTTTCTTCGATGATTTTTTTGAGTTCTGCAGCAACCAAGCACAAGAATTCAACTACAACTCGAGATACAAGCGGTTTTGTAACCTTCTGCTTGAAGATAAGAATCAAGCCCAAAAGAATCAAATCAGAAAACGGATAAGGCAAGTCCTGGAGCACATAATTCTTAGCAATCGGCACAACAGGTTCAACACCCTTTTTACTAGCCTTATTATGACGCATCACATAAGCTTCGCGAGCGCTAGAATCGTCTCTCGTTCGAGTTGCATGAATTCCTTCAAGACCCGCTTCAGCAAGGACGCTTTCTTCATTTTGAACAAAGATTGCACCATGCGACACATCGGAACCAGTGAACTTCATGATAAGTTTACTAATATCATCGTCAATGTCTCCCTTAAATACTAAAATATCGCCCGGGAGCAAGTCGTTTACAGAGAATTTTCCAGCTTTTTTCAGTTTTTTAGCCATTTTATCTTTCCTTTGTTTAAGTTATTTAGAAAATACTTACAACAACATTACATTACAATAACCCATTTGGGTTATTTTGAATAAAAAATCACCCCCTCTTGGGATTATACAGACAACATTGGAAGATAATATCTTATTCAAACCACCGGTATTTGTGAAAGACTTTTTACAAATAGATGAAGTGAATACAAAAAAAGCCCGGGGATTACCCGAGCGAATTTTCGTAGATGGCGCCCCCGGCGCTTCGGCTGGCTCAGCATACCAGTTCAGCGACCTGGAAGCCGGGGTGACATTTCAATTACTTAGCAGTGGAATCAACCACAACCTTAGCAACAGAGTCAGCCGGGATGGCGACAGCGGCGCTATCGGCAACAGGTGCGGCCGGTTCAGCGATTGTTTCGGCCGGAGCAGCAACTTCGGCAGGCTTTGCATAAACAGGTGCGGCAGGAGCCGGGGCAGCGGCGGCGGCAGGAGCAACAGCGACGTCAGCCGGATCTTCGAAGAAGTTCACCTTGGAAAGGCCGAACATCATGATCCAGGAAAGAACGAGACCGCCGATACCCATCACGATACCCGTGATAGCCATGCCACGCGTATCCGTGTAACCCGTTGCGTGTGCAAGTGCGTTAGGAGGCGTAGAAATCGGGAGGCACATACCGAGAGAGCTTGCGAATGCGACAGCGACCATCAAGGAGGTCACGCCACCGAGCGGAGCGAGGTTGTCCTTGCAGCTCACAGCCACGACGATGAAGATCGGGACGAGCAAGCTAGCCGTAGAGGTGTGGCTCATGAAGTTTGCCATGAAGAGGCAGATGAAGCCGCAACCGACCATGAGGACGACCGGAGACCAGGTATTGAACGGAATAGCGTTGATGAGGTCCTTTGCAAGACCAGTCTGCTGCAAACCGAGACCAAGAGCAAAACCACCAGCCACGAGCCAAAGAACGTCCCAGCTCATTTCGTTGAGGTCTTTCTTAGTAATCACACCCGTCAAAGCAAACACAGCCATCGGGATCATAGCAATCACGTTGTCGTTAAGACCGTGAACCTTGCTACCCGTCACCCACAAAATCACGCACACAGCAAAGGTAATGTAAACGATGATAGCGCGCGGGCTCTTGTCAAAACCTTCAGCACCTTCGATATCGAGGTTCATTTCCTTCATCTTGATCGGATAGAGCTTGAGGAGCAAGAACCAAGCAAGAATCATCATAACAATCACATACGGAACACCAAATTCCATCCACTGGCCAAACGAGATGTTGAAGCCGCTGGACTGGAGAGCGCCAAGAGCGATGGCGTTAGGAGGCGTACCGATCGGAGTACCCATACCACCGATGTTTGCACCGAGCGGGATGGCAAGAGCAAAAGCAGCTTTACCGCGGTCGTTGGCATCAAAGAGCTTGAGCACCGGGCCGAGGATAGCGAGCATCATTGCAGCAGTAGCGGTGTTGCTCATGAACATGGAGAACACAGCAGTAATGATCATGAGGCCAAGGAGCACCCACTTCGGGTCCTTGCCGAACGGTTTCAAGAGCACACGGGCAAGGTTCTTGTCCATGTTGTACTTGCAAGCGGCAGAAGCAAGGAAGAAGCCACCCAAGAAGAGCATGATGATCGGATTGGCAAACGTTGCCATGATATCCTTGAACTTGAGCGGTTCAACACCTTCCACGCGGAACGGGATAAGTGCCGAGTTCGAAAGCGTGAGAATCATCAACACGATGACGAACATGGAGGTGGACCAGATTGGAAACGGTTGAAGAATCCAGAAAAGGGCTGCCATCACAAAGATTGCGATGACGCGAATTTCGAGAGTGTTCAACGCGTGGTCACCAACGAAGCCGAGGGCTTCGTACGGGACGAAGAGGGCAGCGATGGCGAGCACCGATGCAATAATGAGTTTGATGAGTTTTGCTTTTGTCATAACGAGCGCAAATTTAGTAATTAAACTTGCGTTCGGCTAGACTGATTTATCGGACCATAATGCGGGTAACAGCACTCTGGCTGCCAACCTTGAGGCGAACGAAATAGACACCCTGTTTCGGCTTTTTCATCGAAATAGAGTTCGTGCCCTCATGAGCAACTGTTCCGCTCGTAGCAACCACACGGCCATCGATACCCACGACACTCACCTTGACCTTGGCACCGGCAAGCTTCGAGACACCTTCAAAGCCGACATTCAAAGCATTCTGCATCTGGTTCACGCGGAATCCCGAAATGAGATTCTTAGCCACCTGAGCAGGTACTGCACTCTTGGTCACTCGAACAGACACATTCTTAGCCTTCGAAGAAAGTTTTACGCTCAACGGACGGTCATTTACAACTTCAAACGTTTCTTCGCCAATCGTTGCAAAGACATGCATACCCTTAGCGCGGACACTTTCGAGCCCTTCAAAGTTCAACTTGCCATCACGAGTTGTCGTAGCGCTTGCTTCGAGATTCCATTCGAGTTCATCGCTGTTTTTCTTGACGCTCTTAGCCAAGCGCTGCTTGCCCTCGACAATGGAGAGGTTCACGCGGTCGCCCATGCCTGCAGGCGGTTCACTCAACGAGGAGGCTACACTACCCGCAGCCAGTTCGTTCCAATAATCGCGCTTGCCATTTTTATCCGTAAGCACAACGCGGAGGTTCCAACTTTCGGACATAGCGCTCTTGGAGAGCGCCTTGGTCTTCTTTTCGCCTTCAAGAACAATTGCAGCCTTCAAAGGAATACGATATTCTCTAGTCTTGCTGGTGTATGCCCAGACAGCTTCATAAGGACCAAGTATACTTACCGTGTCGTAGTCACTTATATCCGCTTTCCACTTCTTGAACACGACATCATCGTTTTGCGGGAGTTTGACATACCAACCATAGGGGTTAGCCACCAAATTCCAACCGGTATACTTGTTTTCCAATTTCCAAACGATTTCATCCTTCATGTTCGGAGTCTGCAAGCTGAGCATGAGCGGTTCATCGTCAACAGAACCGTACCAGTAACCGCGAGTGGAATCGAACTTATCATCGGCATCATATCTGCGATACTGCCAGTAATCGCCAATAGGACTCGATTCATCCCACCAGAACACAGATGTTGCAACTTCGTTTTGCGATTCGATTGCTTCACGGCAGACTTCATCCACGCTTTCACGCAAGTCAGCATCATCCGGCGAACGTGCAAGATCTTCCTTCATTTGGCGACATTCTTCGATGGCCCTAATTTCGGCCTTACGAGCAAAGCGATCCTTCAAGTCGTTCTTGCAATTTTCCCCCTTATCATTGCAGAAGGCGTACAGAGAATACGTCTGCCAGGTATTCGAAACCAGATCCACTCGCTTTTCTGTACTGCCAACGAAAATACTATCGTAGGCAACAATGGAATCTTTGCCATTCGTAAGCGTAATGAGCACCTTGTATTCACCTGCAGGGGCCGGATCCAAGCTCCAAGTGCCGTTCTTAACGTCACCCACCGTTTTTCCATCGACCACCGTATCGAGGTAAGTACCTACATCAGACTTCACAATAATGTGGTAATCCACCTTGGCATGCGAATCCGGAAGCGTATCGTTGATTGTCATGCGGAGTGCACTGCCGTCTTGTTTTGCGGTCGGTTTTGCAACAACCGTAAAGATATCGCTTGCGCTAGAGCTAGACTTGTCATTGACAGCACTGCTGCTAGAACCGTTACCAACGCTAGAAGAACTAGACTTGTCGCCATTTTCTACACTCGAAGAACTCGAGGATTCCGAGGCGTTTTCGCTGCTAGAACTAGAGCTAGAAATAGAAGAACTGGAGCTAGACTGCTGATCAGAGCTACTGCTGGAGGACTTACAGGCAGAATACTTAGCCGTCACATCCAATTTATTGGTCACATTGCTAAAACCAGGCGCCCACGTTTCAAAGCACAAGTCGCCCATTTTCGCTGGAGCTTCAGGAGCCGTAGCGGACTTGCCATGTTCAACAACGTCTTGACCTAAAAGTTCAGAAACGCCCTTATCATTGATGACATAGAATTTAACCGTATATTTGCACGTTTCATATTGTGCAGCAACGGTCATATCACCCATAACATGAGCAAAGTCTTTATCCCAATCAGAGAAGCATTGGCCATCTTCTGTTTTCTGAAGAACATCATCTGTACTCGGAGGCGTTGCGGACTTGTTATACTCAACAACTTCCGTCTTTACGCCTGCAGTTCCATTCTTCTTTGTATAAGTGAATGTCACCGTATATTTGCAAGCATCATATACAGGCAGAACTGTCAAACCACCCTTCACATGAGTAAAATCTGTATCCCATTCAGTAAAGCATTTGCCATCTTCCGTTTTCTGAAGAACATCATCTGCACTCGGAGGCGTTGCAGACTTATTATACTCAACAACTTCCGTTTTTTCACCTGTAGTTCCATCTTTCTTTGTATAGGTAAACTTGACCGTATACTCGCATGGCTTTGATTGGGCTTTGACAAGCAACTTTTGAGTCACATTACTGAAGTCTTCATCCCAATAAGCAAAGCACTTGCCATCGGCTGTCGGTTCAGGTTCCTTCGGAGCGGTTGCAGCCTTGCCCTTATCAATAATCTGCGGATTAAGCAAAGATTTTCCATCTTCCGTCTTGAGATCAACTATCAAATGACCATCCATTCCATAGAAAAAGACTTCATAACAATCCTTATATAACGCAGTGACAACAATTCCCCCATGTGTCACATTTTTATAGTCATTAAGAGCATCTGTATCATCCCACTTAAGGAAGCAGCGATTTCCCGAATGTTTAGGACCTTGAGGAACAATAGCAGACTTGCCCTCTTCCACTTGCTGAGGATTAGGAATCGGCGTTCCATCCTCAGCCACAGCCTCCAAAATGTTTCCATTCCAATCTTTGAACGTAACATCATACGTGCAAGTACCAGCTTTATATTGGGCAACAACCTCCATCGATTTCGTGACCTTGTCGAAAGACTCACTCCAACCTGTAAAGCATTTACCTGCAACTACCGGAGCATCCGGAGCTACTGCTGCTGCACCATAACTAAGTTCTTGCGCCTCCCCTATCTGAGCTCCGTCACCATCCTTAAAGACGACTGTAAAGGTAAACACCGCAGGGGTGCCCAAAAACGGGAAGTCACTAGTAGTTCCGTATGTCCAGACTCGATCATCATCTTCCCATGGACCGTTCAGGAAAGCAGCAAAGTCCTTAGACTTCATATAAGAAGCCGTAACCGTGCCGTTTAAAGTGGAGCCATTTTCTCCATCCTGCAGATTTTCTGCAGTAGCATTACGGACATTGTTCTTTGCTACAAATTTATTGAATCCATCTTCATTAAAATACTTGACATTACGGAACTCTCCATAATTATTAAAATAACCAACAGCCCCAACATTATCGCTACCATAATGGAAATTCGAAATAACTTGAGGTTGAGAACCGAAGCCATCACCAACCATAGTTCCAAATAAATAGCCAGCCCTACCAGTGCCTTTATTAAATGCGGCCGACATATCACCCACAAAAGAATTATTCTTTACTTCATACGAAACAACAGCCTTACCCTGAGCCAAGCCAATCAAACCACCAACATCCGTTTCTTTTTCAGGTGTAGTCGAAGAACTCTTCTCATCATCCCATACAAAGTTTCCTTTAACAGTGCTGCCGCTGACAACCCTCGGTGAATGGCACAAACCACAAATGCCACCCATGGATAAAGAAGTTTCTTCAGTCATTCCACTCTTATAAGTATACTTTATCAAGTCTTTACTACCGGCACTTTCCGCATGAACATCATCGAATGTTATTCTAGGATCCCCTGACAAAAGCAACGGGAATTTACCAATGATGCCTCCGATTCGAGAGGTAACCCCATCATCGAAAACAGAGATTAAACCTTTATAGGACAAATTCGTTAAGCCGATTTCAACAATAGAAGTATTGAAAATGCTAACGGCACCAAAAATACCACCGACTAACACAGAATCGACTTCTGTTGCGCTAGACACTCTCTTGGCGTTATAATCAATAGAGACACTGGAATTATTCTCCGTAACAGCTTTTTCAACAACAGATATAACAGCAGCACCTACAAGGCCACCTATTGTGGCAGAAACTCGATTTATCAACCCAACCTTTCCACCACTGCCACTAGATTTACCGCCTTTCAACGAAATACTGCCATTGGCATTTGTTTTTTTAAGAGTCAAGCCCTGTACGTCATCATTAAAATTGTTCATATTTTCACAACTAGCATACCCCGCAACGCCACCAATAAAATACTGGAAAGTCGCATTTCCAGGCAAAGTTTCATCAATTGAAATATTTTCGACCGTAGATTCCGAAATTTCAAGAATGCCGCCACCGCAAAGTCCACTATTACCAATAATGCCGCCCATATACAAATCATGGTGAACATTTGAAGGAGTTTTTATATAAACTTTGCTATTCTGCATATTCAGCCCATCCACATGGACATTGTTGAATATCAATTTTACCTTGATAGAATTATTTTCAGCATATCTTTTTGTAGCACCCAAAACGCCGCCCATCGCGGTTCCACCAGAAACAATAAGTTTCGTAGTTGCGTCAACACCATGGATTGTTATATCATTGAATACAACATCGGGTTCACTAGTTGCACGAGCATAAACATAATGCCCCACAAGGCCGCCCAAGCCAGACAAGGCTACATTCGCATTGTTCTTGACTTGAACAGCTATGTTGATATTTTGGAAGGTTGTAAACATTGAGGCACCTGCAAGGCCACCCAAGAGAACCTTGTATTGTTCCTGTACTCCGGATACATATCTATATCCTTTAAAAACGGTGCTATTCGGATAGGATTCGGTATAAACAGTGCTACCGATATA
Source organism: Fibrobacter sp. UWB12 (assembly GCF_900142485.1). Classification (NCBI taxonomy): domain Bacteria; kingdom Pseudomonadati; phylum Fibrobacterota; class Fibrobacteria; order Fibrobacterales; family Fibrobacteraceae; genus Fibrobacter; species Fibrobacter sp. UWB12. Next base: position 94,644 of record NZ_FRAZ01000008.1, on the reverse strand, counting down.
ACCATCTAAAATTTGTCTATCATTTGTTATGGAAATATTAGAGCCATTATCAGTAAACACGTGCTTGACGGTCGAACCTTCGATAAAACCAGCAAGACCACCTGCAAGTGGAGCCTGTATAGAAATATCTTTCAACTTGACGTTTTCAATTATACTACTAAAAATCGTAGGAGCAAGAGCACCTGCCGCTTGGTAATCACCAGCATCAGTAGATGCAGGGCTCAGATCGGTGTGTTTATCAGTAACAGTAAAGGTTACATTCGAAATATTCAAATTTTTAATAGTTCTTCCGGATATTTCACCAAACAATCCAAACGGCTGGCCCATGGATCCCTTGTCAACTCGGCAGAAATTGGAAATGGTATGTCCTTGACCATCTAAAGTTTTCCCGTAGAAATAAAGAAGGTCATGCGGGTTAGAGCAACTATTCCCCTCAGCATCCCAGTTTCCTTTCAAGTCGATATCAGAAGCAAGTTTCAACACCGTAGATTGCATTTGAGTCGCATTCGCGCCGCTCGATTTCCACCTATATTGAGATGTAAAGCCGTCACCAGACATTCGAAGCACTTTATTGAACACATCATAAAATGAGGTCCCAATCTTTTCCGAAGCAACGCAAGTAAGAGTCGCCGAAATTCCATCAATGCTATACGGCATATTTTTAACACACTCGACTTCCGACTGCTCCAAATAAAGTGTATTATCCGAACCATAGCAAAGATTTAAATAAACGTCGGGGTCAGGGGTGATAGGACCAAACGGTGCTGCCCAAACGGACATCGGGAGGAACACAGCGGTGAGAACTTGCAAACGGTTTAGATACTTCATATCGACCTTCTGGGAATTTCTATGGTAAAAAATAATTTTTATGAAGAAATTCGCAACCGTGACTGCAAGAAAAAAATATCATTTGTGACCACAAACACGATATAGCCGATTTGCTTACAAATATTTAATTGCCCCGGAGCTATAGGTTTACTAAATTGATTGTAGCCGTTAGGGCGTTTCATAGGAGTTACGATGATTAAAAAGGTTATTCTTCTCGCTGCAGCGATTGCCACATCCAGCTTTGCAACATGGGATTACTTTCCTCTTTTGCAAAACAACCAAGGCTCCATCAAAGCCGGACTTTACTACGACACAGACGATGACTGGTCCCAAATGGGCCTCAAGGTCGGCGCTCGAATGAACCTTATGCCGCAATTGGAACTCTCTTTACAGGGTTTCGGCTACCAGTTCTGGGGTGAAACAGATTGCGATGCCTGCGCTGAAGGCGGTAGCGGTCTGCGTGACCTGGCAATCGGCGTGCGCTACGCCCTGGACCCGGAACTTTACTTCTTCTTGGACTTTAACCTCCCCATCGGCAAGGACAAGGCTAAGGGGCTCGGCACAACGGCTCCGAGCCGCCACGAAATGTCCTTCTATTTTGGCGCTCAGCACAGCCAAAAGATCGAAGCTATCAAGGGAGCGGCTTTTGGTACGGAAGCAGGTTTGTTCTGGGGATTTGAACACCATAACGTCGAAAGAGGCCTCGAACTGCGCTTGGGTGGCGAATTCGACTACACCCTCCCCTCCATGCCTTTGACACTTGCTCTTGGCGGTCAGTTCTGGATGCGCCTTTTCAAGTCTGAATACGACAACGGTAACAAGGATGTGGATTTGCATGACGACTGGTCCAACCAGTTCAAGTTCTGGATCGGCGTTAACTTTGCAGTGAACAGCAACATAACCCTCAACGGCCAAATAATTGCACGTAGCGAAGACATCAAGAAAAAGTCAAAGGATCCGTTCACTATAGGAATGGAAGGTGATGCTATCGGTTTCACCTTTGATGTTGAATTCAAGTTCTAATAGTTTCTTTGCCCTCATTGGCAGAACATGAAAATTACGTGAGCCAGCCCACATCGTGGTTGGCTTTTTTTATTGAGTGAATTTTTTTCGCTCTTTCAAATAACCTTTTTGTAACATTTTTGTTATATTAAAATAAAACTTTACAAGGAGATTTAATATGTTAAAACAAGTCTTGCTGGGCGCAGCCATTCTCGCCACATCCAGTTTTGCAACCTACAGCCAGTTCCCGGTTCCGCAAGCAAACAGCGGTGAAGTCAAGGTCTACACCGACTTCACGATGCAGGACAAGGGCAAGGCATGGGACCTCGGGCTCAAGGGCCGCTTTGTTCCGGTTCAGAACTTGGAACTTTGGTTAGCCCTCCCCTTCACGCTGAAGACCAGCTGGGATGGCCATGATACCGAAGGCGATGGCATGCACAACTTGACTTTCGGTGGCCGTTACCAGATTGCCCCGAACTTCGCCGCCTTCCTCGACCTTACCTTCCCGACAGGCAAGGACAGAATCAGCGATGACGGTTTTGGCTTCTATCTTGGTGGCCAGTACTCTCAGAAATTCGGAACCCTTGACTTTGGTTCTGAAATCGGACTCGGTTTCAATACCGAAGGCGATGATAAGTTCAAAGGCCCGCTGCAGTTGACACTCATTGGAGAATTGGATCCGGAAGTTTCCCAGGTCGTTTCTCCGTATGTCGGCATCATTCTCAAAATTGCTTTGGGCGACCCGAAGTATGATGGTCACAAGTCTGGCGATACAAGCGGTGACGTAGGTGTATTCCCGTACGTTGGCGCAACATTTGCCATCAACAACATGTTCTCGTTTGACGTGAGCGCAACGTTCGGCTTTGGCGAAGACTACCTCTTGCACTTCTACGGCAACGACAAGGTGCCTATAACAATCGAAGCAGCATTCGCCGCAAGTTTCTAATAGAACACTTAAAACAACAAAAGTCCCGGCCTAAGGCTGGGACTTTTCTTTTTTATCTAATGTCATACTCCGGAATCGGGAGGCTTTCGCCGGACTTCATCGCCTTGTCGAGAGCGGCGGACTTGACCGGGTCGACCCACCAGTAAACCGGGATTGCATCTTCGCGATTGAACTGGTCAAGCACCTTTTCGGGCGTGCCGTAGCGGTTCCAGTAGAGGATGCGATGGTGGTCGCATTGCCACATCAGCACGTACGGGACGATTTCGGCGAGGCGGTTATCCAGAGCCTTGAGGATTTCGTTGCGCTTCGCGAGGTCGAATTCCGTCTTCTGCAAATTGATGAGGCTATCGACAACCTTATCCTGAACGCCGGCAAGGTTATTCGTTCCCTTATCCAATGCAGTTGTAGAAATCCAGCTTGCTTCCGGATCGCGGAGGCGGCCTGCCCCCCAGTTCACCCAGTAAAGGTCAAAGTCGGCATCGTCCAAACGCTTGCGGAGCGTGCTCTGGCTCATCTGTTCGATGGTTGCCACAACACCGACCTTCTTCAAGTCTTCCTGGAACAGCGTCAAGTGGCGCAAGTCTTCCTGGCTCGTGATAAAGTTAATTGCAAACGGCTTGCCGTCCTTTTCAAGAACGCCTTCGCCATTCACCTTGTAGCCCGCTTCGGCAAAGAGAGCGCGGGCCTTTTCCGGATTGTAGCTGTAGACAGGCGCCGTCGGGTTCTGGTTATTTGCCCACAGATCCGGATAGTAGCTGTTGAGAAGGAAATACTGACCGTACATGTACTTTTCGTTCATCGCTTCGCGGTTCAAGAGGTACGAAAGAGCCTTGCGAACGCGTACATCTTGGAACTGAGGCTTGCGGAGGTTGATGGCCATGCCCTGGAATCCAATCGGTTCCTTGTTATAGATACGCTGCTTGACGGCCCAACCTTTCTTGATGGCATCAAAGTCGGTCTGTTTCATCCAAATGCTGCTCGTGTAAATCGCATAGGCGTTGAAGTCCTGCTTCTTGAACGCTTCGAGCGCCTTCGTCTGGTCGTTCATGAAGCGGTAGCGGATTTTCTGGAAGTTGTACTTGCCATGGTTCCAGTTCTTTTTGAAGCCCCACCAATCGGCACGGCGACCAAGTTCCACATAGCGGTCCTCACGGAACGTCTTGATGATATACGGGCCAGAAACCACCGGGAACTCGTAACGGATTTTGTTGAAGTCCTTGCCTGCCCACACGTGCTTCGGGAACGCCAACATGCCGGCCGCTTCCCAGAAGTTGCCCCAATGCGGTTCCTTGGCAGTCATACGGACAGTCAAACTATCGACAACTTCAGGGCGGTCAAAGCGCTTGAGACCAACTTTGAAAATCGGCGTAAGGTTCTTTTCGTCCATGATGACATCGTAATAGAACTGCACGTCTTCGGCGGTGATGGACTTGCCATCGCTCCACTTGGCACGCGGGTCCACATGGAACGTGAACGTCTTGCCGTCTTCGGAAACTTCCCATTTATCTGCAAGAATGCCGACTTCACGGTCTTCGGTGGTATGCAAGCTCACGAGTGGTTCGAACATCATATTCATGAGTTCAGCGGAGAAACTATTGTAGTCTTCCCACATGTTGAAAGACTTCGGCATGGCGGAGCCCCAAAGCGTGATGGAGCCGCAAGCGCGAGCATCCTTAGATGCAATCGGGTCAAATTCGCCAGTCGCTGTAGAATCTAGCGGAAGAATCGGGCAATCCGCTTCGGATACAGGAGTGCCTTTTTTCGAAGATTTCGTAGATTGGCCGGATTTGGAATCGCCAGATTCATTGCAGGCGGAAAGAGCAAAAGCAAGAGCCGCCGCCATCGGGACGGCAAGCAAAGTACGGAGGGAAAAAGTTTTCATGTGGGATAAGATAGATAAAATTAGGGATTAGGTTTTAGGGGTTAGGTTTTAGGATTATAATCATGGCTTCGCCATCTTTTTTTGATGCACGAAGTGCACATATTATTCCTACGACCTACTACCTACTACCTAACACCTTTTTCTACGGCAATCCGACGTGGTGTGCGGGTTGCTTGACTTTGGGGGCAGCGGCTTTTTTAGCATCGGCTTCGGCAGCTTCGGCCTTGAGCGTTTCAAGCGACAAGCGGGAGGCTTCCTGTTCGGCCTTCTTCTTGTTCGGGCCTTGACCGCGGGCATACGATTTGCCATTCACGACGACTTCGACCGTAAACACCTTCTGGTGTTCCGGACCTTCTTCACCGACAATCACGTACTCCGGAGAGCAGCGCAACTTGCCCTGGCAAAATTCCAGAAGTTCGCTTTTGTAGTTCACAAAGTCGGTTGCACTGATGATTTCTTGTACGCGCGGGAAATGGAACTTGTTCAAAATGGCACGGACTTCTTCGAGGCCGCCATCGAGATACACGGCGCCAAGCACTGCTTCGTAGGCATCGGCGAGGATGCTTTCCTTGCCGCGACCGCCCATCTTGGCCTCGGACTTTCCAATTTTCACGTATTCGCTCAAGTTCCATTCCTTGGACGACTGGGCGCAGGCGTGTCCCGAAACAATCGCGCTCTTGCGCTTGGAGAGTTCGCCTTCCGGATCGCTCGGATACGTCCTGTACAAATATTCCGTCGTAAGCATGTTGAGAACGGAATCGCCGAGGAACTCCAGACGTTCGTTGTTGCTTGCGTACGGAACATCCTTGCCAACAAGGAACGAGCGGTGGACGAGTGCATGAGCCAGCAGTTCTGGATCGCGGAACCTATACCCAAGCTTAGCCTCAAGCCCGTCACCGGACTTCTGGCGAAACCAGAGTTTTAGGATTTTGTGGAGCAGATTTTGATCTTCCAACAGATTCTCCTTATATGGTTAAAATGCAAGATGAAATGTAGTATTTGGTTATTAGTCATTGGTCAATGGTTATTAGCAACAACTAAGAACGAACAACAAGCAACTAATGACTACTGACTAACTACTAATGACTAAAAAAAGAATCCCCGGCAGAACCGGGGACCCAAAGCTCATTCTTTGCCCAACGGATGCGGGCTAAAGTAAAACTAGATTACTTCTTGTGTGCTTCGAGGAAAGCAACAACGTCAGAAACCTTCTGGAACTTTTCAGCGTCGGAATCGAGGATTTCGACATCGAATTCGTCTTCGAGAGCCATCACGAGTTCAACACGGTCCAGGGAGTCTGCACCGAGGTCATTACCGAATTCAGATTCGGGCTTGACATCTTCAGCCTTGACTTCCAACTTAGCAACGATCACGTCCGTGACCTTCTTGAAAATTTCTTCGTTCATTTTTTTCTCCATGGGAAAAAGTTTTGTCCAAATTTAATAAAATGTTGTTAAGCGTTCAAGCCCCCATCGACACCAATTACCTGTCCGGTAATGTATTTGGCATCGTCGGAGGCCAAAAATGCGACTGCCTTGGCAACATCTTCCGGCTGACCGAGGCGGCCAAGCGGAATCTGGGCGGCATATTTTGCACGAGTTTCTTCACTCATGGCGGCGGTCATATCCGTATCGATGAATCCCGGAGCGACAGCGTTCACCGTAATGCCGCGAGAGCCGAATTCCATGGAGTTGGACTTGGTCATACCGATGACGCCAGCCTTAGCAGCAGCATAGTTGGCCTGGCCAGCCTGAGTTCTGATACCGTTCAAACTTGCAATGTTCACGATGCTGCCTTTGCGAGCGCCCATCATCGTCCTGAGGACGGCTCGGGTGCAAAGGAACGTCGAGCGGAGGTCCGTTGCGATAACGTTATCGAAATCTTCGTCCTTCATGCGAAGTACGAGACCATCACGGGTGATGCCAGCGTTGTTCACGAGGCAGTCCACGCCACCCAGTGCGTCGATAGCTTGTTTGAAAGCGTCCTTCACAGAGTCGGAGTTGCTCACGTCACATGCGAACGTGAACGTCTTGACGCCGAATTCCTTGGCAATAGCTTCGGCCTGTTCCGGGCAGCCACCACGGGAAATAAGAACAACGTCAGAGCCGCGAGCAGCAAGTTCTCTTGCAATGGCAAGACCGATACCGCGAGATGCGCCAGTCACAATAGACTTCGTAGGCATTATAAATTGACCTCCTGTATGACATTAAGTGTCATGGGTGAATACAAATGATTTAAGCTTAGAATAGCCGTCACACCACCAGTGCCAGACGGTTCGTCCAAAGCATATTTATTTGTTACTCAAGATAAAAAAAGTTTCAGAAGGATGTTTAGAGTACAGTCAATAGTCATTGGTCATTAGTCTATGCTCTTTGAATAGAATGCAAAAAAAACAAACCTGCGTTTCAAACTAACAACTATTGACCATTGACCAAGAACCAAATAAAAAAACGGACCTAGCGTTCACTAGATCCGTCTAATCGCAACTAAAGTCTTAATGCAGACAAAAGCTATGCTTTAGGAGCTTCCTCGGACTTGATTGCAGCGAGGCGAGCGTTGACCTTATTGGCAACGTCGGCTTCGGCATACTTGGCAGCCACTTCAACAGCCTTTTCGATAGCGAGAGCGTCGGAACGGCCGTGAGCGATGATGCCAATGCCATTGAGGCCAAGCAACAAGGCGCCACCCGTAGCGCGGTAGTCCCACATTTCGGCAAAGCGCTTGCCAGCCGGAGTGTCGATTGTGCCGAACATTTCCTGGTGCATTTCGAAGAAGCCTTCCAAAAGTTTGAGCACAACGTTACCCGTATAGCCAGAAGTCGCGACAACGTCGGCCTTACCTGCGATGAGGTCGCGGCCTTCGATGTTACCCATAAAGTTAACCGGAGCGGACTTGAGGAGCTGGTAAGCTTCCTGGAGAACAGCCGGGCCCTTATGTTCTTCTTCGCCCATGTTCAAGAGGCCAACCTTCGGATTTTCGATTCCGAGGAAAGCTTCGGCGAATGCAGAACCTGCAATGGCAAAGTCAACGAGAGTGGAAGCGCGTTCATCAACGTTTGCACCGCCATCGACCAACACAATGCGGCGATCCTTTGTCGGAAGTGCAACCCCGATAGGCGGACGAGAGAACTCGTCGCAAGTCTTACCGAGGATCATGAGGCAGCTAGCCATCATAGCGCCAGAGTTACCGGCACTGACGGAAGCGTCTACAAGACCTTTCTTCTGCAAGGCAACGCAAGTCACCAAGCCAGAATGTTGCTTCTTCTTGACCACCATGACAGGATGTTCATCCATTGCCACGAGGTCCGGAGCATCAACTACGGAAATCTGATTGCCGGTGTAACCAAGCTTCTCGAGAGAAGCCTTGACCTCGGCCTCCGGTCCGCAGAGAACCACATGAATATTGGGGTTTTTCTTGACTGCGCTAACGGCGCCTTCAATGCAAACACTCGGGGCGTAATCGCCACCCATGGCATCCAGTGCAACTTTGATCACGGATTCCTCCTAGATTAAGCTTCGGCACCCTTCATGTCAACAACTTCCACACCGTTGTAGAAGCCGCAAACCGGGCACACGCGATGCGGACGCTTCACGGAACCGCAATGATCGCAGGTAGCCATAGCCGGCACTTCCATCTTCCAGTGGGTGCGGCGCTTGTCACGACGAGCGGTCGAAGTTTTTCTCTTAGGTACTGCCATTTTTAACTCCTGTTTTCCATTTTGCTCTTAAGAGCTTTGAGTTTTTCCCAGCGGGGGTCGAGCGGCTTTTCAGCATCGGCACCGTCGCCAGCTTGATTGTTTGTTACAAAGATAAAATCTTCGTCAGGATTTTTCACGGGCGCAATGGGTTCCTGTAGGGTCACCAGCTGTCGGACGCACTCGGAAACATCTACGAAGTCCTGTGTCTGCGGAATCGTATAGGCGAAAACATCATCGTCGTCGTCATGAAGTTCCTGTGCAGCGCATGCTCCGCGTTCCACCTCGACAACAATCTCGGTTTCGAACGGACGGTCAAAAAGATCCAGGCTGCGGACACAAGTGAGTGTTTGCACTCCAGAGATAGTACCGGTCACAAGGCACTTGCCGTTGCCTTCGGGGCTAACCAGCACCTCGGCTACCAGATCGCCCTTGAGGTGCAGTTCGTCGAAGATTTCAGGAGCGTCGGCATGGGACCAGACCACTCGTTGGTCTTCGGAATCAGTAAGTTTTTGTGCGATATTTATTCTCAAAGTGGCACAAATGTAGTAAAACGCAAGAAAGGGGTCAAGTGTTTAGGCGACCGTTGTCTATAGACAACCATTTATAATGATGGCAGGCTGATTTCACCAAAACAATGGTATTTTTTCAGTATATTGCAATATAAGGGTTGTTTATGGGATATTCTTTTGGTTTTAAGCGAAATTTCGCGGTTTCGGCACTCAGCTTATCAATGTTTTGGTGTATAGGAGCGAGTGCCGAGCCGCTTGCGTTTCCTGAAGCGCTTGGTTTCGGCGCAAACGTAACGGGTGGCCGCGCGGGTACAGTTTACCATGTAACAAACTTGAACGATGACGGCGCAGGCTCATTCCGCGATGCGGTTAGCCAAGGGAACCGCATTGTCGTTTTTGATGTAGGCGGCATCATCAACATCAAGACCGCCGTTTCCATCAAATCGAACATCACCATTGCCGGGCAGACCGCCCCAGGCGAGGGCATTGCCATCCACGGTGGAAAACTTTCGACCGGAAAGCAGAACAACATCATTATCCGCTACTTGCGTATCCGCCCAGGCGAAAACACGGCCAGCACCAAGGATGATGCGCTCAACCTCTACGATGCCAAAAACGTCATTGTGGACCATTGCTCGGTAGAACTTGCTCCGTGGAATAACTTCGGAGGCTCTTCGGACAACGCCGATTACCGTGTCACTGGCATCACGGTACAGAATTCGCTCATTGCAAACCCGATTGGCCAACAGTTCGGCGCCCACATCGAATCCATTGACGGTACTTGGGCGTGGTACTACAACGCCTTCGTGAATACGCACAACAGAAATCCGCTTGACAAAATCAACGACATTTTCGTCAACAACATCCTTTACAATTTCGAAGCCGGTTTCACGACACACACTAGTGCAAAATTCAAGCACGACATCGTGAACAACTACTTTGTCTATGGTCCAGAAGGCAAAAACGAGTGGTTTCAGGTCGATAAAAACCAAAGCATTTACGCAAGCGGAAACCTAATCGACAAGAACCGCGACGGAGTGCTCAATGGCGGGCCAACAAGCATTTATTACTACCAGGGACCTGGCGAAGAACTGAAAAATCCGTGGAACGAGCTTACGACAAAAGGACCGATGCTGAGTGCGGCAAGCGCCTGGCGCTACGTCACCTCGCAAAGCGGAGTCCTCCCCTACGACGACATTGATTCGCTTATCTGGCACCAGGTCGGCACGCTCGGCAAGGAAGGCGCGCTCGTAAAATCCGTAGGCGCCATGGGTATCAAAACGAACAACGGCTGGGGTGAAGTGATTGCCGGAAAAGCAGCCTCAGATAGCGACAAGGACGGAATGCCCGACTACTTCGAAAAAGCCATGGGCTACGACACCGCCAAAGACGACGCCATGACCAAGGAAAGCGACGGCTATGTGCGCATTGAAAAATACATCAACTGGCTCGGTGCCATGCATGCACAAGTCGAAGGCAACGGAACGCTCGATTTTGACCTGCGTACAATCACTCGCGGATTCCAAAGCGTCAAGCCCACCTACAGTGTATCGGCTGCAGAAAACGGCTCGGTTGAATTACAGAAAGACGGCTATACAGCCCGATTCACTCCTGACAAAGATTTCAAGGGACTTGCCTCGTTCAAGTACACGGTCAAAGGGAACGACAACACCGAATACACAGGCCGCATAGAAGTGCTCGTCGAAAAGTCCGCGAGCGCTATCGATCCGCCGCGAGACTCCAGCGAAACTGCGCAAGATTCAACAACAGCGATCAAAAATGCGCGCGCAATCCGCAACGTGCCTCAAATGCGCAAGAACACGTTCCACGACCTCAAAGGCCGCCGCTTTGAAAAGCATATTCAGTACAGGGTTTTATTTTAACTGTTCTCATCGATTCAAATAATCAAGCACCTCGGCGAACGCCGAGGTGCTTTTTATTGACAAAGTCAATTCTAAGCACTGCGCCTCGGTCATGGGCAAGCAAGCTTGCCCGCGACTCTCGGCTTGGGTGCTTTTTATTGGCAAAGTCAATTTTAGGATTTGATAGAAAGATGAATATTACTTTACCGTTACCGGATAGACAGAATTTCCAATGCGGAGAATGTAGCGACCAGCACGCGGCGCAGTCATCGAGAAATTGCCCGCTTTCGCCACGCCCACACGCAAAGTTTGTCCAAGAACATTGGAGAGCGAATAATGGCTTCCATTCTTAACGCCCGTCGCAACGATATTCAAGCCGTCAGTATTCACGCGAACAAAATTGCGAGCAGCCATTCTCGCCGTCGGGATACTTAAAACGTCCGGGATTTCCATAACCGTGTAATTGGACACATCTTCGACGCACTTGAGACTATCAATCCAGAGATAATCGCCAAACGCAACGTTGGTAACGCTAAAGCGGAGCGCCGTCGTCAACTTTGTAGAGAAAATTGTCGGTACATCAGCCTGCCAGCCATTATTGACCATCCAGCCAAAATCCACATAAGCGGTTGTCCATTCCGGAGAATAAGGCATGCCGACAAACGGATAATCCCAAAGTCCCTGACCGAGAATTTCGGTAGACGTATTCCAATCGCTATAGGCTACAAATTGATGGTTCGTACCTTTATAGCGGTAGCTAAACATTTTGCACTTGGAAATATCAAAACTAAAAGTAAAATCGGCATTCACATAGGGTGCATAGTCAAAAGCCGTGCCGACCGTATCAAGCTTGATTTTATCCATCTTGACCATTCCGTTTTCGGAGTTATCTTCGAAACTAGAATTACCGTGGTCACCCTGTTCATCGCTACCGCTCACATCCGTAATAAAGCTCCATTCTCCGGTAGCATCTGTCGATGTCGTCTTGAGAGCAAACGGGAGATCATCGTTAATTTGCGAAGCCCAATCAAGGTTCTTTGTGTAAGTTGTCTTTTGCGGAAGAACGTTCGCCTTGATATAGTTGTCGTCATCATTATCTTCAAGATACGGTTTTTCGACATCCCATTTGGCGGTAGAAAGTTTCTTTTCGTCAACCCATTTCAGGAACGCATCGGCATTCGCCTTGGTCTTGGCATCGTTGATATCTTTTTCGACCCAGCCCCATTCGGTCACGAAAACACTGAGACCCGCAGCAATAGCCTTGTTCGGGCTTGCATTCTGGCTAGTCGATGTTTCATTGATGTTATGCATATTGGCATAAAAATGATGCGTGTAAGCAACATTCTTGTCAACGACGGGATTTGCAACAGCATCGCCAGCCGCAGAAGACCACATCGGCGTCCCTACAACAATTAAGTTATCCGAATATTTACGAATTTCCTGAACAACTGTATCAGCATAAGCCTTGAGGTCATTCCAACTTTCACTCACAGGTTCATTGTAAATTTCAAAAATCACATGCGGGTATTTGCCATAACGCTGAGCCATGGTCCCAAAGAATTTCGCGGCATCACTTGCCGTAAAGCAAGCCTTATTATCGTTAAATTCGTACTTCGGTTTTACACCCTTGTGAATGCAATTATAATAGCCACCTTCACTGTGCCAGTCCACCAAAACATAAACATCGTTTCTGATAGCCGCCTGTACGACCGTGTCCATTTGTGCGGAATAATATTCAGGACGAGTCTTGTAATTCCCTTGTCCCCAATTTCCAACGGAACCCATTGCAGAGCGAACAAGTTCAACATTCCACTCGCCTACAAGCGAATCAATAAAGGAATTGCCGTAGAACGACATTCCGTTTGGCCAAAAGATACTCCAGGTAAGGCTCATTCCGCGCACCTGAACTTCGGCTCCATCTTTAACGCCTTGCACGCTTCCATAAATACGGCCTTCGCCAGCGGAATTCTTGCCGGCTTGCAAAGCACCGTATTGACTTACGGGACCTACGCGCGTGGGCTGAATTGTTGCAAATGCGCTACCCACAAAGGCAAACGCACACAAGGCGACAATCGCCATTTTTGACTTTTTCATACTCTCTCCTATACGTGAAAAAGAATTTTAAAAACGCATCCCGAGACTCGGCCACATACTGGGCGAAATACCGTCAAAGCGGATATTGTCAAGGTAAATTTCGGTATCGTCAATAACGAGAATGTTGATTGCATTGACTGCAATAAGTTCTGTATCGAAATCATCTGCCGTAAACGTGAAATGTTCCCATTTTTCCGTAAGCGTCACAAAGTACGATTCGTGATATTCACGTTCGCCTTTATCGCTGCGTTTAGCAATCTGCAACGAGATTTTTCCAGAACCTCTGGCATCAAACGAAATTGCAGTCGCCTTACGCAAATCATAGAACGCAAACATTTCAGCCTTATCAAAATCATCACCAATCGTAAAACCGATAACTCCATAATGCCCCGGAGTTTCCTCATCTATATCAAATGAGACGTGCAAGCTTTTTCCGCTTTTAGCGCTATCACCAGAAACAAAAAGATTTTCACTATCGACACCCGCGCTTACACGGCTTCCGCCACCCTGCAACGAGTCTGTGCAAATAAACCACCAGCCCTGTCCAAAACTTTTTCCGATAAACGTCTGCTTTTTCCAGTTTTCAAAATCTTCGACAACCGTAAAAATGCTATCTGCGAGATTAATGTTGTTCGTTGTCGCACCTTCATTCAATCCGGTTTCCATCTGGTACGAGAACTTTCCGAAGTAGCCTTCGACAAAAGCGTAATGCACGCCCGCAGGCAAATCATTAAATTCAAAGTTTCCGTTTACATCTGTAACGACGGACTTGTCCAAAATGGAAACAGTTGCACCTTCTACAGCAGCACCGTTATTCGTTATTGATCCCTTAAGGGATTCGCTTGCCGCAATAGAAAGGGTTTGTTCGGGACTACGTTCGAGATTGACCCAGCGCATTGTAGATAACGAGTCGCCCGAACGCGTTTCCAAAAGCTGGACAGGCGCTTTTTCACCAAGAACAGTAGACCTAATTTCAAGAACACCATTGTTATCCAAAGAATCTTCATACGCCACATGCATGGAGTCTTCGTCCAAAATCCACACGCGAGCAAGCGCATTCACCAAAGGTTTCCCATGATTTGTCGCCGTGATAATCCCTGCAATTTCAGTTTCACCAGCATTACTACCCGTGCCGTTTGCGATGTCAGAATTTTCGCTACAGCCAACAAGCGAAATACAAAGGATTGCGACAAAAGCCACAACACCCAAAGGGAATACCCAAGCCAGTTTTCGTAAAACATTACGGAGGTACATTACTTTACCTCCTTGACTTTGGCGCGGTTCACCAACTGAAACCCGACATGGCAAACACGGTCTGGATTTTTCTCTTCACGAGATAACGCAAGAATTTTTTCGCGAAGTTTCGCAATTTCTTCGCGGACTTTTTCAAAGCTTTCTTTAGACAAACTGCACGTAACACTCGTAACGCTGCGGTCATCACTTGTGAACAGATCATAAACTTCACTATTCACTTCAAGATTTTTTAGATGGTATTTGCGTAAAATCGTAGAACGCACGCGAGGCGGAGTTGAAACAATAGGCTGTTCCACACGATATACACCATTTTCATCTAACGTAACGAATCCCGATTCCATCAAATAGCGAATACCACTTTCCACCTGAGGTGCACGAAGCACTGGCGTAAACATGCGTCCTATTTTTTCCGCCGGCGTATTTGGCGGAAGCAGCGGGAGCAAGTCGCGCAACACGGGATAGTACCATTTCGCGAAAAACTTGAGCGAAGAATCCTGCAACGCAAATTCCTGATTATTTGCACGGACCGCAAGGAGTTTTCGCAATAATTCTTCGCGTACATCTACATTCTTTTCGTTACCGAAGCGTACCAAATCGAGAAAGTAATCCGATTCATCATCGGGAAGTCCCCACGACTTGGCGATATTTTTCGCATTCGCAATGGACAGCGGGCGTGAGCCATCTAGGATTCGGCTGAAAAACGCAGAACCGGAAACACCCGCATTTTCTTGAATCGCTCGGAGCGAAAGGCCCTTTGACTGCATTGTTTCCAAAACAGCGCGAATATAATCGCGGTAATCAAAATACATAAATACACTAATTTTGGAAACATCTATCATATTTCCAAATATAAGCAATTATTATCAATTTTTCAATGTAAATTTTTATATATAATTTACAAAATACATAATTTTTGGAAACACATTTTAAGGCTTCAGCCGCTCATACATGGCATTAATCCATTCAGGGCTACGGGCGATTGATTCAACGCGAACTTCGTCAATCACACCATTCCAAGTTTCAGTCTCGATTTCATCGCCACCGATGCGGAAAGGAACACTGCGTTTCAGGTCGTTCGGCACGAACTCCCTTGCAAATTCAGCTCCATCGGAACCTGCGATCGCTACCGCTTTACCGTTCACATACATGCTCACCTTGTGATTCTTGGAAACGAGCACAAGGAAAGCCCACTCCCCGACAGGCACGGAAGTCGAATCCCCGAAATACACTGCCCCAGGGTAGTCCGGCATACCCTTCATTACGGCAAACGTTCCGCTATTCACCTCGTAATGCCACTGGAATCGCGAAGTCGAATCACTCCAATATTCACGCTGGCTAAACAGCACTTGGTGTTCGCCGTTGGGGCCATTCCACTTGGTCCAAAGCGAAAGTGTAAAGTCGCCGCCCGTTGGATTAAGCGTATCCAAGTCGATAAATTGTCCCGGTTCCAAAAGCACCGCCTTGCCGCTCAAACCATCTACATAGTTTACGTTTTCCGCAACAGAAGAATCATGGTTGAGCACATTGATATCGCGGTTCATGCCGAGATAAACTTCAATTTCCGGGTCGCCATACCCATTCGGGAGATTTTCTGGATAATCATACGGAAGGTAATAATGGAAACTATAGTAATCCGCAATAACAGGCATATCGTTGCTCGTAAGCCATTCCCCATTGACCGAAAGTTCAGGCAACTTAAGCGAATCCTTCGAATCCAGCGCCGTGAATTCGAACTGAGCGATAGCCGAATCATTCTGCACGTACACAAGGTCCATTCTATAGCCCGCCGGAATAGAATCAAATGCAAACGAACCATCTTCACTGATAAGAGAACGCAAATGCGTTCCCTGAATGCGCATATAACCAGAAGTCGCCCCGGAGATTTTTCCGCTTAAAGTTTTGTGCGCAGCAATGCAAATCGTATCCAACCTTACGTCAGAGAGTCCATCGCCACGCAAACCGGACAGCCCTTTGGATTCCGCATAAAAACGCGGAGAACCTTTCGCCGAGATCCTTGGAATCGGACCTAGCTTAAAGAACCCTGTAGAATCAGCGACCGTTTCAAGCGAATCCACAATTTCTTTCGAATTATCCAAGTAGGCAACGACACGCGCAGCAGGAACAGCACGCCCCTGCAAGTCCTGCACTACACCGGAATACCTCAGCGTATCAGACAAATCCGCAATTGAATTTCCGATATCGGTCACTCCACCGGCCACATCATCGCTATCCGAGCAAGCCAGGAACGTCAAAGAAAACGCAAGCGACATCACGCACGCAGCGCAATTACGCGACAACTTTAGATAAACTTGTCTATTTTTCATTTTCCGCCTCCTTCCCTATTTTCTTGCTCATCGGGAACGCCACAAGCATCATTTCGTAAACGCGTTCCACTTCCGAATCATTTGCCGCACGGGCAATAATTTTCTTGCGGGCTTCTTCCAGCACCTCTACCGCATAATTGTAGGATTTTTCACTCATCGCAAGAGTCGTGAATGCGGCAAAGCGCTCGTCTTTGGGCATGGATTCTACGGCACCCACCGCATGCTGCATATACTCATGACGAATTCGTCGCAAAGCCATTGGCGGAATTTCCGAAGCATCGAGCATTTGCGATGTTTCGACATAGCGTTCACCCTCTTTTTTCAGGAGCCCCCATTCTAGCAGTTTTTTCACAGCATCGCGAGCCTCGTCCGTCGTTATCTGCGGCACAACAGAACGCGCAAGCACACGGAAGTCACCTTTCCAATCCGATGACACCGCCAATTCGCGTACAATCGGGTAATACCACTTTTCGAAATACCCCTGTTCACGCGTGGTGACATGCGTAAATTCAATCTGCTTGCGAATTTGGACAATCTGATTCCAAGCATTTTCGCGCTCATCAATTTGTTGCGCCTGGTTGTACTGAACCAGCGCTTCGAAATACGTCCTTTGCAACGGTTCGAATTCCATCGCCTTTGAAATTTTTTCGATGGATTTCGGAGTCAAATTGAAACGGCCACGGATAACATTCAGACAATAAGAAGAGCTACTGAATCCCGCTTTTGCCGCAAAAAATCGATGCGAAAACACCGACCGCATTTTCTTCTGTTCCTCAAAATAGTCTTGCAGGAACTTGCGGAAGTCGTCATAGTCAAACAAGTGTTCAAGCGCAATGCACATGATTTTAAACTAGAATATTTTTACACAAAAATCAATAAATTAAGCAAAATTATAGTTAAATAATCGTAGTCAATGATTTTTTCTTACACATTTACACGTTTCTAACACGGAAAAGCGTTCCATTTTTCTTAAAAATTTGCATTAGGACACACCAAAAATTATTTCTCTAAATAGCATAAAAATGGAGTGTGTTATGCAAAAAAGTTGTTTGGGATGGATTCCGGGCGCCGTTTTGTCGGCTGCCCTAGGTGTTCACGTATATGCGGCGTCGGGTGATGCTTACACATGGCCCGGCTATCGCAGCGACCTGGATTACGATACGAAATCGAATCTGGGCGATATCCAGCCGCCGACCAAGTTCAATAACAATTGCTCGGGCGTTACCGGAAAGAAGGCCGGTAAGTGGTGGGCGTTTTATTGGGGCAAGGATCGCGACAGCCGCATTACCGATGTGACGATTGATTCGATTCTTAAGAAGTACGATACTGACTTTGAGTATTTGTACAATGAGATGGGATGGGCGCCGGATGCCCAGGCGCAAGAAGGCCAGTACAGCGCCGTTTATTACTACGGCTCGGGTACGTGTGCCGGTGGCGCAAAGACGGATACTACGGGCGGTTGGCAGACGTGGGTCGCGGGCTACACGGCCGTGGCCGCTTCGTTCTATCCGCTGTATAGCTTCAATACAAGTTGCCCTTACCGTGATCGTGTGGCGCAGATGGATGCGATGATTCACGAGGGAATCCACTCGATGACGAATGGTTACCCCGGCGCAAAGGATGCGCACTGGTTCCAGGAAGCGGGTAACACCTGGATTCAGCAGGATATGTTCAGCCACCGCGACGGTGTTTACAGCGGTATGGGATTTCTGAATGCGGCGACGGTTATTGCGCCGTTTATGCCTATTGAAACCTATTCGGGCTGGCTGATTGACGGCACTTTCGGTGGCCCTGGTGGCGGCGCCGATGGCGGTGGCGTGACCGGCAAGAATCAGCGTTACCTGCTGGGTGGCTCGCAGTACAG
This sequence comes from Fibrobacter sp. UWB12, assembly GCF_900142485.1. Taxonomy (NCBI): domain Bacteria; kingdom Pseudomonadati; phylum Fibrobacterota; class Fibrobacteria; order Fibrobacterales; family Fibrobacteraceae; genus Fibrobacter; species Fibrobacter sp. UWB12. The sequence continues at coordinate 76,382 of NZ_FRAZ01000008.1, read as the reverse complement.
CAACATCTTCCCGACGTTTATCGGCACGTGGATTGGTACGGGGGCTGTCCGCTGGATTTACGGAAACGCTTATGGCAAGACCAAGTACCTGCTTGAAACTTACGGCCTCGACAAGGGTCTTGGCGATGCGGGCGTGCGCAGGCTCATTACCGAATTTCGCGCAAGGCTTGCGATGCTAGACATGAAAAAATGGTCCGGCGAAATCAAGAATTTGCTGAACCAGCATTTCGGAAGCGACACCTACTGGGAACAGGACATGTGGGACAATAACAGGAAAAGCTACACCTGGACCATGACGCCCTACCAGACGGTGACGGAAAACAACGGTTACCTTGTACCGAATCAGGAAACGACTCCGGGCTGGTCTGGCTCGAACGTGGTGCCGCTGAAAGTGCAGAACGGCGCTAAAGAAGTGACGGTGAGTTTCTACCCGAACGGCGCAAATTCCAACAACAAGAACATGAATTTCTTGCTGTGCTACCGCGCGACCGACGGTACACCTGTGTACAGCGAACCTATTACGGGCGAAGGTTCCGCGACGCTTCGCCTGGACAAGACGCCATCTTCGACGAACAGCACGCAGATGGTTTTCGCGGTCATCGTGAATACCGATTACCAGTACACCGGCAATACGGGCATTCGTAAGTTGCACTACGATTATAAGCTGAAGCCCGAAGCAGGCGTAAGCGGCGCAGGGGCGGCAAACGTCAAGTACTACAACGACTTCAAGCTTGATTACAAGTGGCCCGAAATCGGAGACGCGCCGATAAGTTCGAGCAGTTCCGTATCGCCGGAATCTTCGAGCAGCAGCGAGATGCCCGCGAATTCCAGCAGTTCCGCAAAAATCGTCACGGACGGCGCAACCACATACAACATCACAGCGACACTCCCGATTGACGACAACTACGCCACCGTTTCTGCAAAATTTGATGTGGACGAAGTAGCAAAAAAGCTTGGACTTACTGCAGCGACGCTTTCTCAGGCGACATTCTTTGCCCAGGAAAGCGACGGCAACGTGGTGACCAACAGTACCGCTACCGCTCCGGGTCATTGGTTTGGTAAAGACAGCAAGGTGGTGGAATGGGGCGAGTCCGCCTACATATTCAGCGAAACAGATTTATCAAGCGGTACACTCGCAATAGGCCACTACCCCAACCGAGTCAGCAATGGTGACAAATTTAACTTTACGCAGGGAATCTCTTACAACGGAAAAACGGTCCTTTTCAAAGTCATGGTCAACATCACCAATGGATTAGGCAGTGACGAAAGCGGAAAGACCACAGCTCTGATGTATGGGCTCGACAAAGTTTCAACACACATGGACATAGCCCTCCGTAATGGGAATCTCGAAATCTACTACACGCTCCCACAGCGAGACAATGTGAAGATAAGCCTATTCAATGGATTCGGAGCATTGCTCGCACAAGAAATCACGGGTATGCAAAACGCAGGCTCGCACACGCGTTCGCTCAACATGAGCCAAATGCCGCATGGCACCTACATCGTGAAAATCACAACGGGCAGCTACCGCGAAGCAAGACCAATTAACATCACAAGATAAACAAGCAAAAAAAGCAGCCCCCGTACAGGGTTATGTTCTAGCGTAGTCCACGGACAACCTTAAATTTCAAGAGTTCTACCCTCGATGTTGAATCGAGGGTATTTTTAAATGCACAGGGAATATGTTATGGGATATTTTAAATCATTGTTGGTTTTGGGACTTGCTGCGCACGCCTTCGCGAGTTCGCCAATCGTCAAAGTGGATTTCGACATGAGCGGGCGCAATTCGAGCGAGGTAACAGAGCCGAATTATGTGCCGTGGGTAGTTTCGGGAGCCACTTCCAAGGATACGACGATTTCTGGTGTAAAAATTGGAATTGCCGGTAGCGGAAATCTCAAGGCGAACTGGTACAAAGCCGGAGTGCAGTCTCCGAGCTATGCGCGCCTTGTGTGCGACGGCGTGATGGTCGAAGGCGGCGGAGCGATTACGCTCACCTTCTCGAATCTTGCGGCAGGGACGCACAGTCTCTTGTTGTACCTGAACAATGTCGATGGAATTGCAGCAAGCAACAGCATCGATGTCTACGTGAACAATTCGAAGCAGGTGTCGGTCAAGCCCACGAATCGTGCGCTCTCGACATCCGAATCAGCAATCGCGTATGTAACTTTTTCCGTGAGCGGCGCAAGCGCATCGACTGCCATAAAGCTAAACACGAGTACGATTACCCTAAACGGTTTTGAATTGAATGTTCCCAATGTGGCTGCACAAGCAACAAACCCTTCTCCGACGGATTTGGATTACCACGCACCACATGAAAACGGAGCTTTGACACTTTCATGGACGGCGGCGAAGTCGGCCGTAAAGCATCACGTCTATTTCGGGACAGATTCTGCAACGGTTTTAAAGGCGACAGCCTCGACAGCCGACGTTTACAAAGGCGAGCAGACGGCAGCGACATACAAAGTTTCGGACACAAACCCATTGCAGACCTACTATTGGCGCGTGGATGAAGTTGAAGCGAACGGAACGGTTACAGCAGGAAATATTTGGTCATTCAAACCAGGGCGTTTAGCGTTTGAAGGAGCCGAGGGCTATGGTCGTAACGCGGTCGGTGGCCGTGGCGGAAAAGTCGTGTACGTAACAAATCTGAACGACGATGGCGCCGGCAGTTTGCGCGAAGCGTGTACAGCAGATATCGGTCCACGAACCATCATGTTCAAAGTCGCAGGCGTAATACAACTCAAAAGTCGTTTGGTCTGCAATCAGGATTACGTGACGATTGCGGGGCAGACTGCTCCCGGCAAGGGAATAACCATCAAGAGCGCTCCCATCGGCTTTACGGGCAAGGATATGGTTATCCGCTTTATGCGCGTGCGCCTGGGTTACGGTGCCACTTACGACGGCATGGGGCTCACCGGCGGCGACCACAGCATACTGGACCATGCAAGCATCAGCTGGACAATTGACGAAGCGTTCAGCAGTCGCGGCGGCAAAAACCTGACGCTACAGCGCACTTTGATTTCGGAAGCCTTGGATGTCGCAGACCACCAAAATTATGCAGCAGGAACAGGGCATGGATACGCAGCAACAATCGGCGGCGACATCGGGAGTTTCCACCACAACTTGCTGGCGCACAACGCAGGGCGCAACTGGAGTCTTGGCGGCGGACTAGACGGTAACGGCTATTATGCAGGTCGTTTGGACATTTTCAACAACGTGGTCTATAACTGGAAAAGCCGCGTGACCGATGGCGGAGCGCACGAAGTAAACTTTGTCGGGAACTACTACAAGGAAGGCGCAGGCACAACTCTTCACGGCTATACGTTGCGCGCCCAATTTGAAGGAACAGGCAAAGGTTCGCAAGCTTACTATTACCACAACAACATTTTGCAAGCTGCAAACGGTTCATTCACTTGCAATGGGAACAACGACAACTGCGGACGCGAATACACACTGAGCGGCGGGCAAGTTCTCGATTGGGAACCATGGAACAGCAAACCTTTCTTCGCCTCTTACGCCACTGTACAAAGCGCATCGGCAGCATACAAGGACGTGCTGAGCGATGTAGGCCAAACCATGCCCATTCTCGACAATCATGACCAGCGCATGATCAGGGAAACCAAAAACGGAACTTACAGCGTCGTGGGTTCTGTCGGCAAAACCAAAGGAATTCCCGACCGCGAAACGGACGCCGTTGACACAGCGAATATCAAGGGCTGGGAACCGTATCCGAGCACAAGCTGGGCAAACGATTACGACTCCGATCTCGATGGTCTCCCGGACTGGTGGGAAAATATGTACGGCTACAATCCGAAATCCAAGAGCGGTGACTTTAGCGACGCAAACAAAGACCGATTGGGTGACGGCTGGACTGAACTCGAACGTTATCTTGAATGGATGGCTCGCGCCCACTATACTTTTGCAAAAGGTGAAACCCAAGTCATTGACCTAGCTCAATTTACCAAGGGCTACGACAACGGCTCCTATACCGTGAACACTCCGACAGGCGTTACCGCAACCGTGAGCGGATCCAAACTCACCATAAAACTCGCCAACAACTTCGGTGGCGTGGGCTACATCAAATTTACGCTCAAGGACAATGCTGGCGACACCTTTAGCCGCAACATCGGCGTGACGCAACAGCTCGCAATATCAACTATTGTTGCAGGAGACTCCACAGAAGTCGGTGATTCAACAACTACCGCAATTATGAATCGACAAGCGGCAAAACGCAATGATTTACGTCTGTTCCCTCGCAAGCAAGGTTTCCACGACTTGAAAGGCCGCCGCTTCGAAAAGCAAATTCCATACAGAGTAATGTTTTAAATATTCTCATCAACCTAACCAAAGCACCTCGGCGAACGCCGAGGTGCTTCGTTGTAGGATTTGATAGAGAGAAAAATTATTTTCCGCCGACAGGGAACAGCGCAAATTGCAACTGAAAAACTTTATCTGAATTCTTATCTTCTTCGGCGATGATCGCAATTTCCTTGCGGAAGGCGTTGATGCGCTCCACGATGCGTTCGTAACCTTCCTGGCTAATGCCTAGCGTAAGCCCAGAAACATGACGCGAGCCCGGCGGGTCGCGATCAATAGAATCCGCAGCAAGCTTTAGACAATGCTGGTGGAAACCGCGCAGCGCAAGTTTTGATGTGCGGTCCCCCGTGCTAATCGCGCTCTCGGTGAGCACGTATTTGCCGTCATCCCCTTTCTTGATAAGTTCACAGTCTTCGAGCAACTTGACCGATTTTTTGGTCTCGTCCGCCGTCACATGCGGGTGGACCATTTTCGCAAGCGCTTCGTAATCGCCGTCAAAACCGAACATGCCGATAAGACTGCGAATAATCAGGTGCCGCCAATGCGAATACACCATGTACTGCGCATGCCCGAGAATATGCTGTTTCTCGGAAAAGCGCACCACCTTGAGCGCCGCCTGCATTTCTTCAAACGCAGCATTGCGCTCCTCCATCGTATCCGCCTGATTGAACTTCACAAGCCCAATAAAAAACTCGGTCTCGTGCTTGCCCAGGCGCAGTCCAGAAGCCACTTTCGGGATGCTCGCGCTCGAAAGATTCTTGTCGCCGTTCATCACGCGGCTAATGAAATCCTTGGCCTTGAACCCGATTTTATCAGAGAAAACGCGGAGCGAAAAGACAGGGTTCGCCTCCTTCTTTGCGTTGTAATAATCTTTCAAAAATTCCCGGTAGTCCAGGTATTCGAAGATTTTTTTCCCTAGTTTCTTTTCGCCCATGCCATAAATGTAAGAAAAATCCCTCGAAAAAGGATAGTCCGCGACAAAATACCCGTTGTCCAGAAACAACGAGAAATTCGCCTTCACGATAAAAACGCTTTGAGGTATGCCCCGCAAGATTTAGATTATTAATATGGGGGAATAATCCCCCTGATTGCAGCCCGCCTTGCGGTCTTCCATCACCCCCAATACGGGCTTCAAACGCCAGCCCGTAACGCCTGGCTTAATTGCTATAAAGGGATGGAACAAGCCAAAAGTTGGGTAATCGCAAAAAAAAGTGAGGAACAATGGGTATGAAAGGTTTTGGTCACATCGCTCTTGCAAGCGTTGTCTCAATTTTCGGAATTTCCGCAGTACACGCGGCAGATGCGGCTGCAAAAATTCAAGCCTCTGAAGTCGTTACGCTCCCGTCCGACGCCGCTTACGGCGGTGGCGACAAAGTCGGTTCACAGCTGATTGCCGCCACGTACAACGCCGGGAAAGGCCCAGGCATTTGGATTGTCGCCGATGGCGGTTACAGGCTCTACCACAACGGTTCACTCCTCGCTGAAGACAACCAAGCAGGCCGCGTGCGCTTTATTCCGATGACATTCCTGCCCGGCGAAAACGCCATTTCTGTCGTGAGCGCGAACGGCAAAGGCGCCCCGGGCGTTCTCGTGCAAATCGACGACCTCGACAAATCTTACTATTCCGGCAGTAGCTGGAAGTCAAAACCCGTTGTCAGCAACAACTCCTGGAAAAACAAGGGCCGCGACCTCTCGCAATGGGGAGGCGCCACAACGCTTTCTTACGCAAACAACAAGCTCCCGAGTGGCGGTGCGCTCGAAAATTTCGCCGCAAACACACAAGCGAAATGGATTTGGACAAGCGATGAATCCGACCCAACAGCAGTGTTCCTTTTCACGTTCAATGTGAAGGCCGAAGGCTTCGGTGTCACCACAACGGGTGGCGACGCAGGCAAAGTCGTCATTGCAAGCGATTCCGCAAGCATCCGCAAGTACTTGCAGAGCAACGATGCGGTCACGATTCTCGTGCCCGAAGGCACTTACGACTTTAGGCAAATGCGCAATGCGGTGACCGAGGCGAACAAGCAAGGGCGTACTTGGTGCCGCACGACTTGTGGCGAGACGAACCGCGTGACAGGCAAGACGAACAAGTTCTACCGTATCGCCTTCGAGAAAAACAGTTGCGCGAGCCTCGGTGAATCCGGACTCGAAATCGTGAAGGAATCGGACAATCTGCAGGCGTGGAGCAACTGGATTACCACCAAGCCTAACAAGAGCCTCGTGGGTATGGGCCGTGGTGCGAATCTGCGCGGTGCTTCTATCGCCGTGCGCAGTAACGAAGGTTCTGGGAACCACATCTACCGCAACCTCGCCATTTACGATGTGAACCCGCACTTGATCGAAGGCGGCGACGGCCTTGAAACCGTAGGCACCGCCAGCAAGCACGTAGACAAATTCTGGGCCGACCATATCAGCTACAAATGGATTTCCGATGGCATGGATATGGAATTTGTTGACAACGCCACCATCAGTTATCTCGATTTTGACGGAGCCAACGAATACAACTGCTGGGGTACCGACCCTTACATGGCTCTCGTTGAAGACGCCCATTTAACTTACGCCAACAACTACTGGCACAACACTTACGGTCGCGTCCCGAAAGTCACCGGTGAAAACAACGGCTCGCAAGTTCATTTGTACAACCAGTACGTCGATTACAACCGCTTCTTTGTCGCAGGCGCAAACGGTCACAGCGCAAACGCCAAGGCTTACGTGCGCTACGAAAACAGCTACATCAGCGATGGTCAAGGCTACCTCGCCGAATGGGGCGATAACGGCTACGTTTACTTTAGCGGAGTTACGTTCGGGAACGGCACCAAGCAACAGCACCGCTACAACGGCACCGTGAAAAGCGGAGTCCCGCAAGCAGAAACATTCAACCCGAGCTACAGTTTTGAAAAGCGCAATGTCGCAGACCTCCCGAAAGAAATTCCGAACCTCTCGGGCGTCGGCGGACGCTACGGCAAAATGCCTGAATACAACCAGGGATTTGGTCAAAGCAACAAGGCTGCAAGCGTAACGCTCACCGCACCTGCCGCTGGCGCAAAAATCACTGCAAGCACAGACGTGACCTTAAAAGCCGACGCCAAGGATAACGACGGCTCCGTGAAAAGCGTAGCATTCTACGTCGGCAACACGCTCGTCGGAACATCAACCGCCGCGCCGTATCAAGTGAACGCTAGCGGTTTCGAGCCGGGCACGCATTCCGCAGTCGCTATCGTGACAGACAATTCCGGGCTCACATGGATGTCGGAATACGTGACGTTCACCGTCGAAGGTGCGGCAGAATCTAGTTCCTCAAGCAAGGCACCTGTTAGCAGTTCAGCAATCGCAGAATCTTCTTCAAGCACAACGGTCGCGGAATCTTCTTCCAGTGTCATCCTGAGCGAAGTCGAAGGATCTAGCAGCAGTGGCACAACCAGCATCGCCTCCCCCATGCAGCGCGCCACCGAAGCCGAAGCAGGTTTCTACCGCATCTTTGACATTCAGGGACGCCCGCTGTACTCCGGCAACAGCAAGCCCGCCAAGATGCCCGCCGCACACGTCATTGTGATTGAATACTCCAAAACAGGCAAGACATTACGCCACTATATCCAATAACGATTACTATAGCGATTAATAGCCCTCCCGCTTTTAGCAAATCTTATATATATTGGTATCAATGAAGTTCTGCAAAAACATATTGGCTGTTTCGATTGCGTCCGCCGCAATTTTTGGAGGTTGCTCCTCCGACAGCCATATTGCAGGCAACAGCGCCGAGACGGGTTCTCCGGAACTCGCCGGTATTTTCCTTTTGGATAACGGCAACCCCGCCGCATTTGCACGCGTGTATTGCGTCCCTAGCGACTTTGACGCAGCCTCAGGCGAGCTCCCCGCCGCCTACACCACGAAAACGGATTCCTCAGGCTACTACAGCCTCGATTCCATTCCAGCAGGCACATATGCTGTCGAAGCATTCCACGAAAAATCCGGCAAGCGGCTTCTTGTACAGAACGTGAGCGTCACCGAAGACGATTCCATCGCTGTTAGCGATACGCTCCGCGCTCCAGGCTCTGTCGAAATCGCATTCAACAGCCTCATTGAAGACGGCACATCTGCCGTGGTCACAATCCCTGGAACAACCATTTTACGCAAAGTAACCGTCCACGGGAAAGTCGCCACCATCGACAGCTTGCCCACCGACACGCTTGGCCTCAGAATTTATATAGAAAACGACACATTGGAATACGGGAATGTCTACGTCAAATCGGATACAACAGTCCAAACGCTCGTCAACTATCCCCATATCGAATACTCCTTCATCGCGCCACTTGCACTCCCCGAAGGCGAAGATACGCTCTCGTCTTTTGCAAGCGACATTCCTCTTGCACTCCGCCTGACCGCCGAAAATAGCGGCATCGATTCACTCGCCCACTTGCAAGGTCGCTGGGAAGTTGTACGCATTTCAAAAGACGGCAAACGCAGCAAGAAGCTCCCAATCACGAGTTCAGTCATTGACGAAAAAGAAGCCGTTTTCTGGGTAAGTGTCGATTCGCTAAACGTCACCGACTCGCTAGAGCTTTCGTTCAACAACGCGCTTGAACCAGGTTACGCTCACGACGTATTTCCGACCAACCGCAGCTATTCGCTCGTGTACCACTTCGATAGCGAAACCGACATCAAGGACGATGCAGAAAAGGGCTATTTCGACGGATCGCTAACAGCCACAGAAACGAGAACCGAAACGGTGGCAAATCTCAACGCAGACGGCGTTCTCGGCACATCTATTGCACTTGACGCAGCAACATCTATCACAGCAACTAATTCCGCCAAGATAGATTCCTCCCGCAAGGTTAATTTGTCCTTTGACGGCATGCAATTTTGTTTTTCGCTGTGGGTCAACCTCGAATCGCTAAAGCAACAGTCCCTCTTTGAAAAAGCAGATGAATACGCACTCCGCTACTCACCTGAACAAGGCTTTGTCGTAGAATTCTATCACATCGCCACAGAAAATGCCGCCGATGAAGGTGCCACAGACACCGCAAGTTACAAACAAACGTGGGCGTCAGGCACAAAAGGAATCGAAGCTGGCAAATGGATTTTCATTGCATTCAGCAAGCATTCCATACCGCAAATAAGTTTCTTTATCAACGGCGTTAAAATCGAAGCCGAAGAAACCCGCAGCGATTGGGATGGCAACCGAGAATTTGCAGACTTTAAAATCGGCGGATTCAACGGGAAAATGGACGAGCTCATGCTCGGTAGCGCATTCCGCGACGATTCCTGGACTCGCCTCACCTACTTAAATCAAATGCCCGAAAATTCCTGGCCAAAACTTTCCGCGAGAAAATAACTCGGAGGCTCTGTCGGGCTATTCCGTACGCCCGACCTCGGCTAGCAAAAAATCCTCAATCCGTAAGCCCTTCCAAAACTGTTTTTCGGCTGCATGACCGATGTTTTTAGGCTATTTCGGCAGGTTCCGACTTCGCAGCGTTTCCGTAGCCGTACAGAATGACTGGACAGAGCCAAAGGGTCATTTTCGCAGCTTTTTCGCAGTTTCGACCCAAAAGTACGGTCTGGCCCGACAGAGCCAACGGTCACAGAACCTATTTGCCTTTATTCAAAATCATCCTGCTTATTTTTCTTCCAACAGGTAATCCAAGATTTTTACCAGCAATTCGTTGGCGGGGCCCATGGCGGTCTTACCGGCAATGCGGATGTCCTTCGGGTTTTGAACGTAGTCAAAACCTGCGGCAATGCCTGCCTTGATTTCGTCGTCGCCGTTCTTTAACATGCTTTCCATGGATTCGGGCGTGGCTTCTAGATGGAACTGCAATGCGATTCCGCTGCCGATTTTGAATGCCTGATTCTGGCAGGCTTCACTAAAGGCGAATGGTTCTGCAATGCCCGGTAGTTCTGGAATGTCAAAGGTTTCGCCATGCCAATGGAAAACGTCCAGGCTTTCGGGCAAATTCATTTCTTCGACTGCATCGCCGGTGAAGGTGACGGGGAACCAGCCGATTTCCTTTTCGGGATTTTTCTTGATGGCCGCGCCAAAGGCGCTTGCGATCATCTGGGCACCGAGGCAGATTCCCAGAAGGGGCTTGCCCAGCTGCACCATGTCGCAGCAAAGTTCTTTTTCGCGAACAAAATGAGGGTACTTTGTTTCGTCCAGAACGCTCATGGGCCCACCCATCAAGATGGCGAAGTCCACGTCGTCTTCATGAGGAATGGGGTCGCCGGCGTAAAGGCGCACGATATGAACGTTGTGCCCCTTGGCCTGCAGGTAGGGGAGAATCGCTCCCGGACCTTCGTATTCAACATGCTGAAAAATATAGGTTTCCATAACCGCAAATATAAAAAAGACCCGCGATTTCTCGCGGGCTAATTTTTTGGGCGGTCGGATCGCCGCAGCAGGTTCGCAGTAATACAAAAAGGCTTGACAGAGCCGAGGTCATGACCGCAGTGGAAATGCAGTTGGAATGCAGTTTTTTTGTAAAAATCGTAAAAAAATACAGTTTGACTTGACAGAGCCAACTCGGACACTGCCCACGCGTTCAGCACTCAGTTACTTACTATTATATTATATACGCAAAAATGCCCCGCGATTTTAAGAGTGCGTTTTAAACACTCAAAAAAACGTTATTACATTTTGCCCAAGAAAAAATGTTCCTAACGATTTTGACATACGTGGCCATCGGTCTCTTGGCAATATTAGCGCTCTTCTATCTCGGTTTAGAAGTACGGTTCTACCGTGCACTCGGACGAGTACGCGAAGGCTATGCCGATCCAGAACCGCTACCAAAGGTGAGCATCTTGATTGCGGCACGTAACGAATCCGAAGGAATCCGCGAAACGCTCGACTCCGTTTTAGCGCAAGACTATGCTGGCGATTGGGAAGTCTGGGTGGCAGATGACCGTTCCACGGACGACACCCCGAAGATTCTTGCCGAATACGCCGCCAAATTCAGCAAGTTGCATATCCTTACAATCGATTCCATTCCCGAAGGTGTAAGCCCCAAAAAACAGGCGCTTTCCAAGCTCATTGACGCCTGCAACGGAGAAATTCTCTGCCTTACGGATGCCGACTGCATCGTGCAGCCTTCCTGGATCAAGGGAATCATCAAGGAATTCGAACCGGGGATTGAACTTGTCGCCGGGCACTCCTATATTCCGACCGACAGCCAATCACCATTTATCATTTGCATGCAGGCTGTCGAAACGCTCATTTACCGCATAGCCGGGACCGCAGGGCTCGCCATGCACCTTCCGCTCACAAGTACAGGCAACAACCTTGCCTACCGCAAAAGCTTTTTCAAGAGCATAAACGGCTTTACGGGCGTTATCAAAATCCAGAGCGGCGACGACGACCTGCTGATGCAAAAACTGGCAGCCGACCGCCCCTGGGCCATGCGTTACTGCATTACCCCTTCGACGTTCGTCACCACTAGCGGCAAAGAAACGCTCAAAGCACTTTGGGAACAGCGCAAACGTTGGGCTTCAAAGACCATCTACTACACTCCAAAAATCGTCTTTGTGCTCTCGATGGTATTTATGTTCCTCGTGATGCTCTGTGTAACCGCATTTCTTTCGATTTTCAGCTTTAAAATATTCGTCGCCACCTTAATTGCGTTCTTGTTAAAAAGTGTCGGCGACATGGTACTTATTATTCGCGGGCTCAAAATATTCAAGCAGGAACACCTCCTCAAATGGTGCATCCCGGTTGAATTCATACACGCTCCCTTTACCGTACTGGCCGTACTATTCGGTCTGTTCGGACGATTCAAGTGGAAATAAAAAATGGCAACGACTAAAACTACAACTAAGGCGACAACCAAAACCACTACAAAGAAGACCGCCACCAAGACAGCAACAAAAGCTGCAAAACCGGTTGCAGAGGGCAAGACCCTTATTATCGCAGAAAAACCGAGCGTAGCAGCAGACTTGGTCAAAGTACTCGGCGCCAAAACATTCAAAAAAGAAACCGCCTATTACGAAAGCGACACGACCATCGTAAGCCATGCGATAGGTCACCTCGTAGGTATCGCCGACCCGAAAGATATTGACGAACGTTACAAGGCATGGGACATGAAAACGCTCCCCATGCTCCCGGAAAAATTCCCACTCGTTGCCCTCCCCACGACCAGAAGCCACCTCAGCGCACTCGGCAAGCTCATCAAGCGCAAGGACGTCACGACAATTATAAACGCGTGCGATGCGGGCCGCGAAGGTGAACTGATTTTCTATTACATCGTAGATTACATTCTCAAGGGGAACTTCAAGGGCAAGACATTCAAGCGTCTGTGGATGCAGAGCATGACGCCAGCCGCCATCAAGGACGCCTTTGAGCATCTCCGCACCGAAGAAGACATGGTGAACTTGCGAAACGCCGCCCTCTGCCGTAGCGAAGCCGACTGGCTTGTAGGCATGAACGGAAGTCGCGGCCTCACCGCGTATAACAGTTCCATGGGCGGGTTCCAGATTACGCCATGCGGCCGCGTGCAGACCCCGACGCTTGCCATCATCGTAAAGCGCGAAGAAGAACGCAACCGCTTTGTACCGCAAAAATTCTGGACAATCGAAGCCTCCTTCGACAACGCAGGCGCCGATTACCAGGGCAAGTGGTTCATGGTCGATAAAGAAACCGGCAAGGACCGCGTCAAGCAAATTTTTGACGAATCCCGCGCTCAAGAAATTCTCGCCAAGTGCAAGGGGAAGAAAGGCTCCATCGAAGAGACAACCGCCCCGAGCCAGCAAAAATGCGGTCAGCTCTATGACCTCACCACGCTCCAGCGCGAAGCAAACAACCGCTTTGGATTCAGCGCCAAGACGACGCTTTCCATAGCCCAGTCGCTTTACGAACATTACAAGGCAACGACCTATCCGCGTACCGATAGCCGTTGCTTGCCCGAAGACTACGTGGCCCCGGTAAAGGCAACGCTCGGCAAAATCGAAGGCCCGCTCGCCAAGTTCGCCCAAGAAGCACTCGACAAGAATTACGTCAAACGCACGCCGAAGGTCTTCGACAACTCGAAGATTTCGGACCACTTCGCCATTATCCCGACAGGTGTCGTGCCGAAGGGTCTCTCCGAAGCCGAAGAAAAAATCTACACGATGATTTGCCAGCGCTTTATTGCGGTGTTCTTCCCGCCAGCGCAGTACTTGAACACGACACGCATCACGACAGTCGAAAACGAAACGTTCATTACCGAAGGCAAGATTCTTGTGGATCCGGGCTTCAAGGCAATTTACGGCAAGGAATCCGACGAAGAATCGAACATACCACAGCTCAATGGCAACACCGCCAAGACGCTTGAAATTGACGCCAAGGAAGACTTTACCAAGCCGCCAGCACACTACACCGAAAGCACGCTCCTTTCGATGATGGAAAGTGCCGGTAAGCTCGTCGAAGATGATGAACTGCGCGACGCCATGAAGGAGCGCGGCCTTGGAACGCCGGCTACACGAGCAGCCATTATCGAAAAGCTCGTGAGCGACAAGTACGTTATCCGCGACGGCAAGGAAATGATTCCGACCGCAAAGGCGTTCGATCTCATCAAGGTCCTTTCTGCCATGAACTGCGAAGCCCTCACTAGCCCGGAACTCACCGGCGAATGGGAATACAAGATGGACCTCATCTCGAAGGGCAAGGAATCGCGCGAAGCATTCATGAGCGGCATCGTCGAAATGACCAAGACCATGGTGAAAAACATCAAGGGATTCAAAGAAGACGATACAGAAAACGAAGCTAGCTTTAGCCCCGTGAATGGCAAGAAGGTTTTTGAAACCGTCAGCCGTTACAGAACAGAAGATGGCATCGTGATCCGCAAGATTGTCGGCGGAAAGCACCTCACCGAAAGCGAAATCATCGAACTTTTGACAAAGCGAAAGATTGGCCCTCTGACCGGTTTCCGCAGCAAGAAAGGTGCCGAATTTTCTGCCGTTCTTACCATAAACGACGAAAACAAAATCGAATTTGTCTTTGACGAAAAGCCAGAAGAAATTGAACTCGGTGAAGTTATCGGCAAATCGCCTGTTGACGGTTCCGACGTTTACGAAACGCTCACAGGCTACGTCTCCGAAAGCTATGTGAAGAAGGAACCAAGCGGCATCACGCTCCCGAAGATTCTTTTAGGCAAGGAACTCCCGCTAGACGACATCAAGAAACTGCTCGCTGGTGAAAAGACCTCGCTTATCAAAGGTTTCCGCAGCAACAAGACTCGTCGCCTGTTCGACGCCTACCTCACACTCGTGAAAGGCAAGCTCAAGTTCGAGTTCCCTCCGCGTGAATTCAAACCGCGCCGTTTTGCAAAGAAGACTAGTGGTTAGCAGTTTTTACCGCATGTACAAAAATATTCTGTTAGTAATTACAATTTTGGGAGCTTTTTCAGCAGCCTTTTCCGACGACATGTCCGATCGCCGCTTTACCCCAATAAATTCATTAACAGAATCCCTTCTGCCCAAAAACGAGTCGCAAATTTGTTCCATAAAAGACTCTGTAAGTTTTGTGCAGTCTTCGTCATCAATTGCACAATCGTCTTCAGCAATCGCACAATCTTCTTCCGCTGCAAAGTCCGGCAAAAACCCTTATGGTTTACCAGACGCTCTTATGCCCTTATGGGAATCCATGACACTCCGCCAAAAGGCGGCGCAAATGATTATGGTATTCCTTACAACGTCTGAATTTGCAATCGAGAACGAAATCGGAGGATTGCTCATTACCGGCAAGCACCTCAAGGAAGCGGATAATTACCTGCACAAAGTTGAAGAAATCAACTCGAACTTAAAAATTCCAGTATTCACCGCTATCGACCAAGAAGGCGGCCTTGTCAATCGTTTGGCATCGTATTCCGATCATTGGCACAATACCCCAAGCGCACGCGAAATGCGCCGCATGGATTCCACAAAAATTCACACGCTTGCAAAGAAAATCGGACGCGCGCTTAAAGACATCAAAATCAACATGAATTTGGCACCCGTTTTGGACCCGTCTAAGGACCATCGCGAGTCCAATTCATTCATGGAAGAAAGCCGCCGTTCTTGGGGAAACGACACAACAAACGCTTACAAAGTAAGAGCATTCGTCAATGGCATGCGTGACAACGGCATCATCTGCGTTTCAAAGCACTTCCCCGGTTATGATTCCTGGACAAACAGCGACCATCAAATTGCCATCAGCGCATCGCCCAAAGAAAAAATCGACCAGAACATAAGCTTTTTCAGGACTCTTTCCAAAGACATCCCCGTCACGATGATGTCGAGCGTCCACTTTTTGCGCATTTCCAGCCGCCCCGCCGTCTTTGACGCCAACATCGTCAAGATTGCCCGCAAGTATTCCCCAGACATGATTATGCTTACCGATGACCTCTGGGGCACATCGCTTCGCGCCTGGGCAAGCGGCAAAACGCAAATTCCACCGCGCAAAAACTACCCCGATAAAGACTTCAAGCGACTCATCACCGCCATCATCGATGCAGGCAACGATATGCTCATGATTTCTTACACGTCCAAAGCCAAGGACATGCTCAACATCATGATGGAACTTTCCGAAAAGAACTCAAAATACAAGAAGCGCATCGAAGAATCCGCCGCTCGTATCTTGAAGCTGAAATATAAAGCCGGAATTTTGAAGTAGAAAAAAGGAGATTCCCGGTCAAGCCGGGATTCCGCACGCAGTTGGCTGAGCATAGAACTTATCGCCACTCAGGATGGTGAAGGGGGCAATAGCAAACGACCACTAACTACAGACCAACAGCCATTGACTAATAACCATTGACTAATAACCAATGACTATTGACCAACAACTACTTATTAATAGCCTGTTTCTTGGCAACAGACAAATTCACTACATTTTTAAACACCCCAGCCTCGCCCACTTTTTTCAAAGCAGCTTTCAAAATAGCAGCCGCAGCCAACGTGTCGTCCAAAGCGCGGTGATGATTAAAATCCGGAAGTCCTAACGATTCCGTGAGTTTGTGCAAACTGTAGCTCGGTTGTCCCGGAAATATTTTCCTCGCAAGTTTAACCGTACAAAGTCTCGGAGGATTAAACTTGATGCAGCAGCGCTTCAATTCAGCAGTCATGAATTTGTTATCGAACTGCACATTATGCGCCACGAATATGCGGTCCTGCAAAAGTTCCGCCACATGTTCTGCAATCTCACCAAATTGCGGTTGGCCGTTGACCATGTCGTCAGTGATGCCAGTAAGTTCCCGAACAAACGGTGTAATCGGCTGCCCGGGGTCCACAAGCGAGTGGAACGTACCAACAATTTCGGAACCGTCCATCAGGGCGATTCCGATTTCCATTATTCGATTATCTTCACCATGTCCGCCGGTCGTTTCTAGATCGACTACCGCAAATTTTAGCAATGCAAATTACCTAATGGGGATATCGATATCAAGCGTCTCCATCCCGTCACGAGCCTCGACACGAGCCAACATAACGTTGGACTTGGGGTGCCCATACACAGGAACGACGAGCAAATTCGATATTCCTCTCTGTTCGCTCGGGACCGCTTCGGTATCAGAAACCGTTTTCTTAAATATAGGTTTCTTGCTGCCATCGAACAAGGAGTAAGTCAACTTGCGAGGCATTCCCTTCTTGATTTGTGAAGTCTTTACCTGAAAATAAATGTAACCGCCCTTCGGTACATTTCTCAAGCTGTCACGAATTTCTTCTTCAGTCGCAAAAGCAGCCTCCATGGCAAGTCGCACGTTCTTGCGCACCATTTCGGGCTTTTCGTATTCGACAATCACATTGAACTTCGCATCTTCGGGAATTGCACTCTCGCGCACATCACGAATTTTGCTGTTGTTCTGATGATATTCCCAACGGCCATTGTCATGCAAGATAACAGTCGAGCCGTTAGAAGCCATTGCAACAACATCTTCTGCAAATGCACTTGCTGCAAAGGCAAAGAAAAGAGCCACACAGGCTCTCGAAAGAATTCTCATTCCACCCATAATTACTCCGTCTTCCAAGGATACACATCCCTTTAATGACAATAATATATATAACAAAATCGCATTTTACGAAAAAAACAAAATATTTATGTTTTTTCATAAAAAATATGTGACTTTAGTAACAATTTTACAACTTATATTTGTGATGTGTCATACAAAAGCAATATGTCAGGAAAAATTCGATTCGCACCAAGCCCCACGGGCTATCTCCACGAAGGCCATCTACTTTCGGCACTTTATGTGTGGGCTGCTGCAAAAAAATGGAACTTAAAGATCCACTTAAGAATAGAAGATCACGATCAAAGTCGTGCGCGACCCGCCTACATCGAAGGAATCCGTGAAGATTTAGCTTGGTTGGGATTCAAGCATGATTCAGAAAGTATTCAGAGCGCACGAAATGATGTTTATAAAGTAGCTCTCCAAAAGCTCGAAGAAAAATCGTTAGTTTACCCGTGCTATTGCAGTCGCAAACAACTCCTTGCCGATAATCCGCAAAGCGAAACAGGCGAAATCGTTTATCAAGGAAAATGCTTGCACGAACCGCACAGCCTCCCCCTTCCGCACAATTTGCGCTTTATCGTTCCAAATAAAGTTATCGACTGGCATGATCTCCGTTTGGGAGACTTTCACGAAAATCCAAAACTCCAATGTGGTGACTTCCCTATCCGCGATCGGGACAACCAATGGACATACCAATTTGCAGTCTGTGTCGATGATATCGACGAAAACATCACGCATATCGTGAGAGGCGAAGACATCCGCAATTCTACAGCTCGACAAATCGCCTTAATGGAAGCCCTTGGACGCACAGACCGCCCCATTTACCTACACCACCCCTTAATCGTCGACGAGAACAATAAAAAACTTTCCAAGCGTGAGCTCGCACACAGTTTAAGGCAAGACAAAGAGGCCGGCATTACTCCCGAAATGCTTTTCGGACGAGTCTGCTTCAAGGCGCACCTCACCCAAAACAACGCCCCCCTTTCGCTAGAAGAAGCCGTCGCCCTCGTGGCAAACACGCTCCCACCCCTGTAACGAAAGCATTGACGCTATATCCATACATACGGGCTACAACTAGTATTCACATGGGTTAAAAAAAATTTATATTCATGGTATGGCATCAACGTCTGTGTCTACTACCATAGAAAGAATTCGCGAAGAAGCAGCAGCCTTTGAAACCAAAGACCGACTCCTCAGCTTCTCGCAAAAAAACAAGTTTCAATCCCCGCTGCTGTTAGACAACGGAGACCTATTTTTTGAGACTTGGCAAAATGAATCCAAGCCTCGCACTCTCGCGCATTTTTTCCCTGTTTCTGCCAAATATAACGAAGAAAGGCAAACAGCAGATCTCGAGACTTTCCGTAAAATTCTAAAATCAAAAGTCGAAGACTTTTGCAACCAAGACCTGTACATGGCAACGGGATTTATCAAGTGCGGCGAAAAGATGCTCGCCCCAGCAATCCTTATCCCGCTTACCTACGATACCGAGCACGATACATTAACCATTTCAGATTGTGCACCTATCGAAAATATTGCGCTCCAATCGCTCGATAAAAACATCAAGTTCCCAATAGCCTCGGATTTCTACAAGAACAAGACGTTCAACATCCAAAAATTTTTCGACACGCTCGAAAAAAAGATTGCAGCTAGAACAGATTGGAAGTTTACACGCAACGGCTATTGCATCACGTTTTACAGCACAAACAAAATTCTTCTCAAAAAGAAACTCACAAGCGAGTGCTGGACAACCGCAAAAGCAGCCAATAACGAATTTTTCATTGCGACCATCGGAAACGAAGGATTCTTGCCGCAGCCATCGCTCTTTGACGAAGAACCTTACGACCACGTTTTCAATCCAGCGGAACACTATTTCCCATACATTACGGATTCGCAAACAAACAAGGCTGTCATCGATGCACTAGATGAAAAATATTCAGCTTATGCCATCCAAACGCTCCCAGGAGCAGAAAAGGCTAAAGCCGCTGTAAACATAGCCGCAGAGCTCATCCAGCAAAAGAAAAAGGTCTGCGTGATTAGCCGTAGGGCCATCACTAAGTTTAACTTTGAAAACGCCTGGAAGCCGCCATTCCGTTCGTTTCAAGGTCCCGACCGCGATACGACTAAAAGCACGTTGAGCGAGCTCCGTGCAAAACTCGTCACGTACTACGATTCCGTCAACTTCCCGCTCAAACCCTGCGGTGCTACACTCACGGAATTGCTCGATGAGATTACAAAACTAAAAACCGTCAAGACAAAATTTGCAAGTGACTTATTCAAGAACATTGCAGATGTCCGTTATGACAAATTCAAGGCAATACATTCAAGCCTTGAAGAAATGACGCAGCTATTTTTTGAACAAAACGGAATAGAAGTCTACAACGCATTCCAAGGAATAACGTTGCCGGCAGTTTCGAAAGAACGTAAGAACTTGATTGGCGAAGAGCTTTCTCGAGCAAAAGACTTAATCGAGACCATCAAGCCATTCATCGAGAGCGTCGTCAAATCTAAGCTCTATCTCGATGGATTCAATCTTTCGGACATTCTTACTTTGATAAATGTCTTCAAGAAAAATTTCGACAAGGATATGCCGGGCCTTGAAGACTGGAATCTCCATTCAAACGGATGGATCGCCTACCAAGATGACCTCAACGATTTGCCAAGTGCAGGCGCCCGTTGGTCTAGTTATCGCCGCAAGGGCTCCGACATCTTTTTGGAAGATGCCATTGACGTAAACATTGTTGCAGCCCGCAACGAATTTTACGATAGTCTCAATTCTGCACTCAAGTCGCTCTCGGATCACTACCGCAGACCCAAGCGCATTTTGCTTAGCGTTTTCAAGAATCCAAAGAGCATTACCTCCGATGACATGCTTATCGAGCAAATCGACAAGCTTATCGAAATGCAAGAATATAGACGCAAGTACAAAGATTCCTCTGTACTTGCCACGCGTCTGTTCGGTAAAGACTGGAAATACGAAAAGACCGACTGGAATGATTTAGCAAACAAGATCCGCCATTACTATGTGTTCCGCGCACGAATCAAGAACAGCGACCAGCATGATTATCTGATGCAGTTGCTTGCAAAATGGCACTTGTTCAAACCGTTTGCCGAGAATTTAGACAAAATCCAGGCTAGCGTCGAAGAACTGCAAAAGGCGCTCCAGAGCATCAGCAAATCGCTCAATTTAAGCGAATCCTTGGAATCGCAAAATATTGATTTGTGGACAGATAAAATCGAGCGTTGGTCCACCCAGTGGGACAAGCAAGACGTTTACTTGCAGATTTGCGAGCACATCGAAAACATCAACGATTCGCCATGTGAAAATCTTGCGCAATTCGTAAAGGATTCCAAGAACGCTAGTAAAGACATTGCAATGGCATTTGCCCGTTCATGGACAAACAGCCAAATGCAAGCGGCCACCGCAGAATGTCCGGAATTGTTCAGCCCGTCTTCGAAGAACCGCAAGCAACAGGGCAAGCAATACAGAACATTGCTAGACCAATTCTCGAACGCAAACTTCCGTGCCATGCACGAAACGGTCGAAAAAAATCCCGCCCGATTGCAAATCGTTACTTTATCACAATCATACCATCCAGACTTTGAATCATTTGATGTCGCATTGCTATTGGATGCCGATTGCATGACGATAGCCGAAGCCATGCCAGGAATTTTCAATTCCAAGAAAGTCATTCTATTTGGAAACCCCTGCGAGCCAACACTTGAGGCGCTCCCCATGGACGCCTGCAATATGGAAGTTTCTTCACAATCGATTTTCTTTAAAGACAACGTGCTTTCTGCAGCGCTTCGCAAGGGAATTCCTACACGCGTTATCAGTTATACAATGCAATACGCAAACCCGGCGTTGTTCCGTTTTGCAAATAACAAAATTTACAACAACGAAATTGCGCAATTCCCGAATTCAACGATTACAACAGGCAAGTCTCAGACCTTAAAAGTCGTTCACGACAAGATTTCGGCCATTGCAGAAAAGGCTATCCAACATGCGACAAAGAATCCAAGCCAAACACTTGGAATTGTAGCTTCTAGCCAGGCACTTTGCAAAGAAATCGAAGTCGCACTACAAAATCATTTAGAAAAGAATCCCAACGTTGCAAAGTTCTTTACCCAAGGAACTCTGCAAAACAAGTTCTACATCAAAACCATTGAACGCGCTGTAGATTTATACCGTGACGAAATTCTGGTTTGCGTAGACATCGACGATGTCTCGAATGCTACAGAAAGCCACAAGCTCGCCATAGGCTCCACACTTGCAAAGCAGAGCCTTTGCCTGTTCTTGAACAACGAAGAATCAGACAAGTTAACAGAAAAAGAAGGTCTATTCCAAGAATGGGTTGTTTCGCTCAAGAGTAAGTCCACAAGCGAAAATGCAACGGCCACCACCAACGTCATCGACACACCGTTCAACAAACAAATTAAAGAAGTTCTCAAGGCTGAATCCATTGCGTTTAAGGACTACATAGCCCCATGCAACATACCGGTGGGGCCGGTCATCGTTGACGCCAACAACTCCAAGCGTTTCCTTGCAGTAATCGAAAGCGATTGCAGCTACGGACTATACAACGAGTCGATTGAAGATCGCGAATACACTCGTCCGAATGCATTTACGAGACTCGGCTGGAAGGTCCTCCCCATGTGGCTTCCGCTCTGGAACATTTCGAATGCAGACGAAAAAGAAAATCTGATTGCCACCATTGCAATTGAACAGAGCGTCGCACCGCCACCGCAAGAAGACCTTTCTATTGACGATGCGGAACAGAACAGCGATATTCAAGCCGAGCCTTACAATGTGGTTCACTTTGCAAAAGAAGGCTCCGGAGACGATTTGCCCTTTCAAGAGTTCCCGGTGGACAAGCTTATCGAACAGCTAAAGTTCTATGTCGATAGCGAATCCCCGATCCATGGAGAATTATTGTTGCAGAGACTTCTGGAATTGCACAACGTTGAACACGCGACACCCAAGATTAGTGCCGTATTAAGCGATGCCATCAAGCAAGCGCTGCACCAAAAGCAATTTGTCAAGACAGGCCCATTCTTCTACTCGCTCAAGAACAAAGCGATTGTGCTCCGAGACCGCACCAAGAGGCCCGACAACGAGCGCAAGATGGCTTACGTGCCCCCAGAGGAACGTGCGCTGTTAAAGCTAGACGACCACAGCATCAAGCAGATTCTTGGCGTGCTGTAGGCGCCTACGGCGCTATTCTGAATTAAAAAAACAACAAGAGCAGGCCTAGCCTGCTCTTTGTGCGTTTAGCGCTTTTATACGCGCTTATCGGATCTTTACAACAAAGGCGTTGATATTGTACGCGGAGAGTTCGCGAGCCTTGTCCTCAGCGACCTTGCGCTTGTTCCATCCACCGCCGCGAAGCTTGTAGAACGGCGTATCGAACACGACCTGGATGGTATAGCCGGTGCTAGCGGAGAGCTGAGCCTTGCGCCTCTGAGCGGCGTCAAAATCGCCTACAGCTTCGAACTGGAGCATGTAGAACCCATCACCCTTGTCATTCTTGCCAGAGACCTTGGCAGGTACTGCAGAATTGCTTGTCGTATCGCGGAGCGATGCACTAAGCGTCGGCTTGTACTCGTTTCCGCGGAAAAGAGAGTCCATATCAGTTGGCGATCCGGCCCAAGCCATAGCGCATAAAGAAGCTGCAATTATAAACTTTCGCATGTATAGAAATATAGAAAAAGCCTCCCCGAAGGGAGGCTTTCTGAAACCTTAAAGATCTCTATTACGGATTGGCCTTGTAGACCGGGAAGCTGCCAATCGTCTTTGCGTTATGGCGGACGCCCCACATTTCGGTCTTGTCGAACTTGTTCTTCTTACCGTGGTTATCAAGCTGGACGTAAGTCTTGAGCTTGGTGATGAAGGCGCCAGAACCAACGAGGCGGTTCTTGTCGGACTTCATGTTCCACACGATGTAGAAGTTCCTACGGGTTTCAACGCAGTTGTGACCTGCACCACCGAAGTAGTACTTCTGGTTGACTTCAAAGTTCTTGTCGTCATCGCAGAAGATGCGGCCCTTCTTTGTTGCCACATGAGAGCCCAAGTTCGTGAAGAAGCTGAGTTCGTAATCAAAGAACACGTTCTTCTTGTTGGAGTTGACAAAATCTTCCTTGGATTCGATCATGGCACCCATATCGGTCTTGACATACCAGCCATGCGGAATAAAGCCATACTTTTCAAATTCGCCCTGACCAGCAAGGATGTCTGCTCTGAAGTTGTCGTCATCCTTGTTTGCGTCGTAGGTAAAGATGTCGAACGCATCAAGGTTAGCGGCTTCAGCCGGAGTTCTCGGAATGCCACCCATTGCGGACGGAATGATTCTGACAGCGTAGGCACTCACATCACCAGAGATCAATACCCACGGAGACGGGAGACGACCACTTGCATTATAGCCCGGAGCAATGTTCCAACCATAAGTAGCATCATCAGCCGGACGGAGAGTATCGCCACCAGGATAAGTTGCATAGTCAGACTGGTCCGTAAAGAGGCCCACACCTGCAATGCTACCGAAGTGGATATAGTCACCAGACTGCGGGAACAAGCCATTTGCGCTGTAAAGCAAATTCATAGTGTTCGAGTTCGTAGAAGGCGGAATCGAAGAACCCGGGTTCAGCGGTATATATTCGGTAAACTGCGGCTGCTTTCCATTGTTAATGTAGAAGGAAAGAACTGCATCACCCTTAGCATCGCCTTCGGTCGTCTTCTGAACAGGTTCAGAGAATTCAATCTTGAGCTTAGCCAAGTCAACACCGCCCATAGTTTCGGTCATAGCTCTTGCAGAGACAATGATCGGGGCAATACGGTCATAAATTGCGCAAGAGTAGAAGTTCGTCACAACAGTACCGCGAGCCGTGTAAGTAGCCCAAGACTTGAGCTTACCCTTACCAGAGGTCTTCACATTCTTGGAGAGCTTCTTGCCACCGAGAGTGATTCGCGGCAAGCAGAGAGAATCAGGCAGAGATGCAGCAGCACCGCAAACAGTACCAGCCTTAATTTCAGCCTTTTCAAAGACCACAGAATCCTTTTCATCTTCATCCCAGAAGACTGCAATCTTATTCGGGAGGGAGTCTTCGTGGTTGATAAACGGACGGTAGTAGTAAATAGCAAGGGAGTCACCAATACCATCGAGGTATTCCGTCTGCATGCTGAAGTATTCAGCCGGGATGTTCATCGAAGAAGCCGGAAGTTCGCCATGGACGTCGAAGATATCGGCCAAGAGCGGTGTCGGAACCGGCGGTTCAATAAACTGCAAGTTGACAACCTTAGCCTGCATCATAGTAGCACTCGGGCCCTTCACATGGAGAGTTGCAGAAGAAGTCGGCAATTCATAAACCATAGAAGACTTGACGGTAACCGTTGCACGACCATTCACAACGTGAACGGTGGAATCAGGACCATAAAGGATTTCCAAGCCCTTAGAGAGTTCAGAACCAGCAGTCACCTTAAAGTTGCAAGCATCACCGCACGGAGAGTTATTCTTAGTCGGGTCAAGAGCGATCAAGTAGAAGTCAACTTCTTCGGACTTCAAGTGAGTTACGTTATCCGGTTCCGAAGTCTTAACAGTCAAAGACGTTTCAGATTCAACGAACGCAATCGTCGGCACGAAGAACGAGAGCGTAGCCTTATAAGGACTATCCTTTACACTGATGACCACAGTCTCATTTTGAGATGTCGTGAACTGGTTGAACGGGATAGTTGCATAAAGGGTATCAACACCACCGGCACCAATCTTACGATTGTACTTGACCGGGTCAACCATTGAAAGTTGTCCGTTTTCCAACTTGTAGAAGGTAACCAGAGTAGAAGCATTGCCTGCAGCGTCCTTAACATCCAAGGAATATTCAGAACCAACAGCAGCGCTCAACTGGATCGGCTGGGTGCAAGTAGCAGAAGGTGTACCACCACACGGATCCGTAATCGGAGCAATGTAGAGCGGGATAAGCTGGTCAACCGTAACATCGGCAGCATTTGTAGCCATTGCAGAACCCTTGAACGGCATCACCGGGCTCTTGTAACCAGTTGCGTCAACAATAACGGCATCACGGTTAGCAACAGCAACGCTACCCTTAATTTCCCAGGACATAATATAGACATCAGTACCAATCGTAATGCGCAGATAGTACGTATCCGGAGTAAGTCTCTTCTTCAACTTGATTTCGTTAATCATCGGTTCACCCGGTTCTGTGACATCGATGATGCCATCTAACTGAACCGGATTAGCTTCGAATTCTTCTGCAGAAATAATCGTCTTGGTCGGGTCAGAACCACTCTTATCAGTGGTGAGCGTATAAGTAATCTTATAGCCTGCATCCGTAATCTGTTTGCCTTCCAACACGACTGCAGTACCTCTTGCGGCAGCGCAGCTACCACCACCAGACTGAGAATACTTCAGCTTGAACTTGTTGTTACCACCAGTCAGCCTATAGTCTTCGTTGCTATTCTGGTGACCTTCGGCCTTAATACCCACGGTCTGTTCAATGAACATGTTCGTCTTGATACGGACGTTACTCATCGTAGTACGACGGTCGCAGAAGAAGATATCGATATCATAGGTGGAATCCGGCTTGCCTTCGGGCATAAACGTATCCAAGTCCACATAGCCCGGAGCAGCAAGGTGAGTACCACCAAGGTCCACAGCAAGCTTGTTATCAATATAAACCCAAATGTCATCGTCACCACGGAAGCTGAACTTGAGTCCCTTCTTGAAGCGGAATTCAGCATGGGATTCGAAGCAGAAATGCTGGTTACGACCGGCATTGCCCTTACCGCCTTCTTCGGACTTCCAACGCGGGCTACCCGAAGCAGCAGAAGTTTCAGTTCCATCCACAAAGAATGCCCAATTTGCAGGAGCCTTATCCGGGCAGCTCCAACCAAAGACGCAAGCACCAGTGTTAGCCGGGCTAAGGCCAGTATAGAAGGCTTCGGTGCCATCGCCATCAGCGAAGAGACCATCGCACTTATGACCGCCCTTCCAACCCGGGCCATTGCAAATCACGTCAATCATCGGAATCTTTTCAGTCGGGTGAAGTTCACGAAGATTCGGACCATAGAACACAGGGCCTTCTGCAGTACGCTTTGTACGAGCTAACGGAGCAGCTTGCTGCGTAGAGTCAGCATCCTTGAGTTTCTTTTCATCGGTAGCTTCAACCGGGTAGAAACCACCCTGAACAGGGGTTTCAAGACCAGGGCTTGTATAGAAGTCAGAGTCAAATTCCCACTTGCCATCGTCAGCACGGGTAAACGGCATATCAAAGCAAGTCACTTCGTTCACACCAGGAGTGTAATTGAAGAGCATGTTGAAATACTTCTCATCAATAAAGCACCTTTTACCAGCAGCTGTAAGCTTCGGCTTCTTAGTGGCGCGGTCAAGAGTCGATTCCACAATGCCCGGAGTCACACCGATACAGTCATAAATAGCCTTAAGAGCGACAGTCGGATTTGCACCAGCAGCAGCATTCGTTTGGTCTACTTTCTGGCAACCGTCATTAGCCGGGCCATCACCAGGACCACTATAGCAAGAGAATGCCGGATGCAACTTAGCATCGGAGTCATAAATACGAGCAGCAAGGTTATAGGAGCAGCTACCATTGATAGCCGGTCTTTCAACATACCACCCAGACATTATGCTGGGAAGTTCAGCAGCCTTCTTCTGGTCAGCAACAAAGAACAATGCGCCACTATAGCCCGGTTCGCTATTGAAAACACCATTAAACAAACCGTCCAAGTCAATCTTTTCAAGCGTTTCAGCACCTTCACCTTGCATACCGATGGCATACTGCAACGTTTCGTCATCATCTCTATGGATATAGACTTCAGTTGGGAGCGCTTCATTCACGTAGCGTCTGTAATACCAACCGCAGTTATCGGCATCGATATCCATTTCTTTATCTTTGCCGTTTTCGCTAATCATCGGCACAGAGCTCTTCCAAACCTTATCATCCGGCAAGAAGACATAGAAATACTTGACGTCAGGCGGTTCACCCTGGACTAATGGCTTATTTGCATCTTCGAAGCTCGGCTGGATCCAAAGTTCGTTGGTTTTTGATCCAAAATCCTTGCAGGTAAATCCATTCGCATTCACACCAGTTTCAGTAAACTGCGTGTACTTGACATTAATAGCGCTCTTTGTAGCGCAATGGCCGCTATTGCAGTCGTTTGCCCCAGTCTCTTCGATGAAAAAAGTTGTTGGTGCATTCGGAGCACCAATGCTGGCGGTGGAAATTTGTAACCAGCCTGTATAGGTACTCTCGGTAAATTTAGCTTTTTGACCACCGCCAACAGCATAAGCAGTTTTCCAGCCGTCAGGCAGTTTAAAATAAACAGTGCCCTCACACCCCGAAAGAGCAGCCGACGCACTTTGCGCACCGGCAAAGAGCATAACACAGCCCAATACCCATAATTTTAAGGATTTCATTGTGTTCTTCATTGTATTTCTATCCATTTTGGTTCTCTCTGACCACGCAGAACATCAAGAAGAAACCCTCCTTGATATACTACACCGCATGAAATCTACTTTTTTAATTGAAAAAAGGAAATTTTTTCTAGTAAAGATATGTGAAAAAAAATTTATGTAAGCCAATCCGTGCTTTTATTCACACCTTTTCAACACAAAACTTACGTTTTGAAAATTTGTTTAAACATTGTAAAAATCTACTTACAAAACAAGGCGTATCATGCCTGTATTATATGGATAATTCGAAGTTCAAAGTTCAAACTATTTCAAACCAATCTTAAAACTACTTCTATATTTTAAATAGGGATAGCGCTAACGCGAGGGATTATTATGGAAGATGAAACCATCATCAATAAAGACAACACCATCATGTTTAACCCGATGGTCATTCATCCACATTTAATAGTTCTGTACCCGCAAAGCGCGTTTGCACAAATACCTCTCGAAAAGGGGACCGTGATTCTCGGACGCGGGCAAGATGCCGACATTCGTTTCGAAGACGAACTGGTAAGCCGCAAGCACTGTTCCCTTTCGTTTGACGGACAGAATGTCACGGTCGAAGACCTTGGCAGCACAAATGGAACGTTCGTCGACGGGAACTTCATCCACAAGCAAATTCTCGACTCCGACAACAGGCTTCAGATTGGCAAGATGGTTTTAAAGGTTGCCTACAAGGACCCGAGCGAAGAAGCTTTTAGCCGTGAGCTCTACGAAGCAGCGACCATGGATTCGCTGACAGGCATTTTGAACCGCCAAGCATTCATGGACCGTTCGGCCGGAGAACTTGTATTTGCACGCCGCAACGACACGTTTGTCCATGTCGTGATGATCGATGTAGACAACTTCAAGCACGTGAACGACACTTGGGGGCACCAATGCGGGGACCTCATTTTAAAAGAAGTGGCCCGGTTGCTGAACGACGAAAAGCGTGATTCCGACCTGCTCGCCCGCTACGGCGGAGAAGAATTTTTGCTGCTCATGAGCGATATTTCTCCAGAAGATGCCAAGAAGCGCGCCGAAAAATTGCGTTTTACCATCGAGCGCCACATTTTCTCATGGATGGATACGATTATCCCGGTGACGATTTCCCTTGGGCTTGCATCGCAGAAGGGTGCCGACGTGACTCAAATCACCGAACTTATCGCCCAAAGCGACAAATTGCTGTATGTAGCCAAGAACTGCGGGAAAAACCAGGTGGCTGCGCCCTAGCGAAAAAGGTAAAAATATAGCTCGGCTCGGTAATGCCAATACAAGTATTGGCGCTACACTCGCCTTTTGCTATATTTGGGCGCGATGAGTGAATTTTACTCCGAACGCCTAAATTCTTTTGGCACAGCAAGCATCCCGAAGCTTGTCTTGCAGTTTTCAGTTCCCGCCATCATAAGCATGTGTGTGAACGCGCTCTATAATATTGTAGACCGATTCTTTGTTGGCCAGGGCGTCGGAAGTTTGGGCATTGCAGGCATTACGCTCTGCTTCCCAATCTGCCTTTTCATCATGGCGCTTTCAATGATGGTGGGCGTGGGCGGCAATACGCTTTTTGCCATTCGCCTTGGGCAAAAGAAATACATCCAGGCGAGCATCATTTTAAACAATTCGTTCTCGCTCCTGATTATCATGGCGATTCTCGCTTTTACATTTGGCGAGGTTTTCATGACTCCGCTCCTCAAGCTTTTCGGAGCGAGCGAGCAGACCCTCCCCGTTGCCGAAAGCTACATGCGCATTTTGCTGTGCGGAGCCGTATTCCAGACAATCGCGCCCGGCATGAACCACTTTATCCGTTCGATGGGTCACCCCAAAACCGCCATGTTCCGCGAAATCGCAGGCGCCGTGACCAACATTATTTTGGACTGGCTGTTCATCATGAAGTTCCACTGGGGTATCGAAGGCGCCGCCTGGGCAACCATCTGTTCGCAGTTGGTCGCAAGCAGCCTGATTACGCAGTTCTTCGTAAAAAAGTCTTCGCCCATCAAGATTCGCTGGCGCCACATGAAACTGCATGCCGCCTACGTCCGCAAGATTTACATTTTGGGATTGCCGCCTTCGGTAATGCAGATTTGCAACAGCCTTATGAACGCAATTCTCGCCTGGAGCCTCACGACTTACGGAAACATCAGCATCAAGCCGACCGGAGTTCTCTCGGGTGGCGATTTGGCGATTTCGGCATTCGGCATCATTAACAGCGTTGTTTCGATTATAGTGCTTCCGCTCTTGGGATTTGTCCACGGAACGCAACCGATTATCGGCTACAATTACGGCGCTAGGCTCAATGGCCGCGTTCGCGAAACGCTCAAGTTCTCGTTTATTTATGCAGGCGCGTTCATGTTCATTTGCTGGGCCGCCGTGATGTGGAAAGCAGAAGCATTCGTTGCCCCGTTCGCCCCGAACGATCTCGAATTGCAACAAGTTTCCGCTTGGGCGATGAGAATTTTCACCGCAGCATTCTTCATGATTCCTTTTGGCATGGTGTCGGGAAACTTTTTCCAGGGAACAGGAAAGGCGCTCAGAGCTATGTTCTTGAACGCGTGCCGTCAGGTGATTCTCTTGATTCCGTTCCTGCTCGTTTTACCGCACTACTTTGAATTGAAAGGTGTGTTCTTGGCACAGCCCATTGCCGATACAGGTGCAGCCATCATCGGCATGGCAATGATGATGCACGAACTGAAAAAGTTGAAGTAAGTTAATCAGGGCACATCGCCCATCATAACTCTTATCTTTTTTCTAGGATTTTCAGCGCTCTTTCGATGATGTCCGGGGAGAGCTTGAAGATGTCGCTGAGGGTTTGGACGCGGTCGGCGGGCTCGATTTTCGTCATTTTCGAGCCTGTAGCATCACGGACGACGAGATTGCCTTTTTGATAGTAATACTGCACGCCCTTTTCGCGGTCGAGGCGATTCAAGACCGGGTAGGTCATCATTTCGCGATAGAAGCTTTCGTTCCAGTGGAGCTTGAATTCTTCAACAGAGACGCCTTCGACAGGGTACTCGAAGCGAAGCTTCATGGGCGCGCCTGCGCCACCCGTCCAAAGTTCCATGGATTCCATGGTCGGACGCACGAGACGCACGCAGTTCGGGGAAAACGGGAAAAAGGCTTCGCCAGTGCCAAACGGCTGCGGGAGGGGCATCGGGAGCGGGTCGAAAATCAAGTAACCGGGATCGAGCAAAAATTCGGAATTAAACGTGAGTGGTGACCCCGGAACGGTGTCTGGGGCATCTGGGTCCGGGAGGATAAGCGCGCAGTGGATGTTACGTTCCTTGCGCTTGTGCCCCATGACAAGACGCGGCTTGAAGCCCATGTCCGTGAGTGTTTGGTACATGTGCCACGTCATGCTAAAGCAAGTGCCCCCGCCCATCCAGGAATCGATATCATTCTGGTCGCTATCGTCGAGTTTGCGCGCACCTGTCGCGCTCCCCGTCTGTTCCAGACGGATGATTTTCGTCAAATTCTCGTAGGTGATGTTCGAAACTTGATTGCAGAGGTCTACGACCTTTTTCATGTTCTCGGGGGTCATATTTTAGTCCATTTCTGTGGGGATGCCGCCAAGCATGCTGCAAATTTCAGGGCCGATAACACCATTTTGAATGGCAATGGTAAGCAAGCGCTGTTCAATTTCTTGCGGAGGGAAACGAAGACCTTCATCAATAGCCGCGCAATCCGAACCGCTTTGGGTACTGCCGGCAGCCTCCTGCACCAAGCGTTCGGCAAGGGCCGCATGGAGCGCAAGCGATGTATCGATATACTTGAGATGCGTCGGTTCTTCGAGAATAAAATTCAAAGGACCTTTGGCATTGAGCACCTTTTCGACGGGAACAGCTTCACCGTATTCATCTTCGACGCCCATATTCGCAAGAACAGCCGATGTCGAAAGGAGCGATTTTTGAAGTTCCGGGGCGGCAAGAGCATCTTTTATGCCCGTTGCAGTCACCACAAAGTCAGCCTTTTCAATCAGCGCGGAGACGGTCGCATAGTCATGGCAATCGACCACATTGACACCATTTTGCTCTAAAACCGCCGAAAAATCACCTGCGGGCATTGTTTCGGGAGTTGCGGAAGAAGCTGTTTTTTCGAGAGGCGCGGCGGAGGATTGTCCACGATTCAGGTCCGTCACGACGGAAACAGCACAACCGCGACGCACGCCCTGGAGGGCAATCCCCGAACCAACCTTACCGCTGCCAAAAACAACTAATTTTTTCCCTTCGAAACCAGCTCCGGACACATTTTCGCCAGCAAAACCGAGTTTTTCGAGCGCCCTGAAATAGCCATCACCGGTGCCTAAAGACGTCTCGATTCGCTTGACGATGCCGCTATCGGCGACAAAAACCGGTTTTTCGGCATCTTTATAATACTGTACGCCCGAACGGGTGAGTTCCACAAAGCCAATTTTCGGGTGGAGCACGGCAAAAGGCCCCGCACAGTCGAGCACCAAGTCCACAAATTCACCACGGGACTCCGCTTCGAGCATTTCTGCCGGAGTCACGACGGGAATGCCCCAATCTTTCAAAAAATCGACAACATCGGGATCGTTCATACCCGAAAAACCGACCAAAAGCGATGCCCCACCCGCCAAAAGAGCGCGATACTGAGTCATCGTATTGCGGTAAATCGGGGTCGCCACCAACACACGGAGCCCTTCGAAAGGGCGCGTTTCGGACCATTCGGCTTCGAGCGCGGCTAATGCCGGATATTCGTTTTTTTCGTAGACTTCGTCAAGAACGGAGGAAAGAATCGACTGCAAATCCATAGAGAGAAATATAGCTATTAGAACAACTATTTACATTGTCATGCCTGCCTCAGAGCAGGCATCTCCTATTTCTACGAACAAGTCTTTCCACTGAGGATTAAACGTTTCAATTAATTCCATCTTCCACTTGCGATTCCATCGTTTCAGCCGTTCTTCTCGCTTTATTGCATCTGTAATATTGAAAAAAAGTTCATAGTAAGCAAGGCAATCAGCATTATATTTTTCAGAAAATCCTTCATTTAATTTCATTTTATGTTCAAGAGTTCTTCTATGCAAATCATTAGTTACACCAGTATAAAAAACAGTCTTGTATTTATTCGTCAATATGTAAACGTAATAGTTATTATTCATTGTTTCTCCTAATGCCTACTTATTTAACACGCTTTTTTCAGAGAAATTGATCAAGATTTATTGATAAATAAATGTTACAAGAAGGAGATTCCCCATCAAGTGGGGAATGACAATGCAAAAACGCTACAAGAGGAGATTCCCGGTCAAGTGGGGAATGACAATGCAAAAACGCTACAAGAGGAGATTCCCGGTCAAGCCGGGAATGACAAAGCCTGC
The DNA here is from genome assembly GCF_900142485.1 of Fibrobacter sp. UWB12. Taxonomy (NCBI): domain Bacteria; kingdom Pseudomonadati; phylum Fibrobacterota; class Fibrobacteria; order Fibrobacterales; family Fibrobacteraceae; genus Fibrobacter; species Fibrobacter sp. UWB12. Next base: position 43,334 of record NZ_FRAZ01000008.1, on the reverse strand, counting down.
TGTTGCACTACTATACAACAAAAAGAAAATTTACAAAGCCCATTTAAAATGGATAATCTTAGATTAGAGTTACATAATATACTCTCAAAGGTGTGGATAATGAATAACAAAATTTCTATCGCTGCGATTACAGTTGGAATGTTTGCGGCAGGCTCTGCTTTCGCTCAGGATGCCGAAATTGCAACCTGGTCGGGCTTCCGCAAGGGCGCCGCTTCCTTCACATTTGACGATGGTGCTCCGAGCCACGTGACCGATGCTGGTCCGATGTTCAAGAAGTATGGCTACAAGGCTACCTTCAACGTGGTGGTGAACTGGAACCCCAACTGGAGCGGATTCCAGGGCCTGGCCGACGAAGGGCACGAAATCGCAAGCCACAGCAATAGCCACGGCAATAACATGAGTGGCGAAGAAGCCTCTTCAAAAAAGGCCATCGAAGGCAAAATCAAGCAGAAATACGGCATCATCACGGTCGCCTACCCGAACTGCAACGTGCCTAACGAAAGCGCAGTCAAGCAGAACTACATCGTGGGCCGTATCTGCAACGGTAGCTGGAAGGGCATGAACGACGAAATGGGCAAGGACGGTCCCTCCAACTGGGCCCAGGTCCCTGCCACTATGACCGGTGCCGAAGGCCAGCTCAAGAGCACGAACGACTTTACCGGCAGAATGCAGAAAGTCATCCAGAGCAACGGCTGGGCCGCATTCCTCACCCATGGTTTCCAGGGCAAGCAAAACGGCAACGCCAACTACTCGCCGACGGATATCAACGCCATCGATGGCGCCCTCAAGTGGGCCCAGCAGAACGATAAGGACATCTGGGTTGCCCCGATGGGCCATGTCGCTATGTACCTCAAAGAACGCAAAGCATCCAAGGTCGAAGCAAGCAGCAGCGGTGGAAACATTACCGTCAAGCTCACCCATAACATCGCCGACAATATTTCCAAATACGACTATCCGCTTTCCATCCGTGTGAAGTATGACGGTTCCAAGGCCGAAGTCAAACAGGGCGATGCAAAGCTCGAATCCAAGATTGACGGTGGATACGTTTACTTCGACGCAGTTCCGAACGCAGGCGACATCGTGATTTCTGGCGGTGAAGCTCCGAAGCCGGAATCTAGCTCCAGCTCTGAACCGCCTGCAAGTTCTTCTAGCAAGGTTGAAGAATCAAGTTCCAGCGGCACAAGCGCACTCCCGATGCAAGCATTTGACGATCGCCACCTCGCTGCATACGTAGACGCAAGCGGCTATATCACCGTTCAGGGCGCACAGGGCTTGAACATTACCGTATTCAACAGCCTCGGTAACGTTGTCCGCACCACGAAGGGCATCGGCTTCGTGCAAAAGGTCTACACAGGCGCCAAGGGCATGTATGTCGTGAAAATCGGCAACCAGGCCAAGGCCGTAAACATCAAGTAGTTCTAAAAAATTTGTGGTTTAGGGAAAGCCCGCTCCGATTGGAGCGGGCTTCTTGTTTATTGATAGGGTAAACATGAATAGCTCCCGCTCAACCGAGCGGGAGTTTTTCTATTCAAGGAGCTATGGGATTAATCCACCTCATTCAAACAAGTCTGCAGCAAACAAGTCTTCGAATTTTCGACTTGACACACAACTTTCAACAATATGCTTAGCGTACTTTTTCCAATAAGGATCTGTGTATGTTTCAACACCATCCTTCAATTCAGCCTCAACAAGACATACCACTTGAAGATCGTCATCGTGAGAAAGCTCACCATTTTCGAGAGCACAATCTTTTCTGAATTCTTCTCTGGTAGTAGAATCTACCGATAGCATATATTTAACAGCTTTATTCGGAATATAATTTGGATGCGATTTCCAATTGAAATGAATTTCATACATAGGCCCAAAGGAACCATGATATTTTAACCATTCGTCGCCAGTCAAAAGTTGCACGATATTTCCATCATCATCCACAGCGTACGAAATTCCACATTTAACTTCTATTTGATTTTCAGTCGCATGTTCACCACCTTCAAATATAATTTCTCCATGAACTAAACCTTCCTCATCTTTCATTGCCACGTAGGTTGCAGAATCCAACAGCCCCGAAAAACTCTTTTCAGTATAACGTATAGAAGGATTGAAATCAAGAATTGATTGAACAATCCTATCAAAAGATTCATGGGCCGTCACAGTATCCGTTTGATAATCGGCATCTCCTGCTACATGACTATAAGTCACCGCAGTTCCTGTTCTAACACTTCTAAGTGCCGCCAGAGTCTCTTCTCGTTTGAAGCGCCATTCATTTAGAGAATTTGACGAGCCCGGTTCAACAACAGAGCTTGAGCTCAAAGCCACCGAATTGCCCTGCACATCAGCACCGACAACGGCAGTATCAGAACACGCACATAACGCACCCGCGACACTCAGCGCAACAAACGAAAACGGAATGATTTTTTTGATATTCATAAACATCTCCTTTACATAAAGTTTTTAGGGAGGCTAATAAGTTCCTCGAAGTCTCGAGCTAATACGCAACGTTCTATCATATACGTAGCATACTTTTTCCAATAAGGATCTGTGTAAGTTTCAACACCATCCTTCAATTCAGCCTTGACTAAACAAACCTGTTGGATATCATCATTAGATTCAAGTACACCATTTTCGAGAGCGCAATCCTTTTCGAATTCCTCTTTGATAGTAGAATCAATCGTAACCAAATATTTTATAGCAGTAAGTTCTTTATGGAAAGGATGCGATTTGTCGTTAAAAAAGACTTCATAATGAGTTCCAAATCCCCCACTGAAATCGCAATCATCAGAATTTATGCAATCTTCGAAACTCATTTGCACAATGCTCCCGTCTTTTTTTTCAACATATGGAATTCCACAGCCAACGTCTATTTCACGTTCAAGGAAAACCATACTACCTTTACTAAAACGAATATCTCCATGAACCAAACCTTCCTCGTCCTTCATTACCACGTAGGTTGTACGATTCATTTTATGTATACCATACCAAGCATCATAACCGACAAGTTCTTCATCAATAAGATGCACAGTTGGATCGACATCAAGGATTGTCTGAACAGCCCTATCAAAAGATTCATGAGCCGTAACCGAATCCGTTTGATAACTAGACTCACCAGCCACATGACTAAAAGTCACTGCGGTTCCTTTACCTACACTTCTTAAAGCGGCCAAAGCTCCTTCTTCATTTAGATACGGAATTCCATTTAGAGAATTTGACGAGCCCGGTTCAGTAACAGAGCTTGAACTCAAAGCCACCGAATTGCCCTGAACATCAGCGCCGACAACGGCAGTATCAGAACACGCACTTAGCGCACCCGCGACACTCAGCGTAGCAAACGTAAGTGGTATGATTTTTTTGTTATTCATAATGTTTCCTCCTCACATTATTGTTCCGACTCTTCCGAATTATCGGAATTATCAAAAAGATCAAGCTCTAAAAGGTCTAAAGAATCAGCAGGAACCACACAACGGTTTATAACCTGCGATACATATTTTTCCCAATAGGGGTCCGTATAAGCGACATCGCCTTCGGTTGGTGTAACAGAAAACGCGCACGTTGCGGTAGAATCACTATACGCAAAGGAACCATTTTCAAGAGAACAATCATTTTCAAATTGTTCCACTATTGAAGAATCATAAATAATCAAAGATTTCTTTACGCGGTACTCGTTCGCGGGGCTTGGCGCCTGGAGGCCATCCGTTGGCACTTCTACAGCCTGCACATTCAATTCATAATGTCCAGTTTTAGCAAGCAAACTCTTGTCGAGACGCGCTAAATCACATAGGACATATCTATGTTTCAAATGCATTTCAAGCAGTTCAATGGGGCCATGAACAACATTATTTTCATCGCGATATACACCAGAAAACACATTAAAGTAAGGAACTGTATCCCCAAAATTTCCAACAGCCGGCGTTTTCACAAATACACCGCTATTTTTCAAAGAATCAACAACGTTATCAAATGTTTCTTGAGCCGTAACAGAATCTTCAACAAGCTCATTTTTCAAAACATTTACAACAAAAGCAGTATCGTTCGAAACTTGTGTAGTAGCCACATCAGAGACAATTGCTATAGGAGCCTCAGACTTACGTTCTTTCACTCGGGATATCATTTTTTTCAGAATAGCCTTTGAATCATAGGCATTTTTATCCGAAATAGAATTATCCTGGATGTCGGCACCAGCAACGTGATTTTCAGAACAACCGCTTAACGCCCCCACGACACTCAACGCAACAAGCGAAAGCGGAATGATTTTTTTCATATTCATAATGTTTCCTCCTTACACTTTTTCCGAAAGCGGGAAAAGTTGTAAATTCAAGCGATAGACTTGATCGATTTTATTACATTCGCTAGCAATGTCAACAACTTGCTTGCGGCAAGCGTTGACAGCATCCGTAATGCGCTTAAGAGCATCCGCATTGACGCCAACAGTCACACCCGAAACATTACGTTCGGCAGGATCAATTTTATCAATGGCTTCACGAGCGAGATCAATCATCTGGCGGTTCATGGAGCGAAGCGCAAGTGCAAGGGAATCGCAAGAACCAGTAATTACTTTATTCGTCTGCTCGTAAATATTTTCGCCTTTAGTCTTTAGAAAATTCAACTTCACCAAAAGTTTTAGCGAGTCGCGGATTTCCTGAGCCGTAAAATTGTGCTTAATCTTTTTGGCAAGATCACCTGGGAGCGCCCCCGGCATGAGCGGAGCAAGTTCACGAACAATAGAATTCACCGCAGATTCGTAATAGTCGAACGCATCGGCATTCAAGACACGCGCATGCTGCTCGTTCGCAAGTTCTTCCATTTTGCGGAAGGCAATTTTTTTCTTGTCATCGTCTTTTGCATTCGTGAAATCGACCATGTGCTTGAAATATTCACACTCAAATTCACTCAATTCCATAGCGGCAGCCACTTGCAGCACACCCACGCGACTCAGGGAACTTTTCCCATCGCATACTAGTTTCAAATACGATGGCGAAGAGAACCCCGCCTGTTTCGAAAACTCGCGCCAAGAAAACACGGATGTTCTTTTGCGCCAGTCAAAATAATCAAGCATATACTTTCGGTAATCTTGATATTCTGTTATCGGTTTCATGTTTGACCTCCTTACAGGCACAAATATACCTCATTCGACATAGCCCTGCAATAGATAAAATGATACAAAGATTTCGATTTTTAGCAGAAATTCGCAAATTCTGCAAATTTCGAAAATTTTTAAAATTTAATGAATCACTAGTGAATACAGATGAATCAGAGGTGAGATTGGAACCGAGTAAGGCGCCCCCGCAACAAGTGCGGGGTGACAACGCTTTTTTCTAAATTTGGAGTATGAAACCGTGGAAACTGTTAAATTCGGAATTTTTGGTGGATGCGCCGTGGCTGAAGGTCGCAAAGGAAACGTGCGAACTGCCGAACGGCAAGGTCATCGATGATTTTTATACGTTATGGCAACCCGACTGGGTTTTAATTCTTGCTCGCACCACAGAAGGCAAGTGGGTCATGACGGAACAGTATCGCCACGGAACGGGAAAGATTGCGCTTGAGTTCCCTGCCGGGATTATTGACAAAGGCGAAACGCCAGAAAAGGCTGCAATCCGCGAGTTACAGGAAGAATGCGGGTACGGGGTAAAAGGCGCCCCCGGCACTAAGACCGGGGTGACAATGTATCTTGATTCTTTTCCGGTGAATCCAGATAGGCATCGTGGAAAATTCCATGTGGTGTTTATCGACGGCGTGGAACGCCTTGGCAAAACAAACTTTGATGATACCGAAGATATCGAAACTTTCCTCTACACAGACGAGGAATTCCAGGCAAAAGTTGCCGACGGTACGTTCAATCACCCGCTTCAAATCGCAGGCTACTTCAAGTGGAAATTATCGCAATCCGCCTCCCGATCTTAATTCTCGGGCTGAAAGGCGTTCCCGGCTTTGCGCTTTTTAGGCATTTCAACAAACTGTACGGCAGCGTGACCGTTTCCGGGAATGCGCCTTCCAAAGCATCAAATGCGCCGGGCGTTATCGGCGTTCGCCCTATCAAACACCCTTGCGTTTTTGGAGACAACGTTTACGGAATCGACGCCGAAGAAACGGAACGCTTGGGCGAACTTTTCGAGCGTTTTCACTTTGGCACAGTCATCGACGCCAGCGGAAACTGCGCGCTGAAAGCCTGTGAATGCGACCCAGCCCGCAGCCGCCTTTTGAACTACAGCCAAGGAGTCGATGCCGCCACATTCGCTGCCCGCTACAAAGCAACGCTCATCCGCATTTCCGCCGACATGGTCTTTAGTGGCGACGAAAAGACAAAGCCAAACCGCCCTTACGTCGAAACCGACCCGAAAGACCCCATCCACAATTACGGCAAGCACCAGGCAGAAGCTGAAGATGCGATTTCTGCCATCAAGCCCGATGCCGTGATTTTGCGCGTGCCGCTCCCGATGGACTATGCGCCCGGCGGATGCGCCGGCGCCATTGACTGGATTACGTACCGGTTCCGCCCCGGTCGCCCGGCAACCTTGTTCACGGACGAATTTCGCAACCCGCTTTCGGGCCCGGACCTTTGCCGCACCGTGCAATACATTCTTGAACATAAATTTCCCGCAGGCATTTACAACTGCGGCGGGCCGCGTCGCATTTCGCTTTACAACGTCGGGCAAATCGTGAATGCCGTTGGCGGCTACCCCGCAGAACTTCTCCATGGCGTGCCGCGAATCGAAGGCGGCCCCATGCCCCCGCGCGTCGGCGACATCAGTATCAATTCGAGCAAGCTTTACAAGCTATTGCCGCCAGGGTTCATCAAGCCGTGGCCTGTTTTCGATTGGCTCGTGCCCGACAGTTTCGACTGGCACAAGACTTTTGGACGTAATATTAAAGACAAAAGCAAAATGGGCAGCGACGAAGCGATTACAAATTTACTCGTCAACGGGATTGACCCCCTGTAGATTCGACATTAGTATTTCAGAACGCGTTTCGTGGCTTGCGGAATCGTACACCACCTTGCCAACACAAATAACATTAATGATAGTCCCGTCCTTACGTTTAACGCGATGCGTACAATACGCTATAGGATTATTCGCCAAGGTTTCCGATACAAAACACAGGTATTCCGTCAGGTCTTCTTCCGGAACCAAATCCTGCTGTTCCATCGTTTTTTCCTTGATATCATCTCTAGAATAGCCCGTAATTTTTTCAAATTTATCATCAACATCTATGATAACGTTGCGCGAATTCAGCACATAGCGGCTATATTCGACTTTGTGCACATTATGTCTGCCACTGTGGTCAGGCACCAGTGTTTTTGTTTTTTCGACAATCGTATCCACCGGAGTTTTAAGTTTTTCTTCGTCGGGAACAACATTTCCGACCATGTCACGACATATCGGTACAAATTCCTTGACCAGATAAGGATCGAATTGCGTTCCTGAACAACGTTCCAGCTCGGCAACGGCCTCGTCAACAGACTTTGCGGCCCTGTAAGAACGGTTACTTACCATCGCATCGAAAGCATCGACAACGCTTATGATTCTTGACAACAGCGGAATTTCATCTTCCTTGAGTCCATCCGGATAACCCTTGCCATCCCAACGTTCATGATGGTGCAAAATCATATCGGCAATTTCGTTCAGGCCCTTGGAACTCTTTGCAATTTGGTAGCCCTTATGCACGTGGGTTTTAATATAGTTCCATTCTTCATCGGTCAGTTTTCCTGGTTTATTCAAGATATCTAGCGGCACACCGATTTTACCAATATCATGCAGTAAGCACAGGAGCGAAAGACTACTTTGTTGTTTATCGGTAAGTCCAATACGTTTTCCGAGAGCAGCCCCCATGCGCTGGGTACGATGAACATGAGCCTCGGTATCGCTATCACATTCTTGTAAAGCCTTTTCGAGCGACGTTAAAAGTTCGGAACGGGCAGAACCTTTATCCAACAGTTTTTTCTGGTTCAGTGTCTGCGTGGCTGATTCTATAACGACAACAAAATCAGAATTATTCGCTGAAAGTTCATCAACTGCATACTGTAACTTGCAATTAATGGAGCGTTTCACTTGAGCCATAATTTGTTCGACAGAGTTCAAACTCATACGTGGCGCAAGCACCACAAGTTTTGCATCTTCCCCACGAACAAAATAAGAACCTTGCGGAAAATTATTCTTGAGAGTCACTGCCAAATTGCGCAACAAGCGGTCTCCCACATCGCGTCCTTTGGAGTTATTCAAACTAGAAAGGTTGTTCAAGTCACAAACAATCATGGTCAAAGGTAACTTCGTTGCAAAGGAATCTTTCTCGGCAAAGTTCTTGAAGCTATCCCAACTGCTAAACCCCGTCAACAAGTCCGTTTTCACTGCAGGATCCGAGATAACAAATAAATTTGCAAGTCCACGACCTTTTCCGTCTTTAATTCTGTGAAAATCAATGCGCATCGGTTTTATTTTATTATCTATGTCAATGTAGCATTGCGCAAAATAAACATCCTTGGAATCAGGAATTTCAACATTGCAGGATTTTACAAAAAAATCTTGAGACAGGAACTCATCGAACGAAATACCGGCCAGAAGTTTTTCTGACCTGACATTATGGAAAATCAACGCACCTTTAAAATCAAACAGAACAATTCCCTGTTCTATTGTTTCAAACACGTTATCTTTAAAATAATTCAAGATATCCATTACCGCATACCGGCTAGACCAATACGCGCTTATCGGAAGCAAACAGTAAAAATGAATTGAATACTCGAGTTCAATAAATCTTTTGAGTAAAAAATTCAGCAAAATAAAAAACAGCACCGAGACAATTATGCCCTGATAACGCTTTCTGAAAACCTTCGGAGCTTTTACGAAACGATAGAACAACATTCCCATCGAAAAGAGGAATATCAAATGAGCCAAAATCAAATGGTAATAATAAAGGGCACCTTCGTGAGCCGATTGAAAAAATGCAATACCCGAACTCGGTTCGCAGCCCAAAGCCCACCCACAAAACGGATTCACAATCCAAATTACCACATCGAAAAGCAACGCGACTAAGAAAAACCGAAGCAAAAGTTGAATCCAATAAACGCGAGCCATGTGGGCGTAAACGTTTACGAACAGCATAAAGAAATATATCGAAGCGGCAATGCTGGTAAAGCTAAATGACGATAGCGTTATAAACGCTCCACTCTCATCGGAAAAGATTCGGCAAATACAAAAGACAACCGACAAGGCTCCAAAGCACGCACTAGCAGTAATCCACTTCAAGTCGCTCTTTTTGGATTTCAAAGAAACCAGTCCCACATATAGCGATGCAACGACAACAATAATCGACAACGCGATAAACGTGATTAGACTTCCATTTTCCATAATGCGCTCCCAGACATTATTAGGTCGACCTAATAGAAAACTAATCTTTTTTCGCCCGTATTGCCCCCCCCAGTATGGGCAAAAATCATTCAAAAAACGCTTTTTTAAGGGAAAAACTAGAATTTTTCGATAAAACCCCGATGCAACTGTTTATCGCCGTACTTATCTTCTGCATTTTGCAATTCATCGGCAGTGTAGCCGCTCATGATTTTTTGCAGACAGACCTTGCGTAAAGATTCGTCATAGGAAAAATGAATACGGAACGTGCGGTAAGCAAGAACTCCTGTCTTTGCGTTTTCGTCAACCGTTAAACGACGGCGAGAGCTATCAAAGACATCCTTCGAGAAATTTCCGCGCGAAAGTTGCACCTGAGCAAAGCTCTCCAAGTCAAACGCACTGCGTTCTGCAATCCAGCTATTTTGAGCTGTAAAAACATCGGATTTTTCGATGGCCCACAAATCGCCGACCTGTTCTTCGACCCAACCCGCCTTCGCATCGGGGAATGCATCGGCCATCGGAATGTACGGTTTGATATCAAGAATCGGAGTTTCGTTCAAAAGGTCCGCTTCATCTACAAATAAAGTAAGACCCTCAATTTTGAGAAGGCGTACGCAACTGAGTCCAATCGGATTCGGGCGGTAAGGACTGCGACTTGCAAATGTGCCCACGCGGTCTTTGCCCTTGGGCGGTACAGGTGGTCGCGTTGTCGGTCGCCAACCCGCATTTTCGTGAAATTGAAAAATCACCCATAGGCGTTCAAAGCCATCAAGATCGCGAAGCGCCATTTCGAAATTCTGTCCCGGATTCAGCACAATGCGCCCAGGATGCCCAGCAAAAAGGCGCCCTTGGCGCGGAGCATCATACTTGTAAACGGCATCGCCGAAAAATGTACCAATGGGAGAAATTTGCATGCAAGGAAATATAGAATATTCACTACAGGAGAAAAGCCCCGGCAAAACCGAGGCTTTAAATCGTCCAAATCAGGATCGCCACAAGAGAAATCTTTGACAGAATAGACGAATCAACAGTTTGCAAAAAAGCTCCCGCGAGGGGAGCGTTGTAATTAAACACCTTTCGGATTTGGACCGTACTTGTTCGTTCCAGGTTGACTATCCAAGAACATGAATACAAGCAAAATAATACTGCCAATGCAAGGCACTAAGCTAATGAATATCCACCAGCCGCTCTTGCCAATATCGTGCAAACGGCGGAAGAGCACTGCCAATGCCGGCAAAAGAAGGCCAAGCGAGAGCAGTACAATAAGAACAGAAGACACAATGCCCGCTGTTCCGAGAATATAGTCCACCAAGCCACCCAAAATAGAGACGAGAATGATAGCAATCATCTGGAACAAGGCGAAGAACCAATATTCCTTTCTCCTCGCACGCCCGTTAAAGTCCGCATAATGTTTTAGGATGCAGTTTTTGAAGTATTCCATTTTTTTCTCCTTGTGATTATGGTTTAAGACTTCGAAAAAATTCCTTTCCAAAAGATACATTCTTATTACGAAAATTTTAACGTTTCAAATATGGATATATATAAAATTTGTAAAAAGTCAATAAAAGGGAAATATTCTAAATTTGGGCACGATGAAAGAAAAGGCTAAAAAACTCATTGAAAAGTACGAAGAACTGGAATCGGAACTCGGCAACCCGGATGTTCTCGGTGACCAGGCTCGTTACAACAAGATTCATAAGCAGTACAAGGGTATCGAAAAGGCTGTTTTGAAGGCCAAGGAATACCTGCAGATGATGGACGATCTTGAAGAATACAAGATCGCTCTCGGCGATTCCGACCCGGAAATGGTCGCGATGGCCAAGGCCGAAATTTCGGAGATCGAAAAGAAGCTCCCCGAAGTGACGGACGAACTCCAGATTTTGATGGTGCCGAAGGATCCGTGGGACTACCGTAACGCAACGCTCGAAATTCGTGGCGGAACGGGTGGCGACGAATCCGCACTTTTCGCAGGTGACCTGTTCCGCATGTATCGCGGCTACTGCGACAAGATGGGCTGGAAGATGACCATCCAGGACTTGAGCGAAGGCACGGTGGGAGGCTACAAGGAAATCCGCGTGTTCATCGAAGGCGACAGCGTCTATGGAACGCTCAAGTTCGAAAGTGGCGTTCACCGCGTGCAGCGCGTGCCGGAAACGGAAACGCAGGGCCGTGTGCATACGTCGGCAGCAACAGTCGCTATCCTCCCGGAAGCAGAAGAAGTCGACGTGGAAATCCGCGAAGCCGACATCCATATGGACACCTACCGTTCTTCGGGTGCTGGCGGTCAGTACATCAACAAGACGGACTCCGCCGTGCGTTTGACGCATATCCCGACGGGTGTGGTGGTGAGCTGCCAGACCGAACGTAGCCAGTTGCAGAACAGACTCCACGCCATGGAAATGTTGCGTTCCAAGATTCTTGACGCCGTCATCGCCAAGAAAGAAAAGGAAGAAGCGGCAAACCGCAAGGCCCTCGTGGGTACAGGCGACCGTTCTGCCAAGATTCGCACTTACAACTATCCGCAGAACCGCGTGACGGACCATCGCATTGGCCTCACCGTTTACAACTTGGACAAGGTTGTCACAGGCGATCTTGATGAAATCATCAACGGTCTCCAGATGGCAAACGCCCAGGAAAAGCTCGGAAAGTTCAACGCGTAAGGGGTCGTGAGGTAAGTCCAATGCCACAGCCGCAGATGACAGTTCTTGAAATTTTGAACCGTACCAAGGTCTTCTTTGAAAAGAAGGGCATTCCTGATGCACGTCTCGATGCCGAGTACATCATCAGCTACGGTCTCAAGATGAAGAACCGCATGGACTTGTACCTGAACTTCGAAAAGCCGCTCACGCCAGCGGAGCTGGACGTGCTTCGCACGATGGTTGCACGCCGTGCAACGCGTGAGCCGCTACAGCACATCATCGGCGACACCAGCTTCCGCGGATTCATTATCAAGTGCGACCGCCGTGCGCTTATCCCGCGCCCGGAAACAGAATCGCTCGTTGACATGGCGGCAGACAGTTTGAAAGGCATCGAAAATCCGTTCATCGTCGAAATCGGCACCGGCACAGGTGCCATTTCAATTGCTTGCGCCAAAGAAATCAAGGGCGCACGCGTTCTTGCAACAGACGTTTCCGAAGACGCTCTTGCGTTAGCACGTACAAACGCTGAAGCGAATGGTCTCGCGGGCAATCCTGACGCGGCTGGAAGCGCGGACACTCCGACGGACTCGCAAACCGCAGCAAGCACATTGACCTTCGCCCAGGGCGACTTGCTGAACGCCGTCACCGCAGATGTTATCGCGAAAGTCGCTGGCGACACCTCTGCCAAAATTGATGGCCTTATCGCAAACCTCCCCTACATTCCGGACAGCGAAAAAGACAAGCTCCAGCCCGAAGTCGCAAAGTACGACCCTGCACTCGCCTTGTTCGGCGGTGCTGACGGCCTTGACCTTGTCCGCAAACTTTTGCAGCAGACCGAAGGCAAGCTCAAGCCAGGAGCTTCTATTTTGCTCGAAATCGGTTCGGAACAGGGCGAAATGCTCAAGGCCGAAGCAGAAAAATATCCGTGGCTAGAATTCACGGGGATTCACAAAGACTTCTGCAACAACATCCGCTTTGTCAGCTATAAAGCAAAGTAGCGACAACATTGGAGATTCCCCATCAAGTGGGGAATGACATGTCATAATGCGTGCGGCAATGGCCGCTTTTTTAGTATCCGGTGCAGCCGAGAGCGGAGAGAACAAACGTTTCGCTTTCACCCATGCGGTAGAACGGAATTAAATCATCGTCGTCTATTGCGGAATCGTCATTGCCATTCAATTGCATCAGTTCCCCAATGCGGCGTTTGAAAATGGAAAAGCCGGAATCTTGCGAAGAAGCATCCCAAAGAGACTGTTCAGGGATTTCGACTACATGCTTATTGACCTTAACTGTTTTGCGCTTCATTTTTCACCTTCAGTGACTTAGTGTTTTTACGAGCACTAATATAGAATCACAAGGTGTCAAAAGCTGACATTTCAACAAATCGCAAAAAAAATGTGTAAGGCGATCCCGTCCCCATTCGCGGATCATGACTACTAAGCAGCAAAGCTGCAAGTAGTCAAAGACAACAAGTGCGGGATGACTGTAGTGACAAGCCGCCTATTCTACGACTGTAGCTTTGATTTGTCCATGGCCGGCTTTATCAAGCCCAATGGCCTTTGCGGCAGCTTCGCTCAAATCCAGCACACGCTTTTTTGCATAAGGGCCACGGTCATTTACACGAACAATAACAGATGCCCCCGTTTTAACACGGACAACCTTTAACTTAGTCCCAAACGGGAGTGTTCGATGAGCGCAAGTCAATTCATCCCTATCAAAGATTTCGCCACTTGCAGTTTTCTTGCCATCAAACCCCTTACCGTAAAAACTAGCATCACCCGAAAAGGTATAACCTATTTCGGCCTTTTCCTGAACTCGAGATGCTTTTGTAACGCGGGTATACCCTTTGCGGTGAGTGGCGCCACTGCACCCCGAAAAGGCGAACATGACACACAAAAGAATTACGACAAAACGGAGAGAATGCATACAACCCTTATTCAAAATCGTACATGCTGTTATATGTATTCTCGAGGATTTCGTCTTCTTTGCTTATGATTTCAGCCTTCTTTTCTTCGGGCTTGGCATTCAATTCTTCGTAATATCTAGCAGAATTTCTATCCAAATTCTCAATAGTTTTGGCAGTACGCTTGCGCAATTTGGCAAGGTCATCATCCGTTGTCGTAAGGCGCGTATTAAGCACGTAAGCAGCCTGCTTGCCCCAAGCGGTCTGACCATGATGATCGCGAAGATATCGATAAATCGCAGCAGCGCTATCCAATCTTTCAGGATTCATCTGGAAATAAACGGCCTTCATGTAAAGAGCCTGCACACCGGACTGAGTCTGCGGATAGTCCTTATAGACATTGTCAAACGCATAGAATGCAGTCGCATAAGCGGAGTCCACCAGCTCCATCTTGTTCACCGGCATTTCCGAAGCCACCGTCCACAGGCTTTCAGCCTCCATGTAACGGTCACGAGCTTCGTCTTCACGCGTTTTCATTGTCACGCGCATGCCAATATTTGCCTGGGCCTGCTTAGCGTAATCCGTATTCGGGTATTTCTCGATGATTTCCTTGTACAGTTCTTCGGCCGTATCCGGATCATGCAAAAATTCATCATAGATAAAAGCTCGTGCATAAGAAGCACGCATCACGCTTGCCGTGTCGTCGGACTTTTCAATCACGTTCGTAAGCCTTGCAAGGGCGCTATCCGCTTCGGAAAGCTTGAGCAAAAAGAGTTCCGCAATCATAAACTCATTCTTGAAGAACGACTTCATATTGGGGACAGAATCTTTGCTTTGGAGAATTTCCTCGTTGCGGTCACGCATCGAAACAAGGCTTCTCAATGCATTGCGACGTTCACGGGACTTTCTACCATATTCGCTAATTGATCTTGCAATATAACTGCTGTCGTAATAAGACATGGCAAGGTCGTAATTCAGCGTCTTCGTCTGTTCATAATCGCCCATGTTAAAGTAACTGCGCGAAGAAGGTTCCGTCTTGGGATACTCCGTATTGACCTTATTGAAAATCACGTAGGCATCGGCTTTGCGACCGGCCCAAAGCGTTGTTTCACCTATACGGACCAGGTAAATTGCACGTTGCTTTTCATAAGCATCGTTCTTGTACAGTTGCTTGAATTCGTCTGCGGCCTTGAGGTATTCCTTCGAGTTCACAAGGCATTCCGCCGACTGCTCGCCCGCCGTCTGGCGTTCGCGATCGTTCAAGTTTTCGATTTCCTTGGCATTATAATGATGGTGGGCCTTTTCCCAATTTTCCATCTTGAAGTAGAGCCCGGCCAAACGGAAATGAGCCTTGCCCTTCATGTACGGAGTTCCGCTTGTATCGGCAAGCACGGCTTCCAAAGCGGCAATCGCCTGCTCGGGCGCTTCGGATTTTTCATCCAAAAGCGAAAGGAGGTTCAAACCCTGAAAATAGTAAGGGTGGTTCTTATCGGCAACTACGGGTTCCAGCGCAAAACGGCTGATATTGAATTCTTGGTTACGATAAAGGCAATAGGCTCGCTGGTATTCTACGGCGCGCATAGAATCGTTATCGGCAAAATAACGTTCGTATTCATCGTACTTGGTGATAGCCTTGGGCCAATCGGCCTTATGTCTGTAAGACTCCGCAATGAGGAAAACGGCCTCGGCGGTGCGCTTCTTGTTTTTGGGGAAGCGTTCCAACACGCGGGAACCTTTTTCGATGATTTTTTCGTACTTCTGGGATTCTTCGCTGCCCGGGTAAGACTGAGTTTCGTCGGGGACGCTATCCAAACGCGCAGTACGGAGTTCGGTCGCTTCGTCATATAGCCGCTCTGCATTGAACATGTGATTCAAGTAGGCGCAGCAAGTGCAACCTTCCAACAACGCAGCAAACAAAACTAAAGCAAAAAAACGACCACGGAACATATAGCTACAAAATAGATAATTGCGAGCTAAAATTCCATAAGAAGCGGCAGATAATCGCAAAGTTTCATGCCTGACGGGGGCAAAGTTTTGCGATCGAGGCGAACCATGCGAACTTCGGCCGGTTTTCCGACAATGCGGGCCAAAATTTCGAAGTTATCGCGGGTTTCCCAAACGGCTGCATCCAAGACAACGCCGTTTCCACAATCCGTTTCACCGGTGTTATTGCCGATTCCCGAAATTCTGGAATTCTGCTTGAGAAGACGAGAGAAAATCTCAGGAGCAACCCCCAAATGGTTAGAATTCGATGCGGAATCAAAAACAACCACATGAACTTCCTTAAAGCGGTTCAACGAATCAAAGACGACCGTATAGGTATGGTGGTAAGGATTTTCATAGAAGGATTCCTGCCATACAAAACGTTTCACTTGTTTAAAATTAGCCGGAGAATACTTTCTAAAGAATTCCTGCGAAGATGCACCGTAACGAACAAGATAATGGCCCAATTTCGTCGAGAAGTCATGTTTCTTTTCGGGCATCATGTTTTCACGAAGGCTATCCACAGCGCGGTTCAAGTTAGCGGTAAGGCCGTTATTGTATTCTTCAATGGCGGCCCTGCGGACTTGTTCAAGTTCACTGATGCGAGCCTTGATGTCTGGGTATTCCGGGTCGTTCTTGAGGATGTAGTTGAACTGGCTGCGAGCCATATCAAACATGTGACCTTTGGTATAGGCTATTCCAAGCGCTTCGCGGAGCGGCAAGTTTTCCGGGTAACGTTCTACGAGCGGAGCAAGAATGTCGCATGCAACCTGAGCACGGTCCCTAGAAGACCCCGCGTACATTCCGTTCTTTCCAGGAGGCGTTTTTTCGCCAATCGTCGCCATGGCGCGGCGGGCCTTTTCAAAATCAGGACGGAAAGCGATAATGCGCTGGTACGTCTTTTCGGCCTCATCGAACTTGCCATTGTATTCGGCAAGATGTCCACGCAACAAAAGCAAATCCGACGAAAGCGGGAACTGCGTCAAAGCATAATCGATAACAAGGGCTGCACTATCGAGCACGCCTTCGTCATGATAAATCTTGGCCAAAAGCTCAAACGCACGTTGCGAATCGCCCGAAGAAAGACTGATTGCAGCACGACATTCGCCTGCGGCTTCCCTCATGTTTCCATTCTTGAGCAGGAGTTCCGCATACCACAGTCTGATTTCGTAAATAGACGGAGAGCGATTACTTGCCATTTTTGCAAGTTCAACAGCAACGGTCAAATTCCCTGCAAGGAGTGACTTGCGGCTATCGAGATAAAAACTGATTCCCGTATTGGGGTAACGAGCCATCAGGCGCCCGATCAAAAGCTCGGCACGGTCGCGCATCACTTCCGTTACGGAATCCATGTGGAATAACGTATTGACTTCGCCCCAAACAGCAGCATCGACATTCGGGTACAAAAGTACAAGCGCATCGTAAATTTCATAAGCGGCCTTAGTCGCCCCGCTACGAGAGAGTTCACCTGCACGGCGGAATTCGGCTTGAGCCTGCACCGGGAGCCTTTCGACATCGGCTTTGAAGTTCGGAGCATCTCCATTCAGCACAGACGTGCCAGATTCAAGCCCGAACGGGATTTCCCCCACTACAATTTTTGAGGGACCATATTTATTGTAAAGTTTGTACCCACCATACGCAATCAGCGCCCCAAAAAAGCAAAACAGAAAAAGGTACGCCGCAGTGCGAGAAGCAGATGAGGTATTCGCCATCAGAATCCCTATTTAGAGTTCTAATTAAATTTCCAAAAAGTCAGCCAGTTTTTCTTTGTGTTCCTTGCTCTTCTGCAAGCGGCGCAAAGTCTTGTTCTTGATCTGGCGGACACGTTCACGGCTCAGTTTCAAATCTTCGCCAATGTCCTTGAGGGTCGTATCTTCGACGGTATCGAGACCATAGAACATGCGGAGGATTTCTTCTTCACGCTGCGGGAGGGACGAAAGCGTTTCCTGAATGAGCTTTTTGCGCTCTTCGCGTTCCATGTCCTCGTCCTGATTGCCATCGCTACCGAGCACGTCCATAAGCGTACTCACGGAGTCGGCACTGGAAACACCGGCATCGTCGCCAATCGGAGCATCGAGCGAAATATCAACAATCTTTTCCATGACTTCGACGATGTCGCGTTCGTACGGAGCAAATTCTTCCATCGAGATGGTCTTGTCGTAGTCACCGCCGTTCTGCATCAAGGCGCGCTTGAAGCGATTTACAAGAGCAAGCTTGTTAGGCGGAATGCGGACTGCGCCCACCTGTTCGAACAAAGCCTTCTGGATAGACTGACGGATCCACCACACGGCGTAGCTGATAAACTTCACGTCCTTGTCCATATCAAAGCGCTTAGCCGCCTTGAAAAGACCGAGGTTACCTTCGTTAATCAAATCCAAAAGGGAAAGGCCACGACCTTGGTACTTGCGGGCAACACTCACCACAAATCGCAAGTTACCACGGATAAGGCGCTGCAAGGCAGACTTTCGAATTTCTTCGGTTTCACCGTTCTTGATGATTTTCAACAGCGCCGATTCCTCCTGCGGAGTCAGCGTAGGATACCTATTCAAGTCACGAAAATAAAGAGCTTCGTTAAAATCACTCATAAAAACAACACCTTTTGTCTTGGACAAACCGCCATCGACAGTTTAAAATATGGTTTTTTATGCAGATTTCGTCAATTCCTTGAGTTTATCATACGGGTAAATTCCCGAACGATGTCCATCGCTAAAAGAGAGCCCCACTGCATAGCGGCCAATCGACTGGATATGTTCAAGCTTTACATCCAAGGGAACTGTTGATTCGTCCAAGAGCTTTTCGCCTGTATGTTCATCAACGCAGAGCGCACACGGACAAGCTAAGCGGAGTTTGCGGACATCGCATGCGGTGCGAGTTCCATCGTTCCATTCAAAGCCAAGTTTACCCTCTTTTGTCCTGAATACTTTCTTTGGCTGGATCATACTTCCTCCACAGGTAGCTGTTCGAAATCGTAATTGAAGTTTTTGAGGACTCCATCGCCTTCGGATTCAAACACGGCAAGAGTGCGGACTACAGTTTCTGCCGTATCCATAAAGACCTTCGCCGATTCGGAGTTCGGATAACGGAGCACAGCAGGAGTACCTTCATCGCCGCAACCCGCAACAGCAGGTTCTAGCGGGACCTTGCCAATAAGCGGCACGCCCCATTTTTCAGCAATTTTCAGACCGCCACCCGCAGGGAAAATATTGTGATGCTTGCCGCACTCATCACAAATGAAATAGCTCATGTTTTCGACGACGCCAATCACAGGAACGCCCACGTTATCGAACATGGCAAGCCCCTTACGGCAGTCCGCGAGAGCCACCTCTTGCGGAGTCGTCACGACAACCGCACCTGCCATCGGGCAATTCTGCGTGAGCGTCAGCTGGATATCACCGGTTCCTGGAGGAAAATCCACAAGGAGATAGTCGAGTTTGCCCCAACGCACATGGTGAATGAAGTGCTGGATCATTTGCGAAACCATCGGTCCACGCCAGATGGTCGCCTTATCGGAGTCTGCAAACATGCACATCGAGACGATGCTAATGCCACCCTTCGCTTCGACAGGAGCAATCGTATTGTCTTCGAAAACTTCAGGCGCCTTGTCAATGCCAAACATGAGACCCATGGAGGGGCCGTAAATATCCGCATCGAGAATTCCCACGCGAGCACCAGAAAGGCTGAGCGCCATAGCGAGGTTCGCCGTCACGGTCGATTTGCCCACACCGCCCTTGCCACTCGCCACTGCAACCACATGCGCAACTTCGCCAATGTGCGAATTCTGCGGAGCCTTTGCAGCGGAATTGTCTTCGCCCACGCGACCCTGCGAAGAAGTGAGCGAGACTTCAACTTCGGTTGCACCAAGGCTTTTCACGATGGCAATGCACTGGTCCTTGAAACGGTCGCGAATCGGGCATGCCGGGGTCGTGAGACGCAAATCGAAAGAAACCTTAGTGCCTTCAATTTTTAGGTTTTGAACAAAGTTTAGTTCTACAATATTCTTGTGCAAGTCTGGATCTTGGACTGCACGCAAAGCACTTAAAATATTTTGTTCATTCAGTTGCATAGGCTGTTAGAAGTAGACTGTAAGAAGTGATTTTCTTGACGGAAATTTAGACTTTTTCACAAAACAAAAAAGACATATACCGATGGTACATGTCATTTTGGAGAAAACATTTTTTTTCTGCGCCATGAAAATACAAAAGCGCGCAAAAATTAAATCTTGATTTTTGCACCCATGAGTTTCACGAATTCGCGAACAATAGCAGTGTCGCCAGGCCATGCCGGTGCCGTAACCAAGTTGCGGTCCACAACAGCTTCGTCAACATTCACAGCCTCATACTTACCGCCAGCAAGAGTAATATCTGGGCCAACAGCAGGATAAGCCGTAGCCTTGTATCCTTTCAGCACGCCCGCAGCAGCAAGCACCTGCGGACCATGGCAAATAGCAGCCACAGGTTTCTTGGCCTTGAAAAATTCCTTCACAATCTTGATGACCTGCGGATTCAAGCGAATGTATTCCGGAGCTCGACCGCCCGTAATGAACAGGCCTTCGTAATCCTTAACATTCACTGCATCGAAATCTGCCGTAAGGGCAAAGTTATGGCCTCGAGATTCAGAATAAGTCTGTTCGCCCAAGAAATCATGGATTGCAGTAGCAACAGTTTCGCCAGCCTTCTTGTCAGGGCACACGGCATCTACCTGATAGCCAAGCATGGACATAGACTGGAACGGAACCATCGTTTCGTAGTCTTCGGTAAAATCACCACAGAGAAGTAGAACTTTTTTAGCAGCTTTTGCCATCACGCACTCCTTATGAAACGTTATTTTAAGAATGTTATTTTGTATTCTACAATCAAATTATGATTAATTTACAAAATACATCTAACGTTATAAAAAAGCACGCATGTTTGTAAATTTTAACAAACTATTTAACGATTGAATCCTGCGATATAAAAGCCTGCAGCGCAGGCGGCAACACCAAGTACAAAGCTAGCAAGTGCGTATGCAGCGAACATTCCGACTTTTCCGCTTTGGAGGAGAGCAAGGTTCTCGTTTGCAAAAGTGCTGAACGTCGTAAAGCCGCCGCAAAAGCCCGTCACCAAAAAGAGTTTGAGGTTTGGCGACAAGCTACCGCATTTAAGGAAGAGTCCCGAAAAAATTCCAATGCAAAGGCAACCCAAGACATTTGCGACAAAGGTCGGCCACGGGAATCCCGCAACCTTGGGAATCACCAATGAGAGGAAGTAACGCAATACGCTACCGAGAGCACCACCGATTGCCACGTATAAATAATTCATTTCGGGACCTTTTTAAAGCAACCTACTACAACGAGAACTTCGGCATGCGAAGGAGATGTGTCATGCAGGGCGGCCATTCTTCTTCATAATGGCTCACCAAGATGAGCGTCGTTTCCGTTGAAAGCAATTGCAACAGGTGGAACAACTTTTCGCGATATTCGCCTTTAAGACCTTGCGTCGGTTCGTCAAGCAACAGCACTTTCGGCGGGCGGATTGCAGCACGAGCCATCAGCACCAAGCGTTTGTCAATCGGTGAAATCTTACGGATAGAAATCGAAGTATCTTCAAAGCCCAAATACGTAAGCCATTCGCGCGCCTTCGCCTTCTCTTCCCATGTGATGTTTTCGGCACGGCAGAGGTTCGGCGTAAAGCCCGTGCAAAGCACATCCAAAAGGCTCAAGTCTTCGCGATACTGGAGTGCCATTTCTGGAGAGAAGAAACCAAGCTTTGCTTTGTGATCCCAAATATTAAGACCATGCCCCGGACGTTCACCGAGGAGCGTAATGTCGTTGTTGTAAATCTGCGGATGGTCGGCAGTAAGTAAGCCCAAAAGCGTACTCTTGCCAGCACCATTCTCGCCCATCACGGCCCAATGTTCACCCTTGCGGACCGTCCAGTTCAAATCCTTGAGCACATCCGTATCGCCAAAACGAACATTCACGTGCTTAAGGTCGAAGAGGATTTCAGCATCCGTGTCATTCTGAGCGGAGCCGTTAGGCGAAGTCGAAGAATCCAAAGCTTTTTGAGATCCTTCGACGCACTTCGTTTGCTCAGGATGACAATGCGCGCCGCCTCTCAAATCAACAATTTCGTAATCCTTGAGTTCTGCTTTTTTGAACTTCGGAGTTGCAGCGGCTTTTGGGAGTTCACCCGCATACTGCGTGAACGTCTTGTCCGCATAAACAAACGCCGGAATTTCCGGGAGCAGTTCATCTTCGCGAGCGAGGCGCACCACAACATTCAAGCCAGGGCGCTTTGCAAGGTCAGCAACGCAGCCTGCCAAATGCGCACGGTACTCCGGATCAAGTCCGCCAAACAAGTCATTGAAATAAACCCATTCCGGCTTTTCCATCCACATGCGGGCCAAGAGCACTCGGCGCAACTCACCATTCGAAAGGCTCAACAATTTACGATCGAGAATCCCTTCGGCAAGGTCAGCGATGTTCAAAGCTTCGCCAAGCTTTTCGGGGTCGGTCAGCGGCCACGCCATATCGTCAATGTAGCGGTCCGTCTGCAAAAAGAACTTCTTGTCCAAAAGCAGATTTCGCACGAGCGGTGCTTCGGCATCATGCAAGCTGATAAAGCGCTGCTGGAAGAATGGCGCAAGAGCATGCTGGATTTTGCGTTGCAAAGCCTCCGACATCGTGGAGACTTTTTCGCGCTGATTTAAGAAATGAGTAATGACTCGGTCGAGGTCTTCGCCTTCGGTGCTGAAAATCTGCACTTGCGGGAACATCTCGATGAGAGCTTCAAAACGTTTGAATTCCATGCGCCCAAAGATAGAAAAAAGAGGCGCCCCATGGCAAACAAAGGGCACCCCCACAAAAGGTCACTTTTTTATTCTTGCGGATTCTCCGGCTCTTTACACTCTTTGATTTTTTCGAGTTTCCCCTTCGAATAGACAACCCGATGCAATCCATACGGGTATGTATTCCGTACCTTCTGAATTTCATCTTCGCTTTCATCCGTTATCGAAATCAATTGACCATCATCATCGTAGGCAAACACGTACCTTACGACCTCGTTTCTTGATTCCGACTGTAGCGGGATAAATACGAACGGGAGCGGTCTAATAAAATGTTCCTCGAATTGCACATATTTTTGGGGTTTTCCGTTTTCATCATATTCCCATTTGATGATATCAGCGTAAGAATCCGTACGCAGCCCCGGGAAATAAGCATCTTCATAAAAAGCGGAATCCAGCACAATGTCGCCAGTTACATTAAACAATTTTACACGGAACATCACAGACCTGTAAAAATCAAAATTCTTTGAGGTTTCCTTGACCAATTTTCCGTTTTCAAAGTAACGATTAATTTCCTCTTCATGGCGGTCCGTTCCGTATTGGACCGTTTCGCGATTACCCTTAAATTTTCTCTTATAAAAGCCGACCTTGCGTCCCGACTTATTAAGAATTTTCACGCTGTAATTTGCAGTATCACTTGAAGAATATTCATAACGGAAGATCCTGCCGTCCATATTCAATTCGACAAGTCGCCCCAAGCTATCGAAAGATTCCTTATCGGAATAAACATTTTTCACTTCATACAAACTTCCTTCGATATAGGTCTCTCGCGTTTTGACAAAAGAACTGAGCAATTTTCCCGAAACAGGGTCGAATTCTATCCGGCTTTCGTTAATCACACTATCGCAACGACCGTCCTTTAATTTACACACAATACATTCTGTCATTTTTCCATTTTGGAGTTTACCCACATACAAATGGGATGTACCCAGCGGTTTGTCTAATTCGACTACGACCGCAGAATCCGCAGATTCTGCTTTAATCTTTTTCGATGCGCGATAGCAACTATCTTCTTTTACATATTGGGTAATTACGGTTCCCTTGCCCCACCTCGAACGAAGTTCTCCTTCCAGCGAATCTTTTTCGTATCGTTGAGTGATTTCAGATTTTAGGCGTTTTTCATTGATATCATACGTCTGATAAAAATATTCCGCAGAAAACCCCGCTTCCAAATAATCCAGCGGATCCAAATAATCAGCCCTCAAATGACTTGGCAACGTTCCACAAGTAATTCCATTTGCCAAATAGCTTGAACCGAGCAACATGTTAAGCGCACTTTCAGGATCCGCAAAGTTATCGCCCGACAAGTTGAATCCCGGATCCAGAGAAATCATGCGAAAAATGTGATAACCGCAAAATGCCGTAAAAAGCAAAAACGGAGCGGCAATGATTAGCAGGATTTTCAGGACAAACTTCTTACGCATTTTTATTTTTGCGAATTATCTGACGAGTCCGATTTTTTCGAGTTTTGTTTTTTCATATCCTTCATACGATTAAGAAACAACGCCTCAAAACCCCTAGATAAATTTAACGATTCTTTACACTCATTGATATTTTCAATATTCCCTTTATAAAATTTAAATTCGTCAATTCCAATTTTTTTCAACCCCAAAGACTTCCACGGAGATTTAGACTTAGATCTATAAAAAGGCTCTTCATAATGCACTATCTTTTCGACTTTTCCATTGGTTCCATGTTTCACCTTATCAACATGCGAAATCGCTATAGATTTTTCGTCAGAGAAATATTCTTGTTCACTATAAGATGAATCGTAAACGGCGGCACCAACAGAATCATAATACGTTGCTTTAAAATTATTTGAACGGTAAAAATCATCGCTTGAACGATAAAAAACATTTTCGATCAAACCATAGGCAATACTCTCAACCGAAATTTTTAACTTTAATTTTCCATTTTCATATATTTCTTTTACTACCTCGTTGCTATTTTTTTTCTTGTATTGAACCGTTTTTTGACGTTCATCCGTTTTATACGTTCTCTTATAAAAGCCAAGCTCCCGTCCTGTTTTATCAAACATTTTTACATCAAGATCCGCCGTATCATTCGTAAAATGTTCATAGCGATAAACATTCTCATCCATTTTCACTTCAACAAGCCTCCCCAAACTATCGTAAAAGAATGTTTCCGTATTATCGCTATACTTGGTTTTATAAAAACGTTTTTCACGCTTTCCTGATATTGGATTCAATTCGATTCGTTCAACAGAAATCGTATCTTTACAAAGGCCATTCTCCATTCTGCAAACCGAGCACTCCGTCACAATAGCATTTTGGCGTTTTCCGATATATCTAGTTGCTTCACCCCATACATTATCAATTTTCGTAATTTTTACAGAATCAGCATCATCCACTTCAATGAGTTTTATACTCTGAAAGCAACTATCATATTTCGAATATTTACTAGTTATAACACCCGCACCCCACTTTAAACGTTCGTCACCTTTAAGTGAGTCTTTTTCATATCGATATTTCCCGTTGTTCACATCAACAACAGAACCTATTTCCAAATCATTTTCAATTCCATTTAATGCCCCTAGATATGACAGCCCTGTCCCACACCAAATTCCTTTTTCCAATTCCAAGGAAGATTCAAAAAAATACATGGCTTCCATTCCCTTGTTCTCTACCGCCCAATATTCAAAGTATTTGTTATCTAGATATATTCGAATACCGGCCACCACCAAGGCTATTACAATCGACAAAACAATCTTTAAAACAGTTACATTATTCTTTTTCTTACGCATTTTTAGAGTTCCTTCCAAATAATGATTAATTATAGCAATCAAAAAACTCCCGGCTGTTACACCGAGAGCTAAGTGAGGGGGAAAGATGTTTATGAATTAGAACTTATTGAAGAATTCCCAAGTGGTCTTCGGAACCCAAGATTCTCGTTGGCCCGGATCCTTGTGGTCCCAAATATGGCCACCGGACTGTGTGCACCAGCGAACCGGGAAACGTTCTTCGACAGTCGTGTAATCATAGCACTTGTGGGCAGCATTGCGCTGGGCTTCTTCGGCGCGTTCATTCTTGGCCTTGCCTCCTTCAGAGTTGAGCGTCAAGATGATATCGCGAGCGGAACGTCCCATTTCCGGAGTGCAGAGGTTATCGTCGAGGCCGAGCACGCCCATCCAGCCAACGCCCATATTCTTGCGCTGCGGGAGCCAAATGTTGCGTTCGGCAGTTTCATAGACGGCGACAGCGCGGAGCACATCCTGATGGTTCCAGGAAAGTCCGTTACTGAACATGGAGCCATAGCTAAAGCCCGTCGAGAACACGCGTGAAGAGTCAATGCAGAAGTTACCTTCGAAATATGCAAGGAGTTCATCGAAGAGCAAGTAGTCATCTTGTGCCCACGGAGCTTGGTTACCATTGCCTTCCGGAGCAACGAAAATAACCGATTCATCCTTGTCAAACTGCTTCAAGCCATAGTAGCCCTCGTCCTGAACGCCACCGGCCCAGCCGCCCATGCACTGCATGCCAAAAATGAGTTTGTACGGTTTGTTCTTGTTGTAGCTCTTCGGGATATCAAGACGCACAGTACGCGTGCCCTTACTCCACTTGAAATCAATGTAGGGCTTGTCGCCACGATACTTGTAATCAAGCTTGGTATCCTTGCCACAACCACGAGTCGGCACTGGATCGTTCTTGAGGCCCCAACCGTAAGCGTATTCCGGCTGCTTGACGGTCTTTTTGAGCTTTAGCGTCACATTTGTATCCAAGTTAGAAAGAGCAACTGTCAACGTATCATAATCCGTAGCAATCACGCGAAGCTCGTTGCCTTCGCCTTCTTTCGCAAGACCACGAGCAACAGCTTCACCGAACGAGGCTTTGTAATTGCCATTAGATGTGAAACGGAAGTTGCTCTGTGCACTGCCAACGCTCACGCGGGCAAAATACGCCCCCTGCGAACGCACGACAGACTGCATATCTAAAGTGCCCGAGCCGTAAACGGTTTCGTTCAAGACACGGGTACCTACGGCATCAAAAACTTGCACGCGGACGGGTTCATTTGTACTCTGAGAGTAAGAAAGTACGCCGTTCATCACGCTCACATAACCGAGCCTCGGACGCACAGCGTGAATGCCAATCGTTTCCTTAGCAAGCTTAAATTCACCCTTTGAATCGGTCGTCGTCTTGAGACCTTCCTTCAAAAGTTCTACAGAGGCCTTTTCAATGGCCTTGCCGCTTTCGTCACTTACTTTACCCGTAAGCGTAAAAGCCTGAGCCGATGCCGCAAAAGCAAGTGCCAGCGCAGCACACTTCATACCAAGATATTTCATACTTGTTCTCCTGTTGTATCATTCCTAACTCTTTTTCCCGATGGGACAAGTCCTCCAAACTGATTTGATACACGCAAGGAGATACACCACGTAACTGCGTGGCTGCACAAAACCAAGCATGAACACACCAGTGTTCTTCCTAACTAAACCCACTTGTAATATATCTTCGTTTGTGAGTCAAGTCACAAAGCACAAACACAGTATCATGGATAATTAGTCAATGGCGCGAATGAAAAACAAGCATTTAAAAATCGAGTAAAAAAGCCAAATTAACAATTAGAAGGTTATCGGGGTAATCATGCATGTTGATACATTTACCGAATC
This sequence comes from Fibrobacter sp. UWB12, assembly GCF_900142485.1. Taxonomy (NCBI): domain Bacteria; kingdom Pseudomonadati; phylum Fibrobacterota; class Fibrobacteria; order Fibrobacterales; family Fibrobacteraceae; genus Fibrobacter; species Fibrobacter sp. UWB12. The sequence continues at coordinate 16,034 of NZ_FRAZ01000008.1, read as the reverse complement.
GCAGCGAGGCATCAACAGAAAGCATGTCCAGTTGTTCAAAGTTATAGGTAACACCGGCATAGGGCCCTAGATAGACACCCCCTCCATCATGGGAATATTGGTAACCATGATCTGTAAATCTACCCAGAAACAGATTAAAATCCAAGCCAACGTATGCAGTAAATTCTTCTGGAATAATTTTAAAATCAAGTTCTACAGCTGTTTTCATTGATATGGGAGCTTCTTCATTTTCGCCTTTAGTCGCAAAATTGAACCCAAGCTGAGAACCGAAGTTAAGCAATGCGTTAAATTGCGTGGAATATTGCAAACCAACATCGAAGTTCCAATCGTCATCCTCGTTATAGGACTTGTCACCAACAGGGAGAGACACATCAAAAAAAGCGTTCATAAAAGGGATAAATTGATAACGTGTCGAAAAACCGATATTCCCAACACCATCCATTTCCGCATCGTAGCCCTTTTCGTGCGTAAACACGCGATAAGGAACATTGAACGCGATTTCCCAACCGGGGTATATAGAGCTTCGCAAACCGGCATAAACATCGAAAGCACCGAAATCACGGTCTTCGAATTCATACGTAGAGAAAGATGCTCCGATTTTAACCTGGCCCTTATGGTTTTCACGAACCGGGAACAAGTCCCAAGTGGCAAAAGACGAAACCGTTGCGAGAGTACCCGCAAGAACGATTTTTTTGAACATGTTAATGTATCCTCCTTACAACTTAAAAATACAAAACTTTGCTATTATTCAATGTAATGAATTCTTTGCTAAAAAAAGCTATTGATCAAGAACGATTGACGAAAGCGGAAGGTCTCGAAATTTTGAGAAACGTGCCGTGGACAGAAGTCGTTGAGGCTGCCGATACCGTGCGCCAAGCAAAACTCCCCGGAAACCGCGTGGGTTATACCGCATTTCGCATCGTGAACTACACGAACGTCTGCGAAGTGACTTGCAGTTTTTGCAGTTTTTGCCGAAGTGCCCACAGCCCCGAAGCATATGTCTTGAGTTTAGACGAAATCCGCCAAAAGACAATCGAAGCAAAAGCTAAAGGCGCCGACCAGATTTTTCTGCAAGGTGGCGTCAACAAGGAAATTCCGCTCAACTATTACACCGACGTCCTCAAGATGCTCACACAAGAATTGGGCGTCAAGGTGCGCGGATTCTCGCCGGTTGAACTTGTCCGCATCGCGGAATTCAACGGGATAACGCTCGACGAACTGCTTGACATTTTCAAGGATGCAGGCCTCAGTTCCGTTCCAGGCGCAGGCGCCGAGATTCTCTCTGACCGCATGCGTCAAATTCTGAGCCCCAAGAAGCTCCCCGCGCAGCAGTGGTGCGACACACTTGCCGCCTGCCACAAGAAAGGTCTCCCCGGCAGTGCAAACATCGTCATTGGCAGTGCCGAAACCGCCGAAGAAGTCATAGAACATTTGGAATACGTGCGCAAAACGCAGGACATCGCGGGCGGATTCAAGAGCTTTGTCGTCTGGACGTTCCAGCCGCAGACCGACAAGTTCCCCATCCGCCATGTGCGCGGCGACGAATACCTCAAGTTGCTCGCACTTAGCCGCCTGTACCTCGACAACGTCCCGCACATTGAAGTTTCGCTGCTTGGCATGGGACTTTCGCTCGGTGAACTCGGGCTGCATGCTGGCGCCGATGACATCAACAGCATCGTCATCGAAGAGAACGTGCTTAAGAACCACGGGCTCACGACCATCGAACAAGCCGAAAATTTCATCAAAAACGCCGGTTTCACCCCTTACCGCCGAAGTCTAAACTTTGATTAAGGCGAGCGTCGCAGGAAAATGTTTACATTTTCCTATGACCGAGCCGCCACAAAGCGCACTACGTCAGTAGTGCCACTTTGACTAAGGCGAGTGTTTTAAGTTTTTTCAAACAAAAATTTCAAAGCCGGGAATTCCGCTGAAGAAATACGCATCAATCGCATGCGCACATGCACTATGGCATACCACGTTTTTCCATAGTCCACATAGCTCAGCACTTTTACATCATCAATATTCACGCGGATTTTATTCCGGCAAACATAGACAAATTCAATTTCATCACCATCAACATTTATCTTTATCGGGTTAAGGTTCAAAATCAAAAAGAGTATAAAACCGATAAAAACATAATATACGACAATGAACCATATAGATAAATGTTCTCTAATGTCGTCAAAATCATTTACAATAAAATCGTAACCAACTTGAACTCCGAACACAACAAACACAAAAAGTGCAGGTATTAAAAAAAGGCAAACACCCACTAGACTTTTCGCTTTGTACGATTTTTTCGCTTGTTTTTTCTTCATTTACAAGCAATATACATTTTAATTAGACCATTTTCAGTTCAAAATTATAGGCTTATTTGCCCGCTTTTTGTTTAAATTAATAATGTGCAGCAAGCACAACCACCTCTTTCAAGAAGGAGATTCTTATGAGCTGGGAATGTAAATACCTCAACGAGACGTTTTGCGAAAAACGCAAACAGGAATGTGACCCCGGTGCAAAAGGTTGCGTCCTTCAAGGCAAGTTCGCCTTTCCGCTAAAGGAAAAGGCGAAAAGCGAAAAGAAAAGCAAATAAAAAAAAGACCCCCGAGCGAGGGTCTCTATAAATGTTGTTTTTCCACTACTAGATGAGGCGGAGGATTTCCTGAGCCGTTTGTTCAGCAAACGCGTTGTCTTGGACAAAGCGACGTACTTCCGTCGGATTAATTCGTGCGTATTCCGAAAGAGCACGACCAATGCCATTGCGAATGTAATAGTCGTCGTCCTTCGCGCAAGTGAGGCAGAACTGGCGCAAAAGCGGCCAGTCCGTGCGGTCCTTGTACTGCACCTGGAAGATGATTGCACTACGACGAACCCAGATATTCGGGTCACGGATCCAGGATGCAATTTTTGTACGCAGCGCAGGCAAACGGAGCGCCAAGTCACCCAAAACGCAAGAAGCGAGGGTATCGACCGTGTCGCGCCAAGCCCTAGTCTTGATGAGCTTTTTCAAAAAATTCAAATGCTGGCCACCGAGAAGCACACGATGACGGAACAGGTAGTCACAAGCCGCGTACTGGAATTCCCTATACGGCTGTGCCCACATGTCCTCAACCCTCGATACGAGTTCGTCCCCGTCCTTTGGCGGGTACTTGTCGAAAATCGGGTACGTGACTTCACGACGGGGAACCAATCTGATTCCGAGAAATTCAAATTGCTCCCTAGCCTTCTTAGACATTTCATGCGACTCTTCTTCATTAGCGATAGAGCGCAAAGCGAGAGATATTTCTTGTGTAAACCGAAGCATGTACACCAAAAATAGTCCATAAAGAATTTTTTTTCTAGACCTTGACAAGCATTTTTTTCAAATTTTTTTAAATTTTTCTCAGATTTTTTGCAAAAAAAGTGCAAAAAAAACCTTGACAAAGCTAAAAACCGCTTAAAGACCCAGAAATCATGACTGATTCCACTAGAAAAGAGGCTCTTCAAATCACTGAAGTTCCGCCCGAACTGCGTGGTCTTTCCGATGAAGAAATCATCAAAAACTCGGAAAGCAAAGAGAAAAAATTTATCGGTAAAAAGCACAACGGCGCAAAACGCCCGTCCAAGCGAGAACGCCAAAAGCTCAAAGAGCAAAACGAAAAAGCCAAGTTCAATTCGCTTGTGGCCAAATACAACAAAGCAGACTCTTCCAAGTCTCAAGAATCTGAAAACGATGCCGAAATCAAGAGCATCCTAAAGAAGATTCACGCCAATGCACCGAAGAGAGAAGATGTCGAAGTCAAGAAAGCCCCCGTGCAAGCAACGCCCACAGAACCGCCCAAACGAGTGCTCAAGAGCGTCATTTCAGAACCGCCCAAACCACCTTCTGGACGCGTCCTCAAGGGCTCGTTCGGAGTTAAACCGGGCGACAAACCAAAAACCGTAATCGTGTCTGCAGCAGACCTCGCACGCCAGCGCATCGAAGAGCGCGCCAAAAAGATTCGCGAAGCGCTCATGGCAAAGAACAAGGCTCTGCACCCGGAAGCTGCCGCTGAAATGCCTGTCAAGCGTCCTCGCGGCCGTCCCCGCAAGAATCCGCTTCCGCCGGCAGAATAAGTTTCACAGCCCGCCACGTTAAGTGCGCGGGCATTTTTATTTGAGCACGCAGATATTTTTTACCGAATGCGCGACTCCCGCGAAAACAAACAAAAAGCCCTTCTGCTTTCACAGAAGGGCTTTTCAGAGGCAACGGGCGGACTCGAACCGCCGAATAAGAGTTTTGCAGACTCGCCCCTTACCAACTTGGGTACGTCGCCATAATTGCAGACGCAATATAAGTATTTATTTGAACTTATACAAGGGGGCAAAGTAAAAAAAGTCAAAAAAATTTCATTTTCATTGTTTAGACCCCCTCCATTACCTATTTTTTACGCGTGAAACAGCCCTCGATTAAGACCAAACTACTTGCGACGCTCGGCACCCTCTGGATGAGGAGTCTCCGCATCCGCCTTCGCGTCCCAGAAGACTTCCGGCCCGGCATCCTCGGACTGTGGCACAAGGACCTGCTCGCAAGCTGCGCAGCCTTCAAGGACAAGAACGTCCACATTCTCGTCTCGGAATCTAGTGACGGGGAATTCTTCGCCCAAGCGGCCAAGCAACTCCACTACGAAGTCACGCGCGGTTCCGACACGCACGGGGCAACAAACGTCCGCCACCTACTCAAGTCGCTCAAAGAAGGCCGCTTTGTCGGCATGGCGCTCGACGGCCCGCACGGGCCGGCTCTCCAGGTGAAACCTGGATCGCTTTGGCTTTCCAAGGCAAGCGAGCGCCCCCTCTGGCTTTTTTGCATCAAGTACGGCAGGCATTTTCGACTGAACGGGTGGGATAATTTCATAATTCCGCTCCCGTTGACAGCTATTGACATCGAAATTAAGTATCTTTTGCCCGAAAATATTCAAAATAAGGAAACACAGCCGTGATCGCATTACCTCCAAAATTCGTCGCATTCGACTTAGAAACGACTGGTCTTGTTAACCGCAAAGACGAAATCATTGAAATTGGCGCCGTAAAGTTCACTGTAGAAGTGAAAAACGGTCGCGTAGTCCCGAAGCTCATCTCGGAATTTGACACGCTGGTAAAGCCCAACATGCTCATTCCCGCCGAAGCTACGAACGTGAACCACATTACCGACAAGATGGTCGAAAACGCACCTCCGGTCGGCGAAGCGCTCAAGCAGTTCACCGCATTCTGCGGCCCGGGCTCCATCTTGCTCGCTCACAACGCAAACTTCGATGCGAGCTTCTTGCGCACCGCCTACGAGCAGAACCCGCAGTTCACGCCGGGCAACCCCGTCGTCGATAGCCTTGCTATTTCCAAGACCATCATGCCGGAACTTGCAAACCACAAGCTCGGTTTCATGGCAAACATGTTCATGAAGCGCGGTGAAATCTCGATGACCATCGATGAAGAAAAGATGCACCGCTCCGTGTACGACTGCGAAATGCTCATGGAAGTGTTCGTTGCCCTCCTCCGCCGCCGCCTGAAAGAAAAGGAATGGGAAATGGGCAGCATCATGCAGGCCATGGCCAAGTACAAAGGCGTCCCGCAGTTTATCAGGAAGTAGACAGTACTTGTCATTCCCGAACGACAAGCGTTTGTCATTCCCGGCTTGACCGGGAATCTCCTCTTTACAAACTCCGCCTCGGTTTCAGCACCGGGGCTTTTTTGTATAAAAAAGGCGACCCCGCAACAAGTGCGGGGTGACAAAGCCAACGTCAATAAATACACAAAAGACCGCCATGCAGAGCATAGCGGCTTTCGTCAAACCTTTAATCTAAAAAATTAGATTCCGAGTTCCTGAGCAACAGCCTGGATACCAAGCTTGCTGATCGTGCGGAGACCAGCAGCGCTAACGCGGAGGGTCACCCAGCGGTCTTCTTCAGGAATGTAGAAGCGCTTCTTCTGGAGGTTCGGAAGCTGCTTGATCAACTTCTTACGATTAGAGTGGGAAACCATGTTGCCCACGAGACCGGCTTTGCCGGTGACTTCACAAATGCGGCTCATATTAAACTCCGTTGTTTTTACAGGCAGCAATTTTAGCTAAAAATTTCAAAATTGTCAAGGCTAAAGTTTAATCTTGCAGTGCCTTTGGCAAATTAAACTTGGTATTTTCCACTAATTTTACAAGATTTCGGACTTCAATGGGCCCAAATTTTTCTTTCAGCCAATCGACAACACCCTGAACCAGCACTTCCGGTGCGCTAGCCCCGCTCGAAAGTCCGACCGTTTCAATTCCATCGAACCATGACGAATCCAGGTCGTTCACATCAGCTATCAAGTGGCTTGGGAGGCCCTGCTCAAGCCCCAATTCCATCAAACGCGACGAATTAGACGAGTTCTTTGCCCCGACGACCAAAAGCATATCGACCTCAGAACAGAGCGCCAGGACCGCCGCCTGACGGTTACCCGTCGCATAGCAGAGATCCCCCGCTTCTGGGCCAATAATATTCGGGAAGCGTTTCTTGAGCGCATCAATAATCTTGCGCGTTTCAGCCACAGAGAGCGTCGTTTGCGTAATGTAGGCGAGTTCCTTGCCTTCTGGAACCTGCACCGTTTCGGCATCAGCTTCGTTACGAATAAGCGTAATAGCACCTTCCGGGAGCTGTCCAAGAGTTCCAATCACTTCGGCATGTCCAGCGTGTCCAATCAAAATAATATGGCGGCCGGCATTGAAATGACGTTTGGCACTAAAGTGAACCTTGAGCACCAGAGGGCAGCTAGCATCGAGCACCTTCAAATGACGTGCCTCGGCTTCTTCATAAATGCTTTCGGCAACACCATGAGCCGAGAAAATCACCACGGAACCTTCCGGTACCTGGTCCAGTTCATCGACAAAAACAACCCCCTTGCTTTTGAGTGTTTCTACAACAAACTTATTATGCACGATTTCGTGACGCACATATATCGGCGTACCAAACTTTTCGACTGCTTTTTCAACGACATGGATAGCGCGGTCCACTCCAGCACAGAATCCACGAGGGGTAGCCAAAACGAGTTTTTTCATACTTCACCTAATTTACTTTAACAAATTTTTCAAAAATTCAATCAATTGCTGGTACGAGTCGCTAATTTTCGCACTTTCGTGAGCAAGGAAAGTCTGTACCAAGCGAACATCGGGCTTATTCCGTTGAGAGAATCCATCCGTCGATTGCAACTGAGCTATAACGCCTTCACGAACAAGTGTCGCGACCGTTTCCTTTTGCCCTTCTGCATACGGCCCCACGCAAGTGGCAACGCCCCGCTGGAGAGGTTCCCAAAAATCATGGACTCCAAGGCCACGCGCAAACGAGCCGCCCACAACAGCCGACTTAGAAACCGCAAAAACATCTTTCGTCACGCCAAACTGCGAAACGATGGAAACAGCACCCTTTTGCACTTTAGGCCAGTCAACAACGATAATTTCCTGATTCAACAACGACTTGCGAAAATCGGCCACTTCAGAAAGACGACGCGGCACAAGCACCACCGCTTCCTGACGCTTAATTGACGATTCAATCATGCGGTAAACGCTTGCCCATTCCTGAATATGCATCGAGATAAACGATGTATCGACAGTCGGATTTTCAGGAGCCGAAACGTTTTCGCCAGAGCGCACCCACGGCAAAAGTTTCCAGTCACCGCCAATCATCATGCGCGAATTGTTCGCACGCGCAGAGACGCTAAAAAAGCGCGAAAGGTCAGATCCGGTTTGCATACTCGCAAAGCCAATCGCCGAATAGTCCATTCCAGGAATCGCCCTATGGAAACGGCCCGAAATAACGGCCACGGAAGGGCGCATCGAAATTTGCAACATCGAAGAGAGATAACCGGGCCAAAGTTCATTTTCGGCAAGGATAAGTCCAAGCGGTTTCACAGACGAAATAAAGTATTTCATCGTCGTAGGCGTATCTGCAGGCGCTATACACGCCGCAACATCAGCACCCGATTCCTTGATATACGAAAGGACTTCGACTTTTTGCGTTGTCACTAAAAGACGTGGACAATTCGACAAATCTTCCTTGAGATACTTCGCCACATTCAGAAGCATCTTACATTCGCCTAGGCTTGCACCATGCATCCAAAGGAACGGACCTTTAGGCCACGGGCCACGCAAGCGGTCTTTCACATGGTATTTTTTTTCAATAACAGGAACCTTGGCTGCAACTTTAGCTACAGACCCTAAAGCTTCACGCGCAATGTCCATTACCTTAAACATAGAAAGCCGCCAATTTTCTCAATACAAGTAACAAATTACAAAACAAAAGCCACAACCAAGTAGAGGAATCCGCAAAAAAAGCCTGCCAAAAGGTTCTTTGCGGAGGAACGTGCACTGAATCACAAGAAAAAGCACGCGAAACACTCAAGCGAGGCAACACCGCAGGGGTTTTCAATGCCCAAGCACGCCACACATCGCCAAATTTCTGTTCCAAAAAACGGTCTTCAATTTGAGAAAGAAAAACTTCAAACGCAATAACGACAACCATGAACGGAACAGTCCAAAGCGATGCGCCCAAATGAAAAAACGCAACACCAAGAGCAAAGCCGGTATTGGATATATAAAGCGGATGCCTGACCAAAGAATAAGGGCCGCAAGTCACCAGAGCATCTGCATCATGAACGTAACCGCGAGTATGTTCGCCAATAAACTGCCGACTCCGAACACGCAATAGAGCACTTGCCACATACAGCAGGGACGCAACAAAAACGCCCACGATACAATCATTTATACAGAATTGTTCCGGAAACAAACTCGGAGGGGCACATACCAAAGCAACAGCAATCACCCCCAAAATATATCCGCGAAAACGATACATAAAAGTAGAAACAGCATGCTTTGCACTAGGCATGATCCATCTCCACGATTTCAAAACGTTGTTCTAATTCACGAGTCAAAACATCGTGACTTACAAGGACAACCCATTTATGCAAAAGTTCCGCCGTATCGAGGAATGCCGTCAAAAGAGGTTCGCGGTCTACAAGTGCTACTGACGCAAAAGGTTCATCAAGCAAGACCATAGCACAATCAGAAGCAAGTGCCCAGGCCAAAGCAACACGAGCACGTTCACCGCCCGACATTCCTTCTTTATCTATAATCTTATCAACACGGGCAGCACGGGCAAATTCGACAACCGCAACAGAATTTGTTTGTGCAAAAAGTTTTTTCAACAAGTGAAGCGGAGGCAATTCCAAGTCCTGCGCAACAAAGAATACATTATTTTTGAAAGACAAAGAACAAGTAATTTTACCATGATCCCAGTCTTCTAGCCCAGCAAGCAAGCGCAACAACGTCGATTTACCCACACCATTGCGACCACGTACAAGTACAGGCTTTTTCGTATTCCAGCAGAGAGAGAAATTGCTGAACAGTGTTTCAAAAGCACCTTCGTACGAAAAATCGCCATGGACAATTTCCAAATTTTCGGTATCTGACGAGCAACAGAAATTCACCGAACTAGAATCCGATTTTTTCGAAGGCAACGCTTCGAAACTTTCCAAAACATGAAGCGCACTCATCGCCGAACGAGCCTGCGGCATTACACGTGCACATTCTTTCACAGGTTTATAACAAAGGAGGACGGCCGAGCAGAACAAAACAAGCCCCGTCCCATCCATCCAGCCTTCCGAAATCAAAAGTGCACAAAAGGCAAGCACAAAAATCATCGCGAGAACCGATACCGATTCCATCACCAGCGATAAAGTTCCCTTACGGAACGATACTTCTAAGCCATCATCCCGAAGATCACGCAACTGATTTACCAGATTATTTGAAACTTCCTTACGTTCGAATCGGGAACTCCAACGACGGAAAATTTTACGAGCAAGATAAAGCGAGCCGCGAAAATTCGAGCGTTCCGTCAAAACACCTTCTTCTGCAGGTCCCATCTTATGCAAGCAGCGTTGCATCCAGCTCACAAGAGGTACAACGACAACAAAGAGGAACAACGTAAGCGGCCAGGAGATATAGAGCAAAACCGGCAAAAACACAAGCAATTGGAGTACGGCCTGAACTGCTTGGAAAAACACGCCTCCATTGGACTGCAACACTAGAGTCGATTCATAAGCAGCCTCAACCTTAGCATCCCCCTCCGGCGTATGGAACACTCGCGGCGAAAGCGACCGAAGAGTCCACAAGAACCAGGCCATTACATAAGCGCCTGTTCCGAAAAGCCATTTTTCAGAAACATTCATTTTCAAGAGGAAAAAGGCAAAACGGAGTACAGAAAGAACGACCATCAGCGCCAACCATTGCGCAAGCGAAAACACAGTCTCACCTTGAAGAATTCCCATAAACGAGCGAATTCCCCAAAGCAACGCAGCATCAGCAGCACTCGCCAAGAGCGCCACAGGCAAAAAGCGCAAAATGCACCACCAAAGATTCTTTTTCAGCCTTTTTTTCAAAATCACGGGAGAAAAATAAAAAAATCAAACAAACACCCTTGACATAATTCTACAAAATCCTATATTTGGCGCACACTAAAACGCCCCTATCGTCTAGTGGCCCAGGACTCGGGATTTTCATTCCCGCAACAGCGGTTCGAAACCGCTTGGGGGTATAAAAAGGACTTGTCGGAAGACAAGTTCTTTTTTTATACCCTCGAGCAAACCGCGAAACAGGGTATAAGGAAAAGGCTTGCTTTTTAGCAAGCCTTTTTCGTTACCCTCGAGCAAACCGCATCAAAGGGTATAAAAAGACTCATCGAAAGATGGGTCTTTTTTTCAACTCCAAAATGCCGCGCAGCCTCCTCAAAAAAAATTTAATCAGCCACCCTTGACATTATTCTATAAAATCCTATATTTGTCTCCACACAAAACGCCCCTATCGTCTAGTGGCCCAGGACTCGGGATTTTCATTCCCGCAACAGCGGTTCGAAACCGCTTGGGGGTATAAAAAGCTCAACCGCAAGGTTGGGCTTTTTTTTGTACCCACAAGCCAAACACGACGAAAAAGCCGCGTGCCCTATAAACGGGAAGTCGCCCTCGATTGGAGGGCGACAGTAATTTACGAGTTGGAATGAGAGACTTTTTGAATAAACTCCAAATACACCAAAACCGTATTTACGGTTCCTTGTCTCGTGATGTTTATTTCGTTTAAAAGCGGATTTGCGTTTGCATATTCGCAAACAGATCAAAGCTCCCCTCTGATACGTTCACGTAAGAAATATAGCATATTTTTTTCAAAAGAATACATTTTTATTACAAAAATTCATTTTTTGACCAAAAAAGTGCTAAAAATCACCACTTTTTCGTATAAATTTTCTTTAAAAATTCCGAAAAAAAACGCAACAAGCAAGGAAAAAATGAATTTTCGAGAATTTTTTTGGTTTTTAGCTTCGCTCTCGGCGAGTTTGTCGAACCCTCTGCGAGGGTTCTCATCCACCCATTATTTCACTTGAAACAAAAAGCGAAGCCTTACGGCTTCGCTTTTTGTTTCAAGGAGAGAGAGGGATTCGAACCCTCGGTCCTGTGACAGACTCCGGATTTCGAGACCGGCCCATTCGACCACTCTGGCATCTCTCCGAGGTTTGCATAATATAGTATAATTCATTTAAAATGTCTATGTTCATTAACCATTTCCAACAATCTTTTACTCCCTTTTATAGAAAACCTTGCACAAATTACTTTTTATAAGCAATGAACCCATCCCATAAATTACACTACTAATGGCAACATAAATTCCATTTTACTTATTTCAGAGAGCGGCCTTTTAAAAACCTTTGATTTCAAACCTTTATTTTCTACATTTGGCGCACAAATTAGGGGACCCAACAGACTTCAGGTTTATAAGTGCGAGTGCACTTCGGGGCTTATTGAATGCTCGACAGAGCAATGTGATGACGCGGCAAACGCTGCAGATGAAGTTTACGGATCCCGAAGGTGACTTATGGCAGAAAATATTTCTAGCAATACGGAAGATCTGTACCCAGACAACAATTCCAACATGAATCTCGAAGCCGATGCGTTCTTGAACGCTATCGCAGGCGGAGCAGACGAAGACCAGGCCGACGAAGCGGCTTTCCTCGCTACCAATCCCAACGGCGTTATCGTCGATGATAATGGCGAAGTTCTCAAAGCTGGCGCAGAATCCAAGATTTGCGAAGGCGAAAAGGTCGAATTTATCGACGATGATGAAGCGGCAAGTGAAGCAGCAAAAGAGAAGCCCATTCAAGCCGAAGATGACACAATCGCAGAAGACGCAACAGCCGCGACTGATTCGGCAACCTTAAATGAAGACTCCGCAGACGAAGAAGATGTCGGCGATGAATCTTTGGTAACGTTCGATGATCTCGGTCTCTCTCCGGAAGTTCTTGACGCGGTCAAGCTCGCAGGCTACGAAACGCCCTCGCCCATCCAGGCTAAGGCCATTCCGGCACTTTTGCAGGGCGCAAACCTTCTCGGAACAGCACAGACAGGTACCGGCAAGACAGCAGCATTCTCGCTCCCGCTCCTTTCGCGCATCAACTTCAACGGACGCGAAACGTCCATGCTCGTGCTCACGCCGACACGTGAACTCGCCATCCAAGTTTCGGACGCCATCCAGCAATACGCTGTCAAGATGCAAAACATAAGCGTTGTTCCGGTTTATGGCGGTCAGGATATCGCTATCCAGTTGCGCGCCCTCAAGCGCAAGGCAAGCATCGTCGTTGCCACACCGGGCCGTTTGATAGACCATATCAAGCGCGGTTCTATTTCGCTCGGAGCGGTCAAGGCCATAGTCCTCGACGAAGCCGATGAAATGCTTGACATGGGCTTTATGGAAGACGTGGAAACCATCCTCAAGGAAATCCCTGCTGATGCCCAGCGCGCCCTCTTTAGCGCCACCATGCCGGACAGCGTCAAGAAGATTATCGACCAGCACCTGGGTGAATACGAAGAAGCCCGCATCGAAGGCAAGACGACCACGGTCGAAAATATTTGCCAGCGCTACTTGCTCGTGAAAAACGAACACAAGATTGAAGCTCTCGCCCGCGTTTTGGAAGGCGAAGAATTTGACGGCGTACTCATTTTCGTGCGCACCAAGCAGAACACCACCGAAGTGGCAGAAAAGCTCGAAAGCCGCGGATTCAACGTGGCTCCGCTCAACGGCGACCTCGCCCAGTCCATGCGCGAACGCACCATCAACCGCCTCAAGATGGGCAAGCTCGATATCGTCGTCGCGACAGACGTCGCCGCCCGCGGTATTGACGTGGACCGCATTTCGCTCGTTGTAAACTACGACATTCCGTACGACACGGAATCCTACGTACACCGCATTGGCCGTACAGGTCGTGCAGGCCGTAGCGGAAACGCTATTCTCTTCGTGACACCGCGTGAACGTCGCATGCTCAAAATCATCGAGAAGGCAACCCGCCAGCCGATCGAAGCCATGGAAATGCCGACATCCGAACAAATTAGCAAGAAGCGCGTTGATGCATTCAAGGCTAAAGTGAAGAGCGTCGTGAGCTACGGTGAACTTGACCAGTTCAAGGAACTTGTACGCGCACTCGTTGCCGATGGTTGCAATATGAAGGACGGAGTCGTTCTCGAAGACGGCACAGTCAACGAGATGACCGCCGAAGACATCGCTGCCGCCGTCATCAAGATGTACCAGAAAAAGCAGCCGCTCTTCCCGAACCTCCCGCCGCTCGAAGCCCCGAAGGAACGTCGCGAAAAGGTCCGCACGGGCAGAGATTTTCTCGGCAATGGCGAAGATTTCGGCCTCAACAGCGAAGAACAGAAGCGCATGCGTAAGGAACGCAAGGAAGGCCTGAACGGCGTCGAAGAAGGCTTCTTGCGCTACTATCTGGGCGTTGGCCGCATCGACCACGTAACTCCGCGCGATATCGTGGGAGCAATTGCCGGTGAAGCAAATATCAACAGTAGCAACATCGGCCGTATCAAGCTCTTTGACAAGTTTAGTACCGTTGAACTCCCGAACACGCTCCCGCAAGACGTACTCGACATTTTGTCTGAAATGACCATTCGCGGCAACGACGCCCGCTTCCGCGTGATGACCGACGAACCGCCCGAGGGACCTGCACCGGGAACAAGACCGCACGCTAGCCGCGAAGAACGCCGCAGCTTCCACCGCAATCGCAAGGGGGGCTTCCGCGACGAAGAACGCCGTGGTGGATTCCGCAAGAATCGCGAGGGTGGCGACCGCTTTGGTGACAAGCCGTTCGAAAACCGCAAGGCACGCCGTGAACGCGAATTCGCTGACCGCAAGCCTGGCAAGTTCGATGACAAGCCCTTCCGCAAGGATCACGACGAACGTAGCTTTGGCGACAAGCCATTCCGCAAAACTCGCCGCTTCGGCAGACATTAAAAAACATGGGCGACCCTCATGGCCGCCTTTTTTGCATTTACAAAATGCCAATAAAAAAAGAGCCCGTTTCCAACAACAACGGACTCTCTTTAAATATTAATCATTTTTCAACCGCCAATAAAAATCAGCGCAAAGCTAGACACCAACAGAAGAACACCCCATACGGTCTCGACAATTGGCCCAACTTTCTTGATTTCGATTTCATTGTTTTCCATGTTCTTATCCTCACACCCTAGGCAAGCAACATCGCTCGTCTACGTTTCATAATGTATAATCATGAACGATAAGGATAAACTACAAAACAGAATGCTTCTTGGACAGTTTATCAATGTGGTAAATTGGAATATTCAAAGTCCAAATATTGCAGGTCCGCATAATGGCGCAGTTTTAATCCAAATCAAAAGCAAATCTATACCCGTAAGTATTTAGTTTTTTGACTATGGGGGCAATATCTTTCATCAGCACGTCTTTTTCAAAAACAAGCGTTATTTTATTAGGACCATCCAGGGCATCAATAAGTAATCTTAAGACTCTATCCTGTTTTGTTTCAGGCTTCTTTTCTGTTTGGCGTTCCACTCTAGAACGGACATCTTCAATAAACTTCCACAAATCATTTTCATCATTAAATGTATAGAAGTTATAGCCATCAAACCTGCTACCCTTACTGAAATAGGCTTCATTCAAACTGACGACATAAGCGATGCCATCATCTGTACGATAAAACGACAATAACAAGTCCAAAGTTTCATGATTTTCAACGCACCCTCTATCCTTAACATCTATCTCTGACATTTCAGCAAGCGATAACCTTTGACGGTTACGCAAATACTTATATCTTAGACCTTTCATTTGCTGAATAACAAAACCACACCACATATAGTCAACTGTAGGAAGACTTAACTGAAAAACATCCTTATAATTAGCCCCAATCGCAATGTTAAGTACCGAATATCCACAAAACACCGTTAACGCGAAAGCGTTATAGAAAGCCCCATAAGAAAGGTTATCATCAACATGTAATTTGGCAAAACCAGCGACATCAGCAGGCTCACCACGTCTTAAAGCTTCTTCTTGAAACGTTGCTCTTGAGTCACACAATTTGTTATGAAGAGGATTGTCATCAAGTAAACCACCAAATATATCATCAAAAGCGGAAATATCGGTGGCAGTCTTACCGATAACGTTACCATTCAGCGAATACTCTTCTGTGTTGACATCGATGAGTATTTCACCCTCTTTCAATGTCTCGAATTCCTTCTTCGCGCTGTCGCAGGCCGCAAGGAGGAAAAGAGAGAGGAACAGGATGTATGCGGTAAGTCTAGACATTTGTACGGAATATACAAAATTGCGACTGGAACCGTGTATGCAAGGGGAACCGTGCAGGGCGGCCCCGCAACAGGTGCGGGGTGACAGCGCGGGAACGGGAATTCCCGGGGAAGCGCCACGTGCTGTATAAAAAGAAAAAGCCCCGCTCGCCGTGTTTCGGCAAGGGCCGTGAGCGACAAGCGGCGTGTACTAACACGCCGTGGCCGCGAGAGCGAGGCGAAGACGGAGTCCCGTCCTGCAATAGAGCCGAGCGGTATAAACAAGAAAGGGCCCCCCGAGCGTTTGCTCAGGGGGCCCGTGAATCCAGCGGCGACCTACTCTCCCGGGCCCGGGGGCCAGGTACCATCGGCGATCTGAGGCTTAACTTCCGTGTTCGGGATGGGAACGGGTG
>NZ_FRAZ01000005.1:0-369044 GCF_900142485.1 Fibrobacter sp. UWB12 | reverse complement strand
ATGTGAAGCTTGTAGGCTGTAGCCCATTCTTCTTCAGTGTGTTTTTTATACATGAAAACCCCGAAAGTTATGTCCAACTTTCGGGGTTCACATCACAATACCGACGGTTCTTTTCCAATTTAAATGTCGCGACATTTGCGGATGCTGTCATTCCGGCCACCGTGCCGGAATCACCTTACGCATTAAAAAATGGCGGGTCGAAACCCGCCATTTTCAAAAGCTTTAGTGAAAAGGAGATGCCCGATTAAATCGGGCATGACAACCTCAATTACTTTTTCTCGTTACCCTTAGGCAACTGCACGGAGATGTGGATGTCCTGCAACTGCTGGAGGTCCACTTCGCTCGGGCACTGGTCCATCGGGCTAGAAGCACTCGTGTTCTTCGGGAACGCGATGTAGTCACGGATAGATTCTTCACCTTCCATAGTAGCGACAACGCGGTCGAGACCGAAGGCGAGACCACCGTGCGGAGGTGCGCCGTACTTGAAGGCATCGACGAAGAAGCCGAACTTGGTCTTCACCTGTTCTTCGGAGAGACCCAACAGGCGGAACACCTTTTCCTGAACTTCCGGGTTGTGAATACGGATAGAACCACCGCCGATTTCCACACCGTTAAGAACAAGGTCATAAGCTTCTGCGTTGCAATCCTTGAGGTTGCCACCGAGCATCATGTCCAAATGTTCCGGAAGCGGGTTCGTGAACGGGTGGTGCATAGCCATGTAGCGGCCTTCCGTGTCGCTGTATTCGAACATCGGGAATTCGGTAATCCACACAAATTCACGCTTCTTCGGATCGCGGAGACCCTTGATACGGGCGACTTCCAAGCGGAGCTGACCCATAGCCGTAGCAGCAATCTTTTCCGGACCGGCGATGAAGAACATCATGTCGCCGCACTTAGCGCCAACAGCGTCGCGGAGTTCGTTAAGCTGTTCGGTCGTGAAGAACTTGCCGACCTGGGTTTCCACTTCGTCATTTTCCTTGACGCGCATCCACACGAGGCCCTTGGAACCGTACTTGGCAACGTAAGCCGTGAGTTCGTCGATCTGTTTACGAGTAAAGTCAACGCAACCCTTAGCAGCGATACCGCGGATCTTGCCACCAGCGGCAACGCAGTTCTTGAACACGCCAAAGTTGGACTTTGCACCGATTTCAGACACATCGTGGATTTCGAGGTCGAAGCGGAGGTCCGGCTTATCGGAACCGTACTTGAGCATAGCTTCTGCCCACTTCATACGGCGGATGTGACGCGGCGGTTCGAAGTTCCAAACCTTGCCCAAAACTTCAGTCACGAACTTGTCGAACATTTCCATCACTTCGTCCTGGTTGACGAAGGACATTTCAACGTCGATCTGCGTGAATTCCGGCTGACGGTCAGCGCGGAGGTCTTCGTCGCGGAAGCACTTGGCGATCTGGAAGTAGCGGTCCATGCCAGCAATCATCAAGAGCTGCTTGTACTGCTGCGGAGACTGCGGGAGGGCGTAGAACTTGCCCGGGTTCACGCGGGACGGCACGAGGTAGTCACGTGCGCCTTCCGGAGTGGACTTGCAAAGGCACGGAGTTTCAATATTTTCAAAACCGTTAGCGTAGAAGAAGTCGTACACGGCCTTGAGGAAGCGGCTCTTGAGGAGGAGCTTCTTCTGGATCCACGGACGGCGGAGGTCCAGGTAGCGGTACTGCAAGCGGAGGTCGTCGTTTTCCTTGCATTCTTCGTTCGGGTCGTTAATGGCCAAGGGAGAAGTGAGGGCGGCGTTCAAAATTTCGAGCTTGTCAGCCTTGACTTCGATTTCACCCGTAGCGAGCTTTTCGTTCGTGTTGCCTTCTTCGCGGGCGTAGACCTTACCAGTCACGTAAATAACGTATTCGTTACGGAGCTGTTCGGCAGTCTTCAAAACATCGGCATTGTAATCCGGATTGAAAACGATCTGGGTCTTGCCATACTTGTCGCGGAGGTCAACGAAAATCACACCACCATGGTCACGGCGGCGATCCACCCAACCGGCGAGTGTTACGGTCTGGCCAACATCTTCCTTGCGAAGCTGGCCGCAGTTATGTGTACGTTTCATGGTTGTATCCTTGAAGATAATTTTTCGGGCAAAAATATAGCATTTTTTATAGGAAAACAACCATCAAATAATATATTGAGTATTGAATAACGTTTGAATTTCGCTTTACATGAACTTCGCTGCGATTTTATATTCAACACTGTATCTGCGATACTTCCCGCGCAAGTAGTACACTACAGTAGGCTTTGTTGTCCCGTCCGAGAGTTTGGCTATCCCGTAATACGCGTTGCCATTGTGTCTATTGATGTCTACTCCCGTGCATTTGATGGGAGCTTGCTTTAGTTCGTTTACGTTAAGATCTGCCAAAGCCTCGTCTTGTATCCAGCCGTATTTGTCGGTTGTGTAACCTGAGATGATGGCGGCTATAATTCCGGCACAGACTAATGTTACGCCCGTGGCGCGCAAATGTTGTTTGTCGTGTTTGCCTTCGGTTCCTTTGAAAAAATTGGAACATTGCTTAAATAGCAGGTACATGGCGGATATTACGATTATGGAAGACAAGCCCGCTTCTGCAGTTTTCATCAAACGAAAATCGATGTATACGTGGTTCCATACGGGCCTAATGAAAATGGCGATTGCTACGATGTAAATGACGGATAAAATGAGGGGCCCAGCAGGGTTTTTCTTGAAATTTTCGCAGCATTCTTTTGCTTCTTGAATCTTTTCTGCTTCGCTTTTTTCTTTGCGCATGTAAATTCCTTTTGGAGTATATAAGATACGATTTTATTTCCAATTTTGTAAAGCGTTTTCCATTTTTTGGAGCCGTTTTCCACCTTTTGTCGCTCCTTTTGGTCTTTTTATCCTCCAATTTTGCAAGTAAACAATATTTTCGCAATTTTTTGTCGATTTTCTTGTCTTTTTCGAATTTTTGCTAGTATATTCTTTTCTGTGTTTAACGAAAATGCCCTATTTGGGGGTGTTTTTGCTCAATTTGGAGAACTAAATGGCAGAAGATTTGCAAGCCCTTATGGAACGCATCCAGAAGGATGCTGTCGAAAAGGCAGAACTCGCAGCAAATGAAATTATTTCTAAGGCAAAGGACAAGGCCGCCGAAATTGTCAGGGCCGCCGAAGACGAAGCCAAAGTTAAACTCGAAAATGCCGACAAGGAAGCTCAAGCATTTACAGAACGTAGCGAACGTACCTTGGAACAGTCCGCCCGCGATTTGCTCCTCTCGGTAGGCAAGAATCTCGAAAAAATGATTCTTGATCTTCTCAATCTCCAAGTTGAAAAATCTCTTGATGAATCGACTGTGAAGAACATGCTTCTCACGGTGGCAAAGAGCTACACTTCCGATATCGAAATCGATTTTTCCGAAGCCGATGCCAAGGCTCTTTCTAGCTTTGTCATGGGTGAATTTGCAAAACAGCTTAAGGCTGGTGTAAAGGTCGAAAGCGATAAGGGCGTCAAGTTTGGCTTCCGCGTTAAGCTCGATGGCGGCAAGGTCAGCCACGAATTCACCGAAGCTGCAATGGCTGAATCCCTTTCTGCTTTGCTCAGACCGCAACTTTCTAAGATTGTAAACAAGGCCGCCCAGGGCAAATAAGGCGGTCCAATGAGCAGTCCAGCATATTTGATGGCATCGCTTCCGATGCTTGAACTGGGCGACGTTCCGCCCCTTAGCATGGCCGAGTTCCGTGGCCGTTGCGAAGGTGTGCTGGATGCCCCAGAACTCGAAGCGCTCGACGCTCTCTTAGCGGGCGAGGAGTGCGATGATGAATTTGTTCGGGAATATCAGTCCCGTGAAACCCAGATGAGAAACGTTTCCGGAAGGCTCCGCGCTCAGGCGTGGGGCCCTGAAGTGCGTTTTGCGGAACGCTCTTTTTCTGGTTATGACGTCACCTTTGCAAAAATGATCCAGGACGCGTTCATGAAGGCCAGTCCGATGGAAAAGGAACAGGATATCGACCGCGCCCGTTTCTGGCTCGTTGATTCCCTTGCCGGTGTGGGCGAGGGGACAGTCAAGCATGTTTATGCCTACGCTATCAAGCTTAGAATTTGTGAGCGTTGGGCTCGCTTGAACGAAATTGCGGGCGACAAAGCCGTCATCAATGTTATTAATGCTAACGATCCTGCGTTTAAGCAGGAATGATTGGAGGTCCATTTTCAATGGCTAGTATCGGAAAAATAACCGGCGTCAACGGAAACTTGATTCGTGTAAAGTTCGAAAGCGCCGTTTCCCAGAACGAAGTGGCTTATGCAAAGCTTGTTTCGAAGAACAATGAAGGTAAGGCTGAAATCATTCCTCTCAAGAGCGAAGTGATTCGTATTCGTGGTGATTACGCTGAACTCCAGGTATTCGAAGATACGACTGGCCTCAAGGCTGGCGACGAAGTCGAATTTACCGGAGAACTTCTTTCTGTTGAACTTGGCCCAGGCCTCCTCACTCAAGTGTTTGACGGTCTTCAGAACCCGCTGCCGAAGCTAGCTGACGAATGTGGCTTCTTCTTGCAGCGCGGTAAGTACTTGAAGGCTCTCCCGCGCGATACCAAGTGGGCTTTTACGCCAGTCGCTAAAGTGGGCGATGTGGTTGTTGCCGGTGATACTATCGGTACGGTTCCCGAAGGTGTTTTTGCACACCGCATCATGGTGCCGTTCAAGCTCCTTGGCAAGTGGACTGTTGATTATATCACTCCGGCTGGTGACCGCGTTGTCGAAGATGTGGTTGCCAAGCTCAAGAATGATAAGGGCGAATCTGTCGATGTGACGATGGTGCAGACTTGGCCGGTGAAGATGCCGATCAAGGCATTCGAAGAACGCCTCCGTCCGTCCAAGCCTTTGACCATGCAGCAGCGCATTATCGATACGTTCTTCCCTGTGATGCAGGGTGGTACGTTCTGTACGCCGGGCCCGTTCGGTGCCGGTAAGACTGTGCTCCAGCAGCTCATGAGCCGCTATGCTGACGTGGATATCGTGATTTTGGCTGCTTGCGGTGAACGTGCTGGTGAAGTGGTGGAAACCCTTCGCGAATTCCCGGAATTGATTGACCCGCGTACGGGCAAGTCTTTGATGGAACGTACGCTTATCATTTGTAATACTTCTTCGATGCCGGTGGCTGCTCGTGAAGCTTCCGTTTATACCGGCGTGACGCTTGCTGAATACTACCGTCAGATGGGCCTCAACGTGCTCTTGCTTGCTGACTCTACTTCTCGTTGGGCTCAGGCTCTGCGCGAAATGAGCGGCCGTTTGGAAGAAATTCCGGGCGAAGAAGCATTCCCGGCTTACCTCGAATCCGTGATTGCTTCGTTCTACGAACGCGGTGGTGTTGTCCGTCTCAAGGACGGTTCGACGGGTTCCGTGACGATTTGCGGTTCCGTTTCTCCGGCTGGTGGTAACTTCGAAGAACCGGTGACCCAGGCAACCTTGAAGGTGGTGGGTGCATTCCTCGGCCTTTCTCGTGAACGTTCCGACCAGCGCCGCTTCCCGGCAATTCATCCGCTGGATTCCTGGTCCAAGTACGAAGGCATTATTGATTCCAAGAAGGTTGCCGAAGCCCGCACCATTCTCGCTAACGGCGTGGATGTGAACAACATGATGAAGGTCGTGGGCGAAGAAGGTACTTCCATCGAAGACTTTATTGTTTATTTGAAATCCGAATACTTGGATGCAGTTTATCTGCAGCAGGACGCTTATAATGAAATCGACGCCGCTTGCTCTGCAGATCGTCAGAAGTACGTGTTCGATAGAATTTATACCATCCTTAAGACTCCGATGACATTTGCCGAAAAGGATGTTGCTCGTACGTTCTTCCTCAAGCTTACGCAGGCTACCAAGGACTGGAACCGCGTGGCATTTGACAGCCAGGAATTCAAGGATCTCGAATCCAGTATCTTTGCTTCCGTGAAGGAGGTTTCTCTCAATGCATAATGTTGCTTACCATCGTATTGAACGCATTGCCGGTTCTGTGATTACTTTGAGAGCCGAAGGCGTTGCTAACCAGGAACTCGCTCAGGTTACAAGTTCTTTCGGTACATCCCTTGCTCGTGTCATCCGCATCGACGGTGACCTCGTGGACTTGCAGGTGTTCGCTGGTGCTCGTGGTATTTCTACTGATTCCGAAGTGCGATTCCTTGGCGAACCGATGAAGGTTCCGTACAGTGAAGCCTTGCTTGGCCGCGTGTTTAACGGTGCAGGAAAGCCGCGCGATAACGGCCCGGAAGTCGATGGCGAACGCATCACGATTGGCGGCCCGTCTGTGAACCCGGCAAGACGTATCATCCCGAAGACGATGGTGCGTACGGGTATCCCGATGATTGACGTGTTCAACACGCTCGTGGTTTCGCAGAAGCTCCCGATTTTCTCTATCGCTGGTGAACCGTATAACGAACTTTTGGCACGAATCGCTTTGCAGGCCGAAGTGGACGTGATTATCCTCGGCGGTATGGGCCTCAAGCACGATGACTACCTCTACCTCAAGGATTACCTCGAAAAGAACGGAGCTCTTTCCCGTACGGTGATGTTCATGCATACTGCATCTGACCCGATTGTGGAATGTTTGCTTGTGCCGGATGCTTCCTTGGCTGTTGCTGAAAAGTTTGCAACCGAAGGCAAGAACGTGCTCGTGCTCCTCACGGACATGACAAACTTTGCCGACGCCATGAAGGAAATCGCTATTACGATGGAACAGATTCCGTCGAACCGTGGTTATCCTGGCGACCTTTACTCTCAGCTTGCTAGCCGTTATGAAAAGGCTGTGGACTTCGAAGGTTCTGGCTCTATTACGATTTTGGCTGTGACCACCATGCCGGGCGACGACGTGACGCACCCGGTTCCGGACAACACCGGTTATATTACCGAAGGTCAGTTCTACTTGCGCAAGGGCCGTATCGAACCGTTCGGTTCTTTGAGCCGCTTGAAACAGCAGGTGAACGGCAAGACCCGTAGCGACCACCGTACCATCATGAACACCATGATTCAGTTGTACGCAAGCTACAAGGAAACCTTGGAAAAGCAATCCATGGGCTTCAACATGAGTAACTGGGACCAGAAACTCTTGAAGTACGGTGTGCGCTTCGAAAAGGAAATGATGGACCTTTCCGTGAACATCCCTCTAGAAAAGGCTTTGGACCTTGGCTGGGAAATTCTTGCCGACTGCTTCACTCCTGAAGAAACCGGTATCCCGACCAAGATGATCAACGAATACTGGCCGAAGAAGTGGTAATATGGCTAAGGTCAAGTTAACTAAAAACGCCCTCAAGGCGGAACGTGACGCGTTGAAGCGCTTCCAGCGCTATCTGCCGACGTTGCTTTTGAAGAAGCAACAGTTGCAGATGGAAATGCGTACGCTCCAGGAGAAGGTGATGGCGAAACGCGAAGAAGAGGATAAGCTCCGCAAGAGCATGGCTTCGTGGATTTCGCTTTTTGCCGAACCCATTGAGTGGGATAAGTATCTCTCGGTGAAGAGCGTCGAACAGGGCGAAGGTAACATCGCCGGTGTGCGCATCCCGACGTTTAGCGGTGTTGAGTTCAACGTGAACATTCCGGATTTCTTTACGACTCCGGTGTGGCTCGACGATGGTATCCGTAGCTTGCAGGGTCTCATTTCCTTGCGCTTGGAACGCCGCGTGCTCGAAAAACAGTACGAACTTCTTTCTAAAGAACTCCGTACCACAAGCCAGCGCGTGAACCTGTTCGAAAAGGTCAAGATTCCCGAGTCTAAGGATAACATCCGTAAAATCAATATTTTCTTGGGTGACCAGCAGACAAGCGGTGTGGCCCGTAGTAAGCTTGCCAAGGGCAAGGCTACGGCTAAGGCGCTTGCGCTTGATGCCCAAAGTAAGGAGGTTGCCGCATGATTACTCCTATGAAGAAGGTGACCATTCTTACGCTTGCAAGCCATAAGGAAGATACTCTTAAGGCGCTGCGCGAAATGGAAATTATCCATTTGACTCCGCTCCAGAACGCTGTTGGTGTTTCTGTGAACGGGGCGAAGGGTGCTGTAGCTCGCGTGCAGAAGGCTATGGAAGTTGTTCCTGACAAACTCCGTAAAGGTGTAACGCCTGCGGAAAAAGGCGCAAGTGGTGTAACGCTTGTCGAAGAAATCCAGTCGCTTATTTCGGAAAAGAAAAATGCCGAAATTCAGCTGGAACAGGCCGGAGAAGAACTTGCAAAGCTCGGTGCATTTGAAAACCTTGATCCAAGAACCGTGAAGGAACTTGCTGAAAAGGGCATTTTTGTGCGCCTCTATCTTGCTGATACTTCGAAAGATCCTTTTGAAGTCGATGGCGAATGTGCTTACAAGCATGTCTTTGCCAAGGATGAGAATGGCTCATATATTGCAGTAATCAATAAGGGCGATGCACCTGCCAAGGTGACGGGTTCGTTTACCGAAATTGCGATGCCTCTCAAGTCTCTCGAAGAATATCGACAGATTGAAGAAGAAGCTAAGACGACGATTTCGGCTGTCGATGAACGTTTTGCTCAGCTTGCTTCTGTGAAGGACGAACTTGAATCGCGCCTTTTGGAAGTGACGGACCGTTACAATCTCGTTGAAGCATCTGCAAGCATGCTCCAGAATAGTGAAATTGCTGCTCTCCAGGGATTCTGCCCGGAACCGCGCATTGCCGAAATCAATGCTGCAGCAAAGGCTAATGGCTGGGGTGTGCGTGTCGAAGATCCGACAGACGAAGATAGCATCCCGACACTTCTCGGCTACAACAAGCTTTCGCGCCCGATGCAGTGCCTCTATGACATTATTGGCATCTCGCCTGGCTACAATGAAGTTGACGTGAGCTCTGTGTTCCTCTGCTTCTTTAGCATTTTCTTTGCGATGATTGTGGGCGATATGGCGTACGGCCTGTTGTTCCTCGGTATTGCTATTTTTGCTCGCACGAAAATGCCGAAGGCAAGTAGTGCCGGATTCCACTTTGTGTATTTGATGAGCTGGGCGACTATCATCTGGGGCGCCATCAATGCAAACTTCCTCGGACTGACTCCGGAACTTGCAGGGTGGAGCTACTACCTCGATATCGCTAACTATAACTTTTTACCGGAAGGCGTGCGCAATGTGCTTTACTGGATTCGCAGCTCTGCTCCGACGGATCCGACGCGCTTTGAAGCATACAAACAGTTCTGCGAGACGTTTACGTTCTTGCCCGCTAGCTTTGTGCCGAAGGTGGCAGGGGCATCCCAGATGCAGCATATCCAGCTGTTCTGCTTCTGCATTGCCGTTGTGCATTTGAGTATCGCTCATGCGTGGAATGTCGTTGTGCGCCTCAAGCGCAAGTCTTCGACGTTCATGGCGCAGGTGGGCTGGCTCATGGGCGCTTGGGTCATGTTCTTCCTTGCATGCAACATGGTGCTTGGAATTGACATGCCGAAGTTCGTCATCCCGATGTTCATCGTGGAAGTCGTGCTTCTCGTGCTCTTTACGGTGCCGCCTAGCCGCCTCAAACAGGACTTCATCAGCATTCCGATGCTCGTGCTCGACATCGTGAACAGCTTCACCGATGTCATCAGCTATATCCGTCTGTTTGCTGTGGGTATGTCTGGTGCCGCAATCGCAGAAGCGTTCAATGACATGCTTTCGCCGCTGTTTGGCTCTGCCGTGGGTGTTGCCGGTGCAGCTCTAGTTCTTTTGGGCGTTCATGGTCTGAACATTGCTCTTGCCGTGATGGGCGTTGCAGTGCATGCCGTACGTCTTAACACACTCGAATTTTCAAATGGACTTGGCCTTGAGTGGAGTGGCTTTGCCTTTACTCCTTTCGCCAAGCAAAAAAATTAAACCAAGGGTTAAATCCCGCTACTTAATGAGGATAATATAATGGAACCGAATACAATGGTGACTCTCGCTAAAATGGGTGCTGCAGCTGCGCTTGGCATTGCGGCTATGGGCTCTGCCCTTGGTTGCGGAACGGCTGGTATGTCTGCTATCACGATGTGGAAGAAGGCTTACGCTCAGGGTAAGTCTGCTCTCTTTACACTCCTCGTGTTCGTTGGTGCCCCGATTTCCCAGACGATTTACGGCATGCTTCTGATGAACTTTATCTTGGATGCTGCAAAGGCAAGTGACTTTACGAACTGGGGCGGTTGCCTCGGTGCTGGTATCTTCGGTGGCCTCGGCATGATGGCTTCTGCTTGGTACCAGGGCAAGTCTGCTGCTGTGGCTTGCGATGCTCTCGGTGAAACCGGCAAGGGCATGGTGAACTACTTGATGGTTCTCGGTATCGTCGAAACCGTCGCTTTGTTCGTGCTCGTGTTCTCCATGATGGTGCTTCATTAATCCAGTGAGGTAGCACGTATGGATCAAACACAATTTCTGACGCTCGCAAAACTCGGTGCGGTGGCGGCTCTTGGCCTTGCTGCAGTGGGTTCTGCGCTGGGCTGCGGAACTGCCGGCATGGCGGCCATCGGAGCTTGGAAAAAGGCGTATCTCAAGGGTAAAAACGCGCTATTTACGCTGCTCATTTTTGTGGGCGCTCCGATTGCGCAGACGATTTACGGCATGCTCCTGATGATGTTCATCTTGAACAAGTCGCAGACTGCTCCGGGCAACTGGGCTGCTTACCTTGGCGTAGGCATCTTCGGTGGCATCGGCATGATGGCTAGCGCTTGGTACGTGGGCAAGTCCGCTGCTGACGCTTGCAACGCTCTTGGCGAAACAGGCAAGGGTCTCGTGAACTACCTCATGGTGCTCGGCGTGGGCGAAACGGTCGCGCTGTTCGTCATGGTGTTCTCGATGATGCTCGTGTCGTAGCCTGGTTGCGAGTAGGTTGTAGGAAGTGCACGGCAACGTCATTGCGAGCACAGCGAAGCAATCTACTTGAACGTTCTAAAACAAAAGAGACTGCTTAACGGCAGTCTTTTTTTGTTGTTAAAAGGCGCACAAAATCACTAATTTTATTTGTCATTTTCATATTTCTTTAAGTATATTAAAAGCATGCAAAACGATTCTATTCAAATTTCTCCGAGTATCCATGAGTACCTTTTGACTCATGGTTATACTGAAAATTTTTCTGTGACTCCCATTGCCGGTGCCGGTTCTGGAAGGCGTTATTTCCGTATTGCCGATGGCGAACGTAAGAGTGTCTTGCAGGTTAGTGCCGAGGTTAATGACGATTTCAAGCATTTTGTCGAATATTCCAAGACTTTCAGGGAATATGGTTTGCCGGTTCCGCGCGTTTATTGTGTCGATGAAGCGACATGCCAAGTATTGCAAGAAGATTTGGGCAAACGTAGCCTTTTGGACGAAGCGTACCCGAACGGGAGCAATGTGCTTTCGGGAAGTGTCCGCATTTTGTATCCGGAAGTGATTGATGCTCTTATTCAGTGGCAAAATGCAAGCCATCAGCTGTTCAGCCACCATACTGAAATTTGGCTGCGTCGCTTTGATTTTGCGGCTCTCAAGTGGGAAACTGATTACTTTACTGAAAATTATCTAAAGCTCTACAAGGGAATCGAAGAGATTCCGGAGTCGGTGCGAAACTTCTATTCGTTGGTGGCGGTTTCTGTTGAAGCTCAGACGAAGGTCTTGATGCACCGCGATTTTCAGAGCCAGAATATCATGATTCGCCCGAATTCCGAAGTGGCTTTCGTTGATTTCCAAGGTGCTCGCCGCGGTTCCATGTTCTATGATATCGCATCGCTCTTGTGGGATCCGTATGTTAGCCTTCCGCTTCCGATGATCAAGGATTTCTTTGAATATTGGCGCGGCCTGTATCGCGGAACTCGAATTTATACGAAGGACGATGCTTGGGAAGGCTTTGTGCATGCTAGCTTGCAGCGCTTGATGCAGGCTCTTGGTGCTTATTGCTTCCTCTCGAAGGTGAAGAAGATTGATAAGTTCGAACAGTACATTGAACCGGGCAAGGCTCAGCTCCGTGTGCTGTTTGGCGAATTCAAGCAGATTGCCAAGGCTACTGACCCTGAAGTGTTCAAGTTCATGGATTGGGCCTTGCAGTAATGGCTCCGATATATACGCGTATTTACGCACAGCCGGTTGAATTCAACCGAGCTCTGGGTTACGCTTACGACGCTCTTGTGAATGGTCCTTATAAGTTTGACGCCATGTCGACTTGGAAGGGCCTTTCGGAGCGTGTTGCTCAGGGCATTTATATGGGGCAGGGGCTGTTGCTCCCGCATACACGCGTTTCTGGTTTGCAGGGGCCGCTAATGGCTTTTGTCGTTGCGAAAGAAGGCATTACGGGAATTAAAACTCGTAATGAAGAACTTGCGCAGTTTATGTGCGTGCTCCTTTCTCCTGCGGAATCAGCAATGGCGCATACGGTTGCGATTGCAAATGTTGCAAAGCTTCTGTTGAATCCCGAATGGAAAGAAAAAGTCCTCGCCGCAACTGACGAGGAAATGTTGAAAAAAATGTTTTAAGATGGAGATGCCCGCTCAAGGCGGGCATGACAAAGTTATTACCATTGGAGGCTACCGACGGCGTAAGTGCGGTAGCCTTTATAGTCTCCGAAGAAACGGGTGTAGCTGCATCTGAAGCTGAACCAGTCCCATGGAGTTGCTGCTAAATCAAAACCGAGTTCCTTGTAACGCACGGTTGTTTTTTTGCTGAGGAACTTTTTGTCCATATCGCTTTCTGGCGTATGGAGGTCATTGATGTGTCCGCCGAAGGCGGTATCTTTGGCGACAGCGCCAAAGAAGAGCGTTGCCTTGAGGAAATCGTAGGTGGCGCTGACTTCGGTGTGGACTTCTTGGCTATTCGGGCCGAGGTCGCTACCGAGGCTTTGGGCGTAGCTTGCATAAGTGTAGCCGCGTCCTTTGTGGTGCGTATAGACCCAGGGCTCAATTCGTGTGTATTCGAACATCCAGCCTAGATTTGCGGGGCCGATGACGATATTATCACGGGCAACGCCAAGTGTTGTTGCCCATTTGTTGCCCCACCAGGAATCATCGAACATGCTTGTCGGGGATTTCATGTCGTCCCACAAGAGTTCTGCGTAGAATTCCCAATTCGGTAACGTCTTGACGCTCAAGTCAAATGCAAGCGAGATATTGTCTTGGTCGCCCTGCAAGTGTTCCTGGAAAACGTAGGGAATGAACGGAATGACGTAGGCCCATTCGAATTCGCGGCCCGTACTATCGCTGTCGGGGTTTGGATTGGAACCTGCCGCTTCGATTGTTGTGCCGTAAAGCGAGGTTTCGGAAATGCCGAACTGAATGTCTTTGGGAAGATTCAAGTTGAGGCGATGGGCATGGAAATACTTGCCGAAGTTTTTCTTTTCGTAGATTTTGGCGGCGTACTGCGTATATTCAATCGGCCCAAGTGTAAATTGGTAACCGAAGTACGGTGTGGGGGCTGCATCGGGAATGCGGCTAGAACTGTCTTGCCATGGACGGTAGATGTTGCGTTCGCCTCGCAGAATCACATGATTACGGCGGGCGGGGCCCCATTCGAGGTAGTCAAATCCAGCGAGGAGTTCTACGGGCTTAAGACTGTAACTTACGTTTGCTCCGAACAAATCCCATGTACGTTTTTTTTCGCTTTGCTTGTTGTAGGGGAGGCCTTCGTCTGGGTTGTAGTAGTTAAAGTTGATGTAGCGGTTTGTATAGTCCGTATTGACTTTAACGCGTGCATCGAAGTGGAAGGCTTCCGTGAATTTTCCATTGGCAAAAAGGCGTATGGACGTGGAATTGTCATAATGCGTTTTTGCTTTCGAAAGATTCGTTACAACAACGGAATCCAAGAGCTGCGCGTTGATGGTAAGCTCTTTTTCGTGTGCGGAGTCTGCAAATGTGATGTGACGTGGCATATCGACCGAATGTGTCGGGCTTGCCCAGCTATCAAGAGTTGACCCGAAGATAAGGCTAAGGGCGATTGCCGATTTTTGCCACGTTTGCATGACTAGGCTTCCTTATTGTCTTTTTTCCAAATACCGATGATGCTCTTGTTTTTGCGGAATGCAAGCCAGAGGGTCGGCCAAATGAGAATAAGGTCGCGGATGAGGCTTGTCCAGGCTTCTGCTTTATCGTGGGCGTTGCCGTCTTGAAGTTCAAAGCAACCGCACGTGATGCCGAGATCGTTCCACAAGGCCCAGGCAAGTGCGATAATGAAGCTTACAAACATCCAGAAAATGGCGAATGCCGATTCCTTCACAAATGGCGATACAATCATTGCAAGGCCAAACCAGAATTCAAATTGCGGATATACAAGCGAAAAGAAATTGTTCACGAAGTCCAAGTGCAGTGCCGAGAAGAATTGATACTGCGCTACGAGCGTTGCAAACTGGTGTGGGTCCTGGATTTTGAAGATGGAGGCAAAGATGAACATGCCGCCAATGCCTATGCGGCAGAGCGTTTCGAGTGCGCGTGTGGAAAAGTCTTTTTGAATCTTGAGAGCGGGGACTATCAAGGCGCATGCGATAGCGACTGCACCAACGCCTACATGGATGTTGTAGCGGTAAGCCTTTGGCCAAATATCGAGGAGCCAATCTTGATCGGTGAATGTAAGGATGGTTTCGGGGAAGCTGATTTCTGCAACTCCAACTGCGACAAGGAATGTGGCTATGAGAAGGAGTACGCCTGCGATAATGCTGCGCTTGAGGTTTGCTTTTTCAAAACATTCGATCATGGTCGCTCCTTACAGAATATTTGCCGGTTTTTCGAGAATTTCTTGAGAGCCAATCCAATCGACGGATTTGGCGTCATCGACTCGAATGTTGTTGATGATGGCAAGAGCGATGCTAAATGCTGCAATGCCGAGCAGGACAATCCAATTTAAGGACTTGAGGTAGGCGAGAGTGTCTTTCTTGATTTTCTGAATGAATTCTTTCATGTTGTTCAATATACAAAAATAAATGATTCTTTATTTGTGGCTTTTCTCCTTCTCGCCATCCTGAACGAATGTGATGGATCCAGTTAAATTGGATAATAGAAAAAAGCCCTGCTAAAGCAGGGCCTTTGACATTAGTTGCTCTGTGTGCCGAGCGGTCTTTTTAGTGAATACCGGCGCCGTCAGCGACGTCGCAGGTCACAGCCTTGCCGTTCACTTCGAGAGCGATTTCGCCGCAGAACACAGCGCCACCCTTTGCAGTGAGAGCAATCTTTTCGAAGTCCTTC
Organism: Fibrobacter sp. UWB12; assembly: GCF_900142485.1. Lineage (NCBI taxonomy): Bacteria > Pseudomonadati > Fibrobacterota > Fibrobacteria > Fibrobacterales > Fibrobacteraceae > Fibrobacter > Fibrobacter sp. UWB12. The sequence continues at coordinate 353,965 of NZ_FRAZ01000005.1, read as the reverse complement.
ACCTTGAGTTCGCGCGGTTCGCTCGGAGCTACACCCTTGAACAAGGCGCGGTCACCCGGTTTTGCATCTTCAGGGACGCTTACGAGTCTGCAGGTGTGCGTTTCTGCATCGAGGTCACCTGCAAAGAGCATACCCTGGCTCATGATGCCACGGAGGGCATTTGGCTTCAAGTTTGCGAACAAGAGAATCTTGCGATCCTTGAGTTCTTCGGCCTTGTAGCTGCTCTTGAGGCCACTGCAGATGGTACGCGGTTCGCCTTCGCCTGCGTCAACCTTGAGAACGTACAAACTATTTGCATCCGGATGGTCGGCAACTTCGACAATCTGTGCCACGCGGAGGTCCATTGCTGCCGGAACATCAGCTGCCATGAGCGGCTTGTTCTGCTTCGGCTTGGCCTGCTGTTGTGGCTGCTTCTTGACATCTTCTTCGATACGCGGGAAGAGCGGCTTGCCTTCACCGAACTGTTCGCCACCCTTGAGAATGCCCCATACGAGGTCGTTCTGGTCGGTGAACTTGCTGCCAATCATGGCGAGACCTTCTTCGCTCTTGCCCGGGATGACCGGCCAGAGCATGCTCAAAGAAAGGCGCACGGCTTCAGCAGAAACATAAAGCACGGTGGCGAGTTCGTCCTTGGCGTTCGGATCCTTAGCGAGCTTCCACGGAGCCTTGATTTCGAGGTAGCGGTTCACGCTGCGAACAAGCGTCATGATTTCTTCGACGACCTGAGAAAGCTTGACTTGCGGAATCCATTCCATCACGTTCGTGCGGACGCGGTTTGCGATGGTGATGATTTCATTGGCTGCATCATCGAGTGCGGTCGGAGCCGGGAGCTTGCCTTCGAAGTTCGTGAGAACCAAACGGTGTACACGGTTCAAAACGTTGCCGAGGTCGTTAGCGAGGTCGCTGTTGATGCGGCGGATAAAGCCTTCGTGCGTGAAGTTGGCGTCTTGACCGACGACCATTTCGCGAGCGAGGAAGTAGCGGAAAGCATCAATGCCGTACTTTTCCATGTAGTCCATCGGATTCACGACGTTACCTGCGGACTTACTCATCTTTTCGCCACCGTTCACGAGCCACCAGCCGTGGGCGAGGATGTGCTGCGGAAGCGGAATGTCGAGCGCCATGAGCATGGTCGGCCAATAGACGCTATGAGTCGTCAAAATGTCCTTGCCGATGAGGTGGTAAGTGGCAGGCCAAATCGGCGTGCCGTCGGCATAAGTCTTGTGGAAGGCGGTCGAGGCGCTTACGTAGTTGAGCAAAGCGTCGAACCAAACGTAAGTCACGTAGTCCGGGTCGAACGGGAGCGGAATGCCCCAGCTGAGACGCATCTTCGGACGGCTGATGCAAAGGTCGTTGAGCGGCTGACGGAGAAATCCGCGAATTTCGTTCCAGCGGTAGTCCGGCACAATCCAGTCCTTGTGGCTTTCCAAGAAGTCAATCAACTTCTGCTGGTAAGAACCCATCTTGAAGAAGTAGTTCTTTTCTTTGAGCCATTCCACTGGGCGGTGGCTGATCGGGTCGCACTTGTTTTCGTCGAGTTCGTCTTCGCTGAAGAAGCGTTCTTCGCCGACGGAGTACCAACCTTCGTATTCCTTGGAGTAAATTTCACCCTTGTCCCAGAGCTTCTGCAGACATTCCTGCACGTAAGCCTTGTGTTCAGGCATCGTGGTGCGGATGAAAAAATCATTGCTGATTCCCATCTTTTTCCAGAGGTCTTCGAAGCGGTGGTAGTATTCGTCTACATGTTCCTGCGGAGTCACGCCACGCTTTGCGGCGGCGCGCTGCACCTTTTGACCGTGTTCGTCGGTACCGGTCAAGAAGAATGTCTGGTAGCCGATGATCTTATGGAAGCGGGTGAGAATATCTGCAAGAACGGTGGTGTAGGAATGCCCAATATGCGGGGCATCATTTACATAGTAAATCGGAGTGGTAACGTAAAAATTTTTCATGGCTACAAATATAGAAAATAGACGATAGATGGGGAGTCTTTGCGAACACGAAGTTCGCGGCAATGTCATATAAACGTGTCTTTTTTGCATCTCTAATAACTAATGACTATTAACTAGTAACTCAATTTGCTTATATTATTGCTATAAAACCGGAGGTACTTATGTCTTTTATTGATTTGGCTAGAAATCGTTTTAGTTGCCGTGCATTTGCAGAACGTGCCGTGGAACCCGAAAAAGTTATGATGGTGCTTGAGGCGGGACGTATTGCACCGACAGCTGTAAATGGCCAACCGGTGATTGTCAAGGTCTTGGAATCGCCTGAAGCTCTCAAAAAAATCCGTGGTATCACGCGCATGGCGTATAACGCTCCTGTGGTGCTTATGGTCTGCTACGACGACAATAAGGTCTACACTCCGACGACCTACATGGACAACTTCAAAAGTGGCATTATGGATTCTAGCATTATCGCAACGTCGATGATGATGCAGGCAACCGATCTTGGGCTTGCAACGCTCTGGGCTCGCGGTTTCAATGCTGCTCACATTGAACACGAATTCGGGTTCCCTGAAAATATCAAGCTCGCGTGCCTTTTGGATATTGGCTATGCTGATCCTGTGAATGGTGTTCCTTCACCGCGCCATGATTTACGCAAGCCGATGAATGAGTTTGCCGAAGAAATGTAACGAGACGCGTCGTTTCGCTTTTTGTGGAGTATGAATAAGCTAAAGCTCCTGTTGCCTTTCGAGGGGATTTTATCGTGTTTTTTCTAAAATCATAAAAAAGAAAAATTGCCTATTTTAGGTTGCCTAATTTAGGCAATTTCTAGAATGATCCTTAAAATCCAGAAATAGCAAGATGGCGTCAGAAAACATTACAATTTGATTTAAATAACAATCTTAAATCATTTTGTGAATATTTATCTTTAATTATATGCGGTTTTGCTGCTTAGTTACACTGTTTTTAACCTTTTGTTCTCTTTGCTTTGCGAAAACTGAAAACGACGATTCCGTGTTTGTTTCGCCTGCAAAACTGGATTCCATTGTTGCTGGCCGAAATTTAGTGTATCAGTCGCTTAAAAAAGGTGATAGTAATGGTGCTTTGGATGCTGCCGCTTCGTTAAGGGCGATGTCTCCGGTCCCTGAATTCGCTTTAGATGATTTGGAACTCATGGAAATCTACTTGATGACGGATCAATTTGATTCTGCCATTGTGATGTGGGGACGAATTTACAGTTCTGTCTTGGAGGAGGTTCGCTATTCTTATGTTAGCGATTCGTTGTTGGCGCATTTAAACGGGAACTATAACTTTCTTATTGATAAAACTTTCAAAGCCGATTCAAATAAAGTTAAATCTCTTTTTGATCGTGCAATAAAAAACATTGTTTCTCGTGAAAATCGTGATTTAGCGCTAATTATAAAGGATGTAGTTCCTGAATACTCTCTAAACAGTAAGTTTAGTGCGACTCATTATTATGGTTGCAATCGAGATGATGATTGCGGTAAGGTGGATGCTTACACGAATCGGAAATCCGGGATGTATGTTCGAGTTGTTGGAGGGTATTTAGAGTGCAATTTAGATACGACTCGTCTAGATTCTGTTATTTTGCAATTGAAAAAATTCAAGAGCGATTATCCAGAATCTGAATTTATTCCTTGGATTCAAAAATTATTGGAATGGCGGATTTCTCAGCGCAAATCTATTGTGCATCGTTCGAACTATTACAGTGAACGGATATATACCGGTGGTATAGGTATTGAAGTATGGGGCTCTGTTCGCTCTATACTTGTTGGTGTGCCGATACAGTTTGGAAGGGTTGTTTTTGATTTTTTATTAGGCGGGATTTATCATTATGGGGGAACCTTTATAGCGACTGCAGGGGTTGATGTTTTTGAAACAGATCGATTTAAGATTGTGCCTTTTGTTGGTGGAATAGATCCCTTGGTTGCTGGAGTCCAGCTTGAATATCGTCCGTGGATTTTCCCTTGTGACGCACATGGGCTTGGTGAATATGTCTCATTTAAATTCAGGTATATGGCGATGTATGGAAAAGTAGAATCCAAGAATGAGGGGAAGAAAAAAGAATTTCATAATGGTTTCTTTATAGGTGCGGGCTTCCATCTTTGGTAGTATGCTGATGTTTCCCTTTTTTTCTACATTTGCCCTTGTAAAACTTAAAAAAGGATAGAATCATGCGTGATCAATTCGAAAGCCCGCTTATCAAGCGTTATGCCAGCAAGGAAATGAGTTTCATCTTCAGCCCGCAGTACAAGTTCCAGACTTGGCGCAAGCTGTGGATTTATCTCGCCGAATCCGAAATGGAACTCGGCCTCCCGATTACGCAGGAGCAAGTCGATGAACTGAAGGCCCACGAAAAGGACATTAACTTCGAAGTTGCCGAAGAAGAAGAAAAGCGCCGCCGTCACGATGTGATGAGCCACGTTTATGCTTACGGCGTTCAGTGCCCGAAGGCCAAGGGCATCATCCACCTCGGTGCAACGTCTGCTTTCGTGGGCGACAACACCGACCTTATCCAGATGCAGCAGGCTATGATCCTCGTGCGCAAGCGTCTTTGTCGCGTGATGGACAAGCTTTCCAAGTTTGCCATGGAATACAAGGACATGGCTCAGCTCGGTGCAACACACTTCCAGGCTGCCCAGCTCACGACCGTCGGCAAGCGCGCCTGCCTCTGGCTCCAGGACATGCTCATCGACCTTGAAGAATTGAACTTCCTCATCGAAGTGCTTCCGTTCCGCGGCGTGAAGGGCACGACCGGTACACAGGCTAGCTTCATGGACCTGTTCAATGGCGACGAAGAAAAGATCATGGAACTTGACCGCCGCGTGACTGCCAAGGCTGGCTTCAAGCGCGTGCTTACCATCACCGGTCAGACCTACACCCGTAAGTGGGACAACCGTGTGAACCAGGTGCTCAGCTCCATTGCTCAGTCTCTGCACAAGTTCGCTACCGACATGCGCCTCATGCAGGGCGTGAAGGAAGTCGAAGAACCGTTCGAAAAGACTCAGATTGGTTCCAGCGCCATGGCTTACAAGCGTAACCCGATGCGTAGCGAACGTATTTGCTCCCTCGCTCGTTTCGTGATGGCCCAGGTGAACAGCACCGCCTTCACGCAGGCAACGCAGTGGTTCGAACGTACGCTCGATGACAGCGCCAACAAGCGCCTCGCCATTCCGGAAGCATTCCTCGCTATGGACGCCATGCTCATCATCGCAGAAAATGTTACCAACGGCCTCGTCGTTTATCCGAAGGTCATCGAAAAGCGCATCATGGCTGAACTCCCGTTCATGGCAACTGAAAACATCATCATGGAAGGCGTGAAGAATGGCGGCGACCGTCAGGAACTCCACGAAGAAATCCGCGTGATGTCCATGGAAGCTGGCAAGGTCGTGAAGGAACAGGGCAAGGACAATGACTTGCTCGAACGCGTCTTGAAGAACGAAAAGTTCCAGAAGCTCGGCATTACTGAAGAAAAGCTCAAGGAAATCCTCGACCTCCGCAAGTTTGTGGGTCGCGCTCCGGGACAGGTTGTGAAGTTCGTGACCGAAGAAGTTCGTCCGGCTATTGAAGCCGTGAAGGACTGGGCTAATATCGACGCCGGCGAACTTAAGGTTTAATTTGCCTTATTGCCGTCGCGATACGGCATCACCGCGACTCTCGACGTACGACTTGTACGCCTTCGGTCGCGGATTCTTTGTCTCGCTAGGCACTAAGACAAATTGATTGTTATTAATACGATTTTGATGGCAAAAAAAAAACGAGTCCTTTCGGGCTCGTTTTTTTTTGCACTGTAGGTAGATAAGTAGTTTACGGTTTGAATGGCGGAATGTAATCATCGCCTTCGTTGCTGCGACTATTTGTCTCCATATACCCTCCTTTTTCCTTTTGTTGCTTCAAATATATTTAGTATGGCGATATTTTCTGTGTGAATTATATCACGGTGTGATTTTGTTCACGTTAAAAGCCTTTTGAGAAATATGGGATAAATAGGCTAAGGTACGTTTTTTTTGTTCTTTTTTGCCCCTAAAAGGTTATTTTATGCTTATGGAGAAAATTGATTTATCACAATGGACGATGTTCAGCAATCGTCACAATTCCGAGAACTACAATAGTCCGGATGGCAAATGGATGCTGAAATTGGGTTTTCCGGGGTTTTGCTCGACGAAGGAGGAATTGCTCCGCGAGCAGGATATTTGCCGGAAAGTGGTTTCACTTGGAATCCCAACGCCGCATGTGGGCGATATTGTCGAACAGGACGGTCGTTTGGGCCTGATTTATGAACGCATCGTGGGGAAACGCTCGATTTCGAAATGTGTGGGCGAAAATCCCGAACATCTTGAGGAATACATCAAGGTTTTTGCAGAGCATTGCAAAAAGCTGCATTCTACGTCGTGCATTCCTGGCACGTTCCAAGATGCGGAGGAAAAGTATTCGCGATTGCTCGAACAATCCAAGATGTTCCCTGAGAACGTCAAGGAATTTGCGCGTAACCTCATCAAGGAAACGCCAAAGGTTTCTCGTTGCGTCCATGGTGACATGCAGACGGGCAACTTAATAGTCAATGACAATGGCGCGTACTTTATCGATTTGGGTGAATTTGCTTGCGGCAACCCGCTTTATGATTTGGGGTGCTATTATTATTTCTGCCATTATTTGCCGGATGATTTTCTTTTGGCGACGCATTACATGAATGCGGCGATGATGCGCAAGTGCTGGGACGTGTTTGCGAAGTATTACTTTGGTGCAGATACTCCGGAAAAATTGGCGGCGGTGGATACTCGCGTCAAGCCGTATGTATTGTTCCCGATTCTCGATTTTGAGCATTTGATGGCCGAAGATGCAAATTTAAAATACCTGGAAATGAATTTCCAGGTAGCTAAAAAGGACTTGGGATTGTAAGCGAATTTATTCGTCAATTCCGTAGAGCCGGTTGTGCGCGAGGCAATCGGCTAATTTTTTGTATTCTATGACAAAAGCTTCGTGGGCGGGGGAGTCGCCGAGCACTTTGTAGAGGGCACTGGAGAGCGTTCCGCGTTCGAGCATTTTTTCCATGAAGCTCTGCGAGACTTCGGTGAGGTCGTTTTTCACGACGTTGTAGATGTGCTTCCAGATGTCGCCGGCGGTAACTGCGGAATCCATGCCAAATACGGAGAGGTATTCTTGCCAATCGATTTGGGCGTTTTCGGCGTCCTTCGTGGTTTTGGTGAGGAGTTCGGCGAGGCGTGTCGTGTCGAAGTTACGCAAGAATTCGCGGTATTCCTTGAGCGTGTGCGGCACGGAATTTGCGGCGGATGCGTTTTCGCGAGATGCCGCGAATTTGCCATTCACAATGGCCTTGAGTGTTGCGATTTCAAGCTCGACGATGGCGATGTCTGCATTCGGGCATTCCTGAATATCGACAAGGCGAATTTCTATGGCTCCGCGGTCAAAGCGGGCGATGGCACCACGGCTGTTCAAGAAGAAATGATTGAGCAAGTGTTCGGTATCGTACGGAGCGATAGCCTTCTTGACTTTATCAAAAATCATCTTGTTGTATTCGTCGTAGCTGTAAGCCTGTTCCGGGATGACTTGGCCTGTGATTTCAGGGACCTTGTCTTGGTTGTGGCGATAAACTTCGATGCGGGCGTCGCGGTAGCCGGTGTATTTGCCGTCGAGATACGGGCTGCTGGCGGCAATGGCGGGGATTAGCGGCAAAAGCAGGCGGATGGCCGCATGGAGTTCGCCAAATTCTTCGTCACCGTCAAAGGAAAGGTTCAGGTGCGTGCTTTGCAGGTTTGCCCAGCCGTGGCCTTTGCAGTTGAAAATGCGGTCGTAAGTCTGGTAAATGTCGAGGCAATCGTACGGCCAAAGTTGCATTTCTGCCGGGTCCATGAAGGGGTGGCAGGCGCTCGGCAAAAGCATGGCGTTGATCTTTTCGAGTTTCTTGTTTGCGCGGCGAATCTCGTGGAAGAATCGCTTGCCAAGTCCGTCAAATGTGGACTTGGGATGAGCGCATTTGAATTCCAACACATGGCTTACAAGTTCGTTCGAAAGTCCGATATCATCGTATTCAATGTCCGAAAGCTGATTGCCGTCTTTATCTTTTCCGAGCGGGACATCGGCGCGAGGCAGCACGTTGAGCGTGTCGCGATCGACAATCATGAATTCCATTTCAACGCCGAAGCGTTCCCAAAGTTTGTAATTGCTCATGATTGACCCCTATAAAAACATATCCCTTTCGTGTTGGAGTACTTTTTGTTGTGCTGCGTTTTGGCGGTCTTCGATGCGGTGGCGCAGGCTTCTCATGATGGCGAGATAAATCTTCTTTTTGCCAACTTGGTCTTCGATACCGTGGTCGATACTCGGGTTGTCATTCACTTCAATCACAACCGGATGACCGTTGATTTCCTTGAGGTCCACGCCGTAAAGGCCGTTGCCAATAAGGCTTGCGACGCGGAGCGCCGTTTTCACGATACCGTGGGGGACGCTTTCAATCGGCAGGCAATCCCACTTGCCGCAGACCTCGTTCTTGTCCTTGCTATCCCAGTTGTAGATTTGCCAGTGGTCCTTCGCCATGTAGTATTTGCAGGCAAAGAGCGGTTTTCCGTCAAGAATGCCGATTCTCCAGTCAAATTCCGTGGGCGTAAATTCTTGAGCGATGAGCAAGTCGCTGTGTTCGAACATCGTGTCGAGAATCTTTTCGAGTTCTTCCTTGTTGTTCGCCTTTTTGACGCCCATGCTGAAGCTGGAATCAGGCGTCTTGATGACCATCGGGAATCCGATTTCCTTGGCGAGCGTATGGCGGTTTTCGCTGTGGGCGATAATCGTCTTCGGAGCCGGAATCTTGCCGACCGTCATCAATTCTTGCAAATAAACTTTATTTGAACAACGTAAAATGCTGTCGGGATCGTCAATGACGGCGATGCCTTCGCTCTGGGCGCGGCGTGCAAATGCGTATGTGTGGTGGTTGACGTTTGTCGTTTCACGAATGAAGATGGCATCAAATTCACCGACGCGGTGGTAGTCCGTCTTGGTAATCATTTCCACGCGGAAACCGGTATCTTGCGCGGCTTCGATAAAGAGCTGGATGGCTTCCTTGTTGCTCGGCGGTTCCACTTCTTCAGGATTCGTTAAAATGCCGAGGTCATACACGTAGTCTTCCGTCTTGGGGGAGACATAGCGGTCTTTCTGGAAATATTCAATGGCAAACTGGTCCACCATTTCTTTGTGCGTTTCAGGAATTTCGTCAACGCTAATCGGGCGGATAGACTGGATGAACCATTTTTGCTTGAAGACAAATTTTGCACGCAGGAGTGGTGCCTGGAAAACGCGGTAAAGTGCCTGCGAAAGTTCTAGGTATTGCGCGCTGACGTTTTGCCCAAAGTAAATGGAAAGCACGAATTCCGTGCCCGTCAGCTTGTGCAGGCTCTTCTGGATCAGTTCATCGATTTCATCGCTGATGATTTTCACGACTGCCGGGGCTTTGAAGTCGCGGATGTTCTTGACGTTCGGGATGACCTTGTGTCCACGCGCTTCGGCAAGCAGGCTTACGTAATAGCCCTTGCTCTGGTAGCTGTAGTCCTTGCACAAGTTGAAAACGCGAACGTTTTTTTGTGTTGTAAATTCTGGATTAGTAAGGTAGTCTTTTGCCGAGACAATTTCGGCTTCGGGAATGTGAAACTTCCAATTCTTTGGCGTGTTCACGACAATTATTTTTTTCATAATGTTTGCACGTGCGGCGTCTTCATGGCGAAGTTGCGTCGTGCGTGCCAAAAACCTCTTTGCTTTTTGACCTTATAAAGATAGCTCAATATTTCAAGAATTGTAAAGTAAGGCGTGGAAAAGGTTAAAATAAAACATATAAAAAGAGGGTGTTACGACCGTTAAGTCCCTAAAAACGCTGTTTTTTACGAAAAAAATTGTATCTTATTTTATATGCGTATGCGAATTTGTCTTTTATTTGTTTTGCTGTTGAATGTTATTGTTTTTGCAAATGACTGTAACATTCGTCTGTTACCCGCTTTTACCGATTCTCCTGAAAAACAGACTTTGGCAAATGTTAGAGATTCTTTATTATCTGCCTTGCAGGCTCAGGATTCGAGTGAAGTTTTCCGATATGTTTCTGTACTGAAAAATTCTGGTTATGGCGAACGTGCTTTGGACAATTATGAACTTATACAAATTTATTTTTGGATGAATCAGTATGATTCGACTCTAGTTACTCTGGTAAGAGAACATTACCATTTTATTAATAAAAGTTATGAGGGTGTTTGGGATTGTAGTGCTGATGCTCCATTTTCAGCATTTGAGGATGAATTATTGGATTCTTTGCGGGTAAGAGCCAATTTGCAGAGACAGTTAAAGCTCATATTTGAAGGTTCGGCTAAGCAGGAATATAGGGATTTCGCCAATTTGTTGATTGTTATATTGAAAGATCTGGGCTATAACAATACACGTATGCAGTATTATGGCTTGGATAATGAGATAAAAAGAAATTCTATTCAACAAAGCCGTTTTCGCGGGTATGGCAGGGGTAATGGTTCTTCTGATAAAAATGATACTCTTTCTTTTGATTCCTTGAAAGAAAAATTGATCGCATTCCAAAACAAATATCCTGAATCAGAATTTAATCTCTGGATAAATCTCTGGATAACGCAACAACTGGAGCAGATTGAAGCTTCTCGTGATTATGAGTATGAACGTAAGTATTATTACAAAGAATTTTACTATACAGGTGGTATAGGTGGAGAATTTTTCCATGCTATCGGTAGTGGGTATCAAATAAATGGAGTCGTTCAAATTCAAAGATTTATTTTGGGGTTTGGTTATTGGAAACATGATAATCTTTGTAATGGGTATGTTGTTTATATGGGTTTAGAAGCTTATGAGTCTAGGTATATTAAGACATTCCCATTTGTAATGACTGTGGTTAATAAATTTGAGCATAACCCTTTGGGTGGTGGCTTGCAATTTGAATTCAGACCCTGGATTTCTGAGTTGGGACGTGAAGTGCCGATTGGTTCGTATTTGACTATAAACGTAAGGTATGAATTATTGTATGGTAGTGAGTATATTAACCGGCAAGATGAAGAAACAAAAAAGAAGCTTAGGAACCTTTTTCATCTCGGCGTAGGCTTCCATATCTGGTAAATGTTTTTGGGGAGTGTTTATGAGAATTTGTCTTTTATTCGTTTTGCTGCTGAATGTTTTAGCTTTTGCGGGGACGCCTTTACAAGAAGAAAAGGCCGCTCGGAGAGCATTTATCGAAAAGCTTGATGATGCGAAGAAAAAGTTTCTTGCCGACACCCGAGATTCTTTGCTGGCAAGCCTCCAAGCAAACGATGTCGAATCGACTATGCGTTATGTCAAGGGCTTAACGGATTCAGCTTATGGCGATTATGCACTGGACAAATACGAACTCTTGCAGATTTATTTTTTGACGAACCAGTTGGATTCGGCGATTGTCACGCTTGTTCGAGATTATGATGAACACATGTACTCTCATCGAGATGGGTACCATCTTTCTTATTACAAAAAACAATGGTATTCTGCATTCGACGACAAGCTAATCGAATTTCTTGATGCGAATATGGATTTGACAAATCGGGACGTTCTTCAGGAACAGTTGAATCGCATTTCGAATTCGGATATAAGCCAAGAATTCAAGGATTTGGCTGAATTGATGAAAATGGAGTTTTCGCGTAATGTTATCAAAAATAAGTCTGTCGCTTGTTTTGCGGAAGAGGTAAAAAAAGGAAGAATGTCTGACTTATGTGCTCAAAGAGATGAAATTTATCAAATGCGTTATGGCGTTTGGAAGGATGATTTCGTTGATAAGGATTCTGTTTATTACGATTCGTTGTTTTCCATGTTTGCTAGTTTCCAAAATAATTATCCCGATTCGGAGTTTAGAAGTTGGGCTATAAAGCACAGACATTTGGCAAATCAAACCCGTAAAAGAGATTTTAGACGTCAGCATTACTATTTGGATCGTTTATATACTGGAGGCATCGGCGGAGAATTTTTTATCAGTCCGTCAAATTCCGATTGTGAATTGAATATTGTTCTTCAATATAAACGTTTTATTTTAACGGCTAATCATGGGCAGGATCCTGATTTTCTGGATGGTTGGAATGTCTTGCTTGGAGTAGATGTTTTTGAAAATAAATTGTTCAAGATAGTTCCGTTTGTGGGGGGATACAATACTTGGATGGCGGGCTTGCAATTTGAATTTAGACCATGGATCTCTGAAATGGGACATGATGCTCCAATAGGGGGCTATTTATCTCTTAAGGCGAAGTATGTGTTTAAATATGGTGAAAATGGTGGTGAAGCCGATGATTATAAAAAACATTCTAAGCATAGATTCTATCTCGGTGTAGGCTTCCATTTTTGGTAATTTTTCTACATTTCCCTCTATGCTTACCATTTCGGAATTCCTTCAAGAAAATTCGTTCCCTGCGATTTCGCTTTTTGAAAATGCTGATAACGAGGCCATTCACGTCAATGGCGCGTCGGTTCCGCTTGCCTCGATGATGGTCGCGAACCGCTTCTTGAAAAGTCCGCAGAACATTCTAGTGATTGCGAAGGATTACCGCAGTGCCGAAGTCTGGGTCGAGAATCTCGAAAGCATGGTGGGCGAGGAGTTTGTTCGTTTTTTCCCGTCGCTCGGCTTGAAACCTTACGAAATCAAGGTGCCGTTTGAGGGCGTGCTTGAAGAACGCTTGAAGTTCTTCCGCGATGTTTCGCATACCGAAAAGCCTTTTGTTGTTGTTTGTCCGCTCGATGCGTTCTTGATGAAACTCCCGGAACCGGGTGATATTATGCGCCAGGTGCGTACGCTTCGCGTGGGCGACCAACTGGAACCTTCGTCTTTGCGCCCGTGGTTTCTTGATCACGGTTTTACGGAACAGCCGATGGTGAGCGGCGTGGGCGAGTTTTCTATTCGCGGTTGCATTGTCGATGTGAACTGCTTGCTTTATCCGCACCCGATCCGTATTGAATTTTACGGCGACGAAATTGAGTCCATTCGCGCGTTTGATATTTTCTCGCAGCGTTCACTGGAGCAGATGACGCATATTGAATTTTTCCCGATGGGTGAATTTACGGTACCTGAATCGGTGATGGCGGGTGAGGAATGTTCTGTAGAATCGCTTTGGTGGCATCGTCCGAATCACCAGCGTTTGGTGGCAAGTCTCTTGGATTACATGCCGCGTGCATCGCTTGTCTTTGAAGAACTTTCGTTGCTTTCGGAAACGGCTTCGAAGATGTATGGTGCGTTCCGAGGCGCTTATGATGAAGCTCGTGTGACTGATGCAGGAATTGCAGCCCCTGCGGATATTTGGTTCAAAATTGGCGAACTTTCGCGTTTGTTCGTAGGCCGTGCGTCGCTAGATATGACTCGTGTCAAGGTGGATGACGGCAACTGGCATGAGATGCACATGCGTTCGCAAGATTTTACCTCGAACGGTACGGATGCGGTTGCCAAAGAAATTGAAGAATTTTACGACAAGGGCGGTCGTGTCTATGTGATGGCCCAAACGCTTGGCGGCGTGAACCGCTTGCGTGAAATTTTTGATGGCTTGCCGGTCGAAGATTATTTTATCGGAAACTTGAGCGAAGGCTTTTGGCTCGAAGACGATAATGTGGCGTTTCTCACGGAATCAAGAATTTTAAATCGTCATGCAAATAAGGCTCGCAAGCACAAGATTGCGGGCTCGGTGACGAATGCGTTGATGGTGGAATCGCTGAATCGCGGTGACCTGGTGGCGCACGAAGACCACGGTATTGGTCGCTACTTGGGGCTTGTCCGTGTAGAAGTCAACGGTGGTATGGTCGACTGCGCGTTGCTCGAATACGATGGCGGCGACCGTTTGAAGTTCCCTGTATCGGACTTGCAGAAGATTGAACGCCTCGACCGCTCGGACGATGTGGAAACCAAGCTCGACCGCCTCGGCAGCAAGACTTGGGAAAACATCAAGAAACGCGTCAAGGAAAAAGTCATCAAGATTGCGCGTGACCTTGTGGAACTTTATGCGAAACGCGAACTCGTCGAAGGCTTTGGATTCCCGCCTGATGGCAACATGCAAAAAGAATTCGAGGAATCGTTCGAATACGATCCGACGCCAGACCAGCTCCGTGCTACGGCCGACATCAAACGCGATATGGAAAGCCGCCGCCCGATGGACCGCTTGATTTGCGGTGACGTGGGCTTTGGAAAGACCGAAGTTGCGATGCGTGCAGCGTTCAAGTGCGTTGCTTCGAACAAGCAGGTTGCGATTCTCGTGCCGACGACGATTCTTGCGGCACAGCATTACGAAAACTTTTGCGAACGCTTTGCCGCTTATCCGGTCAACATCGCCTTGATGAACCGCTACAAGAGCGCGAAGGAAAAGAAGGAAATTTTCAAGCAAATTGCAGACGGTTCCGTGAACATTGTGATTGGAACGCATGCGCTTTTGTCGAATAAGGGTGAGTTCAAAGACCTCGGACTTTTGATTATTGATGAAGAGCAAAAGTTCGGCGTGAAGCAAAAAGAAAAATTGCGCCAGCTTCGCCTTGCCGTCGATACGCTCAGCATGAGTGCAACGCCGATTCCGCGCTCGCTGCATTTGAGCATGACGGGCGTTCGCGACATTTCGCTTATTAATACGCCGCCCATTAACCGCTTGCCGGTCGAAACGAAGCTGATGCAGCGCGATGACGAAGTTTTGAAAAATGCGATTCTCGATGAACTCGCTCGTGGCGGTCAGGTGTTCGTGGTGAACGATCGTGTGCAGACGATTACAAAGCTTGCCGAAGATATCGAAGCAATGGCTCCCGAAGCGAAGGTCGCTGTGGCTCACGGCCAGATGGAAGACCACGAACTTGAACGTGTGATGGATGCCTTCCTTTCGCGCAAGTTCGATATTCTTGTGAGTACAAGCATTATTGAATCTGGCTTGGATGTTCCGAACGCGAACACGATTATCATCATGAACGCGCACCACTTTGGCATTAGCCAGCTTTACCAGATGCGTGGCCGTGTGGGCCGCAGTAGCGTCTTGGCCAAGGCGTTCCTCGTCATTCCGCAACGTGGTGAAATCTCGCAGGAATCCATGCGACGCCTCAAGGCTTTGGAGCAGTTTACTGATCTCGGCAGTGGTTATCAGCTTGCTATGCGCGACCTTGAAATTCGTGGGGCGGGCAACTTGCTCGGTCAGGAACAACATGGCTTTATTGCCGAAGTCGGCTTTGAAACGTATGTGCGCTTGGTGCGCGAAGCG
The DNA here is from genome assembly GCF_900142485.1 of Fibrobacter sp. UWB12. Classification (NCBI taxonomy): domain Bacteria; kingdom Pseudomonadati; phylum Fibrobacterota; class Fibrobacteria; order Fibrobacterales; family Fibrobacteraceae; genus Fibrobacter; species Fibrobacter sp. UWB12. Next base: position 338,757 of record NZ_FRAZ01000005.1, on the reverse strand, counting down.
GTTGAAATGCTTCGCGGCGGCGCTCTCGAAAAGCCAATACAACCGCGTGTGGAAATCGGTGTGGATGCTTACCTTCCCGAAGATTATGTGGAAGACGGCCTCACGAGAATTTCGCTGTACCAGCGTATTGCCCGAATCACGTCGCAGGCGGATGTGCAGAACATCGAAAGCGAATTGCAAGACCGCTTTGGCCCTGTGCCGACACCGGCAAAGATGCTTTTACTCGTGACCGAACTTGGACTTTTGGCAGGTCGTTTGCGCATCCAGGGACTTGCGCTCCGTAAGGGTGTCATTGTCGCTACATTTGCAGAAACGCCGTCGCCAGACCCGCGCGTGCTGGGCGAAATCAGCAGCCTTTGCACTTGTGGTATGCGTTACTTGGGAATGTCTCCGTTGCAGGCCGTGTTCGAAGTCGGGCGCGGGACTCCTGTGGAAATGGCAAAAAAGACGCTCGACGTGTTCCGAGCGTTTGCAAGTATTCAAGTTCAGGCGGCGACCGTCAGGTCAGCGGATCCGTTACTCACGGCACTTGGCGTAGGCGCACCGAACTGATTCTAGACGATTTTCGAGGGCTTCAACAAGTTTTTCGGGTTCCAAGAAAGATTCATCGGCATCGGTTTCAAAGAACACTCGTTCTTGAGGTATATGCGGAATGGCTGCCGCAGTTGTTTTTTTGCGGAAGCTGTCTTCGTGCAACGAAAAGAGCGAACCGTAGGGTAGGGCTTTTTTTACAAAATTAGCATCTCCGCCAAAACGGTGGAATATGGGGCGTGGTGCTTCTTGAATTCGCGGCAGCACGTGTAAATCACCCACTTCGTGACCTTGTGAAATGTCTTGCGGAAAGCCTGCATCTATCAAAAGATTTAGTACCCGCATATAGTCCCCGACACAATGAATTTGCAAATCCCGTTTGAGTTCTAGGGCTAGTTTGGCTTGCTTTAAGAAAATCTTGTCTTGGGTACCATTGTCGTAGCCCGGATATCGCTTGTCGATACCCGCTTCGCCGACCATGGCATGTTCGTCTTCTTGTAGTTGTTTTTGCAATTTTGCAAACATTTCGTCGTTTGCTTGCATCGCTATCATTGGGTGGATGCCGTAAGCCGCCTTAAAAGGTTTGATTTCTGTCGAAAATTCCTTTTTTAGCTGAGCGACTTCTTCCCATTCCCATGGTTCGCATGCAATCGCAATAAAGTCATAATTCTTATTACAAAGCAGCTGCGTCAACTGCTTTGGATGGGGTAGTCGTGCTAAATGAATGTGAAAATCGAACATAAAATCCCCCTACATTCATAAAATACAAAGAAATAATCGAATTTCAAAATTATTTGCTTGTTTTTTGGTGCAAAAAAGCCTAGTTTAAGTTTGTTGGTGCGCCAACCCAAGTTTTTTGAACATCTCATTAAAGGAGTCGCTATGCGCGATTTACTCGAAAAAGCTCTGAATAAAGGTTTGACTGTCTGCTTTACATCCGAAAATGGCTTTGATGTCATTCGAATTTCATCCGGTAACGAAGTCGTTGCAAGTTGCAGCCTTGGATCGAATAGCTTCCGTGCTTCGGTCGAAGAATCTCTCCAGGCGCTTTTGCTCGACTTGGAACGCAAGGGCTTCTAGTGGCTTTGCCGCAGTTGTTTGTCGGCTGTAGACAGTAAACTGTAATTGCAAAAAAAATCCTGCGATGAACTCGCAGGATTTTTTTTAGTAAAAAATATTTAAGCTTTTTTTTGTGAACAACAAAGCCCCAGTTATTAAACTGGGGCGGTTGTGAGAGCGAGGCGAAGACGGAGTCTTGTATCGCTCAAGAGCCGAGCGGTCTCCTTAGTTTATTCTACCAATCAAGTTGCCAGAGAGCATATAGTCTTTAGATGCACCGTAGCTGTGGAAGCCAGCGGAGAGCGAGAAGCGGTCCGTGAGAGCCTTTTCAAGATAAAGTGCTCCGAGAACATCCTTGACATGCTTTGTCTTACTGCCGATAAAGTCGCTGTGGTTATGACGGTTGTGAACGAATTCAGCTTCGAGAATAACGCGATCGACCGTCTTGAAGTTCAATTCGACACCACCCGTGAGCGGGGCAACGAGGTCGTTAGACATATCCATGAGGGCGACTTCACCGAATACAGTGAGGAAGTCCGGGATAATCGGTGCGCGGACCTTCAAAGAAGCATTGTGGATAATGTCGATGTCGCTATCGTGAACCTTGTCGAAAATGTTGCTGCGGTAGCCGAGCTGGATATCGAACATTTCGAGGCTCGGGAGATCGTGGAAGTTGAACACGAGGCGGAGGTCACCCTTGTTCAGATAAGTTGCCTTGCTGATGAAGGAAAGGGCGATGTCAATGTTTTCGTTCGGAGCAAATCCGAATTCAAACTGGTTTTCCGGATCCTGTGTGGAGAGGAAGCCGTTCATGTAACCATCGATGTAGCCACCGAAGTAGTCACCATTCTTGTCCGTGTTGTCCCAACGACCGAGCTTGAAGCTGAAGCGACCCTTGCTCTGGTAAGCCCATGCTTCGTCGAGAGAAAAGTAGTCTTCTGCAGAGCCCAAGTTGTGATTGTCGCTATCGGTCTTCAAATCACCGGGGTAGAAGGCGAGAGCAAGCTTGCCTTTGAAGTCTTCTGTTTCGGCGAGGATTGCGAAGTTAGCTTGGCCGCTCCATTTTTCGAGGTTGTTGGAATTGTCATCGTCTTCAGATGTCCAGAATACCTTGCCTGCTTCGAGTTCAAAGTCTGCGTTGATGTCGAAGTTGATTTCGTTAACGGTGAAGACCGCATTTTCGATCATCTTCTTTTTCTTACGGTTTTCTGTGGTTGCCGGTTCAGCGGCTGCAACTTCTGCTGCCGGAGCTTCAGCAACCGGAGCTGCTACAGGTGCCGGTTCTACAACGGGGGCTGGTGCGACCGGAGCCTTGACTTCGGCGACCGGAGCGGGTTCTGCCTTCGGAGCTTCAGTCGGTGCGATTGCCGGAATAACAGGTTCTGCAGCCTTAGCTTCGACTGCGGCGGTAGCTTCGGCCTTAGTGGCTTCTGCCTTAGCTTCTGTAGCCTTGACGGTTTCTTGAGCCTTGGTTGCGGCAGCCTTTGCATCGGCGGTTGCTGCGGCTTTGGCGTCTACAGCAGCTGCTTTTGCGTCAGTTGCAGTTGCCTTTGCGTCTGCAACAGCGGCCTTAGCGGCTTCCGGAGCCTTTGCTGCTTCCTTAGTCTTGGCTGCGGCGTCTGCCTTTGTTGCTTCGACAGCCTGAGTAGCATCGGCCTTGGCCTTTTCGACTTTAGCCTTCTTCTTGGCTGTGACGGCCTTAGCCTTAGTTACTGCAGCCTTAGCTTCTACAGCCGGCTTTTCAGTTGCTGCCTTTACATCTTCTGCCGATGGAGCGGCAAAAACGGATGCTGCAAGTAAGCAACTAGCAAGAAACATTTTCTTCATTTGAGATCTCCTTGATGTTAAACTCATGTTTAAATACTCATTTAAATGTTAGTAAAATTAACATAATCTTTTTTTTACTACATATAATGTCCCCATTAATCTAATTTAAATATCCAAAAGAGGTGGTTGTTTTGAAAAAAATCTTGTTGGTGATGTTGGTTCTATTTACGGCGAGCGCGTTCGCCCAAATGAAATTGGATGTCTATAAGAAAATTAATGGTGAAATAGACGAAAGGCGGTCGCTCGGTTACCTTACGTCTTCGGATGCTATCAAGGAACTCCCGATTCCGAAAGACCGTATTGAACACGAAAGTTTTGTGGATGTGCAAGAAAAAGTTCGTGGTGCAAACGGAAAAATGCAAACGGTCACCAAGAAACAACGTGTTGTAACGTACGAAGAAGTGGAACCGAAGGCTCCGCCTCGTTATGTTCCGGTGAACTGCAAGTTTGGTGATGTTTGGGTAAAGCGTTCGGAACTGGATCGCTTTATGCAGGAATATGCGGACTTGAGCGGCGAATACGTTTCTGAAACAGGACGTGTTGTGTTGAAGAGTTCTCCGAGCAATGCAAATCGTTTTAACATCATCGTGCAGAATGGCAAGGATGACGATGTTGCCGAAATCGAGATGGGAAACCTCGAAAAGAAAAATATTAATGGCCATGCCCGCTTTGTTTATAAGGAAGAAGGCTGCGCTGTTGGTGTAGATGTGTTTAATCGCGTCGTCCGCGTGGCCCAGCGTGGTTGTGAAGATTACAATGTCGGTGGTTATACACTTGCTGGCAATTATCCTACGTTCCGCGGAAACAATCGAATTGTCGAAACGTTTAATTTGGATTCATACAGCTTTTCTTTCCCCAAATACTTGTGGTGCGCAAGTGGGTTCGATACTTGTGAACCCCTTAAGGATGAACACGGAATCGTGAACATCACGTGGAGCAAGGATGGACATGGGACTGTAGAACGCCGTGCGGGGAATTCTGTGCATACTTATCGCGCTATGGAACGCGTGATTCCGCACAAACGCGATTTCTACAATGGTGAAAAGCCGATTGCTATTAAAACGAAGCGTACGGACATGAGCGGTGAGTGGATGAATTGGTATTTTTATCCGAGAGCGGGGCGTTTCAAGATGATGCGTTCCGGTCAACGTCACGATGCCGCTTACATGGAAATTTACGAACCCGTCAAAGAAGATGATTAAATCGATTGAGCAGAGTCGCATTTTGTTTTTGGATTCGGGGCCGCTGGTACGACTCCTCCAGATGCATCCGGATTATTATCCGATTGTTTCAGACGTATTGGACGGCGTTTACGAGAATAACGTGCAGGTCTTGGTTTCTTCTGTGACGTTGTTTGAAATTTGCAAGAAAGCGTATGGCGCCAATGATGGCGTTTTGGCGCGCCAGTACCGCGAATTCTTTGAAAAGTCTGCGAATGTGCGCCTTTGCGAAGTGAATGCTGACGTTTCACTTAAGGCGGCGGAACTTTTTGCGGCTGCGTCCCGCACAAATCACAAGTTGACAGAAGGGGAGGCTTTGCGCCTTGCAACTGCGTTTGTGAATGGCGCTGATTGCATCCTTACGGAATGTGCAAATTTCCGTGATGCAACGGACGCGCTCGTCGTTACGCTCGATGAAATTTAAGTTAGAGCAATTATTTTTGCTGAGCCCGTTCGTATTCTAGCTTTTTTTGTTCGTATTCTTTTTTCTTTTGCTCGTAATCTTCGAGCCCCGCTTTGACTCTGTCTTGGTATTGTAGATAGTAGGGAATGTAGTCTATCATATCTATGTTGCCGTCCTCGTCAAATTCAATAAGATATTTGTCGTTGACAACAAACGTGGGTTCGACAATCTTAAATGGGTTAAACCAAAAAATTGTAGTCATTTCTTCTGGGTTTATGGAGCGGATGCTGATTTCGCTGAGTGCATTTGCTTCTGGGCTGCCTGCTTCGGCACTGTAAAAAGCCGGGTAGCGGATATCTCGCTTGATAATATTCCATGCGCCCATTCTCGATTTTGCCGTTTTGGGGACGGCGTAGCGTAACTTGAATTTCTCGCTTTGTATAGTCGCGTCATAGGTGCGAGTCCGTTTATTAAACGCGCCTGTCTGGTGAATTTCGTCAATTCTTGCCCAAGCGCCGGGCTTTATATATAAAGTTTTTTTGAATTGGAATATTGCGTCGTCCGTTGCAAGGTCTGCTTTAAGTTTGTTGTAAGCTTCGATGACTTTTTCATCACTTGCCAAAACGTATTGGACGTTGTCGGGGACTTTTTGGTACTTGATGTTTGCTGGACGATAGTTGTTTGCCTTTCCGATAATTTCACCACCGGGAATGAGCTTGTAGTCGGATTGTGGCTTAGGTGGAGCGGACGCACAACCGATAAGAAAACTTGCTACGCAAATAAATGTAAAAAATTTAGTGAATTTCATTTTTCTCGATCTTATAAGTGAGTTTGTCCTAATTTACAAATTTTTAGTGTGAAAAACCAATTTAAGTTGGATTTTTGCTACACTCTAATTTCAATAGCGTACAAGGCTATGAAGCGAAAAAAATGGATTTTCGGTGTAGCATATTTACTGTAGCGGTCGCCAAAAGTGTCTAATTACTTTCTATTTCCTGCTTCCTACTTCCTACTTTTTCTATCTTTTCCGCGTAAAATTTATTGGAGTTTAACATGTCTAATTACTGTCCTGTTATTGGTCTCGAAATCCATTGCCAGCTCGCCACTAAGACAAAGATGTTCTGTGGCTGCGAAATTGAAGTGAACACAAGCCCGAACAAGCACGTTTGCCCTGTTTGCCTCGGTATGCCGGGTGCAATGCCGGTGCCGAACAAGAAGGCTGTGGAATACGCCATTCGCTTGGGCCTCGCTCTCAACTGCGAAATCGATTTGAACGCCATGTGGACTCGTAAGAACTACTTCTACCCGGACCTTCCGAAGGGTTACCAGATTACGCAGACGGGTGGACTTCCGGTGTATGACCATCCGATTTGCAAGAACGGTTGGCTCGAAATTGTGAAGGCCGACGGCACCAAGAAGCGCGTGGGCATTACCCGTATCCACATGGAAGAAGACGCCGGTAAGCTTATCCACGACATGAGCCCGTCCCAGAGCCATTTCGATGCAAACCGCTGTGGTACGCCACTTTGCGAAATCGTGACTGAACCGGATATCCGTAGCCCGGAAGAAGCCGTGCTCGTCTTGAAAAAGATTAAGCAGACGCTCGAATACACGCGCGTTTCTAACGCCAACATGGAAAACGGCAACATGCGCTGCGACGGTAACATTTCCCTTCGTGCATCTGAAGACGCTCCATTCGGCATCCGTGCTGAAATCAAGAACTTGAACAGCTTCACGAACCTTGAAAAGGCTCTCTACTGCGAAATGAACCTCCAGGCATCGACGCTCGATGCAGGCAAGGAAGTCGAACAGTGCACCAAGCGTTATGATCCCAACGCCGACAAGACGATTGTGATCCGCTCTAAGGAAGACGCACACGACTACAAGTACTTCCCGGAACCGGATATGGTCCGCCTCGTGACCGACCCGGCATTTGTCGAAGAAATCCGCCGCACCCTTCCGGAACTGCCGGATGCACGCCGCGAACGCTTCATGAAGGACTTCGGTGTTTCTGAATACGATGCCCAGGTGCTGACTGAAGACCGCGATGTGAGCGAATGGTACGACACCGCCGCCAAGAACTGCAAGAACGGCAAGGTGCTTGCTAACTGGGTCATCACGGAACTCCTCGCCAAGATGAAGGACCTTGAAGGTGGTCTCTCCGCTCTCAAGATCAAGCCGGAACAGCTCTGCGCTCTCGTGAACCTCATTGCAGACAACACCATCAACGGTAAGATTGCAAAGACCGTGTTCGCCGAAATGTTCGAAACGGGCAAGGATCCGGAAACGATTGTGAAGGAAAAGGGCCTTGTGCAGGTCACCGACACAGCCGCTATCGAAGCCGTGGTTCGCGAAGTCTGCGCTGCCAACGCTGCTCAGTTCGCTGAATTCAAGGCTGGTAAGGTTGCACTCAAGGGCTTCCTCGTGGGCATGACCATGCGCAAGTCCGGCGGCAAGGCAAACCCGGGCCTCGTGAACCAGATCCTCGACAAACTCGCTAAGGAAGGCTAGTTTAGACGAGAGACGAAAGAGTGTTTTTTTCGAATTCGAGAAAGCGTCATTGCGAGCCCAAGGTCACTGAGCGTAGTCGAAGTGGGGGCGTGGCAATCCACGGCAGTTTGTTGCTCGTGGTTTTGTTCGCACTCTTTCTCGTGTTCCCGACCTCAGCCTCTGCAAAGATGGACCGCTCGGATAGTTCTTACGTCAGCACGTTGAACATGACCGAAGAGCAAAAAGAAAAGGTCTATGGCGTAGATTCCTCGACTCTTGCTAAAGGCCCGACTTTGCAGGAACTCAACGAAGAAAATCCGACTTACGTCAAGCGCGAATACGACCACAAACAGCAGGTGGTTGTGGGTAGCGTAATCATGTTCTGCGTTGCCCTCGCGATGGTCCTGATGAACAATTACAATCCCAAAAGGTAGATAGGTATTAGGTGTTAGGTATTAGGCAAAGAATCGCAGCTTCGCTGCACAAAACAAACGCACAATGAGCGTAATTCTTTTTCGAAACCAGTAACTTAAAACCTATAACCTAAAACCTACAACCTAAAAAACTAATTATGAATTACACAGACGAAGCAAAACAGAATTTCAATGACCTCTCCAAGAACCCGTATCCGGGCCGTGGCATCGTGCTTGGCACAAGCGCCGATGGCAAGTCATACGTGCAGGTTTACTGGATCATGGGTCGCAGCGTGAACAGCCGCAACCGTGTGTTTGAAATCGAAGCCGATACTGGTTTTATGAAGACCAAGGCTTTCGACGAATCCAAGCTCACGGACCCGCATCTCATCATTTATTATCCGGCTCGCCATACGAAGGACGTGCAGATCATCACGAACGGCGACCAGACGGACACGATTTACAACGCCATTAAGCTCGGTGGCACGTTCGAAAGCGCTCTCCGCACTCGTCAGTACGAAGACGATGCTCCGAACTTCACGCCGCGTATTTCCGGCATTCACTACAAGAATGCAGAACCGGCAATCTATAAGCTCTCCATCCTCAAGAGCCGCAACAACAGCGAAGACGCTGGCTGCGAACGCATGACGTTTGAATTCGAAAAGGCTCTCCCGGGTCTTGGCCATTTCATCAGCACGTACGAAACCGATGGCAAGCCGATCCCGTCTTTCAATGGTTTCCCGAAGCTCATGCCGATTTTCAACACTGCTGAAGAAACGCTCAAGGCTTACTGGGACGCTCTCAACGCTGACAACAAGGTCTCCTTGATGGTCAAGTGGATTGATCGCGAAACCTTCGAAGCCAAGACAATTATCGTGAATAAGAATAAGTAGAGTTTAGAACTTAGAGCTTAGACGAAATGTCAGCCTGAGCTGTCATCCTGAGCGAAGTCGAAGGATCCAGTAAAATTATTCGCAAGAAATAATTGGATTCTGCTCCTTCGAACCTAAGAATTGTAAAGCAACAAGTTGCTAACAATTCTATATCGTCCTAACGGACTCAGAATGACGTTGCTCTACCGACTAAGTTCTACCAACTTCTTTTAGAATTATACGGAAAAAGCGAGCTTATGGCTCGCTTTTTCGATATCCGCAATGTGGATTTTGTTAGTCCATCAAGCAACGGAGATATGTTTCCTGGTGCTTGTAGATGTGTTCTAGCTTAACGGGCTTTTTGGAATAAGTGTTGAAGCAAATCATGTAGTTTTGATTTGATGCTTCTTCGCTAGCTGTTTGCAAACATGGGAATGACTCGTATTTTTCGTTTGCGATGGTTAAAGAAAAACCATAATCGTCTGTTCCCTTATAGCCTGAATAATCCCATTCTGTCGAGAGCAACTTTCTGACTGGGCCTTGGTCCAGTAATGTTTGCCATTCGCTGGTTGAAGGTACGTGCCAACCTTTGGGGCAGATTCCTTGGCGTGGACCATGATAGGCCGAATCTGAGACTGATTCGGCAGCCCATTCATCTTCATAATTGCAGGGGAGCTGCATGGCGGTAATCCAGGAGTAGTAACGTCCGTATTTATTTATAACTTCATCGGGTTCTTGAGGCTGATCTTCCATTGGGCCACAGCTTTTGTCGTAATATTTATTGCTTATTCTTAAGTTTTCTGCCATCCAAATTTGATTGCCGACTTTTGCTGTCTTGTAAACTTGACCATCGCGTTCGTCGGTCAATGTGTTTGTTGTTGAATTGTAGTTTGCCGGAAATCCGTTGGAATTTGCGGATATTCCTTGAGAACTGTTAGAATTAGCCTTTGAATCGCTGCTTTCTATTGCGGAAGATGCAGGAACACCTGTTGCTGAGGAACTTGAAATTTGAGAATCTCCAGAGTTGTTTGTGCTTGGGCTCGTAGAAGAATCATCGCCACAAGCAGCCAAGGTGCAAGCAATTGCTAAACCATAGGCAAAAAAATTTACTTTCATTCTTTATCCTTTGTTATTTATGATAAGAATATAGAATTTGTAAAAAAAATGCAACATTTGTTAAAAAAAATGAAGCTGTTTTGAGTTTAGAACTGAGGAAAACGTCATCGCGAGTAAAGCGCGGCAATCTATCTAAGTTCTTCCGACTTACTTCTCAATGACCTGCCCCAGAATCTGGTGCAGGCGTTTTTTGTTCCCGAATCCATCGGGATTTTCGATGTAGTAGAAAATCTGCTTGATGAGTGCGCTGGTGTTGAAGTCGTAAGACGCGATGCGCAACAAGTAGCTTTCGGCAGAGTTGTCGAATCCAAGAACGTTTGGATCGGTCTTGTCGCCTGGCAATGTGCAATCGCCGTCATCGCTAATTTCGTAAAAGAGTCCTGCGACTTCATCGTTCACGCAAACCCAGCAATCGCAATCGATAGGAACGTTCTTGGCGAATTGCAAAAGCTTTTTCTTCACGAGATTACGTGCGTATGATTCGACGGAAAATCTCGAGACTTCGTGTCTTGCAATTTCCTTGTAATCCCACGGGCTTGCGTATTCGTCATCAGTAAATGCAATGACTTCTAGCCCTGAATTCATGAGGCCTGTCAAGCGATCCTTGGACCAAGAACTGTTGTGGTAGGGCGAAAAATAGCAGACCTTTTTGAAGCCTTTTTGCAAAAGGTATTTGCCCACCTGCAATCCCGGAATTTCTCCGAATGTCGAGTTGAAAAATGCCCAGTTGCTTTTCGTCAAAAAACGGCTCGGAATATTCTGCAACGGGTGTTCCCACCAAACGGATACGGGGTATTTCACACCGTAAAAGAGCTGCAAAAGCGCGTGCGGATTCTGCACCAAGAGTGTCGAAAGCACTGCACCGATAGCATTCGGATAATCTGTCAGACGGCAGACTTTTCCGCTGCGGTCAATGAGCTTGCCGCTTTCTTCATTGATGCCCAGCAGAATGAGCTTGAAATGTTGTTCACCGGCGGTCTGGTAAACGAGACGCAAAAAGTCGAGTTCACGTTCGCTTTCGGCCGTAAAACCGCCCCACGAATTGCATCGAGTGACGAACAAAATCTCGCTGAAATTCTTGACCGTCTTTGTTTTGAGCGGGGAGGCGAATGCGTATAAGCGCCCACGGCGCACGAGAATTCCCTGATTCACTTTATGAATCAGGAACTTGCGGAGAATCGTTTGCGAGACGTTGTAGCGGTCGGAGAGTTCCTTCGCAAGCGGCAAATTCCTATTCGGGTCGAGGAAACCCTTTTCCCAGTCCGTTGAAAATTCGCGTTCAAGGCGTTCGAGCACGGTTTCGCGATGGACCGTTTTCGAAAGCATTTGCGCGAGATCGTTGGCATCCGGAGCCTTGCCCCAGAAAAATCCCTTGCCACGGATACTGTAAATGAGACCTTCTTCGGAAAGTTGCTTGAGTACGCCCTGGATAGTTCCCGACGAGACTCCAAACGTTTTCATCAGCTTGCGTACAGACGGGAGCATTTCCCCGTCTTTCAGATCTTGCTGCAAAATCGCTTGTTTGATCTCGTCACGCATATTTTATGCCATGTTACGGGCTGCAATCCATTCTCGAACGGCGCGTTCTGCGTTCCCGGCGAGGATTTCTTTTTTGTTCTTTTTCTTGAGACCGTCTTGAAGGGGAAGGAGACCGAAGTTGAAATTCATCGGCTGGAAGTCCTCGTTTTCTTCGACAAGGCGGTTCATGAGTGCGCCAATGCAGCTCTCTTCTGGGAGCGGATCAGCGTGCCCATGCAAAATTGTCTGGGCCATGTTCCAAGCGGCGTACCAGCCTGTGGCAACAGCTTCAGTGTAGCCTTCGGAACCGGTAATTTGCCCTGCAAACCATGTGGGCGGAATGCCTTTCGCGCATTCGAGTTCTGGGCGCAGGCGGAGCGTTTTATCGAGGAACTTGGGCGATTCGATAAACGTGTTACGGTGCATGCAGCCGAGACGTGCAAATTTTGCATTGCGCAGTGCCGGCACCATGGTAAAGATTTCCTTTTGTGTGCCCCACTTGAGGCGCGTTTGGAAACCGACCATGTTGAACAACGTCTTTTGCTTGTTTTCGGCACGGAGCTGGATCACGGCATACCACAAATGGCCGTTGTTTCCAAGCCCAAGCCCTATCGGGCGCATGGGCCCGTGGCGTAACGTTTCGTAGCCACGACGCGCCATCTCTTCGACCGGAAGGCAACCTTCAAAAAGTTCCTTCTTTTCGAACGGACGTGGTTCTGTAGCTTCGGCTTCGCAGAGCTTGCGCACAAATTCTGTATAAGTTTCCTTGTCGAGCGGGCAGTTGATAAAGTCGGCTGTTTCGCCTTTTTCCCAACGATTGCGGTAGAAGGCGTGGTCAAAGTCGATGCTGTCTGTTTCGACAACGGGTGCGATGGCATCGAAAAAGTGCAGACGGTTGCTGCCGAGACGCTTGAAAATATCATCAGCGAGGGCGTCGCTTGCCAAAGGGCCTGCTGCAACAAGCGTCGGGCAATCGCCTTCGAGACTTGTCACTTCTTCACGATGGAGCGTGATATTCGGGAATTCGGCAATCTTTTTTTCGACAAGTTCGCTAAAAATATCGCGGTTCACGGTGAGGGAATCACCTGCAGGGACTGCCGCTTCTCGCGCACATTCCAAGAGGAAACTTCCGAGCATCGTGAGTTCCGCTTTTAAAAGGCCGTGGGCGCTTGTAATGCCTAAGGCCTTGAAACTGTTTGAACAGACGAGTTGAGCGAGGTGTCCGTCCCTGTGAGCGGGCGTCTGCCTGTTGGGGCGCATTTCGTACAAATCTACTTGAAAACCGCGGCTCGCCAATTGTAAAGCCGCTTCGCAGCCTGCAAGACCGCCACCAATAACACGTACTCGTTCGTTCATTTAATTTACAACAATTTTTCTATAGCTCTTCGCGTTTCCGATCCAGAGCTTGACCAACAATTCTTCAAGGGATGCCGTACTTACACATTCCGGATCCGCGTCTTGAATTTCATCTGAAATCAGGTTCGCCTGAGTCAAGTTCAGCATGCCGTAGTACAAAGCCTCCAACAACTGTGACAAAAACTCGGGCGATACTCTTGCAACGGATTCCATGTCATTCAACGGAGGGAGTTGCGTCTTGTCCGGCTGGAATTGATCCAAGTTGTCCATTGTCCACATGTCGGTTGCCTTGCTCATTTCGGGCGAGGGGGCAATACCCGTCAACTTGGAGCGGTATTCATTCCATTCCTTGGCGGTTGTTTTACCGGCTTTGCGTACAGACTTTAAGAAAGAGAGGACCGCATAGTAGAGGTCCTTCTCTCTTTGGTTTGTTTCTTTTTGAGAAACTGGAATCATTCTTACCTTATAGTAAATTAGTGGCGGAAGTGGCGCATTCCGGTGAACACCATCGCAATGCCGAACTTGTCTGCAGATTCGATGGAGAGGTCGTCCTTCTTGGAACCACCCGGCTGAACAATGTAGCGAACGCCTGCATCATGTGCGGCTTCGACGTTGTCCGGGAACGGGAAGAATGCGTCAGAACCCATAACGACTTCGCCGAAGACCTTCTTTTCGAGAGCCTTGAGGCCAGCTTCGTTCACGAGCTTGCCGTTTTCGTCGAAGAATTCCTTTGCTTCCGGGAGGCGAGCAACGTTGTCGCGGACGCGCGGCTGGCAGAGGCGGAGGTTCGAGTCGATGCGGTTCGGCTGACCTGGGCCAAGACCCATCACCTGGAAATAACCCGGCTTGTATTCGTAGCACATCACGATAGCGTTAGACTTTGTATGCTTGGTGACGAGCCAAGTGAAGCGGGCGAGGTCTTCCTTGTTCTTCGGGAACTGTGCCTTCGTGACACATTCGAACTTTTCCCATGTGCCGATGTCGCGGTCTTGGACGAGCATACCGCCGATCACGTGCTTGTAAACCTTGCAGGCGGTTGCCTTCTTGATTTCGCCAACTTCGAGGAGACGGATGTCCTTAGACTTGTTCTTGAGGAATTCGAGAGCGTCGTCATCGAAAGCCGGAGCGAGCAAAATTTCAACGAACTTGCCCTTGAGGAATTCGGCTGTCTTAAGGTCGACCTTGCGAGTCACGGCAATCACAGAACCGAAAGCGGACACCGGGTCACCAGCCCAAGCGGCTTCCAAAGCTTCGCGGAGCGTTTCACCCGTAGCAAGTCCGCACGGGTTCATGTGCTTCACGATCACAACTGCGTTGCCATCGCTGAATTCGCGAGCCATTTCGAGGGCTGCGTCAGCATCGACGATGTTGTTGTAAGAAAGTTCCTTACCCCAGAGCTGCTTTGCAGAAGCGAGGTTTGCTTCGGTGCAGGTCGGGTCGCGGTAGAACACTGCAGACTGGTGGGAGTTTTCACCGTAGCGCATCGGCACGGGATCAACAAACTTAAGATTCAATTCTTCGGACATATCGTTTCCTTTGTGAATTTTTCCGAAAAAAATATAGAAAAATAGCCGAAGGAGATTGTTCTTGTGCCTTTGATTTTAGAAAAACACCCTATACGGAATCTGTTTTGAATAGGTACGGCCTTTTAAATCGTAATAGTGATTTTTACGTGCTGTGGGGAACTGTGAAAAGTTCTTCTTTTTTATTGCTATGGTTCCGCCTTTCTCCAGAACCTTTTCTATGGGTAGAAAAACGTATTCAGTTTTTGAATTAAAATCGGAGGGATATTCTTTGGCGAATATGATTGAATCACCATGCTGGGTAAAGGTTTTGATATGTAAGATTTCTGGATCGTTATTTAGGACAAATTTAAGAGAATCCTTGTTGTATTTAAATTCGATACAACGTCCCTCGTTTTCGGAATTGTTTGTGTAAATAAAATCCGAAGTCTCTTGTTCGACAACTGTATCTTGCGATGCTCCGTAAAAGCTCATTGTTAAATAGAAAAGAGAGTCGTTTTTTAGGATCAGTTTACTAATAAAGGTTTTGTCATCAGTCAATCTATGCCGAGCTAGAATGAGGGTGTCTCCTGTAAAGGCTATATCAGAAGAAAAGTAAGGAGAGGGCTTTTTTGCAATTTTATCTTCTAGAGTATTAAATCTGTTGTATACCAAGTGCCCTGCAGAATTATTCTCGGTATAATTAATGGATTCGCCTTCGTCCAAAGCATTTGTTTTTAGTGAGTAGGGAGGATCTTCTTTTTGGGATCTAAGAATGAAGCGTGTGTTTTCATACCAATCAAATTTGTGATTGGAAATAGTGCCGTCCCAATGAATATAGACTTCCCTATATGAAGTGTCTTCTCTAAATATGTCAAGATAATTTTCTTGAACTATTATGTAGTTATGGTTCAAGTAATATATTGCAGGCGCTATTTTTAGCAAAGCATCTGTGCATTTAATCGCGAAGGAGAATGTAATAGTCAACAAAATAATGGATAGAATTTTCTTCATGTCAATTTCTCCTTAAATATTTGTATGGAAAATACAAATTTTGTTGATGAAAAATTTGCTTAATAGTAAAAAGAGTCCGCTTTTACGGACTCTTGTATCTAATTTATCAAAGTTCTTTAAAATCGTAAATACGGTAATTTAGTACATGCTTGCGGGCGGATTATTGTCATCTAATCCCGGCAAGTCTGGATTTTGCGGGAGGTTTGCAAGCGGATCTTCCGGTTCGACGATTATGTTGTAGTAGACGTTGTTCTTGAGTTCGTCTTCGATATAGAAAAGTGTTCCGCCCATAGCGCTACCGCAACCGGCGCATGCGCCCTGGTAGCGAATTTGCAGGCGGTTGTCATCAGTAAGGTCGAGAATTTGGATGTCACCGCCGTCGCCCTGGAGTGTTCCGCGGACGGTCTGGTGGAGCCATGCTTCAATCTTTTCGATCTTTTGTGCCTTGGTGAGCGCGTTCCATTCGGCATCGGCTTCGGCACGGCCTTCTGCGGTCTGCGTGCGGTACTTGATGCGTTCCATTTTTTCGCGAACGATAATGGCGGTGGCCTTCTTTTCGGGGTAGACCTCTAAAACTTTCGCGATGAGGTGGTTCATCTGCTTGATTTCTACAGCATCTTCCGGGATGGCTCGTACGTCCGGCGTATCGCGCAATTCTTCTTCGAGGCTTTCGGCGGTAATCTTGCAAGCGTCATCGACTGTTGCCATTTGAATCTTGCGGCAGAACGAATCGGCGAGGGCCGTAAAGAGCGGACCGCCGTATGTGAAAAATCTCGTTTCCAAAATTTTGTCACATTCTGGGTCAATCATCAAGTAGACCTTAAGGCTCGCTTCTTTCACATCGACGAGGGCGAGACCTTTTTCATCGGCTTCAATCTGGAAAATGGCTCCACGATATTTGGGAGCTTTAGCAATGTTTTGTAACTTCTGAGAAAATTTTGCGCTTTGTTCTTCGTTCATGCGAGCAAATTTAGAAATTTATAGCGCTTTTGGGGAGGGTTTTATAAAGCCTAGTCGAAGTATAGGGTTTTCGGCGTAAAAAGGAAATGCCCGCGCTATGGCGGGCACTCGAGGCTTAACTGGATCCTTCACCCTTGCTGGGTTCAGGATGTCGCTGAGGTGCGACTCTTGGCTAGGCGCTGCACTCGCCTTGCTAGGCTTTAATTATCGTATCCTTGGCGAGGACGACAATGCCGGATTCGGTCACGTGGAAAAGCTGCTTGTCGCGTTCCAAGTCATAACCAATCTGGAAGCCGGCTGGAATATGCAAGCCCTTTTCAACGATAGCGCGGCGCACCTTTGCACCCGGACCAATCGTCACGTTCGGGAACAGGATGGATTCTTCGACCAAAGCGTCTTTCTGGATGGTCACGCCAGGCGAAAGAATGCTCTTTACGACCGTACCGCCACCGATAATGCAACCCGCAGAAACAATGGAATCTACGGCAGCACCTTGATGGGCGTTGTTGTCGCCTGCGAAGAAACGTGCAGGCGGTTGGTTCCAGTTGAACGTACGGATCGGCCAGTAGTTGTTGTACAGGTCGAACGGCGGATTCTCGGAGCAAAGGTCCATGTTTGCTTCGAAGAAGGCATCGAGAGTACCTACGTCGCGCCAGTAACCCTTGGTAGAAGCCTGTTCACCGCGAACAATGTTCGTGTTGAAGTCATAAACGTAAACCGGATATTCCTTGTACAAGCGCGGAATAATATGCTTGCCAAAGTCCGTTGCGCCAGAACTTGCACCCTTCAAAAGCTCACGAACGAGGAACTTGCTCGTGAAAAGGTAGTTACCCATGCTGGCGAGGCACCAACCCGGACGGCTCGGCATCTGCTTCGGTTCCTTCGGCTTTTCTTCGAAACCGACCATGCGGTTGTCGGCATCCACTTCGATAATACCGAATTCGCGGGCTTCTTCGACCGGAACCGGAATGGCGGCAATCGTGAGGAGTGCTGCGCGGGAAAGGTGGAAATCAATCATCTGGTTGATGTCCATCTTGTAAATGTGGTCGCCTCCGAAAATTGCCACGAGGTCCGGGCGTTCATCGGTAATCAAGTTGATGTTCTGGAAAATAGCGTCGGCTGTACCGCGGTACCATTCGTCACCCGTACGCATCTGGGCCGGAACGAGGTCAACATACTGGTCAAGGCTTGCGTTCAAGTTCCATGCTGCAGAAATATGCTTGTTCAATGAATCGCTCTTGAACTGCGTCAAAACCTTGATCTTGAAAATGCCGGAGTTGATGAAATTGTTGAGAACGAAGTCGATAATGCGGTAGGTTCCACCGAAGTGGACTGCAGGCTTTGCACGGTCGCGGGTGAGGGGCTGAAGGCGGCTCCCTTGTCCACCAGCCATGATCATGCAAAGGATATTCTTTTGGTGCTCTCTAGAGTATGACCAGCTCATGAAATTCCTCTGTAAATTCGATTTAATAATAACCGCCTATAAAATACCATTTTTTTTGCAAAAAACATTCTGAAAAATGATTTTTTGTTAAAAAAAGCAAACTTAAATGGGTAGAAAATACAAAAAAGGCGATTTATGTAAAATCGCCTCGCTTAGAGTTGTTCTAATTTTGGAAATTAGACTAGACCGTCAAAATACAAATGGTCGAAAAGCGTAGTGCCTGTGCATCTGTATTTTGCAGTCTTGTTTGCGTTTGCGCTGAATTCGAATACTTCATCGGCTTCCAAGTCTCTTCCTGCGACGACATCGACATGCAGATAAACGTGAGCACCCTCAGGAATGTTTGTCTGGGTCAAGACAACGGTACGTTCTTCCGTTACGCAAATATCGTGTCCATCTGCGTACGTACCTTTTTGTCCTGTAACAGGATGCTGCCACTTGACTTCAATTCGAGCAACGTAGGCTCCTTTGTTAAGAAGTGCGATTGATTTGATCTGATCCATTATTTATCTCCTTGAATTAATTGTTTTTTGACTATTCGGTTATTACATTAAAGAATGTTTGCAAAATTGATGGATCTGCATTTGGCGTTAACAGTAACCAAAGAAATCTTTGCGCTTGCATACGGAGTAACCGGTTTTACTTCTGCGGCAAGGAAATGGTTAATGCCAGAAACGACTTGACCTCCGAGGTAGGCGAAAGGCTTGACATCAGAACCTACAAATCCGCTGATGACCTTGTTGAAATCTACCATAACTTCTTCTGGAATATCGGTAGTTGGGTCTACAACGATGCCGCCAGGAATCTCACGACCTTCGAGTATACGCTCGATTGTTGTAATCGTGACTTTGTCTTCCCAAACGTTGAAAATGACGAGAACGACATTCTTGTCTCCGGCTGCACTTGCAATGATCTGTTCTGCGAGAACGGCATGATTCATGCCTTTAACAACCTGCTGACCAAGATAAGCGAATACTTTATAAGATGCGCCAATGAGTTTGTTTAACTGTTCTTCTGCTGCACTAACTTCTTCTGGCCAATCTTTAACGAGAACATTGATATTCCATCCGCCTGCAATTACTCGTTCCATCATTTTGTTTTCTCCTTGTGTTTTTGTTTAATTTATGAGTTTATTGGGATCTTAATCCCTTCGATTTATTAAATGCAAGAATGTGTATTTTTACTCATTATTTTATCAATAAAAATTTATTTACATTATGAAACTTTTATAAAATCTCCAATGAAAATTTTTCTGTAAAAAAACACCGTTTGATATTTTATCAAACGGTTCCGTTGCATAATTGAAAAAATGAACTTTTGTAAATTACAAATCAGATTGTTTTTTATTTGAGTTTTTCTTTTTTGAATGCTTGACTAAAAGCGTTATCACAACTCCCAATACAAATCCTAGAACTGCGGCAAGTATGAATCCGCCGGTTTCTGTAGAAAGAATAAATGCTCCATACACGGATGGCGTTGCATAAACCTTCGAACCAGAAAATACGCTTATTACAGCAAAAAGAGCGACTAAAGTAAGGCATGCTGTTGTCGTCAGGATCCTTGTAGTTCTTCTTTCTCGTTTTTGTCGGATTATTCCAGCTCGTCGCCTTATTTCTTTAAGAGCGTCTTCTTTTGTGTATTTCAAGTTTCCTCCTTAATGGCTTATATTTTATATGCTACTTAATTGCATAATTTAGTTTTTTTACTCAATATTTTATTGTAAATAAAAATAAGCAAGTAACGTAAAACGCCCAGGACGATAGGATCCTGAGCGTTTTTTTGAGGTGTAGTTTAAACTCTAAAACACCACGAGAGAAACTCCTGGTTTTACTACTTATTAATTGTAGGAATGTTTAATTTTACTCACTACTTTGTTTTAAAATTTTGTTTACAATATTGATGAATTTATTTAAATAATTACATTTTGTTACAAAAATGTTGTCATAATGGGAAAGGTGTGTGATGCCCGATGTTGATGGACAATTGTTTATCCGTTTTTTAAACAACGATGCTCAAGATGCTCTTGAAGTCCTTTTTGAAAAGTATAGGGATGGTTTAATCTTGTTCCTATATGGATTTGTTCAAAATGCAGATGTTGCTGAAGAATTAATGATGGACACTTTTGCAATTTTGGCTTCTGGTACGGCTCGCTATAAAGAAAATAAGGATGCGTCGTTTAAAACTTGGCTCTTTGCGGTTGCTAAAAATCAAGCGTTGCTTTATTTACGGAAACGTAAGGTCAAATTTGTTTCTTCTGCGAACGATTTTTTGAACAATATAGAGGCGGATGCTAGTTTTCATCCAGTGGGGATGCTATTGAAAAATGAGACGGATTCACAAGTGTATCGAGCGATGAAGTCCATTGATGCTGATTATAGGAATGCGTTATTCCTCTTGTATTTCGAGAATATGAAGCCGGAACAGATTAGCCGAATAATAAAGAAAAGCATAAAGCAGACGTACAATATTCTAGCGCGAGGAAAAGAGGCTTTGCGTATTGCGTACGAACGGATGAATAATTCGCATTTGGCGGGAGAAGGGTGAAAATGAGCGGATTGACTCTGCTTGATGTCATCATGACCATTTTTCAATCTGTTATTTTAGTTGTTGTTATTGTTAGAACTGTCCAATTGATGAAGAGCGGGAAAAATGAATTTCTTCCGTTCTTTTTTCTGTTGGCGATGGTTAGTTTTCTTTTGAGTAATTTGTACTGGATTGCGTATGATGTTTTAAAACCAGATACGCGCATGCCGATTGCGTCTAATGAAATAGGGGAGTGCGCCATGATTCTACTTTTGTCGGCGGGGCTCGAATCTTTGCTGAAAGACAAGAAAAGGATTCTTGGTGAAATCGTTTTCGCATTTCTGTTTATTGGTGCAAATATTGCGTTATGGATTGCGTGGTCTGGGGAATGGCTTCAGGATATTTTATTCGGAATTCCCTATATCTATTTCTTGTGGATTTTGATTCGTGGGATTCGGAGTAGGGAAGTTTTGGCTCGAAAGGAACTGCTGCTCGCTGCTGTGATGAGTATTTCTGTTTTGATTTTGCAAATCCCGTTGCTATGTGAAAAAGGTTTTTTGTACGAATTTGTAAATGTGGTGTGTTTTGTGGTGATGTTTACTTTGATGGTTTGGCTTGGGGTTAAGAGCTTTCGATGCAAGGATTTTTTTGTTACTTCGACATTTTTTTTGTGGACGGAACTTGCAATGTTTTTGAGCCCTGTGCCTTATTACAATTTGGCTTTTGGAGTGAATATAATTGTATTGCCAATAATGTTTACGTCGATGAAAAGGGAACTAGTGGATGATTTATGCTGAAAATGTTCTGATTTGCATCGCTGTGCCGCTTGCGATTACTTTGCTTTTCACTAAGGGGAATGCACGACGTTTGACGGCCTCGTTCCTTGTGGGGATGATCGTTTGCATTGTTTCGGCGTATATTTCTGGGTATGTTCAAGTGTTATCAGATTTTTCGGCCGAGGATACCTCTATTTTTCTTTCTCCGATGATAGAGGAGTGCATGAAACTTTTATCGATGCTGTTTTGCGTTTATGTGTCTAATCCGTCAGATGATGAAATTCAATTGAGTGCTGTTGGTATCGGTGCAGGTTTTGCAACGTTTGAGAATTGCTGCTTTATTTTGTCATCGGGTGCTCCGCAACTGGCGAATGTGCTCGTGCGCGGTGCTGCTGTCGGTGTGATGCATATCGTGACTTTGGTGGCGCTGGCTAAGGGAATGCAACTGCTGAAAACTTACAAGGCTTTTTCGCTTGCAGGGATTGCTGGTGTGTTGTCGCTTTCCGTGACGGTCCATGGGCTCTATAATTTGCTGGTTTCAAAGCCTGGAATCTCATCGTACATCGGGTACGTGATGCCGATGATCTGCGCGATAATGCTTTATATGATTAACGGAAAGACGAATCAATAAAAAACACCCCGCTACTCATCGTGACGGGGCGTTTTTGTAAAGGGAGATGCCCGATCAAGCCGGGAATGACATCCTTACAGGCTAATCAACCCTTCCGTATCCTTGGACATGGCGTCGTAGAATGCGTAGCGGGCGTCGGTATGAGACTCCGCATTCAACTATCGCATATAGGAACTTTTGATGGAGTTGAATGCTCCGCGCTACGAAGGCTACTTAAGAGTAGCCTCCTCCGCTTGGCAGTGTGGACACCCGCTTCTAAAGCAAAAGGCCCCGTTCTTTCGAACGGGGGCCTTTTTTGTAAAGGGAGTTTCCCGGTCAAGCCGGGAATGACATCCTTACAGGCTAATCAAGCCTTCCGTATCTTTAGACATGGCGTCATAGAATGCGAAGCGTGCGTCGGTATGAGACTCCGCATTCAACTATCGCATATAGGAACTTTTGATGGAGTTGAATGCTCCGCGCTACGAAGGCTACTTAAGAGTAGCCTCCTCCGCTTGGCAGTGTGGACGCCCGCTTCTAAAGCTAAAAAGGCCCCGTTCTTTCGAACGGGAGCCTTTTTTGTAAAGGGAGTTTCCCGGTCAAGCCGGGAATGACATCCTTACAGGCTGATCAGCCCTTCGGTATCCTTAGACATGGCATCGTAGAATGCGTAGCGGGCGTCGACTTCCTTCTGGAGGTCGTCGGCGAGCTTCTTGGCCACTTCCGGATTGTTACGGGTGAGCTGCTTGTAGCGGTTTTCGGTGTAGATGTATTCTGCAACCGGAATCGTCGGCTTCTTGGAGTCGAGGATAAGCGGAGCCTTTCCTTCGGCGGCGAGAGCCGGGTTGTAGCGGAGCAGAGTCCAGTAACCGGAATCCACGGCCATCTTCTGGTGCTGAAGCTGGCTGTTGAGATCGAAACCGTGGTTGATGCAGGGGCAGTAGCAGATGATCAGGGACGGACCATTGTGTGCTTCTGCTTCCTGGAGAACCTTCAGGGCCTGAGCGTCGTTTGCGCCGAGGGCGATACGGCCCACGTAAACGTTCTTGTAGCTCATGGCGATGAGGCCGAGGTCCTTCTTGCCGGCGCGCTTACCGGCGGCAGCGAAGAGGGCGACTGCGCCACGGTTCGTGGCCTTGGAAGCCTGTCCACCGGTGTTGGAATACACTTCGGTATCGAGGACGCAGATGTTCACGTTTTCGCCCGTGGCCATCACGTGGTCGAGACCACCGTAACCGATGTCGTATGCCCAACCGTCACCACCGAAGATCCACACGGACTTCTTCACGAGGTAGTCGGCGAATTCGTCGCGGAGGCTGACGGATGCATCGTCGGTAGCACCGGCGAGGGCGGCCTTCAGGGCGGCAACGTTTTCACGCTGGGCCTTGATGCCGGCTTCGTCATTCTGCTCCTGGGTCGTGAGCTTTTCCTTGAGTTCAGCAGGAACGTTCACGGCTTCGAGGAGGCTCAAAGCCTGCTTGGCATGCTTCGTGATAGCGAGGCGCATACCGAGACCGAATTCAGCGTTGTCTTCGAACAAGCTGTTGGCCCATGCCGGACCGCGGCCTTCCTTGTTCTTTGCCCACGGAGTGGTCGGGAGGTTACCGCCGTAAATGGAGGAGCAACCCGTAGCGTTGGCGACAACCATGCGGTCACCGAACAGCTGAGAAACGAGACGCACGTAAGCGGTTTCGCCGCAGCCTGCGCAGGAGCCAGAGAATTCGAACAACGGTTCGAGGAGCATGGCCTGCTTGACGAGGTTCTTGTTGACCTTGGTACGGTCGAATTCCGGGAGGTCGACGAAGAAGTCCCAGCACTTGCCTTCCTGAACCTTGATCGGTTCCTGCGGCACCATGTTGATGGCCTTCTTGGTGGCGTCGGTCTTGTCCTTACCGATACAGGCCTGCGTACAAACGCCGCAACCCGTACAGTCGTAGCTGGACACGGAAATTGCAAATACCGGCTTTTCGGAACCTTCGAGCTTGAAGCCCTTGGCGGCCGTGTACTTGAAGCCTTCCGGAGCGTTCTTCACGGCGGATTCATCAACAACTTTCAAGCGGATGGCTGCATGCGGGCAGACCATGGCGCACTTGCCGCATTGCACGCAAGCGTCCGGATTCCAGGACGGGATGTTGAGGGCGAGGTCGCGCTTTTCGTACTTGGTGGTAGCGGTCGGGAACACACCGTCGCAAGGCATCTTGGAAACGGGGAGCTGTTCGCCGTTGCCCTTGATGATTTCTGCGGTGACTTCGTTCACGAACTTCGGAGCGTTGCCGTGGATCGGAGCGCGGAATTCCTTGGTGCTGGTGACAGCAGACGGAACCTTGACTTCGAAGAGGTTGGCAAGAGAGGCGTCGATAGCGTCCCAGTTCTTCTGGACGACTTCCATACCCTTCTTGGCGTAAGTCTTTTCGGCATACTTCTTGATGTACTTGATAGCAGTTTCTGCATCGAGCACGTTACCGAGCTTGCTGAAGAAGCAGGTCTGCATCACGGTGTTGATGCGGCGGCCCATACCGGTCTTGGCGGCAACGGCGTAAGCGTCGATCACGTACACCTTGAGCTGCTTCTTGATGATGGCTTCCTGCACCGGACGCGGGAAGGTGTCCCAAACGGTTTCAGCGGAGTGCGGGGTGTTCACGAGGAACGTTGCACCGACCTTGGCATACTTGAGCATGTCGATAGATTCGAGATGCGGAGTATGGTGGCAAGCAACAAAGTCAGCTTCGTTTTCGCCAATCAGGTACGGGGCGTCGATGATGCTCTTACCAAAGCGGAGGTGAGAGGTGGTCATGGAGCCGGACTTCTTGGAGTCGTAAACGAAGTAGCCCTGAGCGTAGTTGTCGGTTTCGTTACCGATAATCTTGATGGAGTTCTTGTTTGCACCGACAGTACCGTCAGAGCCGAGACCGAAGAACATAGCCTGGAAGAAGTCGCTTTCGAGCTTGAAGTTCGGATCGATGGTGAGGCTCGTGTGGCAAACGTCGTCGTTGATACCGACGGTGAAGCGAGCCTTCGGTTCTGCCTTGGAGAGTTCGTCGAAGATGGCCTTGACCATAGCCGGCGTGAATTCCTTGGAGGAAAGACCGTAGCGGCCGCCGATCATCTTCGGCATAGCCATCTTGCCTGCCATCACGGCTTCGGAAATAGCGGTAAGGGCATCCTGGAAGAGCGGTTCGCCAGCGGAACCCGGTTCCTTGCAGCGGTCGAGGACGGCAATCTTCTTGACAGTCTTCGGGAGAGCGGCAACGACAGCTTCCATCGGGAACGGACGGTAGAGGCGGATGTTGACGAGACCGACCTTTTCGCCCTTGGAATTGAGGTACTTGACGGTGTCACCGATGGTGCAGGTCGAAGAACCCATAGAAATAATGACGCGTTCTGCATCAGCAGCACCGACGTAGTCCACGATGTGGTACTGACGGCCAGTGTAGCTTGCAACCTTGTCCATATACTTCTGGACAATTTCCGGAACCTTGGCGTAGAACGGGTTCACCGTTTCGCGGCCCTGGAAGTAAACGTCCGGGTTTTGGGCGGTACCGCGCATAGTCGGGCGGTCCGGTGTGAGGCAGCGTTCGCGGCAAGCCTTCACGTACTTTTCGTCGATGACGTTACGGATAACGCCGTCTTCGAGAGCTTCGATCTTCATCACTTCGTGAGAGGTACGGAAACCGTCGAAGAAGTGCATGAACGGAACGCGGCTTTCGAGAGTAGAAGCGTGGGCCACGAGAGCGAGGTCCTGGCATTCCTGGACGCAGCTGGAGGCGAGCATTGCAAAACCCGTCTGGCGGCAAGCCATCACGTCGGAGTGGTCACCGAAAATGGAAAGGCCCTGCATAGCAAGAGCACGTGCAGTGACGTGGAAGACCGTGGGGGTCAGTTCGCCTGCAATCTTGTACATGTTCGGGATCATCAAGAGAAGACCCTGAGATGCGGTGAAGGTCGTGGTCAAAGCACCGGCCTGCAGAGCACCGTGAACGGTACCGGCAGCGCCACCTTCGGACTGCATTTCAAACACGCGGGGAACCTGTCCCCAAATATTCTTCTTGCCTGCAGCACTCCAGTTGTCGGCGTGCTCAGCCATAGGACTAGACGGTGTAATCGGGTAAATAGCCGCAACTTCGCTAACAGCAAACGCTACGCTAGCGGTGGCTTCGTTACCGTCACACGCAATCATCTTTTTTGCCATGGATATCTCCAGTTTTTAGGTTTTTTCGTAAAAAATCTGATCATATACACCTTCGGCGTGCATTACACGCAAGAAGGGCAAAAATCCACGCATAAAATTAAATAAGATTACCCAAAACGGACAACCAATTTTTGAAAAAATGCGGAAATATTAGCATAGTCACCCCGGACACAGCTCGGGGATGCGCTATTTATTATTTGCTCAGCAATTTCTGGTTAATTTCAATTTCCAGTCCGGCATAGCTTGGGCCAAACTTTTGCCTTAGCGTTGTGGTGAGACCGTCGGATTTACCCAAATAGGGGTAGTTCTTGCGGATTTTGAGCCACGGGGCGCGCTCGTGAATGCTCTTGATGAGTGCCGTTGCAATTTTTGCTTCGGTGGGGCGGGCGGGGTCATAAAGAATTCCCACGTCGGCATCTCGCTCTACGTCGTTCAAGACTGGGGTGAAACTGTGAATCCCCAAGTGGATGACTTTGAGAGGGGCTTCTTTTTCGATTTTTCGCTCTCTTGCGGAAATTATCCCGGAAACAAAGTTTTCGATTTTCTCACGGTATTTTTTCCAAAGAATAAACATGTACTCTTTGACTGCGCTTGGTAAACTTGCTGTATATTCCGAATAGAACGACTTGCTTGTCGAACTGCGGTTCATGTCGACCACCAGGCGCGAAAAACGGCTGGAACAGTGAAAGTCCGGTTTTAGCCGTTTTACAAGATTTGAAAATATGTTGTACGCACCG
The DNA here is from genome assembly GCF_900142485.1 of Fibrobacter sp. UWB12. Classification (NCBI taxonomy): domain Bacteria; kingdom Pseudomonadati; phylum Fibrobacterota; class Fibrobacteria; order Fibrobacterales; family Fibrobacteraceae; genus Fibrobacter; species Fibrobacter sp. UWB12. Next base: position 312,197 of record NZ_FRAZ01000005.1, on the reverse strand, counting down.
ATGTCGTAGCCGCGGTGGGAGGCGAGAACTTCATCGGGAATCTTTGAATCGCGGAGAGCGCGCAGGACGAAATCCGGCACAGCGTTGCTCGCATGTTCGCAGGTAATCATCAGTGCCGGTGCTTTCATTATTTTTTCTCCACAACAAGAATATTTCCGTCATAAGTCATGACACCCAACAGAATGCTGTGAATCAGACGGAATTTGTCCACTTTATAGTAGGGACCGTTTGCCATCGGGTTAGTACAATCAGGGTCTGCAACCATGAATTGCTTTTTTTCGTCAAGTCCGTAAAGCACCACAAAATGGCCCATCGGTTCGCCATGAATGTCGTCAAAAACCGATTGGTCGTTATCGTTGGTGTATTCGCGAGGGGAACGATAAAGGTAGGTGGCGCTTAAGCCGCAAAGAACAGGGATGCCGCGCTTGAAATAGCCTTCGAACATGCTTGCGCGTAGATCAGCCGTAGCGACTGTTCCGCCCAAGTCGATAAATCTAATATAGGCGTCAATTGCTTTTTTAAGCTTAGGTGCATGTTTTGCCTTGTGCAAGGCGACCAGTTTTTCGCGGAGTTCGGGCATCTTGAGCTTGCTCCACGTTGGGTCAAAAATCTTTAAATTGTAAGAATAAATTGTAGCCTTGAATCCGCGTTTGAGGGCATCTATTCCAAGGAATACGCCTAGAGTGCCGCCTTCTTCCAAAAATTCAATTTCGGAAATGAGCTTTTTAAGGGGAATATTATAGCCAAGATAAGAATAAACAGCGTGTAGGCTAGTGGGTCCGCACGTAACATCGTCTGGCTGAGGGAGTATTTTCAAATCCATCGAGTGCCTCGTTATTAACCGTGGCGGTTTGATTACCAAATCGTCAATCCACGCTCAAATATAGAAAATAGTTATTAGTTATGTGTTTTTGGCTACTAGAAAAATAAAGCATAGTTTTTATTGCGGGAATGAAATAATTCTATTAAAATACTTATTTTAAATTTATGATTGATAAAATATGGATTTGCTGTTTCGCTTTGCTTGCTGTTGGCTTTTTAGCCTGTTCTGATTCGACTCCGTCCAGTGCGGAATTTCGAGCAAATTTTTTTACCGATTCTCGTGACCAGCAAACATACAAGATTTTGGATATTGGTGGGCGAGTGTGGATGGCTGAAAATCTCAATTATCAAGAAAATTTGGAGATTGTTGTTGATACTGTTCGCGGTTGGTCCGGTTGTTTTAATAATAGTGATGATTTTTGTGAAAAACAGGGGCGGCTCTACGAATGGGATGTGGCGATGAATGCTTGCCCAGATGGCTGGGAACTTCCGTCTAAGGCAGATTTCGATAGCTTGTTTGCGGTGGTGGGCGGCCCTGAATATGCAGCGGATTCTCTAAAATCGCGTGGCTTTATCTCGGAAATTCAGGGCGGATATCATTTTATGGAGTATTTTAGCTTTTTTGAAAATTATGCTTATTTTTGGACCCGAGACGAGGTCCGGGGGAGCAACGCTCGTAGTGTGATGTTCGAAAATGGACGTTCTAGCGCATCATTTGATGAAACATACGAGAAATTTGCCTTATCTGTGAGGTGTGTCCAAGGAAAAAATTGAAAATATATTATATTAGTTATATCACCATCAAAAACATTAGGAGCTCCTATGGCTATCGACCACAATCTCTTAACGGGACAGTTCCGTCCTCTTGGCGAAAACAAAATTGAGCAAACCCTTTCTGCAAGCCAGAAGGTTTTGCCCACGCATACGGGAAAAAGCGCAATGCGCCATTTGACCCCGCGAAACCGAAAGCCTAAACTTGAAAAATCGTAACGGTTGCCGTCATCCTGAGCGGAGAACCATTAGGTTCGAAGACGAAGGATCCATAGCAATTAAAGAAGATTTGTATTTTTGGTTTCGTGAATTCCAATCCTTTTGAACTTTTAAAAACAAGCGGCCGCAGCAAGGCCCGTCTTGGGGTTATCCATACGGCACACGGCGATGTGACGACGCCCGTGTTTATGCCTGTAGGGACTGCGGCTACGGTCAAGGGGCTCACGAGCCGCGACATCCGCGAACTTGATGCAGAAATCATCTTGGCGAATACGTACCACCTTTACTTGCGACCGGGCACAAAGCTGATTGCCGAAGCGGGGGGCGTGCAAAAGTTCATGAGCTGGAACCGTCCGATGCTCACGGACAGCGGCGGATTTCAGGTGTGGAGTTTAAAGCAGTTCCGCAAGATTACCGAAGAAGGTGTGCAGTTCAAGAGTTTGTTGGATGGCTCTCGTCATTTATTTACACCTGCAAGTGTGATGAATGCACAACGCGAAATCGGTGCGGATATCATCATGGCTTTTGATGAATGTACTCCGTACCCGAGTACGGTCGAGGAGGCCGAAAAGTCGCTTGCGCTCACGCTTAAGTGGACGCGCGAAGCAAAGGAATGGCTAGAGAAAAATCCTCCGATTCACGGCTATCCGCAGTATTTCTTTGGAATTGTCCAAGGCGGTATGCACAAGGAATTGCGCCAGAAGTCCATCGAAGCGCTCAAGGAAATTAAGCCAGACGGTTATGCGATGGGTGGGCTTTCGGTGGGCGAGCCTGTCGAGACGATGTATGAAATTGCCGACTTTTGTACAAACTTATTGCCCGAAGATCGCGCCCGCTATGTGATGGGCGTGGGAACTCCGTGGAATTTGATTGAACTTGTAAAGCGAGGCGTGGACATGTGCGATTGCATTTTGCCTGCGAAAAACGCTCAGGATGGTTTAGTTTATACACACCAAGGCGTGCTGCGATACAAGGGCGCTAAATTTGCGCATCAGCACGATTTGCCGCTTGATCCGAATTGCAATTGCTATTGCTGCCGTAATTATAGTCGTGCATATTTGCGTCATCTTTTCAAGGAAAAGGAACCGCTTGGCTGGACGCTTGCGGCCATTCATAATTTGCATTTTTATATCCACTTGATGAAAGATGTTAAATCTAACATTGCAGACGATACCTTCGAAGAATGGGCTGATGAACAAGTGAAAATGCTGCAAGAAAATGCGGGATAGTGTTACATTGTAGCATATAATACCTTTGTTGTAGCATATTAATCGCGCTATCGTTAATTTTGAAAAGCGTGTCTAAAAAAGCATGGATAAATCCTGCTCTAGGTTGGATTTATATGTATATTGATGAGCGAGTGGATGATTGCTATATATTAGGGAGAAAATATGTTGAAGTCATTTTATGCTTTTATTTGCTTGCTTATCGCGGGAAATGCTTTTGCCGTAGTTGCAGTTAGGGATACGATTTATATTGATTACGATTTGCAGGGAGGAACGAATAATCCTGAAAACTTATCTTCCTATTTGTATAAATATAGCGATCGCTCGGACGCCCCTTCAATTAATTTTTTCCCGCCCACCAAGGATGGAGCCGAGTTTCTGGGCTGGTATTTTAATTCATCTCCTTACGAGAATAACGCAATTACCTATGCTGATGCTGTTATTTCTGTCACCCGCACCCAAAATGGACGGTTGTCGCTTTATGCTCGTTGGGGAGTGAAGGCGAAAATCCCGCAACAGAACGAGTCGGGGTGTATGCTTGTCCACGATGCTGCAGAACTCTACGGTGCTGTAAAAGTTTCTGATAGCTTAATGCGCAAAAATAAACAAATTTGCGTTTCCATTGAAAATGATATCGTCGTTAACAAAAATCTCTTGGCTTCCGATGGAACCCCGAATGAGGGATCTCATTACTGGTGGAAACCTTTTGGGAATTTTATGGGCGTCATTGAAGGGAATGGTCACACCATCTCGGGCTTATATGGAAATGTCGGACTTGTTAATCTTGCTGAAGGTGAACATAATGCTTTAATTCAAAATTTAGGAATCATTGATTCTTATTTTGCTGGCAATGGTTATGTCGGTTCTTTTATTGCTAATACGCTAGGCTTTGGAACTTCACTGAAGAATGTTTATAGTACGGCTACTTTGGATAGCAGGGGGAGCTATGTCGGTGGTCTTGTCGGTTATGCCCGTGTTCAACAAGACTATTGTATAGATGTTACTCTTGAAACTCTGATAAGCAAAGCCCCTCGTGCAGCCAACACTTATGATAATAATCATAATGCGGTAACTGTAGAAAATGCTTATTTTGCTGGACGTTTGGTGGGGTATCGCGGAGGTGGCCTTGTGGGCGGGACTGATTTCTCCGTTTTCAAAAATACCTTCTTTGTAGGAACCGCTGAGACAAAGGAGATTTTTTCGGCAATTAGCCAAAAAGGTCTGACTCAGTGTCAAGATTTTCCAGACTGGAAAGTTGTGGCTGAAAATACCTTTTACCTTGATTCCTATACTAATGACGAATTTGAAGCGAGTGCGGCTTCTGCCACAGCTTTTTCCGATGGAACTGTTCTTGAAAAACTCGTGAATGGTTCCAGTTACCCCATCTGGACGCAGGAGGTTGGGAAGGACGCTTATCCGAAATTGAACGGCGTGTATTACGATATTGCGTATGATTTGGCCGGTGGCGCCAATGACTCTGCAAATCCAAGCTACTACAAGCCAAAACAAGAAGTATTGCTGAAGCCTGCGTCAAAAAACGGCGATGTTTTTGAAGGCTGGTTTGCTGATTCAAACTTTGTAACTCCATTAGAAAAAATTGAATCTACAGATAAAGGAAATAAGAAAATTTTTGCCAAGTGGAAAAGCGGGTATTCTATCACTTACGTGAACGATGGTTCTTATTATAATGCTTATCATTCTGCACAGAAAGGCAATCCGACTTACCGTTATGCGGATTCTGCAACGTTCGTGCTGAAAGAACCCACTAAAAACGGGAAAACTTTCGTTGGCTGGTACTCGGATTCTTCCTTTACAACTAAGGTAACAGAATTGCCCACGGGTAACACCGAAGATATTGTTCTTTATGCCAAATGGAGTGCCCGAGAAATCAAGATTATTTACAACTTGGACGGCGGCACAATGGGTGATGCGAAAAATCCGGAAACAGCAATGAGCGGAGAAAGTATTTTGCTTAAAAGTCCGACTCGTGAAGGATTCCTTTTTCGTGGCTGGATAGGCCCCAATGGTGGTAATTTGGATAAATTAGGTGACTTTGATCGTTCCATTTATGTCAATTCGAAAGACGATGAATTTAATTTGAAAGCTGTATGGATTTATGCACCTCAAAAACCAGCAACAGATGCTGACGGCTGTTATCTTGTAATGAATGTTCATGAACTGTTCTATTTTGACGAAATTGCAAACAATGAATTAAGCGAAAAACCGCCTATAAAATCCTGTATCAAAATCATGAACGATATCGTTGTGAACGAAAACATGAATAAAGATTATGTTGATTGGCATCCGATGAACTATGAAAATGTTTTTGCAGGAATCATCTATGGAAACGGACATTCCATCAGTGGCATGTATATGAGCTGTAATTTCTTCTATAACGATAACTATAAAGCTTTTTATGGGTTGATTGAAAATAAGCCTTATCAGCAAGTTTATCCTGAAGTGCAGAATTTATATCTCGCTAATTTCTATTTCGCCAATGAATATTATGATAAGGTTTTGCTCAATGTAAATGGTAGGGATGGTGTTGGTGGTCCGAGAAGCGGAATTCGCAAGACGATTGACCCGATACCGTTGAAGAAAAAATATGCCCCGAAGTATGATGTCAAAGGCCGCAATATGAAAACGCGACCGAACTATGGAGTGTACTTCTGATATAGAGAAAATTTTCTAGATTTGGGCCCATGATCAGTATCACTAAGCTTTTGATGGACACCCCGAATTTTGGGGATTCTCTTCGTTACGAACCTCATGCGCATGCTGCGAAGAATGGCGTGGGGGCGGGGCGCGGTCCCGTGGTAGTTTGGAATTGCACGAAGACTTGTAATTTGAAGTGCGTTCACTGTTATGCGCGTTCTGAGGCGATTAAGTACCAGAACGAGCTTTCGCACGAAGAGGGTATCAAGCTTATTGATCAGCTCGCCGAATTTAATGTGCCGGTGCTGTTGTTCAGCGGTGGCGAACCGCTTTTGCGTCCGGACTTTTTTGAGCTTGCAAATTATGCGGCAAGTAAGGGGATTCGTCCGACGATTTCGACGAACGGTACTTGCATTACGCCTGATGTGGCGCAGAAACTCAAGGCTATGGGCGTGGGTTACGTGGGCATCAGTCTTGATGGTTGCGAAGAGACTCATGACAAGTTCCGTGGTAAGCCGGGGGCGTACCAGCTCGCGTTGCGCGGTATCCGCAATTGCGTCGCGACAGGCCAGAAAGTGGGCCTCCGCTTTACGATTACGCGTTACAATGTGCAGGACTTGAATGCTATTTTCGATTTGCTTGAAGCTGAGAACATTGATCGCGTGTGCTTCTATCACTTGGTGTATAGCGGTCGTGGTTCTGCAATGGTTGCAAACGACTTGAACCACGAAGAAAGCCGCAAGGCGATGGACCTCATCATTGACCGCACTTTGGATTTTAAGAAACGCGGTGTGAATAAGGAAATTTTGACGGTCGACAACCATGCCGATGCCGTTTATTTGTACCAGCGCATGAAGCGTGAAGATCCGGCGCTTGCCGAGCATGTGCTTGAACTGATCCAACGCAATGGCGGTAACCGCAGTGGTATGGCGTTTGGCAATATCGATAGCGTTGGCAATGTGCATCCGGACCAGTTTACGCAATATATCACGCTGGGGAATGTTCGCGAACGCAGCTTTGGCGACATTTGGACGGACTTGTCGAACCCGATTATGGCGGGGCTCAAGGACCGCAAGCCGCTTTTGAAGGGACGTTGTCCGAAGTGCGCCTTCTTGAATTTGTGCAATGGCAACTTCCGCACGCGTGCCGAGGCGGTGACAGGTGACTTCTGGGCCGAAGATCCGGCTTGCTATTTGACGGATGAAGAAATTGGGCTGTAACGCCCCTTGCGATGTGCCGCAAATGCTGAGTCAAAAACTTCTCGCGATTATTCAAGACTGCTTTCCGTTGGTGGAACGCCCGTATAAAGCGCTTGCGGAAATGTTGAACGTTTCAGAACAAGACGTTTTTGATGAAGTTGAGAAAATGCGCGCTTCTGGCGTAATTCGCCGTATTGGAGGCGTGTACGATTCCAAAAAACTCGGCTTTATTTCGAGGCTTTGTGCAGGGAAAGTACCTGCTTCGTCGCTTGATTTTTCAGCGGAACCGCATTCGCAAACGCCGATGGAAAAGTTCGCTGCAGTCGTGATGAGCGAACCCGCGATTACGCACAATTATATCCGCAGTCACGAATACAATGTTTGGTTTACGGTCATTGTCGAAAATGAATCCGCAATCCAGACGGTTGTGGACCGCGTTTGTTCAGAAACTGATTTGCACGATGTTCATGTCCTCACCGCCACCAAGAAGTATAAAATCAATACGGTGATGGGGAAGGGGGCTGGCGCACCTTCTAAAAACGTCTTTGCGAGCGCCGTGCGGCAATCCCCTGAGAACGCGTTAACAGAAGCTGACCGTACCCGAATCCACATCGCTTGTGACGACATTCCGCATTCTCTCACTCCGTTTAAGGACTGGGGCGTTTCTTGCGATGAACTTCGCGAGGACCTTGCCGCCAAACGCATGCGTCGCTTTGGTGCTATCCTCCGTCATCAAGATGCTGGTTTCCCATGCAATGCGATGGTTTGCTTTAGATTAAATGAGGAATCGTTCGCGGACTCTCGTCATTCAGACAATCCAGCCTTACGTCATTCTGACAACCGAAGGTTGGAAGAATCCAGTAAAATTCTTGATCTTGCAAAAAAACATTTTATTTCACATTGTTACGAACGTCCGACTTTTGAAGGATTCCCGTATAACGTATATGCAATGATGCACTCTCAGACTCCAGAAGAATTGGATGGCTACATCAATGAATCTGCGGCTCTGCTAGGCAATCCCGAATATGTTGTCCTCCATTCCCTCAAGGAACTCAAGAAAACGAGCTTCAAGTTTTTTGCTTAGTTTGCTGTTAAAAGTGAAAACCGAGCCCGACGTAAAATAATCCTCGCTGGCCCAAAGAAAGCAATCCGAGAGTGATTGGGACGTAACGTCCGATTTCAAGTCCGGCAAATGTTACATTGAACATAAATGATGAACGAGTTTCTGCTTCGTCACTATTGTTGAGAAAGTCATCTTTAATAATCATGAATCCAGCATCAATTTCAAAAAAGGGCCGGACAAATCCTTGACCATTGAGATTCACTCTAAATTTGGGCATGAAAGAGTATGTATAAATGCTTTTTGTGGGGTGCGCAAAGTTGAATACAAGACCTGTTTCGAAATATTCATCGAATTTATAACCATAATCTAGTGAGAATGCACCCAATAGTGCGATGTCGTCAATGTGCTTGCCCAATGAAAAAATCGAAGAAGTAACGGCTCTATTAGCACCGATTAAATCAGTCAGCGCATAAATGCCGTAAGAAAATGTGATTGCATGATGCTTGATTTTAATTTCATTTTGTTTTGCATTCGATTTCGTCAAAGCCATGCTGCTGTCGGCTTCGTTTGCTTGACTCTGGTTGTTTTTCCAGACAGAATTTGTGTCGGTTATCCCTTCTCCGGCTTGAGCGTTTTCGACATATGTACTCATATCCCAAGCGTTGGCCTGCGATGCGAAAACTAACGAAATAATAGCGCTGAAGAAAAATCTTTTTATCATGCTCTTGAATATCCTAGCTAAATAATTCAGTTTCTATAAATTTATATATAATATTTTTTTTTTTTGAAAGAAAAAGCATTTTTCAATTAAGATAGTGCATGAGTCGAGGCGAAATACCCTATATTGCGATTGGTGGAGTGTAATTTTTCTATCTTTGGGAACATGCGCAAGATTTACATGGCCGGAATGAGCCACAAGGTGGCTGAAATCGCAATTCGCGAAAAGTTTTATATCCCGATGGACGTCAAGACCGAGGCGTTGAGTCACTCTCCGTTTGACGAACTTTTGATTCTTGCCACTTGTAACCGCACAGAAGTTTACGTCGCAAGCGACCGCGATATGGATACCGCCGAATTGGTTCGCTATGTTTGCGGTCTAGCACACCAGAGCTATGATGATTTTGCAAAGTTCTTCTATACGAAGGCGGGCGAGGATGTTGTTCATCATGTAATGAACGTGTGTGCGGGGCTTGATTCCGTGGCCATGGGCGAAGACCAAATTTTGCACCAGATTGACCGTGCTTATGAAACCGCGCACCAGCTCAAGGCGACGGGCAACAGTTTGAACAAGCTATTCCAAAGCGCTATTCACACGACAAAGCGTATCAAGACTGAAACGAACTTGAGCAAGCTCAGCTGCAACATTCCTTTTTTGGCGATGAAGCAGGTGCAAAAGACTTTTGATGATTTGGAAAATCGTACGGTTTATATTGTCGGGCTTGGCGAAATGGGTTCGCTTATGCTCAAGTACGTGCAAGAGAATACGACGAAGATTTTTGCAAGTAGCAAGACTTTTGCCAACGCGGAAAAGTTTGGTGATGTATTGACTCCCGTCCGCTTTGAAGACCGCTACAGCGTTGTGGGTAAGAGTGATGTGTTGATTCTTTGCAGCGCAAGCCAAGATCCAATTATCACGAAGGATGAATTTGAAAAAGCTATTGCATTGTGTTATCCTGAGAGAGAAGTTTCGGCTGCCGTGACAGCCCCTTCAAAGCGACTTGTTGTAGACCTCGCGAACCCGCGCAATGCGGAAGCCTCGATTGGTGATTTGCCCGGTGTGCAATATGTTTGCGTTGATGACTTGGAACAAATTGTATCTGAAAATCGCAGATTGCGAATGATTGAACTTGAAGCGGCGCAAAAAATTTTGCAACAAGGTATCGAAGAATTCATGCAGTGGTATCGCATGGACGATATTGCAAAGGATATTCACGTCTTTGCAGAAAAGATGGTATCTACTGCAAATGAAGAATCCGAAAAGTTGCTGCGTTCGCTTCCGGAAGTGTCTGATGCGGACAAAAAACGCATCCAGATGATGTACGAGCGCTTTGCTAAAAAGATGGCAAATGATTATTTGTACAAGGTAAAAGATTCGAATTCGGCAGAAGATGTATTGACGTATTTGAAATGTCTTCGCGAATGTAATTAGGGGGCGTGATGAAACTTCGTGTAGCGACTCGCAAAAGTGCTTTGGCTTTAGCACAGACAACGATGGCTGCTGATGCTATTGTTGCGGCAAATTCTGTTGTTGATAATGCTGCCGATTCTGGTAATGATCGCGATTCCCTGACGTATGAACTTGTTTCGATGACAACTGAAGGCGACCGCCGTTTGGACAAGTCTCTTGCTAGTTTTGGCGACAAGGGCGTGTTCATCAAGGAACTGGAAGTTGCGCTTCTTGAAGGTCGTGCGGATATTGCGATTCACAGTTTGAAGGATATGCCTGCCGTGGTATTGCCGCAGTTCAAGCTTGCTGCTGTTTTGAAGCGTGAAGACCCGCGTGATGCATTCCTTTCTCGCGGTGGCGCTGAAGGTACTCGTTTTATGGATTTGCCTACTGGCGCACGCGTTGGAACGGGTAGTATTCGCCGTATTGTTCAGCTGAAAGCGCTTCGTCCGGATATTGAATATGTGCCGATTCGTGGAAACATCCAGACGCGTATTGGTAAACTTGCAGAACTCGATGGCGTTGTACTTGCGGCCGCTGGGCTCAAGCGTATGGGGCTTGCAGACCAAGTGACGGAATATTTTAGCACAGAACAAGTGCTCCCCGCTAGTGGTCAGGGAATTTTAGCGATTGAAACTTTGAATGATGAAAACCCTCAAGAGTCGCGCGGCCCCGGTCATGCGGACCTTTCGCAAATTCTCGCTCGTGCGAACGATGTTGCTACATTCTGCATTGCCTCTGCGGAAATGGCTTATTTGAAGGCGCTCAATGCTGGTTGCCAATTTCCGGTCGCAAGTTTTGCGGAATTTGTTAACGATGGTTCTTGCGAAAAGAATGCTGATAGAATTGCGCAGTCTTTGAAAATTCGCGGTATATACTGGGACGAAAAGTCGGAAAAGCTCCTCCGTGCTGAAGTCTTCGGATGTATCGATTTGAACTCTGCGGATTGCGTTCTGCAAGCCAAGAATTTGGGCATTGAACTTGCCCGTGAAATTCAGAAACAACTGTAACTTGCGTTGTCTTTCCGGCTGTCATCCCGGCCCAGTGCCGGGATCGCCATCTTGTATCGCTAAAAAAATCCCGTACATTTGGAATGTGCGGGATTAACTTTGTTTAGTCAAATTTTCGTCATTGCGAGTCGCGGAGCGATGTGGCAATCTCTAAATTATTTCTTTTCAGGTTTCGAAACGATTGGGCGAATGCGTTTGCCGCAAAGCGTCACGACGATTCCTGCTTGAGCGAACATGTAGTAGGCCGTATCGCGGCTGTTGTTCAGCGTGGACTTGGGGTCGTAATCATCCTTGGTCACGAACACTTCGGCAACACCGGAAAGGCTGATATCTAAAGAACAGCGTTCGCAAGGGAAGCCAATCACGTAGAGTTTTGATCCCGGTGGAACCTTGCCGCGTGCGTAATGGAGTGCGTTAATTTCGGCGTGGACCATGAACGGATACTTGTTCGCTTCGAATTCGTGATGGCTGATGAGGTCACCCGTATCGGCGTCCAAAAGGTCGTAGGCGAGGAGTTGTTTTTCGCGGGTGTACGGAACGGTCTCGTCGTCAAATCCTGCAGGAGCACCATTGTAACCTGTGCTGATGACGCGTCCATCTGCGCTGACGAGAACTGCGCCCATTTGGGTATTCTGATCTTTGGAAAGACGAGCCTGTGCACACATCATCTGTGTATAGACTTCGTCGCGAAGCTTTGCTCTAGAACTATTCATGCTCAAAAATATAGGCAAAATTTTAGTGCCGAACTTTTTCTAAATTTGGTTTCGATGGAAAATTTGAATGATTTTGGCAAAGTTTATTTGATTGGCGCTGGTCCTGGTGATCCTGGGCTTTTGACAGTGCGCGGAAAGTCGATTCTTGAAAAGGCTGATGTCGTCGTTTACGACCGTCTTGTTTCACCTGCAATTCTTGGAATGTGTAATAGCAAGGCTAAGATGGTTGATGTGGGCAAGATGCCGACGCACCATAAGGTAAAACAATCCGAAATTAACAAACTATTGGTGAAGTTTGCTTGTGAAATGCCGAGTGCTACTATTGCTCGACTCAAGGGCGGTGACCCGTTCGTGTTTGGTCGTGGTGGCGAAGAAGCTTTGGAGCTCGTGGCTGCAGGCGTTGAATTTGAAGTTGTGCCGGGCGTGACTTCTGCAATTGCTGTTCCGGCGTATGCGGGTATCCCCGTGAGCCATCGCGGAATTGCAACAAGTTTTCACATCATTACGGGCCATGAAAAAGAAAAATCCGACGTGCCCCCTATCGCTGCACTCCAGGGTGACAGTCATTCTGGAGCCGAAGGCGATAGAATCCAATGTAATCTCTCGTTGGATTTTGAAAATCTCGCGAAATGCCAGGGAACACTTATCTTTTTGATGGGTATTGCCAATATGGATTTTATTGCCCGTCGTTTAATTGAGTGCGGTAAAGACCCGAAGACTCCGCTTGCATTTATTGAAAAAGGAACTACTCCGTTCCAGCGTACTGTGATGGCTACACTTGACACTGCGGGAGAGACCATTGTACGTGAACAAGTGACGGCACCCGCAATTACGATTATGGGTGGAGTTGTTGAACTTGGCAAGACTCTGGCTTGGAAAAAGAATTTGCCACTTTCGGGTAAGCGCTTGGTTGTAACGCGTGCCGCAAAACAATCTAGCGGAATTACTTCACGCCTTACTGCTCTCGGTGCTGAAGTCATCGAAACTCCGATGATTGAAACACGGGATGTTTTCCCTTGTTGTCATGCCGGACTCCGTTCCGGCATCTCCGATTCTTCTGAAAATAAGTTTGTTGAGCCTGTCGAATTCGAAGACCTCAAAAATTTTGACATTCTCGCGTTCACAAGTACGAATGGCGTAGAAAGTTTCTTTAAGCAGTTGTTCGCAGCAGGTTTCGATGTGCGCGTGCTTGCCGGCAAAAAAATTGCAAGTGTTGGAAAAATCACCGAAAAGAAGTTGCTTGAATACGGCATCCGTTGCGATTACGTTCCCGACGACCACACCGGCGAAGGTTTGGGCCTGTTGTTGCAAAATGTGGTTCACGACGAATCCAGCATCCTTCTTTTGCAAGGCAATCTCGCAGACGATACTTTGCTCAAACTCTTGCCGAAAGCAACTCGTAGGGTCGTTTACGAAACGCTCCCAGTTGCAGAACTTCCGGAATGGAAACGCGAAGCCATTGCATCAGCTGATGCAATCGTTTTCGCTAGCTCCAGTGCTGTCGAGAATTTCGTTAAGATGATTTCAAATGAAAAAACGCGTCATTCTGAACGAAGTGAAGAATTCTGTGATTCTTTGGATCCTTCGTTCGAGAAGCTCTCTCAGGATGACGTTGTTAAAAAAGCATCTTGCATCTCCTTTTGCATAGGTCGCATGACAGAAGCTTCTGCCCGCAAGCATGGCTTTGAAACTATCACATCCGACGAAACGACGATGGATTCACTCGTCAAAAAAATCGTGGAGTATTACACGATGGGGAAGAACGCATAATGAAAGCCATTCTTATCATCGCTCATCATTGCATTTTGCCGGGTGCGTACAAAGGATTTGAAGAAATCCTCGACCGATTGCATCATGATTTGCCGGGTACGCGTGTCGCTAGCACAAGTCTTTTAGATTTAGAAAACGACTTGCGTACCATTTTGCGTGAAGATGTGGAATCAGTGACCCTTTTGCCGTATCTTTTGCTGAACGGTCAACATACAAAGAATGATGTGCCGCGAGTGGTGGCAAAACTTCAGGCGGAATTTCCGCAGATTCCAATAACGCTCTTGCCTTGCCTTGGTGATTGGAAAGAATTTTCGAGCATGGTGGTTTCTGGCCTTCGCACGGCGCAGAACGAAAGCGAACAAGTCGTTGCTAACGAAGCAAAACAATCTACTTTCTCGCAAAATCATTCACTTTTCTCCATCGAACTTAATCTTGAAGGGCGCAATGTACTTGTTGTTGGCGGTGGATCTATTGCGCTTCGTAAAGTCAAAACGCTTATGCCAACAGGTGCTCGCATTACGGTAGTTGCACCGCAGTTCTTGTCTGAATTTAAGACTCTTGCAGAAGATAAACCGCAGCTTTCGCTTAAAGAACGCGAATATGAATCGTTGGATTTATGCGGTGTCTTTATGGTGTTTATTTGCACAGACAAGCCGGCTGTAAATGCGATTGTCAACAACGATGCCCATGCACGCCGCATCTTGGTGAACAATGCTTGCGATTACCGCAGTGGTGATTTTATAGTGCCTGCACGAATGAATTTTGGCGAAAATATCGCAGTGACTGTATCTACGCAGGGATACGCTCCTTCGCTTGCTAAACAACTCAAGCATAAAATCCAAACGGAATGGCGCGAAGGTCTGGAAAAGATGGAGCAAAATTTTAAAAGTAAATAAAAATTTATTTGAAATCTGTTCTTTTTTATTTATGATATTTTGTACTTATATATACAACTTTATAAATAAGGAGTATATATGAATAAACTTATGATTGTTGCCGCTTTCGGCGCCGTTCTTTCACTTACTGCTTGTGGTGATGATTCTTCTTCTAATGCGGGTGGCTCGGGAAATACCACACAGCTTGATAATAAGAGTGTTGTTTCTTGTGACAAAGTCATGACTATTGCAGGCATGCAACAGCATTACTGCTATGCTATTGCCGCCGATGATGCTGCCGTGGAATCGTTCATGGCGAAGTGCGGCCCGATAAGCGATTTGGATAAAACCGCTTATACAATTGGTACTGGTTGTGCTCCGGCAAAGCTTGCTTGCAATGTGCAGAATCAGGTTGAATATTTCTATGATGATGCGGCCGCTCATTTCTCTTGCGCAGAAATGAATCCTGACGCTCTTTAATGCAAACAGCTTTTTTGTGTTAGATTCGAAAAATCTGGTCTCTGTGACCGGATTTTTTTTATGCATGGATGAATACCCCCGTTATTTACTATAATTAGGATTGTTCAAATTATTGACTACATTTAACTTCCTACCGACTACTAAATTATGATTATTCGTCCTCGTCGCTTACGTAGAAATGAAGTTATCCGCAACATGGTTGCAGAAACTGCAGTGAATCCCGATGCCCTCGTTTACCCGATGTTCGTGGTAGAAGGGGAGGGGGTGAAAGAAGAAATCCCGTCCATGCCCGACCAGTTCCGCTTTTCGATTGACGAAATCCTGAAGGAACTTGAAAGCTGCGTGGCGCTTGGTATCAAGTCCATTTTGCTGTTTGGAATTCCGAATCACAAGGACGAGATGGCGACTTCTGCTTACGATAAGAATGGTATTGTGCAGCGTGCTGTGCGCTCCATCAAGGAAAAATTCCCAACTTTGTACGTGATTACAGATGTATGCCTGTGTGAATACATGAGTCATGGTCATTGCGGCATCATCAAGGATGGCGATGTGGATAACGATCCGTCGCTTGAACTTTTGGCAAAGACGGCTCTTTCCCATGCTGAAGCGGGTGCCGATATGGTCGCTCCGAGCGATATGATGGATGGCCGTGTGGCTGCCATTCGTGAAATGTTGGATGCAAACGGGTTCTCGAACACTCCGATTATGGCGTACAGCGCAAAGTTTGCAAGTGCTTTCTACGGACCGTTCCGCGATGCTGCTGATTCTGCTCCGCACTTTGGCAACCGCAAATCTTACCAGATGGATGTGCGCAATGGCCGCGAGGCGCTTCATGAAGTGGAGCTTGATTTGGAAGAAGGTGCCGATATCGTGATGGTAAAACCGGGCCTTGCGTTCCTTGATGTGCTCCGCCAGACCGCAGAAATCAGCAATGTACCGGTCGCTGTGTATAACGTAAGCGGTGAATATTCCATGGTTAAGGCGGCTGCAAAAATGGGCTGGATTGACGAAAATGCGATTATCCGCGAAAACATGATTGCATTCAAGCGCGCCGGTGCTGACATTATTATCACGTACCACGCCAAGGAAATTATGGAAAAGAACATTCTTTAAAAAAGGAACTTTATCATGAAAGAATTCGAATCGTTCTTGAAAAATGTCGGTGTCACGAATGCTATTGCTCAGGACATCATTGAAATTGCGACCGTGCTTGTCGTTATCGCCATTATCTTGGCGATTATCAAACTTATTCTTAATTTCGCTATTAAGAAAGGTGCAGATGAATCGGTAAAACCGCTACTTTATTCGCTTTTTTCTTATGCGCTGTACATTGTCGGTTTGCTCATGATTTTGCATATTCTCGGTGTGAATACCGCTGGAATCGTGACTGTGATTGGTGCTGCTTCTCTTGCCATTGGCCTTGCTTTGAAGGATACGCTTGGCAACATCGCTTCGGGAATTCTATTGCTGTTCCTCCATCCGTTCCGCGCTTCGGACTACATTGAATGTGGTTCTTTGAAGGGTAAGATTGTCGGCGTTGGGCTTTTCAATACGATTCTCATTTCGTTGGACGGACTTTATGTTTCTGCTCCGAATAGTATGCTGTGGGGCGCTCCCATTATCAATTTTAGCCGTAATCCGGTTCGCCGTTTGGATTTGGCATTTGGTATTGATTACGCGGACTCGGCAGAAAAGGCTATGGCCGAAATGAAGCAACTTGTAGAATCTGATTCTGAAGTGCTAAAAATGCCGGAACCATCTTTTTATGTTTCGTCGCTTGATGATAGCGCGGTTTGTGTCAATATGAGAGTTTGGGTCAAGACTGCAAACTACTGGGACATGCGCTGCAAGTACATGAAGGCTGTGAAGGAACGCTTTGACGAAGTCGGTATTTCTATCCCGTTCCCGCAGCGTGTGGTGCATATTGTGAAAGAATAATTTTTGAGTTACTGGTTACTAGCAGTGCTTTTTACTAGTAACTATTAACTAGTAACTCATTAAGGAATTTTTATGAATCATTCTTTAAGCGAAAAGTTGTTTGCTGAAGCGAAAACGCTTATGCCGGGTGGCGTGAACAGCCCTGTACGTGCTTACGGTAACGTGGGGGCTACGCCTCCGTTTATTGCCCGTGCGAAGGGCAGTCACATCTACGATGTCGATGGAAACGATTATATCGATTACGTGGGTAGCTGGGGCCCGATGCTTTTGGGGCATGCGCACGATGCTGTGATTAATGCGGTTGCGGAAACGGCAAAAAACGGATTAAGTTTTGGTGCTCCGTGCGGCTTGGAATCGGAACTTGCAAAGCTTGTGATGTCGCTTGTTCCGAGCGTCGAGATGATTCGTATGGTGAACAGCGGGACCGAAGCGACGATGAGTGCTATCCGTGCGGCTCGCGGTTTTACCGGTCGCGATAAGATTGTCAAGTTCGAAGGCTGTTATCATGGCCATAGCGATAGCTTGCTTATCAAGGCTGGCTCGGGCATGCTCACGACGGGCAAGCCTAGCAGCAAGGGTGTGCCTGCGGATTTGGCAAAGTACACGCTCACGCTCCAGTACAACGATGTGGCAGGCGTTAAGGAACTTTTCGACAAGATTGGTGACGAAATTGCAGGCGTGATTGTAGAACCGGTGGCGGGCAACATGGGCGTTGTGCCGGCGAAGCCCGAGTTCTTGCAGACGCTTTCTGAAGAAACTAAAAAGCATGGCGCTTTGCTCATTGTCGATGAAGTCATGACCGGTTTCCGTGTCGGCATCCATTGTGCGCAAGGTCTTTACGGTATCAAGCCGGATTTGACGACGTTCGGAAAAATCATCGGCGGTGGCATGCCGGTGGGCGCTTATGGCGGCCGCTTGGACGTGATGCAGCAAATTGCCCCGCTCGGAGGAATTTACCAGGCAGGCACGCTCTCGGGCAATCCGGTGGCGATGGCGGCAGGTCTTGCAACGATGCGTGAACTCAATGTACACCCTGAATACTATGTGCATGCCGAAGCGATGACAACGCGTTTACTCGCAGGCCTCAAGTCTGCAGCAACCGATGCGGGCATTCCGCTTGCGACAAACCAAGTCGGTTCTATGGGCTGCATCTTCTTTACCGAAGGTCCGGTCACGTGTTTTGCCGACGTGCAAAAATCCGATTTGGAACTTTTCCGTCGTTATTTCCTCGGCATGCTCAACGAAGGAATCTACTTTGCGCCGAGCCAGTTCGAGGCGATTTTCGTGAGCGCGGCACACAGCGATGAAGATATCGCTCGTACTATCGAAGCCGCACGCAAAGTGCTCAAGGCGTTGTAGTTCTGGATTGTTAAATTTTTATTATTTATCTTGATTGAATTATGTTATATATTATTGGTATCATAATCAACAAGATGGAGAATAAAAATGAAAAAAATCATGATTCTTGCTGCTATTGGAAGTGCGGTCCTTCTCTCTGCTTGCGCCGCCGCTTCTAAAGCCTCGTCGGTTGTTACTGATGCCAGCGATTGTACGGTTTCTAGTACCGAAAACTCGGCTACAGCCACAACGAAAGGTGGCTCCGTTACTTTCACGCAGACTGAAAACGGTTATTCCATGACTTATGGCGGTGCATTAAGCTCCCTTGAACCCAAGGAATTTGATGTAAAGGTGGGCAAGGAACAGCTGCTTGACATGGCCAACAAATACTGCGCTGATAACAAGTAAATTTGAAAAAAAAATCCGACTTCTTAAGAAGCCGGATTTTTTATTGCTCGCCCGTCAGTGACGGGGCGGTTTTCAATTATTTTTCTTCAGACGTTCCGTTCACTGCGTTTTCCGCATTCGCTTCATCTGGAGCAGTCTCATTCTCGGCTGCGTCCTTGTCGCGGATTGTCGCACGGCGAATCTTTCCGCTAATCGTTTTTGGCAGTTCCGTCACAAAGTCAATAATGCGCGGGCTCTTGTAGCTTGCGGCAATGTTCTTTGCAAAAAGTTGGATTTCTTTTGCCAGTTCCTTGGAGGCTTCGTAGCCCTTCTGCAAAACGACTGTAGCTTTTACCGCTTGGCCGCGAGACTTGTCCTCGACACCTGTTACAGCCACTTCCAAAACGGCCGGGTGCTTATGCAGCACTTCTTCCACTTCGAATGGGCTAATGCGGTAGCCAGAACTCTTGATAAGGTCATCGGTACGGCCTACGAACCAGAAGAAACCATCTTTATCGCGGGTAGCTGTATCGCCAGTGTGGTACACTCCACCTTCGAATACTTTTTCAGTACGTTCAGGATCGTTGTAGTAACCACCAAACATGCCAAATGGTTTACCCTGGTCAATTTTGATGATTAGTTCGCCGACTTCATCGATTTCGCAAGGTTTCCCTTCGGCGTTAACAATTTCCATGCGGTAGCCCGGAGACGGCTTACCCATTGAACCCGGATGCGGTTCGCTAAAGCCAAAGTTACCTGTGGTGAGCGTAAGCTCGGTCTGTCCGTAGCCTTCTTGCAAGCGGATGCCCGTCTGCTGGTAGAACTTGTTGTAAATATCCAAGTTCAAAGCTTCGCCTGCGGTAGTGCAGTATTGCAAACTCGAAAGATCGTACTTGCTTATCCCGTGCTGCAAAATGTAGCGGTAAACGGTTGGTGGAGCGCAGAACGTTGTCACCTTGTATTCTGCCATTTTTTCGAGGAGCTTGCCCGGGATGAACGTGGTCATGTCGTAAGTGAATACGGCACTACCGGCAAGCCATTGTCCGTAAATCTTGCCCCAGAGAGCCTTTGCCCAACCAGTTTCTGCAACGGTCAGGTGGCGGCCTCCGTCAACTACATGCTGCCAATACTTGGCGGTTACAATATGACCGAGTGGGTAGGTGTACGTGTGTGCGACCATCTTCGGGTTCGAACTGGTGCCACTCGTGAAGTACACAATCATGATATCATCATTGTGTGTTGCGTCTTCGCCAGTCGGGCGTTCGAAAGAGGCGGGATAAATTTCGTAGTCGTCATAAAAGCTAATCCAGTTTTGGCGGGCTGTCTGGCCCACGGTCACGAGCTTTTCAACAGACTCGCATTTGGACTTTGCTTTGTCGACTTCTTTCTGTAAAGCAGAATCGTCATACGTCACCACCATCTTGACTTTTGCCGCGTTAAAGCGGTATTCCAAGTCTTCGGCAGCGAGCATGTTTGTTGCCGGGATCGCAATAGCGCCAATGCGGTGCAGTGCGAGCAAAAAGAACCAGAATTCATAGCGGCGGCGCAAAATAAGCATCACGCGGTCGCCTTTCTTGATTCCCTGTTCTACAAGAAAATTCGCAGTGCGCTGGGAGGCTAGCGATAAGTCCTTGAACGTAAAAATATGGCTTTCGTCATTGTCATCGCACCACACAAGAGCTTCGCGCTTGGGTTCGGTCTTTGCGTATTCATCGACAACATCGTAAGCGAAGTTGAAATTGTTCGGAATAGTTATCTTAAAATTCTTGTACAAGTCTTCGTAAGACTTGTAATCGATCTTAGATAAAAACTTATTTAAAATCATAATTGCGCTTTAAGTGATTACAGGTCCTTGTACATGATTTTTTCACGCATGGTGGATATGTAACGAACCATATTCAAAATGCGTTTTTCACCAATCGTCCTAAAGTCCTTGTCGTGGAAAACAAGGCGGTGGACTCCACCTGGTAAGAGCATCTTGAGGCAGGCGTAAGTCTGCGCAATTTTGAGGAGCGGAGTGGGCAAAATCGAGAAACTGAGCGTACTTGAGTTAGTTTTCTTGATGTTTCCCTTTACCTTTTGGTAAATGCCGTGGAAATCTTCGTAGTAGTCGAAAATTGCAAGAGCCTGTTCCTTGAGGTACTTGTTCCCGAACCAGATAGGCGGGATAAAGCCGGACGGTTTGCCCATGCCATGAGCCTTCCACAAGGCGAGACTGCGCTTGAGGAGTGCCTGCGTAAAACGTTCATCGATACCAGCGAATTCCGCTTCGTTGTTCGAAACCAAAAGGGCCAGTTTGCCCGAAATGCTACGCTTTAACGAAAGATCGGCTCGATGACGAGCGCCATGGAGCATAATCTCGTAGCCTTCTTTCACGAACTTTTCGAGTTCTTCACGGAATTGTTCGGCTTCGGATTCCGGAGCTGCACCAAATGCGGGAATCACCGCGATACTGATGGGCGCACCTGCCGCTTCGGCAAGCTTTCGAATTTGGACGGAAGCCTTTTTGAAATTATTTACGCTAAAACTGTGATAGCAAAGGATGTACTTCTTTTTCTTTTGAGAAGTTGCTTCGGCTGCCTGGATATCGGCAATATCTTTATTCTGTTCCATAAATTACTCCTGTTCCTTGGAGTTAGTGGAGGCTTCTTCTTCTAGCTTTTGCGTAATGAAAAGGTGGTAAAGGAAAAACAAAACTGCACTGCAGATAGAAAACTTCACCCATGATTTAACAAGCTTTTCGAACATACATCGCTCCTTTGCGGTATAGCCCCGGTCTGGCACAACTGCCGACAAACGGGAACATGCTCAAAAGAAAGATATAAATTTTTATCCACAAATGCGTCCGTTCCGCGCTTTTTCCTATAAATATGGAGGGAATGGAGCTATGTCTGGCTCATTATTTATCTCAAAACCAATTGCGTTTCTTCGGCGCTGCGGTTGACGATTTCTGCAATAGTTCTGCGGGCTTGTTCGCCTTCTGGCGCCGGGTAGAGCGGGTATACGTGCCCTAGTTCTTCACCGACATGGAGGGTGACGTTTACGCCTTCAGCCTTGAGTTTTTCGTTGCATTTTACGATGTCGGGATAGAATACTTCCCAGGTTCCTACGAAAATATCGGTGGGCGGGAGCCCTTGCATGTTGCCGTAAAGCGGCGAAACCATCGGATTGTGCGCATCCATGCCGTCTGCCCAAGATAGACCAAATTGATGAAGTTCGTCGATATGAAGCCAGTTGTCATATTCTTCAATAGATTTATCACCGCCTGTGATATCGACCCAGGGAGAAATCAAGACGATATGCAGGGGCAAGGGGAGCGATTGTTCGTTGATTTCTTCAGAAAGCGCGAGTGAAAATCCGCCGCCGGCGCTGTCGCCCATGATAATGATGCGGCTTGCAGGAATGCGCTTTGTCAATTCGCGGTAGAGTTCCAGCACAAGCGTGTGAGCTTCTAACGCGGTATGGTTCGGCAAAAGAGGGTAGTCGGGCATCACCAAGCCGCAACCAGTTGCTTTTGATAGTTCGGCTAGCATTTTCCAATGGAAAAGTTGAAAGCCTTGCCTGTAACCACCGCCGTGGAGGTATAGGATTACGGGCTTGGTGTCATCGGATGCCGCCATTTCGAGAACGCGCATGCTCTTGATTTGGTATTCCTTTACCGGACGCTTGAATTTTACTTGTTTCGGAATACCGAAAGAAATCTCACCTTGTGTTTCTGGCATTGTGCAATTATCGATATTGCTATAGGCATAGGCCAAAGTGGCGATAGCAACGAGCGTAAGTAATATGCAGGGCAGGAGTTTCTTTACTTTTTTCATACGGGAATGACAACTTGTTGTTGCTTTTGCACAACAGTCGGCATGCCAATATACCTATTCCCTCAAGAGTATGTCAAGTAAAATTTTTTCATTTTCTTACGAGTGTCGATTTCATCACAGACTTCATGGCGTACATGCGCTCATCTGCGAGTTGATACACTTTTTCTGAATCGGCAAGTTCCGTATTTTCGGAATTGGTATTTGTGCTGTTCGAAAATTCATGCCTGTAGGCTACACCATAGGCGGCTTCTAGAGGCGTAAGCAATTTTTTGCTATTCCGTTCTTGGAATACCTTCATCTTTGCTAAAGCGACTTCGACTTCATCAATATGTTCTACGCGTATGATGGCTAAAAATTCATCGCCACCCATGCGGATGCTTGTTCCGATTTCAGCAAAAGCATCGTGGAATGACATCGCGAAAGCCTTAATCAGTTGGTCGCCTTCGTGGTGACCGTAACGGTCATTGACAAGTTTAAGGCCGTTCATGTCGATACTCACTATTGCAAAATCCGCTGTAGACGAATCTAAAATATCAAAGATTTGCTGGCATTTGGCGCGGTTGTAAATCCCTGTCAGCGAATCTCTATAAGCAATTTCCTTCAAGACGTCTTTCTCTGTTTTGGCTGACATCAAACGGTACGTATACACGATATAACTCATGACAAGTAGAATTATAAATGAGAGCGTGCCGAGCGGGAGCCATGTTATTCCGAGCATGGTATGTTCCAAACGGAAGAGTGTCATCACATTAAAACGGATGAGTTCGAGAATTGAAAATGCTCCGAAAGTGAATATGCCTGCTGCCAAAAATTTAGTCGGCGTATCCAAAAGGTTCTTCTTTGAAATTACTGCTGCAAATAAGTAAACAACGCATAAAATGACGTATGCGTGGAAAACCCATAATGATTGCGGGAAATGTACGATATCGGTGTAGTTCAGAATGGATGTCGTTACAAATATCAGTATGCCGATACTTGCAACGGTGATTAGACCTCTCCAAAGGATCTTGCCAATCTGCTTGTAACGCATGTGGAGCAAAAGCAAATAGAGGGGCAACGGAGAAATGTAAAGGCACGAGTATTCAAGGCTGGTGTTGAATGCTAAATTATACGAGAACAGTTGGAATACTTTTGTAAAGCATAGAGTCCATATTCCTAGACATATAGACAAAAATCCAATCATCATGATTTGGAAAAATTTCATTCTGTAGAATATCATTCCGGCGCTGAGGAACAGAGCCAATATGCCGAATAGCACTAGGAAAAGGCCAATCACCAATGCTATAGAATGTCGTGCATAAAAGTCACCAAAGGCATAGTTTGATGGAAGAACTTCAAATGAGGGGAGTACATTCCAAATGTCATCTTCCGAAAAGTAAAACTTTAACTCTAATGTTTTACCTTCGACTATAGATATGCCTAAGTAGACAAAATGAATTCCGCTCCCGACGAGCTTGTGTTCTTTATAATTTTTTTCACCGTTTGAATAGATTTTATTCCCGTCGCGATACGCTTCAACAAAAGACTGGTATGTCTTAAAACGAAGTACCGGATTGTAGGGGATTTCGTTAGTAAGAGTTCTTCTTAAAATGAGCGAGTCCCCTCGGACGACTTTATCGGTTATTGCGTATGTTTCGGTGGATTGAATTTGAGTCGTGTCACCATGGTAAATGAGTGTCCAACCATGGTTTAGCTTGGTTACAGGTTCGTAGACGCCTTGTTGACGGACTGTAACAACAGCAAGGCTAATAAGTACTATCAGCAGTACCGCTACTAAACTTGCAAATATCTTTCGACGTCTATCTAGCATAATCTATATAAATATAGTTCACTTTTCGCTCAAAATCAAAAAAATGGCGGCTCAAGTCCGCCATTCTCGGTTGCAAATCCTTTTGTAAAAGAATTTATACGTTATACTTCTTTATCACCACAATGCCGTTGTGACCGCCAAAGCCAAGCGAGGCAGATACAGCAACGTCGATGTTCCCTTCAACGCCCTTGTGCGGCACGTAGTCGAGGTCGCATTCGGCGTCCGGGTTGTCGAGGTTGATGGTGGCGGGGTAGAACGAATCGCGGATGGCGAGTGTGCTGATCATCGCTTCGATAACGCCTGCTGCACCGACGCAGTGGCCGGTCATGCTCTTGGTACTCGACACCTTGATTTTGTAAGCGTGTTCGCCGAGCGCAATTTTCAGCATCTGTGTTTCGGTGAGGTCGTTCAAGTGCGTCGAGGTGCCGTGGGCATTGTAGTAGTCCACATCCGTCGGGGCGATACCCGCATCCTTCATAGCCTTGATCATTGCCTTCGCGCAGGTTTCTCCACCCGGGCGCGGGCTTGTGATGTGGTAAGCGTCAGCAGAAGAACCGTAACCGGCGACTTCGGCGTAAATCTTTGCACTGCGGGCCTTGGCGTGTTCGAGTTCTTCGAGCACGAGAATCGCGCCGGCTTCACCCATGACAAAACCGCTGCGGTCCTTGTCGAACGGGCGGGAAGCCTTTTCGGGGGCGTCGTTAAACTTGTCGGTGAGGGCGTGCATGCCCGCAAAGCTCTTGATGGAGTAGTCCGTGATGGCGCTTTCGGAACCGCCGGCGAGGCAGACGTCAAGCCTGCCCGAGCGGACGGCATCAAGGGCAACGCCGATGGCGTCCGTGCCGGAGGCACAGGCGGTGCAGACTGTCCAGGCAGAGCCTGTGATGCCAAGAGCGATGGATACGTTTGCGCATGCTTCGTTTGCAATCAGTTCGGGCATGGCGAGCGGCGAGACGCGACGGCGACCGCCTTCGAGATACTTGCAATATGTTTCTTCGACAACGTCCATACCGGCAAGACCGTTACCGGCAACAATGCCGGTGGTGTCTTCGGCGAGCATTTCGCGGCTTAAGCTAGCATCCTTGACCGCTTCGTTTGCGGCGGCAACGAGGAACTGTGTAAAGCGGGCCATGCGGCGGGCTTCCTTCGGGTCGATGCCGTGTTCTTCGGGCTTAAAATCCTTGACTTCTGCAGCGATTTTCACCGGGCAGTTCGTTGCATCGAACAATGTGATGGGGCCGATGCCGCACTTGCCTTGCTTGATGGATGCCCAAAGTTCGGGGGCGGACTTGCCTACGGGGGTCACCGCGCCCATACCAGTAATAACAACTCTTCTTCTATTCATAAAAATCTACAATGTAATTCCTATTCTTGCATTGTCATTCCCGCCACTGAGCGGGAATCTCCTTTTCGGATCATTTTGTTTTAAGATAGCTTTTTTGGAATGGTAATTGTAATTATATAGGGGTATAATAGGATATATTTGCTTTTTCTATATTTGCAGGCGTAAAAAACATTTTGAATGAGGTCTATGGCATGATTGTCTCTTGGATGACAACGAATAAGTGTAACTTGACGTGCAAGCACTGCTATCAGGACGCAGGTGAAAACAAGTCTGCAGAACTCACGACTTCAGAAGCGCTCAAGCTCATTGACGAAATAGCCAAGGCCGGATTCAAGATCATGATTTTTAGCGGTGGCGAACCGATGACCCGCCCGGATATCGTGGAACTTGTGGCCCATGCCCGCGAACGTGGACTCCGCCCTGTGTTTGGCACGAACGGAACGCTTATCACGCACGACCTCGCGTTCAAGCTCAAGGAAGCGGGTGCTATGGCCATGGGTATAAGCGTTGATAGCATTGATCCCAAGCGTCATAACGATTTCCGTGGCCTTCCGAACGCCTTTGAACTCACGTTGATGGGTATTGAAAACTGCAAGGCGGCGGGCCTCCCGTTCCAAATTCACACGACTATCATGGACTGGAACCAGAACGAAATCTTCGACATCATGGACTGGGTCAAGGAAATTGGTGCCGTGAACCACCAGATTTTCTTCCTTATTCCGGTGGGGCGAGGCAAGGAAATCGAAGGTCATGCGCTCCGCGTTGCCGAATACGAAGGCCTTCTCCGCAAGATTATGGAAAAGAGCCGCACGCTTGGAATTCCAGTGAAGCCCACATGCGCTCCGCAGTTCCTCCGCATTGCAGACCAACTCGACATCAAGACTCGTTACAGCCGTGGTTGCCTTGCGGGCCTTGACTACTGTATCGTAAGCCCGATCGGCAAGGTTCGCCCTTGCGCTTACATGATGGAAGAAGCGGGCGATGTTCACGATACGCCTTTTGACGAAATTTGGGCGAATGCCGACGTGTTCAAGAAGCTTCGCACCAAGGCGTATGCTGGAGCATGTGGCAAGTGCAAATTCAATGACCGTTGCGGTGGCTGCCGCGCCCGTGCCGCTTACTATCACGACGGCGACTACATGCAAGAAGATAGCTACTGCGCTTACGGAAGAGGGTTGAAGTAAGTATGAACAACGTAACCGACAGCGGTGCGAATTTCTCGTCTGATGATATTCGTTTCATGCGTATGGCTCTTCGCCAGGCCCAGATTGCTTTTGACATGAAGGAAATCCCCATTGGTTGCGTGATTGTAAAAGACGGAGTCGTGATAGGGAAGGGCTACAATCAAGTCGAACAACTCAAGGACGCGACCGCTCATGCCGAAATCATTGCGATTGGCACGGCTGCAAGCACGCTCGATAACTGGCGTTTGGACGGCTGCACGCTTTACGTGACGCTTGAACCGTGCCCCATGTGCGCAGGAGCTATCCTCAACAGTCGCGTTTCCCGCATTGTCTACGGTTCTCCGGATTCCCGTTTTGGCGGCTGCGGCACGACTATTGATGTCATTACCGGCAATGCCCTCAAGCGCGCCGTAGAAGTTACGGGTGGCGTTCTCGCTGATGAATGCCTCGGCCTCCTGAAAGGCTTTTTCCAGCAGATGCGCCTTGAAAAAGGTGATACTGGCGCGAAACCACCTACTCCGTAACATTTTTTACTTAAATTTAAGGCATGAATTTTATCAAGTTTGGCGCTTTTTCGGCGCTCTCTGTTGCTTTATTGACTCTTTGCTCCTGCGAACGGAACGAGATACATCTTGCTTTTAACACGCAGACTGTTGCCCCGCAGTCGTTCGTTCTCGAATCTACGTTGAATGCGAGCCTACCGGGGGATTCTGTGAATGTTCCCGAATCCATGCGTACGCATGTGAGTGTTCGTAGTACAATGAGTCTTCTCATGTCTTACGATAACGGTTCTGGTCGCTTCGAGATGAAGATTGATTCTGTCGATTACACAAGCGACAAACGCTCCGTCGATGAATTCCGTAACATCGAAAAGTACCTTTCCATTCAGAATTTCCAGTTCAAGCTCAATCACGATGGTATCATTACCGATCCGACCATCGAAAATGCAATGGACATGCCTTCCGAAGACGAACTTAATTTGATTCCGCTTTTCCTCAAGGCTCAACCGTTGCTCCCTGAAAAGCCGGTTAAACTTGGAGAATCCTGGGAACGCCAAATGCCGATTTTTGGCAAGGGTAATAGTTCCACGACTGTCTACAAGACATTCACATTGCAAGATGTGTATTTGCAAGACGGTGTGCGCATGGCGAAAATTCACATGGGCATGAAGTATTTGGAACTTCCGGATACAACCTCGAATTTGCAGTTGAAAAGTAGCGACTACGTTGTGGGCGATGGAATGGTTCTCTTTGATGTAACTCATGGAACGATTGCTTCTGCAGAAATGAATATTGTCGCCGTTCTTGATGTGTGTGACCTCGTTGCAGGCGACACGCTCCCGAGCTTGAATGTCAATCAGAAAATTACGCTGAGGAACCAACAATGATTCGTAGCTTTGTGTGCTCCTCGATTTTAACAGTCCTTGCCGCTAGTGCAGTCTTTGCTTCGGGCATGCCGTTCCCGGTTGCTGAAAATGGCAAGGTCCTTTTGAAAGAAAAAGACAGTCCTTATGTGCTCGAACAGGGCGTGGTTGTCGGCGAAAAAGATTCTTTAGTCATTGAACCGGGTGTGACCGTTCTTATGGGTGAGTTTGCAAAACTCATGATTCAGGGGACGATTAAAATTGCGGGTACGAATGACAAGCCTGTTGTTTTTAGCGGTGCGGATTCCGTTGCGAACTGGAATGGTTTTCACATCATGTCTAGTGCGCGTCCTTTTGAAATCAAGAATCTGACTGTCGAAAACGCGTTCCGCAATACTATTTTCCGTTCTCGTGGTACGCTTGAAAACGTAAGTTTTTTCAATAACTATTATGGTTTGTGGGTCGATGAAAGCCCCGATGTCACTTTAGTACATTGCACTTTCGCACACAACCGCTATGCGATTTCCGTGAGGGCCGGTCGAGTCGTTTCGAATGGCACCAATGTCTCTGAAAACGTTTATGGACTTTATCTCGAATCTGGTGGAAAACTCGATGGCGATACGGACTTGATCCGTAACAATCAGGAATCTGATATTCGCAGTGAAGCCGCAGACTTGAAGTTGAGCAAAAAGCGAGTACGCCGCAATGTGTGGCATAATATCGAGTCGCGTTTTTAAGGGGTAGTCGTGGAAGAAGCTTTTCGTAGAGCCATACGTAAGATGACTGGGGCAAGCGTTCGCTTGGCCGTTCGTCCGAATCGCTCGGCTATCGTTGCGACGCTTTCTCAGTCCATGATGGTCACGTGGTCTATCGCGCTCTTTGAACATCTCGATGCCATGCTCAACAACCCGAACGCCAATGTCGGCAGTTCCGAACTGATTTCGTTCAGCGAATCCGCCTGGAAACTTTGTGAGTCCGGATTCCCGCAAATTTTCAAGGATTGCGAAAAGCTTTATAGCGAGTTCCGCGCCAAGTGGATCCAGCGATTCTCGACTGACGAAGTTTTACGCCTCCTGCTCGAGGGCGGCGATTTCCTGGTGCATGACGAAGAAAAGGGTTGGGCTTTAACAGTCAAGAACAACAAGCAGGACATCAACAACTTTTACTCGGCAACGATTCACTTGCTTGTAAGCGATGCAGAACCGCTGTTCGTGCGTATGCATGGCCGCGTGATGCAGTTGCAAGAAAAACTTTGCAAGTATTGGCTTTCCGAAAGCGCTGTAGATCCGGTGTCCAAGCTTTTGCCGTGCCTAGAGGCTTCGCTTCGTGAAAAAGAAAACGCGATGGTCGTTTCGCTACGTACATCGTTGAACTCTCTTGCAAAAAAGCGTTTTGCGGCGGCATTTTCCTCAAAAGGTCCGGTGCGCTATTATTCGTCCGCGATGTCTTGTGCAAGGAATGTGGGGCGTTTTTGGAACCCGCATTACGCGTACGAAAATTGCTTTTTGGCATTCACGGATGACTTTTGCGATTACGCGCAAGGCCTTACAACGCAAATTATTGAATGGTACCAAAGTAAGTGGTCCCTTTTCCTTCGCGGGTTCTCTCGCGGTCAGTTAAACTTGTTTGAAACAGTCGCTCCTTATCAAGCGCAGAATGTGTAGGTAAAAAATGAAAAATGCATTCAATACGATTCTTGTTTTAACGGTGGTGGGTTTTGCAACCCTTATCGTAGGTGCTCTTTACTTTGGCGCACCTGCATTCGGTTGGATAATCATGATCGCCATTATGGCTGTTTACCTGGTCGAACAGCTTTCTGCAATCCGCAAGATGAAGCAGATTATTGCTGAAAACGATATTATTGATGCTTGTGAAAGCGAAAACGTTTATCCTGAATTGGATAGTGGTGTAGTCGGCAAGCGCATTGAAATGGCAAAGCGCCTCTTGCAAAAGAATATCCGCTTGGATTCTCCGATTGCTTTTGAAGTGCTTACGTCCGGTTCTTCGATTCCGCTCAACCGCAGCGTAGGTTCGACGGTTATTCTCCTCGGCCTTATGGGTACGTTCTTCGGTCTTATGCAGTCTGTGGCAACAGCCGGTGGTGCCATTGACAATTCTACGACTCAGGGAACACTTGATACTATCCAGGTGCTTTTCCAGAACATGAAGGGCATTTTTGGTACGAGCCTTTGTGGCTTGTTTGCCGCCTTGATTCTGAGTGCAAGCCGCACAGTGCTCAGCTCCAAGCGCGATGAATTTATGGCTCATCTCGATGCCTTTACGCTTGATATGCAGGATTCTGTGAGCGAAAAGGGCGCTATCGAAGAAGACAAGAGTGAACTTGAACGCCTCTTTGATTCTGTGGAAAAGAACTTGTCCGTGATAGCATCTTCTGTAAAGGATGGTTTGGCTGGTGTTGTTTCTATGGTGGGCGAAGAACTCTCTGCCATGACATCGAAACTCAACCAAGATGTCGTGGATTCCGTCCAGAAGGTTTCTTCTGAAATGACTTCTTCTATCAAGACTGTCAATAATTCCTTGGCTCAGTCTGTTGCTAACATGAATGAATCTGCCCAGAAGTTTGGTGAACTTGTCGGTGCTTCTGTAACGGATGCCTTCAAGCCGATTAATGAAAATATCGGTGCTCTTTCTGCTTCTGTCGAATCGATTCCTTCTAAGCTAGACGAAAAACTCAATGGCATTTCTAACGCTTTGAATGTTGGCCTCGATGGTATTTCTTCTGGCGTGAAAACTTCGCTCGAAAGCGTGGCTTCCGATGTTAAGGCGGGGCTCGATGGCGTTGCATCTGATGTCAAGGCCGGTCTTCAGGATGTGGCGAAAGGCACGATGGATGTGGCATACCTTACCAAGGATGCTATGGACGAAGCTTCTAAGAGCATTGGTGATTCTGTTGCCGAACAGGTCAAGCAGTCCAGCGAACAGTGGACGAACTTTATGCAGCGTCTCGAATCTGAAACGACTGCCAACGTGGATTCCCAGCGCGAAGGCCTCGAAACGCTCAAGAGCGTTGCTCTTCAAGTTGCCGAAAAAGCTCAAGCCGGTTCTGCAGAACTCTCCCAGAACGTCTCCGAAAAGCTCGGAGCCCTTTCTTCCGACATTCTCGGTGCATTCCAGAAACTTTCCGAAACCTCCAGCGTTCTTTTGGAAGCGCAAAAGGCTCTCACCGAAAGTATCGACAACCGCGTGGTCAAGGAAAAAGAAGCCACGGATGCTCTTGGCGGAAACATCGTGGAAACCGCAGAACTTATGCGCGTGAACCAGTCCGAACTCAGCGCCAACCTCGAAATGTTGCGTAGCGGTCTCGAAACGATTCTCGAAAAGCTCTCCGGCGATACGGCTGAACACGAAGAAGAAGACAACTTTGTCGAACACCTCAACCAGTCTCTTGAAGCCTTCCACGAACGCGCCAGCGAAGTGCTCATGGAAAATGCGGTCAAGACTCAGGAAATCTTGCTCGAAGTTCTCGAACAGACACAGCGTTCTGCAATCCCTGCTCAACCTAAAGCTGAAGGTTAATCATGCGTCGCAATAGAGACGAAAATAGCAATCCATGGATGGCGTACACGGACTTGGGCGTTGCCCTCGTTTCGCTCTTTATCCTTGCGTTTGTGGCCATGGCGACCCTCAAGGAACAAAAAGCGGAAGACCTGACGCGTACCGAAGAAGAAGTGCTCAGCTGCCAGGAACAGATGCGTAAAATTGCGGCTGAACGCAATGCGCTTTTGTCCAAGAGCTTGCAGACTTCCATCGAAGCGGGCCTCATTGGTCTTGAAGACGGTAAGATCCAAATTCAGGCGAGTTTCCTTTTCCCGATTAACGGTGCAAATCTCACCAAGGAAGGCGAGGGCGTGATTCGAGGCATCAGCAAGGGTCTTTTGGAAGCGCTTGATTCTACTGACGTCATCATGGTGAGTGGCTTTACCGACGACATTCCGTTTAGCGGTTCGACATCTTATACGAACTGGAACCTTTCTACAGAACGCGCTGTGAACGTGGTCAAGATGCTCGTGAAAATGGGCTTCCCGCCTGACAGGCTCTTTGCCGCAGGCTTCGGCGAACACCGCCCGAAGTACCCGAACGATAGCGAAGAACACCGTCGTTTGAACCGCCGCGTAGAAATCGGTGTAACGCCGCTCCAGTCGAACAACATCGAAAAAGAAACCGCTAAAGTCGAGGTGACTCGCTAATGGAAGAGCTCACCGAAAAACTGTCCGAAATCAAGGCTAGCATCGATGCCATTCGCAAGACTGGCAAGCTTTCGCATTGGCGGATGGTTTATGCGGATACGCTTTGCACACGTGCGCAAGAATACATGGCTGTGGATCGCTACCCAGAAGCGAAACTTGTGGCCGAAAAACTGGAACGCTGGATCAAAGCTCATGAGCCAGCCCTTGTGACAAACACGGGTGATGCACGCCCGCCGATGATTTTCTGGAATGCGAATCTGCTGAACAATATTGTTAAACGCATTCGTTCGACGCTTGATGCAAAGAAAATGCTCGTGCCGTCTACGGAACGTGATTCCATCAATCGTCGTTTGAACGTTGTCGATGGCTGGATCCAGAAAGGCGAATTCCTCGTTGCTCACGATGAACTTTTGGCGCTCCGCAGTGCCTTGATTGCTCGACTCCGCCGCAGTTACCGCGCCCGCATTGTCGCATCGTCTGTGTACAGTGGCGGATACGTTCAGCCAGCTGGCTCGACCGTAGGTCTTTACAACTCGCTCCATACGCTCGAAGAAACGTTCCACATCGTTGGTGAACACGACCCGATTTGGATCGAAGACTTCCTCGAAATTTACAACGATTTGTTTAGAATCGTGGATCGCTTAGTACCGCAAGAAAAAAAATAATGTAGATTAATTCATAGTTAGTTGTTTACAAAGGATTAACTATGGTTTCCAATTCTAATAAGTTTTTTCTTTTAGGGGCGCTTATGTCCGTAAGCGCCTTTGTGGGCTGTTCGAGTGAAGATAAAGTGTTGTACACGGGGTATGAATCAAGCGAAATAAAAGATGGTAAGCTAGTCGATTCCCGTGATGGCAACGAGTATGGTGTTGCATATTTGGGTGGCATGTATTGGATGACTGAAAATCTTCGTTATGCCGATAGCAGCATCACTGAAGCACTTAAGGGAAATTCCTGGTGTTTGGAAAACGACAAAAAAGAATGTGAAAAGCTTGGCCGTCTGTATTCCTGGAAAGCCGCTCGAGAAGCGTGCCCCGTTGGCTGGGAACTCCCGACTTCTCAAAATTGGAATCAATTACTTTCGTATATCGACGTTCACAATGGTAGCGAAGGCGTTGGAACAAGTTTGAAGTCTCTTGAAGGCTGGGATGAAGATGTTGCTTCTCCAACAAATCGTTTTGGCTTTAATGCGCTTGCCGCTGGTCGCCGAAACAATGATGGTGAGACTTTTATGAGCAAAGGGAAAAATGCTTTCTTCTGGAGTTCAAACAACAAGGATGATGGAACGGCCTATGGATGGAATTTGCGCAATGATAACGATTTGCTCCAAGAAGGTTATTTTTACAAGGATCACGGCCTCTCCGTTCGTTGCGTAGCAAAAGATGGAAGTGTTAAGGTCTCTGGTTCTTTAGATTCATCCTATATCGAAAAAATTCCTCATAATTACGGTACTTTAAAATACAAAGACGTAACATATAGAACCGTAAAAATTGAGGGCTTAGAATGGATGGCTGACAACCTCAATTTTGAAGCAGAGGGGAGCCATTGCTATAATGATGACAAGGATAATTGCAAAGAATTTGGTCGTCTCTATTCATTTGAAACGGCGCAAAAGGTTTGTCCGGAAGGCTGGCATTTACCCACGTCTAGTGATATCACTGTTTTGCTGAATTACGATTCGTCTAGCAGAAATTTACGTTCTAAGACAGGTTGGACTAGCAATACATCGACAGGACTTAATTTCTGGGGCTTTGATGCCAAGGCTGCTGGCGGTAAAGAAAATGGCGATTACTTTGATTTGAAAATGAGCGCATATTTTTGGATTGACGCAAAGGTGGGGGACGATGCTTCAGCATTGTGGATCAATTACTATCAAGATCAACCGTCTCAAGTCAAGCGCAATGCAAAGAATGAATTCTCTGTCCGCTGCGTAAAAGACTAATAATTATTCACTTGAATAACAAAAAAAGAGGCCTCTACGGTCTCTTTTTTGCATTGTCACCCTGAGCAACGCGAAGGGCCTAGTCAATTCTTGTATAGCTGTCACCCCGGCCTCTGTGCTCTTTGACCACTTAGAGCTTTAGCTCTTATGTGGTCATGATCCGCGAATGGGGACGGGGTCGCCTTACACAGTTCCTATATGGAATCCAGTCAATTTTTGGCTAGCCCCATCCAGTTACTTCTTAAGTTTCTTCAGAATCGCGGCGGCTTTCGTGAATTGCTGCTTCACGGACTTCGGGCCCGTACCGCCTTCAATGTTACGCTTGCTTACGCTGTATTCGAACGTAAGCGTCTTCTTCATCTTGGCGACGTCCGGGACGCCTGCGGCGGCCCAAGCCTCGTCAGAAAGTTCCGTGAACTGCTTGCCCTGGCGTGCTGCATCGCCGACGAGGCTTCCCACGATGTGGTGGGCGTCGCGGAATGGAACGCCTGCTTCCACGAGCAAGTCAGCAAGGTCTGTTGCAAGGAGAGCTGGGAGCATCTTGGCGTGCATCGTTTCGAAGTTGAAACGAGCCGTTTCCAAAGCTTCCTTCATCACGCGGAGAATCACCTTCACATTGTGAACGCTGTCAAAGACCGGTTCCTTGTCTTCTTGCAAGTCGCGGCTGTAGCTGAGCGGAGCGCCCTTCACGAGTGTGTAAAGCGAAGTGAAATTGCCGAGCATGCGGCCAGATTTTCCGCGGATAAGTTCCATGGAGTCCGGGTTCTTCTTCTGCGGCATCATCGAAGAACCGCTGGAGAATGCATCGTGCAATGTGAGGAATCCAAATTCGCAAGAGCTCCAGTTCACAAAGTCTTCGGCGTAACGGCTCATCGTGTTCGCGATGATGGCGAGGTCGGCTTCGAATTCGAGCATCATGTCGCGATGGCTCACGGCGTCAATGCTGTTCGGGCTCACGTCCTTGAATCCGAGAGCTTCGGCCACGAGAGCACGGTGGTAGGGGAATGCAGAACCGGCCATAGCGCCACTGCCGAGCGGGAGCTGGCTATGCAATTCCAAGAAGTTATCGAGACGCTTCACGTCACGGCTCACGGCAAAGAACATGCTCATGAGGTAATGGCTAAAGTAAATCGGCTGAGCCTGCTGCAAGTGCGTGTAACCCGGCATCATCTTGCCAAAGTACTTCTTTGCAAGGTCCAAGACCGTTTCCATGAGTTCCACTTCGAGAGCGCGGATTTCGGCAGCGCGGTGACGCATGTAAAGCTTAAAGTCCGTGCAGACCTGGTCATTGCGGCTACGGCCCGTGTGGATTTTCTTGCCGAGTGCGCCGATGCGTTCGGTGAGTACGCGTTCCACGGCCATGTGGATGTCTTCGTCGCTATCGCACCAGAGGTCCTTACCGGCGTGGTAGTCGTCGAGAATGCTCTTGAGGCCGTCGCAAATCTTCTTATAATCAGCCTTCGAAAGAACTCCAGATTCAACAAGACCCTTGCCATGTCCGATGCTCCCTTCGATATCTTCTTCGATGAGTTCTGCATCAAACTGCAAACTGAAACTTAAATCGACCATGCTCTGGGCCATGCCGCTAGCAAAACGACCGGTCCACATGTTAGTCTGGGTATCTTTCTTCTTAGCCATTATAAACCTCAATTAAAAAGCCGTGAAAATCGGCAGGAATTTCACGGCAAAAGATAAAAAATTTTTTAGTCCCAGGGGCTCTTATCCCAAGAACTCTTGTGTACGGGTTTCTGTTTTTCGCGAGAGACGTCCGCCTTTTTTGTCTTTCGAGCATTTTCTTTCATGCATGTTTTCAAGTCTTCTGTGCGTTTTTCTCCAATCGCAAAACAAAGCGTTTCAACTTCTAGGTCTCGCGTGTATTTAGTACGGGCGACTTCGTACCCATCAACAAAAAATTCAAAGAACCCGTGTTTCATACCGCGGCTGCAGCGGCCTGTGGCGGTAACAGCCTGCTTGAATTCATCGACAAAATACCAATTTGCTTGTTCCATGTGCAAACCCGTGCAATTATAGGGTTGGTGTTGGTCGGCTTCTGTTTGAAATTTTTGATAAGATGAGCATGAGCAGAACAGAAATGCAGCTGCGCAAATTGCATAAATTTTAGTCAACTCGTACCTCAAAAAAAAGCCGTGAAACTCAAACTGAATTTTCACGGACAATGATAAAAATTAGAATCCAATTCCAATGCTGAATTTTAAGCCTTGGATGTGTTTATTCGTTTTCTTGTACTTCTTTGAAGATGTTTCTTCAACATAAGGTGTGTTGAAAAAGTCGATGAAGTACTTGGCTTGCAAGAGGAATGCGACACTGCTAGCTCGATTAAGCAATATACCACCGCCCACAAATCCGGTAAGTCCGTTCGTACTTAGCTCTTCTGCAGTGTAGGGGAGTTCGTCGTTGTCATCGAATGTAATATGCCAGCTGTAAGAAAGTCCACCGCCGACAAACGGAGTGTTGTTTGATGAACCGAACGGATAATAGACAGAAAGCGAAAAATCGTAGAATGTAGGCTTGTTGAGTTCGTCACCCATGTTGGTCAAGGTGAAGTCTAAACCGAAAAAGATTTTTTTTGCATCAAAGAGCGCAAACAAGCCAATCCCTGCAAGCATATTCGTATTGGGGGTAAGCTCAAGATCTCCAATGATATTCAAACCGAAATAGCCCGAAATGCCTTTTTTGCGAGGCTTTATTGTTTCCTGTTCAGTGACTGTGTAAATATCGTCATCGTCTGTGGCGAGTCGCTTGGAACCGATGTTTCTGGCAACGCGTTCGATGATTGGGTCGAAATCGTCTGGATTAGCCGCTTTGAGGCGGTCACTCCAGACCGGTTTCTCGTTATTCACGTCATACAATTTGAACGATGTGACAACGCTTTGGCCAAGACGCGTGAATTCGGCCATGATGAACTTGGAGCAGTTCTTTTGAATCGCAACTTTGTTGATTGATTCGTAGTCTCCAACTTTCACGGAGTCGTCTTCAGCGTAATTGACCAAAACATAGCGCCCATTCTCATCAATGTAAGCGTGCATGAGCTTTTCGGTTGTAATACCGAGGTCTTTATCAATACCGACAGTGCTGAACGGAGCCAAATAAACTCGCTCAGTGGCGTAAGTCAATGCAGTAAATGCAAGAGCCACTATAAAAAGTATTTTAAGCCTGTTCATCATGTCGGTACCTCATTAGTCCCAAACGCTTTTAGCAGGAGCGGCTTCTTCGTACGAAGGTTCTTCGGTCGGTTCGGCATTTTCGCCGCGCACCGCTTTAGGTTCCTCGACATCAGCCGGAATAGTTTCTTCCTGCTTTACTTTCTTTTGGGCCTTTTTCGTTGTATTGTACGGACGATCCCAGACGCTTACGGATTCGGTAGAATTGCCTTTGTAATCCTGTCTCAGCACATAGGTGTCGATAGGAATTTCTATTTCATCCGGATAGGCTTGGTAAAGCCAAAGTGATAAGGTATAAGTCGGAAGGGCCCACAAAAGAGTAGCAAAAGACATGCTACGATGGACTTCAATTGAACCGACTCTCTGTCCGTCCAAGTAAGCTTCCAGTATGCCGCCAGCTCTAGTTCCTCGAGTCTGGAACGAACAATCGTCGTCGTTTCCCATCTTGCAGACCAAATAACCATTGAGGTAAATGTCATAGGGCCTTGATGCGTATTGGGTTGCAACGATGTTAGTGCGCCCAGAGAAACATCCAGTCAGGTTTAGTGACATGGATGTTAGCAGCAAAATGGGTAATACTCTGGTCTTCATTTTAAGAATCCAACGTTAGAAACCGATGGCAAGGCCCAGGCTGAACTTGAAGCCGTTCATATAGTGCTTCTTTTCGATGACGTTGGTATTGCCTTTGTCGTCTGTTTTGAATTCGATGAACGGAGTTTCAAAGAAGTCGATAAAGTAGTTGACTTGAGTGATGAACATGACTCGGCTTGCGCGGTTGAACAAGACACCACCACCGATCTGCATAGAAATACCATTTGCTTCGGAGTCATCAACGTAATGACCATTAATATAGCGATCATCATTGTTGTTCATACGCAT
The DNA here is from genome assembly GCF_900142485.1 of Fibrobacter sp. UWB12. Taxonomy (NCBI): domain Bacteria; kingdom Pseudomonadati; phylum Fibrobacterota; class Fibrobacteria; order Fibrobacterales; family Fibrobacteraceae; genus Fibrobacter; species Fibrobacter sp. UWB12. The sequence continues at coordinate 273,833 of NZ_FRAZ01000005.1, read as the reverse complement.
ACTGTAAGAGAGACCGCCGCCTGCAAACGGAGAAATATTCGATGTATTGAATGCATAGAAGGCAGAAAGGGTCAAGTCGATAAGTGTTGTTCTGTCATCATTATCGCCCAAGTTGCTCATAGACCAGTCAAAACCGAAGAGGAGATCCTTTGCATCGTACAAGACAAATGCACCAAGTCCAGCATCCATTTTTGCTTCGGACGGATTAAGCGGGAGAGAGCCCACAATCTTACCGCCCCAATAAGAAGTTACGCCCTTCTTTTTCGGATTCTTGGTTTCTTGTTCGGTGACCGTGTAGATATCGTCATCGTTAGTTGCTTTGCGCTTTGTACCGATATTTTTGGCCACACGCTGGATAATCGGGTCGAAATCATCGGGGTTCTTGGCCTTGAGTCGGTCGCTCCAAACCGGAGATTCGTTATTCACATCGTAGAGTTTGAACGCCGTAATGACGTTTTCGCCAAGTCGGGTGAATTCAGCCAAGATGAACTTGGTGCAATTCTTATCTTTTGCAATCTTGTTGGCGGATTCGCGGTCGCCAGCTTTCACAGAATCTTCTTCGGTGTAGTTGACCAAAACATAGCGACCATTGTCATCAATATATGCATTCATGAGTTTTTCGGCGGCGATGCCAAAATCTTCATTCAAGCCCACCATGCTGAACGGAGCCAAATAAACGCGCTCTGCTGCATAAATGGAGGCTGCAAGAGCAAGTGTTGCTGCTAAAAGCTTCTTGACGCAATTCATATTCATATCCTTTTGTTTGCTCGTTTTCCACTTATTTTTGCATTTTCATAAAAGTCATGAATATGCAATTTTTAAGTAAAAAAGAGTCCTTATTTAGACATAATCTAGTAATTATAAGGTAAAAAGAAAAGTTTTTTTTGCAGTAAACGGACTAATTGTTGATAAGCGGGCAAAAAAACACGCTAAAATGCGTATTTTGAAGATAAAAAAGTCAATTTTCGAGTTCTTTTTCCAAAATTTCTTTCATTTTATGCGTCAATTTGGTCGCACTTTTGGTCATTGGCATGTCTGCATATTCATTTATAGAAATTGGCGCAAGAACTTTCAATTTGTACAAATACTTTTCTGTTGGATGAAATTGCAATAATTTATCGTGTTTACGGAGTCCAATTTTCTCGTTGCCGCCAAAGAAAATTGGAATAACATCATTTTTGGAATAAAGTGCAAATCGTGCAGCGCCTTTCTTGAATTCCCAGGATTCATTCGGCTTAGAACGAGTCCCTTCGGGGAATATAATAAGGTTATTGCCTTCGTCCATCGATTTCTTTGCTTGTTCCAATTGCTCATCAAAAGGAATGTTATTTGGAATGTAGAGATTCTTTATAACAAGAGAAATAAATTTATTTTGAATGAGTTCACCTTTTACAATGCAGTCTGCGTTCGGAACTAACGAAAAGAGTATGACCACGTCAAAAATGGAAGGATGGTTTGCAATCACGACTTTCGATTGGATGTTTTTGAGCGCTTCTTTGTTTTCTATGGTGAGGTGAACGATGCCTAGAATTATTGAAATTTTGACGAAAATTTTAAAATAACGATGGTTGAATTTCCTCGCCATTTTTTTGAATTTCTTTCCCGAAAACCCCGAAAGCAAGTGCATAACTGGGAACAAAAAAATCGCAAGAATCAGGCTACTGAATCCGAAAAACGCAAAACAAAACAGCTTTGCGATAACTCGTATGATGTAGCGTATTTTTGCCATTTGCGTTACGACCGTTGCATATTAATGGCGCAGAGAAATGCGATTGCTTGCTCTGCGGCCGTATCGAAGTTATTGTGTAGCATTTTAAGGTATGCCAGTTGGCTTGTAACGTCTACATTTTTCAACGCTGGATCCGCCTTAGATTCTTCCGTAGTAAGCCTTAAAGCAATTGCGCAAACCGCGTTTGGATACGGGACTCCGGCTACGGGGGCGTAAACTTCGGGAATAAGTTCATCTGCAAATATAAATGTGCGCGTATCGCAGGACTCGTTTTCGAGTGCCGCAATGCAATCTGCAAGACCTGTAGTAAACGCATCTTTTCCGGAGAATACAGCAGAATAGCCTGCAGTATTGGATTCTAGAATTGTTGCATTTGCAATTGAAGCGTTAAATACAGAAAGGCTGAAATGTGCAGGCGAAACCATGCCCGTATCGATGAGCGCTTGCGAAATTTTGAGTTGCTGGTTGATTTCGCCAAATTGCGATGCGAACGTCACTTTGCATGGTTCAAGCTTGTTGCCGCGAGAATCGCGCGAAACCTGATCACTGACAAGAACGACCATTCGTGAAATAGAACTTAAGCGCCGGCGCGTAAGCATCGGGACAAAAGAAACGTCTGGCTTAGGTTGCGCTTCGGTCGGAATAAAACTTGCAACTCTTTCGATAAAGACTTTGGCCATGTTACTTTTTGCGGAAACGGAGGAGGGAATAGGCGTTGGGGCCTACATTGTGGTGCGCTTCTTTCAGTTCGAATCCCGCAATTTCAATGGCGTGCTTGAGTTCTGCATAGCGGTACATTTTGCTGTTACCGTTGGCGATGCAGGTGAAGTAAAGCGATGTGGCTTGCAGAGAGTAGGCGGCTGCTTCAAAACGTTGCTTGTCCCAAAGTGGTTCCAGAACATAAATGTCTGTATCCGGTGTTGCGGCTTTGTGGATTTTCGTCAAGATTTTCGTGACTTGTTCAAGCGAAAAACAGTCCAAGAACTGGCTCATCCAGACGGCGTCAGCTCCTTGCGGAAACGCAGTCGAATCATCTAAAACGTTACACGAAATAGTGTCTATGCGGTCGGCAAAACCGGCTGCTGCGGCGTTCTTTTCGGCAACTGCGGTTTGTCCCGGCAAATCGATGATAGACACTTTAACATCATCATTGTATTTGCAACAGGCGATTGCCCATTTTGCTGTGTTTCCACCAATGTCGAAAAGACGTTTTACGGGATTTTCGAAAACGATTGGGAGAGCTTCGGGGAAAGCTAAATCGGAGTAAAAGTGATCAAAGCCAAACCAACTCTTTTTTTGCTGTTCGGTGAGCTGTGAAAGACCTTCGTACACTGTTTTCCATGGTCCCAAGTGCGGAAGTCCAGCAGGTTTCCCTGTGCGGATGGATTCTTCGAGATTCTCTGCACCACGGTAGCAGATGTCTTCTGAAAAGTCCATATTCACTTGAGTCATTTCGTCTTTCATGAGGAAAAAACCGATTTTACCAAGCGTGAGACGTAAATCGTCTTCGCTAGAATCCTTGTGGATTTTAATGGCACCCATGCCAAGCCCCATCTCGACCAGCACACCAATGCCATAAAGCGATATTCCAAGCTTTTGGGACAATTCCGAGATGGTGATTCCTTTTTTGCGGGCATTGCTAATTTCGTCTAAAATGCCCATGTTCCTAAGAGCGCGGGCAGCCTGGAAACTAAGGGGGGCAAAAGCAATTTTTTGCGCTTCGAACTTGGCGTTTACGGCGTCGATAGTATCGTTTTTATAAAAATCGAACATGTTATCTCTGTAGCGAAATCATGAAAGAATAAAGCAACATTAATATAAAATTATTTTTCTATATTGCCTATTCAAGAAAATAAACCTTGATTGAGGTCGCTAGTAAAATGTCCGATTTGAATACCCGTATTAAGGAAGTCATTATTGAATCCCTTGAACTTGAAGATATCACGCCTGCCGATATTGTAGATTCTGCTCCGATTTTTGGAAAGAACGAAGCTGGCGAAGGGCTTGGGCTTGATTCAATTGATGCTTTGGAATTGGGCATTGCCATTAAGGAAAATTTTGGCGTTACGTTCTCTACTGTTAAGGAAGAAACCAAGAAGCATTTTGCATCGGTAAATGCACTTGCAGATTACATTTCTGCAAACTCTAAGGGCTAATTCATGGACAAACAAGTCATTTTCGAAAAGATTAAGGCAGCCCTTATTGAAGATTTCGACTTGGAAGAGGAGCGCATTGTCCCAGAAGCTCGACTTTACGAGGATTTGGAACTCGATAGTATCGATGCCGTAGATTTGATTGTCAAGTTGAAGTCGTTTTTGCCGAGAAACATTGACCCGGAATCATTCAAAAAAATGCGCACTCTTCAAAACGTGGTCGATGGTGTTTATAATCTTGTCCAAAATTCGGAAAATAGGTAATGAAACCTATGGCGGGAAAGATTCTCTTTACCGCGATTTCTGTTTTGTATCCGGTAATTGTCTATTGCGGGCTTAATTACTGGGGACTTTCTCCACGGCGCTTAAGCATTATGCTTTTAGCGCTTGCTTTTTACCATTTCTTGAATTTTACGCAAAGCAAAACCCATGCGGAGCGTGGGCGGACGGGGGCTTTTGTTGCGCTGATTTTGGTATGCGCAACGGTCGCTTTTTTTGCAAATAACATTTTATTTGTCAAGTTTTACCCTGTGCTTGTGAACTTGAGCTTGCTCTCGTTCTTTGGTTTTACGTTGTGGAGACCACCCAGTTTTGCCTTCCGCATGGCAACTCTTCATGACAAGACCTTGGAAAAATCGCCTTCGTTTAAAGCGGTGGAAGAATATTGCCGAAAAGTGACAATTGCTTGGTGCATCTTTTTCATTGTGAACGGTTCTATCGCTGCATTTACAGTTTTCGTAGGTTCCGATAAAATTTGGTCGTTGTACAACGGGCTTATTTCTTACATTTTAATCGGGATTTTCTTTACTATGGAATATTTGGTTCGAAAAATGATGCAGTGTAAAATGCAGTCTTACATTCCTGTATGTGATTTGGAATTGGATTCCCGTCCAAGTGGCGCGCTTGTCAGTTTTAGTTCTGGTGAAGGTGATGCCGGAAATAAGACTTGGGCCGATTTTGTAAGCGATGTATCCAAGGTGAGATATTATTTGGAAGCGCGTGAAAATACGCCGTGGATTTTACATTGCGAAGATTCGTATTACTTTACGGTGGCTTTGCTGGCGATGCTTCAAAGCGGGCGCAAAGCGCTTGTAACTGCAAATCGCCAAGAAGCATTTATCAAGGAAATCAAGAAGCCGGAATATGGGTTCTTGACGGATGAACCGTTTGCTGGTAGTGTTGCTGGCGTGAACGAAATGCCGGCGACTTTGATCCAGGATGTGCTTGGTAATGAAAATGCGCATTGTTCGGATGGTGACAAAGCTCGCGAAATCAAGTTCGGCAAGTTTGACAAGTCCAAAGCCGAGATGGTGATGTACACGTCGGGTACGACGGGTGAACCGAAGGCTGTGTACAAGCGCTTTTTGCAATTTGAAAATGAACTTTTCGAACTTGTGAAAGTCTTTGGAAATGACTGGGTCAACCGCAAGGTTTATAGCACGGTCAACCACCACCATATTTACGGCTTGTTGTTTACGGCGCTCTTGCCGATTGCGACTGGGCTTCCGTTCCGCAGGCATCGTATTGATTTTCCGACAGAACTAGCAAATATTGCAGGGGAAGCCGCGGTAATCGCTTCGAGCCCTGCGTTCTTGAAACGTTTATCTGCAGAAACGGATAAGCCGATTGACTTTAAATGTCCTCCGATTATTTATTCGTCCGGAGGTCCGTTGCCCGAAGAGGTGGCTCGCAAGGCCTGTGAACTGACGGGATTTTGGACGATGGAAATTTACGGCAGTACCGAGACGGGTGGCATTGCGTATAGGCAATCCAAGAATGGACCGGTGTGGACTCCGTTTGAAGTTTGCAAGATGAGCGTTGCCGAAAACGGTTGCCTGAACATCAAGTCGAGTTATATTCTAGAACCCGAAGGCTTTACGACAGGTGACTTGGTGGACCTTTATGACGACGGTCGATTCTTGCTCAAGGGCCGTTCGGATTCGATTGTGAAGATTGAAGAAAAACGCATCTCGCTCCCGGAAGTGGAAATGCGCTTGAAGCAGACTGGGTTGGTGCAAGATGTGCGCGTGGTGCCGATGGTGGGTAAACGCCAATACCTAGCCGCTGCAATTGTGCTGAACGAAGTTGGACGCACAAAGTTTGCGGGCTCGCCGAAACTTGCGATCAATAATTATTTCCACGATTACTTGCTCAAATTTATCGAGAATACGGTTTCACCGAAGAAGTGGCGCTATCTTGAAGAACTTCCGCAGAATACGGAAGGCAAGATTCGCATGCGCGATATCCAGGCGCTGTTTGGCCTTGCCGAAAGTCCGAACTTCAAGATTCTCAAGTTCCGCCGTGAACCGGGTGCATTGACCGCTAAGCTTTTGTTCCCAGCGACGAGCGATTACTTTGACGGACATTTCCCGGATTTCAAATTATTGCCTGCGGTGGTACAAGTGGATATGGTTTTGCGTCTTGCGCGGAACTTCTTGGACGTGCCCAAGAATCTTTCGAAAATGAATCGTACGCGTTTTGCAAATCCCATTTTGCCGGACGTTCCTGTAATGGTGAAAATCACGTACGATGCGGAAGCTGGCAAGGTGACGTTCGCATACACGAGCGTTGATGGCGAAACTTCGTATTCTAATGGATCATTGATGATGGACGTTTCAACCGGTAACGTAGGCGAGGGCCAAAATCGTGGATAACACGGTAAAAGTTTGTGCCATCGTGCCTGTTTATCGCCACGAAAAAGCGTCGCGCCATGTCGTGAAATCGCTTGTCGATTTGAACATTCCCGTGATTCTCATTGACGATGGCAATACGCCCGAAGGTCACCAAGTTCTTTTTGAAATTGCAAAAGAATTTGCGAATGTCGAACTTGTGACGCATAAATGCAATCTCGGCAAAGGTGCGGCTATGCGAACTGGCATGGAAGCAGCGGTTGTGGCGGGCTTTACGCACGCTTTGCAAGTCGATGCCGACGGCCAGCACGATATGAATGCAATCCCGTTTTTTATAAACGAGACGAAGGAACATCCAGAAGACTTGATTTGCGGTTATCCAGAATACGACGAATCTGTGCCCAAGGCTCGAGAACAGGGCCGTAAGATTACGAATTTTTGGGTGGCAATTGAAACGCTTTCGCTCAAAATTCTCGATGCCATGTGCGGTTTTCGTGTGTATCCGCTCAAAACGTCTTGGCCAGTGATGAAGCGTTTGCATAACAAGCGCATGGGTGTTGATATCGAAATTATCGTTCGACTTGCGTGGGCTGGCGTGCAGATGCGTTTTTTCCCGGTGAAGGTGAATTACCCGAAAGACGGTGTTTCGAACTTTAGAATGTTCCATGACAACGTTGTAATTTCAATGACACATACGATGCTTTGCGTTGGTATGCTCTTTAGGCTCCCTTTACTTTTGTCCCGTCGCTTGTTTAAAAAGAAATAGTTATGAGCAAGCATTGGTCCGAAATCGAAGAAGTTGGCGGAAGTGTTTGGCATTTCCGTTTTATGCTTTGGATAGTGTGCCATTTGCCACTTTTTCTTGTTGAATTCTGTACGGCTGTAATATGTTTCTTTTTTTGGCTCGGGGCGGCACCTGTTCGTGCGCGTTCGAAAATTTATCTTGAACATTTGCGAAAATTAGGCGTGCGCGCAGGTGCGTTTGGAACGTATAAGCACATTCTTTCGTTTGCTCTTTCGATGGTCGAAAAGTTACGAGGCTGGAAGGGCGCTATCAAGCTCAATCAGATTGAATCGCAAAATGACGATTTGCAAATGCTCGTTTCGCAAATGAATCAAGGGCAGGGTGCTTTTCTGCTTTGTTCGCATCTGGGCAATATGGAAATGCTCCGTTCGCTCACGGAATATGGCGAATTCCATACATCAAGAAAGTTTCAGGTTTTTCCGGTAGTCGATTTGTCGGGATCGAAAAAGTTCAATGCGCTTTTGCGTGAACTGAATCCGGAATTGATGGAAAATGTAATTGATGCCAATTCCATTGATGTGGATTCTGCCATTTGGATGAAAGAGAAAATTGCAGATGGAAATCTTGTGGTGATTGCGGGAGATCGTACATCTGCTCATACGCGAAATCGTGTACTCGAAACAACGTTCTTGGGTGAGACTGCGAATTTCCCGGAAGGCGCTTTTTCGCTGGCGGGCATTTTGAATGCTCCCGTTTACTTTGTATTTGCGATTCGCAAACATGACTTTAATATCCGTTCGCCTTACGAAATGCACGTGGTGCGTGCCAAGACGAATCTGGACTGCTTGCGCAAGGAACGCCCTGCGCGCTTGAAAAAGCTTTTGCAGGAATACACTGAGCTGTTGGAAAGGCTGTGTAAAGAACATCCTTATCAGTGGTACAATTTCTACAATTTTTGGGACAGGTTAGAAAAATAGTGGAGAACAATTAAATGAAAACCGTCGTTATTGGAAGCGGTAAGCTCTCGATTGAAGATGTTGTTGCGATTGCGAAAAAGCAAGTCGCGGTGGAACTAGACAGTTCTGCGGAATTTCAGAGAAAGATTGATTCTGGTGCAGAATTCTTGGACGAAGCGCTTGCAGAACATGGTGGCATTTATGGCGTGACAACGGGATATGGCGATTCCTGCACGCAGGTGTTGCCGCCGGAACATTACAGCCAACTTCCGATCAACTTGACGCGATTCCATGGTTGTGGTCTCGGTGATTACTTTGATGCGGAGACGACCCGTGCAATTATGGCGGTGCGCTTGAATACGCTTGCGCAGGGTTTCTCGGGCGTGAGCTATGCACTTTTGAAAATCATTACGCAGTTCTTGCAGAACGATATTTTGCCGCTGATTCCGCAGGAGGGCTCTGTAGGGGCAAGTGGTGACTTGACTCCGCTTTCATATTTGGCTGGTGCAGTCATCGGCGAACGCGATGTGATGTACAAGGGTGAACGTAGGCCTTCTTTGGATGTGATGAAGGAATTGAATATTGCGCCCCACAAGTTCCGCCCTAAAGAAGCGATTGCCATTATGAATGGAACGGCTGCGATGAATGCAGTTGCATGCATGGCGTTTTCGCGCGCTGAATACTTGTGCGACCTTGCTTGCCGAATTACGGCGATGATTACGGTTGCTATGAAGGGGAATGCGTATCACTATTACGAACGCTTATTCGAGGCTAAACCGCATCCGGGATTGGGCTTGGCTGCAAAGAAAATTCGTGAAGCCTTGAATCTCGATGTGGCGAAGAATGTGGTTCCCGAGAAAATCCAGGACCCGTATTCTCTGCGTTGCGCTCCGCATGTGATTGGACTTTTCTATGATTCTAGCGCATTCTTGCGCCAACTGATTGAAATTGAACTCAACAGTGCCAATGACAATCCGATTGTAGATCCGTTCACAAAGAATATTTTCCATGGTGGGCATTTCTATGGCGGGCATATTTGCCTTGCGATGGATACGCTCAAGAATATGGTGGCCAATGTTGCGGATCTTCTTGATCGTCAGCTCGCTATGATTGTCGATATCAAGTTTAATCGAAACTTACCGCCGAATCTTGCGGGTAGCAAGGGCGATTACGATATCAATCACGGCTTTAAGGCGGTGCAGATAGGCGTTTCTGCATGGACGGCAGAAGCTTTGCATTTGACGATGCCGATGAGCGTGTTTAGCCGTTCGACGGAATGCCACAACCAGGACAAGGTCAGCATGGGGACGATTGCGGCTCGTGACTGCATTCGCATTTTGGAGCTTACGGAACAAGTAACGGCAGCAACGCTTTTGGCTTCGGCTCAGGCTTTGCGAATCCGCTTGGATCGCAATGAAATTTCGGAAGACCGCCTCAAAAATCTTCAAGAGACTTACGATCAGGTATTTTCCAAGTTTGCCCCGCTTGAATGTGACCGTCAACTTGAAAAGGACTTGCGCAATACGCTGGAGCTGATTCGCCAGAAATTTTACGCTGTATAAAAGGACTTAAATTCGCATGGCTGTGAAAAAAATTAAGGAAACGATCGAATTCCAAGTTGAATTTTACGATGTCGATTCTATGCAGGTGGCGTGGCACGGCAATTATGTAAAGTACATGGAAGTTGCCCGTTGTGCTCTTTTACGTAAAATTGGGTATGATTACAACGAAATGACGCGTAGCGGTTACACCTGGCCGGTTGTAGATTTGCATATTAAATATGTACGTCCGATGATTTTTATGCAGAAGATTCGTGCCGAAGTGACGCTGATGGAATACGAAGTCTGCATGAAACTCTCGTACAAGTTTATGGATGCAGAAACGGGAGTCGTGCTTACGAAAGCAGAAAGTACACAAATGGCTGTTGATATGAAAACAAAGGATTCGCTTTGGGCTTGCCCGCCATGTTTCGTGGATAAGGTGAAGGCTCTTTTAGCGAAGGAAACGGTAAGGTGATGTTATGACAATGTTTAAAGGGAATATTTGCATTATAATTTTATGTGTAATTTTGGGATGTGGAGTGACATTCGCTGATGTCTTGCGTCATCCGGTGAATAAAAAGTCAAAGCCGGAATTAGAAAGAGCTTTGGCAAAAGTCATGGATTACGAAGTTGCTTCTGGTGATTTTAAACAAACCAAAATCATCCCTCAAAAAAAACGCAAGTTTGTATCGACCGGAACATTCATGGTTTCTAAAAAGAATGGCATTATTTGGAAAACGCAAAAGCCTATTTTTTCGGAATTGGCGCTTAATAATGGCGGAATTTTCGAACGCGATTCTAGCGGCCAGTCGCGCATGCTATTGCCCAAAGACAATCCTATTTTTACAGATTTATCTAGAAATATCCAATCGTTTTTTTCAGGGAAAATATCAGAACTGGAATCTAAATTCCAAATATTCTACGAAAAAAAATCCTGCGGCTTTGTAATGGGACTTGTTCCGCGTGATGGAATGGTCCGCATGGTTATTGATAATGTTATAATTGAAGCATGCAATAATATTGACAAAGTCACTATAACAGATGGTGATAAAACGCCAGTAATGCTTGAATTTTTGAATTACAAGACTGTAGGAAAGAAACTGCAAAAGCGTGAAATTTCTACGCCGTAACACGAATTTTTATGAAGTTCTTTAACGGAATACGATTGAGTGCAAAAACGGGAATTATTCTGTGGGTGGCCATTCACGCCATCTTGATTATTCTCGGTCTTTCTGTTCCGTGGAAGATGGATTCCGACTTGTATTCGATTCTGCCGGATTCCAATGAAATTAAGAATGTGAGCGAAGCTGAAAAAGAGCTCAGTTCCCGAACTGTGCGAAATATTACGGTTCTTGTCGGGCATGAAGATTTCGAGGTTGCGCGCAGTGCTGCGGTTGCGTTGGATCGCATGTTTAAAGAAGATTCTTCATTTGAAGAAACTCGACTTTTTGTAAACGAAAACGCAATGAATGAAATGCGTGAGTTTTTCTTTAAGCATCGTTATACATTGCAGGGGAAAACTATTCGTGAAATGTTTGCAAAAGGCGATTTTGAATCATTAAAGAATAGGGCTCTCCAAAAAATCTATGGTTCATTTTCCATGACGGACTTGAATCATCTTGATGAAGATCCATTTTTGCTGGGGGATGCGGCATTCGAAAATTTTGTGCAGAATTCTCCGATGTCATTGAGCCGCTTTGTTCTTCGCGATAGCGTACTTTATGCGACAGATTCCAATGCTACTTATGTAATGTGGAATGCTGTCCTCTCCAAAAATGTCTCTGCGTTTTCGTCTGAAGAGCATATTATTGCTCGAATGAATCATGTGCTTGATTCCTTGAAAATGGCGCAGCCGGGGCTTCTTGTGGCTAAATCGGGTGTCCCGTTCCACAGCTTTGAAAGTTCTGATCGCGCGAAGTCCGAAATTGCCTGGATTTCGGGCGTATCGATTGTGCTGATTTTGTTGTTGCTTTTATACGTATTCCGTTCTCCGGTTCCAATTCTAGCGACGCTATCGACGATTGCTGTTGGTATTTTTACGGCGCTTGCATCTACATGGTTTGTTTTTGGAAATGTTCATGTTTTTACGTTTGTATTTGGTACAAGCATTATTGGCGTGAGTATTGATTACGCGGTTCACTTTTTTGTCCATAGAAAAGCAGGCGTACGAAATGTACGTTCATGTATTATCAAGGGGCTTTTGCTTGGTTTCTTGACAACAGAACTCAGCTATATCGCGCTTACGTTTGCTGATTTTTCATTGTTGCGCCAAATGGCCGTGTTTTCGATTGTGGGTCTGTTGAGTGCGTTCTTGACGATAACGCTATTGTTCCATGCGGTATTTGAAAATTCGATAGTTTCTAGTGAAGGAACTGAAGCACAATCAGTGCCTGCAAATCTGCCGACTCGATTACCTACAGTATTCCTCAATGCTTATGCAAAACTCCCCAAGTGGGGCGTCCGATTGATATTTGCGCTTTTTGTCCTAGCGCTTCTTCCGGGGCTTAAACAACTCCATATTCATACGGATATTGGCAACTTTTACACGATGAATGATGAGATTAAAGCGTCTGAAACTTTGACCTCGAAACTAAACAATTTGGGTATTGCACCGTCTTATTTTATTGTTGAAGGAAAACAGGATCACATCCTTTTAGAAAATGAAGAACTGCTTACAGAACGCCTTAATCAGGCCGAAAAAGAAGGATTGGTAAAATCGTATTTGGCGGTATCGAATATCATCCCGTCAGGAAGGTTTCAAGCTGGTTCTATTTTGGATTTAGAAAAGCTGGCTTTTGGAATAAAAAAACGATGGACAGAGATTTTAATTAATAATGAATTTCCGCAAATGCTTGCACCTAATGTCAGGAATTATTTAACGGAAATAGGCGTGGAGAACCATTCTATTTTTGTTAAAAGTTTACTTTTATCACAAGATTTTATTGATTTCGAAAAGATTGACAAAAACGATAGATTTGTTGATGTTGATTTAAAGAATGATTTTCCACAATCATTGAGTTTTCTTCTCCAAATGCTTTGGATTGGCCATATCGGGGACAAATATTATAGCGCGGTACTTCCGCTTCATGTGTCCGATGAGTTTGATGCACAAAAGATTGCAGAGGGCTTGCCGAATGTCTATGCGGTGAACAAAATGCAAAACATCAATCATGCGCTTACAAAAATTTCGCATGTTTCGATTGCTCTTGTTGGTGTTGCCTATGCGATTGTTTTCTTGATTCTTGTGATTGTGTATAAATTTAAAGATGCAATACGGATTATTCGTGCGCCTGTCTTAGCTAGTCTTTTTGCGGCTTCGATTTTTGGCTATATGAATATCGATTTCAATTTCTTTGCGATTGTCGGAGTGATTCTTACGCTTGGCATCGGGATAGATTATGCGCTATTCTTTAGAGAAGGTGGGCGCTCGAACTTGACGACAGCGCTTGCGATTATGCTTTCGGCAATGACAACGATTATTTCGTTTGGTAGTCTTGCTTGCAGTGCCTTTGTGCCTGTTCATACGTTTGGTCTTGCCGTACTGCTTGGCATTTCGTGCTGTTTCTTTATTTCGCCATTTAGCGCCAAACGTTAATATTCTAAATTGTTGTAGCCTATGGAAATCGAAAAAAACAAATTGGCTAGTCACGTAAGCCGTTCAAAACCGGTGTACATTAATGATTTTAGCCTTTATTGTATTCTAGGTGGTGATAAAGTTCAAGTTCTTGATGCACTCAAGAATGGACGACGTGGTTGCTTTACCACTTACGACGTGGCTGGTGTTCAGCGCCCTGCAGCAACAATTGACCCTGCTACGCTTGCACCTGTTCAAGAGAAAAAATTTGATAATCGCGTTAATCGGCTTTCTCAGGCGGCTTTGGTGGGAATTGAGAAGACCATTCAAAAAGCAGTCGAAAAATATGGTGCGAATCGCGTTGGTGTTTTTATAGGTTCCTGTGATAATGGTTCCGAAGCATCGTTAGCAGCACTCAAGCAGTTTAAAGAAACTGGTTCATTCCCAGAAGGTTACGTTCTCGATTACCAGCGTGCTGATTTCCCGGCACAGTTTATTGCGCAACGCTATGGAATTACGGGAATGCTTTCGGTTCATTCTACAGCTTGCGCATCTAGCGCGAGTGCTTTTGTCTCGGCGCGCAATAATCTTTATGCAGACAACTGCGATGTGGCGATTGTAGGCGGTGTCGATATCGCCTCTCTCTCGGTGATTCTCGGTTTTGCATCGCTTGAGGCGATGAGCGATAGGCCGACGAATCCGTTTAGTGCAAACCGTTCCGGGCTTACACTTGGTGATGCGGCAGTATTCTTTGTGGTGACGCGAACCCCAGATGCAGACCTTTGCATGGCTGATTGCGAGAATCTTAAAGTTATTGGCTTTGGCGAAAGTGCAGATGCCGACCATATTACTGCTCCACGTGCCGATGGGGAAGGCGCTTATCAGGCAATGAAGGCTGCGCTTGAAGATGCAGGCCTTAACGCCTCTCAGATTGATTATGTGAATTTGCATGGAACAGGAACTGAGTTGAACGATGCTATGGAAAGTCGAGCCGTCCAACGAATTTTTGCAGATTCCATCGGAGCAGAAACAGCAAGTGTCCCGGTAAGTTCAACCAAGGCTCTAACCGGACACACGCTTGGAGCCGCAGGCGCTTTGGAACTTGCATTCTGTTGCCTTGCGATGACTGGAAATCACGAATACCCTCTTCCAGCACATTTATTTGACGGCGTAGTCGATCCGAATCTTCCACCGTTGCATTTAGTAAAAGCGGGCGAAACGGCTAAGAATCTCAAATATTGCATGAGTAATTCATTTGCCTTTGGTGGTTGTAACGTGTCCTTGATTGTCGAAAATGGTGGTGTATGACAGAAGTTTTTGATACAAAAGAATCGGTAAGTGAACTTGTCCCTCACAAGGGCAAAATGTTTTTGCTCGATCGAGTTCGCGATTACAATTTGAAAGAAAATTCCATCACGACCGAAATCGATATTACCCGCGACAATCTGTTTTACGAAGAAGAACTTGGTGGAGTGCCTATTTGGATTGCTTTTGAATACATGGCGCAAAGTGTTTCTGTGTTGTCAGGAATCCATGGGCGTGCAAAAGGCGAAAAACCCAAAAACGGATTTATCATGAGCGTGAGTGCTTTTAAAGCAGACGTTCCTGTTTTTAAAGTTGGTGAAAAAGTCGTTGTCAACGTGATTGAAAATATTCGTATGGATAATGCGGTTACATTTGAAGGTTCTGCAATGGTCAATGGCGCGCTTGCAGTAACCGCAAAGATCAACACGGTTGAAGTCGATGATTCTAAAAATTCTTTGAATTGAATTTTGAGGTATGGTATGGAAAATGAAAAGTCAGTCTTGATTACTGGAGCAAGTGGCGGAATAGGTCTTGCCATTGCTGAAGCTGTCGCGAAAGAAGGTTACACCGTTGTAGCTCATTATAATAGGAACTCCGCTTCGATAGATGAACTTGCCGAACGTATTCGCGCCAATGGTGGAAAAATCCGTACACTTCAATTCAATATTTGCGACCGTGAACAGTGCAAAGAAGTTCTTGAAAAAGACATTGCCGAAAATGGCGTGTACTATGGCGTTGTGACGAATGCAGGCGTCTGTGCCGATGCCGCATTCCCGGCTATGACCGATGAATTTTGGGACAAAGTCCTAAATACAAATTTGAACGGATTTTACAATGTTGTTCATCCGATTGTAATGCCAATGTGTCGTAAGCGCAAAGGCCGTATTATCACGATTTCTTCTGTTTCTGGTGTGATTGGAAATCGCGGGCAAGTCAACTATAGCGCATCCAAGGCTGGCCTTATTGGCGCAACAAAAGCGCTTGCTACAGAACTTGCAAGCCGTAACATTACCGTGAATAGCGTGGCTCCAGGAGTAATTGAAACGGAAATGATTAAGGATGCTCCGCTCGACATGATTCTCCCGACCATCCCAATGAAGCGCGTTGGCAAACCTGAAGAAGTTGCTGCAACGGTTGTCTTCTTGCTTTCCGAAGGCGCTGCGTATATCACTCGCCAGGTCATCTCTGTGAATGGGGGATTGGCGTGAGTCGTCGCGTAGTTGTTACTGGAGGCAGTTGCGTTTCATCTTTAGGGATGGAACTCGATGAAATTTTTGCGCAACTCAAAACTTTGAAAAATCACATTGTCCGTATGGATGATTGGGACAAGTATGCACAAATAAACACGCGTCTGGCGGGCCCAATTCTCTATGATTTGCCGGAGTATCCTCGCAAAAAGATTCGTGGTGCAGGGCGCGTTGGCGTGCTTGCTATAGCATCTGCAGACAAGGCTATGCAAATGGCTGGGCTAGTGAGCGAAAAAGAACTCCTTAAATCGGGTCGTGTAGGAGTCGCTTATGGCTCTTCTATGGGGAGTGTGCGACCGCTTCTCGATTTTGTTTCCATGCAGAATCCGCCCTATGATTGCTCAAAAGTTTCGGCAACAACGTATATCCAGTCGATGCCGCAAACAACGGCAGTCAATGTGAGCTTGTTCTTTGGTTTGACCGGCCGACTCATTACGACAAATACCGCATGTACGAGCGGCAGCCTTTCGATTGGTTATGCTTACGAAGCGATTAAATATGGCATGCAAGATGTAATGATTGCAGGCGGTGCCGAAGAGTTGGCTGCAACAGAAACGGCAGTGTTTGACTCACTTTTTGCAACGAGCGTCAAGAATGATTCTCCAGAAATTACGCCTGCTCCGTACGATCGCGACCGAGACGGCCTTGTTATCGGCGAGGGCGCGGGAACGCTTGTGCTCGAAGAATACGAGCATGCGAAGGCTCGCGGTGCGCATATTTATGCGGAACTTGTTGGCTTTGGGCACAATACGGATGGCGAACACATCACGCAGCCCAAGAAAGAGACCATGCAAAAATCTCTTGAAATTGCTCTTGATGATGCGCAAATTTCACCGAATGCCATTGGCTATGTGAACGGTCACGGAACAGCGACTCATTTTGGAGATATCGCAGAAAGCTGGGCCACATTTAATGCATTTAAGCAACGTCCGGTAGCCATATCAAGCCTTAAGAGTTACATCGGCCATACGCTTGGAGCATGTGGCGGAATTGAAGCATGGCTCGGCATTAACATGATGAATCGCGGTTGGTTCAGTCCCAATTTGAACTTGAAAAATGTCGATCCGGAATGTGCTCCGCTAGATTACATCACTGGTAACGGGCGTGAAATGGATACGGAGTATGTTATGTCGAACAACTTTGCGTTCGGCGGCATCAATACTTCGCTCATTTTCAAACGCGTTTAATCGCTCTGTCACCCCGGACTTGTTCCGGGGTCACCATCTCGTTTGTTGATTATGCGCTAAGCAATTTTTCGACGGTCGCGATAATCTTGTCGCGTTCACCGCACCAATTGGGCGCGATTAAGAGTTCGCTTGGGCTCTCTCCGCTAAATCGTTCAATCGCAATATCCTTGCCGATGATCTTAATCATCTCGGCAACGGCTTCGCAGTATTCTTCGAACGAAAGCAATTTGACTTCGCCGTTGGCGTAATCCTGCGCCATGACCGTGCCCACAACAATGTGGAGCGGATGAATCTTGACAGCTGCAAGTTTTAAATCGTGAACGACTTGTGCCGTGTGCTTAAAGTCTTCCATCTTTTCGCCGGGAAGTCCAACAATCACATGCGTCGTGACGGTGAGGCCTGCTGCTTGGCAACGCTTCACAGCATCCTCAAATTCGGCAAGCGTGTGACGGCGATTGATGCCTGCAAGCGTCAAGTCATTTGCTGTTTGGAGCCCGATTTCAACGATAATCGGCTTTTTGCGGTTGAGTTCCGCAAGGTATTCAATCTTTTCGTTTTCAAGGCAGTCTGGGCGCGTGCCAATGGCAAGGCCTGCAATTTCCTTGTGCTTGATAATAGGGTCGATAATGCCCTTCAAGTGTTCAAGCGGAGCATGTGTATTCGTGTACGGTTGCAAATAGGCGAGGATGCCTGCATTCGGGTACTTGTCACGGAGCTTTGGAACAAACTTTTCGAGTTGTTCTTGAATCGAAACTTTTGCCTCGTCAAAAACAGGGCTAAAGCTGCGATTATTGCAGTAGCTACAGCCCGAAAATCCCTTGGTTCCATCGAGGTTTGGGCAAGTCATGCCGCCGTTGAGCGGGAGTTTCCTCACCTTGAGGTAATTGGGGAAAAGTTCCAAAAGTAAATCGCGATAAGGTTTGTAATGCATAAGCGCTAATATAGTATTTTAAGGTTCACCACCGTAGATGATATAACTGCCATCGGCTCTCGTGAACTTGATGTTATAATCTACATGCTGAAATTTGTAAGTCGGTTTTTGGCTATGGAATTTATTTTTCTCAATCTTATAAAAGCAATTGTCAATTTTCAAATAACTACCAACGAATTTAGGCGATTCCGCGGAATTTTCTCTTGGACAATGGTCAATTTCGAGCGTATCTAGATTTTTCTTTTTGTTGTCTTGCAGTATAATAGCGCAAACCGTTGAATAATCGTCTTCTTTTTCAATGCGCAGACGGTATTGATCTGTAGAATCAAGTTCTTCAAGAGCTCCTTTGCTTTCGTTATTTCGTACGCTTATCTTATACGAATTCATCGATGTCGTGTAATATTTCAAATCTATAGTTTTGTGAAAATCATCATCCCAACCCATGATGTGATGATCATGAGTTGTACCCCATTGCTCTAGAGTGACCTTGACGATTGCCGTTGTATCATTTTCAAGCCCATAAAAACGCCAAACATGGGCTTCTTTTTCGATTTCATAATCGGTTGCACAGCCGCACCAAAAAAGCACTGATAAAGCCATTAAAAACGGAAACGTATTTTTCAAAATCTTAATCATGGATTCCTCTCGTCATTGATGCAGAATGCTTGAACCATCGGATAGAGATCTTTAGGACATTCGACAATGCCACTTGCAACGATGTTATTATCCCTTGTATTTTTTACATATTCGAGGCAATATTGCGTATCTGCATCTTTTTCGGTACTTGTCCACACAAGCATATATTTCGCCGCAAATTTTCCATTCGTTCCATTTTCTAATTTCTGTTGCACGAATGTTGAACGTTCATGCGAAAACGCGTTCGGATAAATATTGAGGGATAATTCCTCTGCGCTTGGAATTCGTGAACCTTCAGGACAAAATGCTTTTGCCTGATCCAAAGTCATGTATGACTTTTCATTGTAATAATCGAATTTTATTTCAATGTCAGATTCTTCCCAATTAGAGACGCATTGGAATCCTAGTAGGGTAGGGTCAGGGCACTTTGTCGATTCCTTGATTTTATTTTTCCAATTTGCAAAATATTTGTCAAAAGAATCGCTTTTATTTTTGATGCTATCAAGCGGAATGGTGCTATCGCCAGGAACTTCTGCGGCGCGCAAAGACGTGCGTCCATTGCGTTCACGAACTTCGTATGGTTCGCCCTTTGGAGAAATCACTTTGATTAACTCCAAGTAATGAACACTTACACTACCGTTCATTCTTGAGTTTTGTGAATCAAAATACAGCTTCCATCCATCAACTTCAACGACATAGAAGTTGTTTTCATGAGTTCCACCAGTAATTTTTTCAGGATTATCAATTTTTATAAAGAAATTGTTGATATCTTCCCATACAACTCGTCCCCATCCAAAATTTGCTGCAGTATATTCATCGACGCAACCAAAATATAGGGATTCGACTTTATCCCAAAATAAAGAGGTGCCATTTATACCATTTTTGCAATAGTCTTTGGGGTATTTATTGCGTTCTATCGCACGATGAGTTATAAGCTCGCAATCCTCAGTCCCTTTCCATAAGGGGAATATGCATCGATATCCAACACTATCGATTTCAACGACTTCGCCATTATTTTCTTTTTCGCAAAAATGTCCATTTTTTACAGGAATAGGAATTTCTTTTTCTGTAGCAACATCCCAATAATAGCTTGAACCTTCGCGGCAGATATAATAAATATCATCGTATTTCTTGATGTATTTTGTATACCCCTTAGTGCAAATATCGCCATTATATTGAGGAATCGGAATTTCAACCCATTTCTCATTGCATATGTAATATCCTAAAGAATCATGCATGGCTTTGATATCTTTTCTTGATCTATCGCAATCACCCAAGTAATACGTGAATTTGTCCACTTCTTTCCAAACGCTATCGCGGCACATGTAATATTTGTTATTGAGGATAGTTGATTTGCCAAGATTGTTATCACCATCGCATAAGCCCACTTTATTCTTGACATAAACATCTATTGAATTACGCCATTTATAATCCTCAGTGACTTTGTCAGACCATAAGTACTTTCCATTTTCATAGACACATGCAAAATTCGTGGAATTGTAATCGACAAAGAAACCTTCATATATTCTATTGCAAACCGCATTCATATAGGGGAGAGCTTCATTCCCCAGCATTACGTTCCAAGTTTTCTTTTCTGTATTACAAATGTAGACCACGTTATTGTGGATGACAGTATCTTTTCGATCTGCGGTACATACGCCATTGGTGACTTCAAAATCATCTTCGAGTCGCCACTTGTACTTTTTATTTTCATAGTCGCAAAAGAACGTTTTATTATTGTATATGCTATTCTTGTTAGAAATTTTCACTGTTTTCTTGTAATTGGCGCTGTCGCATTTTGATAAGCCAAAGGATTTTTCCCATAAATCAGAATAAAGTTCATTCATGTCTTTAGAGAATGTAACATCTGCTATTTCAGATTCCGAAAGTACATCACGCCATGTTTTTCCACTACCCACGGCAGAACGCAATGAATTGAAGTTCCTATAAAATGCGCTATCGTTTAAATCTACAACAGTAAGAGCATTGAGATGACGATTTAGTTCTGTTAGCGCTTGAGCATTTTCATTTTTTTCAAAGTCTATATTTTGCTTTTTCGAATAATCCAACAGCTCAAAAATTTCACGGAGCGCTTTTTCCTTAGCGCGTGCCAAATAGAATCCATCTTCTTGAACGAGATACTTTACACGATTACTTCCTAAAGCAATTGGTAGGTTGAGTACAGGTTTTGCATTATTGTCAATGTCAACATATTCCACAAGATCAATTTTGAGTTTGCTTGCCGAATCGTTATAGAGACATGTGTACTTGATGCGCACAATAGGCGAGGTGTATTCCTGATAATCCGTTTTGAAAACGATATTTCCATTACGCTCGCGTTCGAGTTTCGCTTTTACCGTGGCTATAGAATCAAGATTCTGGTCGATAACATCAATGTCGATATCTACAGGAATGATTTTGGCACTCAAGCTAAATGAACCTTCAAGCGTAAGCGACCTGCTTTCTATATTCTCGTTGCCTTCGATATAATGAATAGCAGAAGTAGTCGACTTGTCATCACTGCAAGACGTAAGGATTATCCCTAAACAAATTATCAAAATTAATCTAATCATTTTCATCCCCATCCTTAAAGCATAAAGTTTGCACGCCCGGATACAAATCCTTAGGACATTCGATTATTTGACTCTTGGGGCTATCTTTATCTTCTTTGCGAATTTCAAGGCAATATTGCGTATCTGCATCTTTGGAAACAGAGGTCCAATAAATGTCATAGAGATACGTTTTCGTATTGTAGCGTACATACAAAGGACTATCATGATTTACGGTCGAGTCTACACCAAATACGTTTAAAAAGTTTTCTGGCAATCCACTAGTATCGGGGAGGTGATAACCCTTCGGGCAGAATTTTTCGGCTTTTTCAAAATTCATATAAGAATCCTTGCCGACATGCGTAAGCTGCATGAGATAGACGGGATAT
The DNA here is from genome assembly GCF_900142485.1 of Fibrobacter sp. UWB12. Lineage (NCBI taxonomy): Bacteria > Pseudomonadati > Fibrobacterota > Fibrobacteria > Fibrobacterales > Fibrobacteraceae > Fibrobacter > Fibrobacter sp. UWB12. The sequence continues at coordinate 252,261 of NZ_FRAZ01000005.1, read as the reverse complement.
GCACTTTCGGAATGTGCGTATTGGTTTATGAAGTCGTCAAAGCTATCGCTTTTATCAGTCAAAGACTTGAGCGAAATAGTTTGATCGCCGCGTAGGCTCGAAAGGTAAGGGACCTTGTCAATAAATTTTGCACCATAAGTATGCGAATCCATTGTGGCTGTGCTATTGACGATTTCAAAGCGACCAGCCCAATTTATAACTTGATTGACCGTATATGTAAATTCATTTTTAGTCGCTTGTATTGTACAACTGTCTAGGTATATACCTTTGTCAAAAGCATCTAATTCATAATCATCTCTTCCATTAAATCGAGTGTAATCCCATTTGCGGGATTTATGGTCGCAATAAAAATAGACTTGCGTTACATCGTTCCAATAAATTTTTGTTCCCTTGCTACCATTGTTACATTCGTCTTTATGCGCTGTATCGTGTTTGTAGAATTCTATTTCGTATTTGTCTAACTTATTCCACGAATAATATTTGCAAGTAAAATACTCGTCGTTTACTTTTTCCGTAATTCCTGCTGTAGAATCCGTGCAGAATTTTCCATTCTTTTTATATTGTTCGGTTCCTTCTTTTGATATTTCATTCCATTCGCGGTCCCATACATAGGTGCAACGGTAGAACTTTTTATCGACTTCGACAATTCGGCCACTTCTACATTTTTCAAAGGCTTTAACCGGCGGGAGAATTTTTTCTTCTGGTATAGGATTCCAGTAACCAGTGTTAAAGCACATGAAATATTGATTGTCATAAAGTACAACTTCTCCACCTTCACAAACATCGCCAAAGTATTCGGGAGCGCTTATTCCTTGCCATTCTTTACCATTGCAAGAATAGTATCTGCCTTTTTTTAACATGGCTTTTTCGTATTTACGGGTAATCGTACATTTCCCCAAAGCTTCCACAACAGAATCTATAATAGAGCTGTCTTTAGGAACAACGCTACTAGAACTTTGTGTATCCGGCGGGGTTATAATCGGTTTGGTCTCGCAATTGTAAGGTTTCTTTCCTTGTACAATCCACACCGCAGCATTATAACGAAGTTCCGTGAAATCGCGTTCGTTCTTGAGCTTTTCAAGAACATCTTTGTTGCAACGGGATTCTTCAAGCTTGTAATAGTCAGAAAGCTTTTCCGATACTTCGGCTACGGACAAAATTTCATCCCATTTTTTTGAACCGCCTACAGCTTGCGAGAGCTTTTTGAAGTTCTTATAGAATGTGGAATCCCATGTGAAAAATAGGCAGTAGTTATATGCAAGCGCTTCGAGAGTGTCTAATTGATACGGGGCATTTTCGATACCGTATTCATATTCTAATTCTGGATCCAAAAGATTGTGTATCGCTTGACGTGTATGCAATTTCGCTAAACTATAGGATTCATTCTTTTTCAAAAGTTTTTTGATATAAGCGCTTTCAATGGTGCGGTAAAAGCCGATATTCTGAAATTCTTTTTCTTTCAAATTTGCAATAATCGTAAATTGCATTTCTGTTGTGTCTTTCGAATCCCTGAATCGGCATGTAAAATCAATCTGGGCAAAAGGCTCTTGGAAATGTATTTCAGGAGCTTTGTAGGTAAATTCAAGTCGGTTTCTTTCAATACGCGCTGATACGGTTCCCTTTTTTTCGAAATTTTCATCCAACGCAGAAATATTCATTTTTACGGGTTCTAGCACAGAGACCAAATTGAACCGGCCTTCAAACGCAATTCTCTCGTCAAAAATTTCATTTGCGCTAGTATCAATCGCTATGGGTTGTTGGCCAAAGCGGTCATCTACATCTTCAAAATGTCCCGAGTAATAGGTATCAGAGCCACATGCTGCAAGCATTATGGCATAAGCAAAAATAACAAATTTCAATAATTTAAAATTCATTTCCATAACCCCTCGACATTTATCAGCAATGCAGAATCAGGGACTCCTTCAGGGTAAACAGAATCGATGATATCTTTATCTCCAGTCCATGCGTAATAGGTCTGCTGTTGTTGACCGAATAAATATGCGGTAGGCCATTCTTTGTCGGAATAAGTAAAGGTGTGGCACAGATAAAGAGAATCATTATAAATGTAGGTTCTACTGTTTGTTTCTACATTACAAGGAATTTGCCTGTATTTAAGAATGATATTAACATCATTTGTCTTTTCCCAGCCTTCTAATCCACAAGTGTAGATAATTGAATCCATTTCTGCGACTTGAGGATTATAAATATTGATTTCTCCTGGTCTTAATTCATTGGGGTTACAAATTCCCATTTTTTCTTCTTCGGGTTCACGGATTCTCCAATGTTGCCATTTAATGTAACCCTGTTTCATGCGCTCCGCACATACAAATACGCTATCGTAAAATTCACTACGGCGATTTGCATTAACCAAAGTATCTCCGATGTATTTGTCATTACAGACATCCATGCCGTAAGTCGATTCCCAAAAATCTGGAATGTAATCATCATATCCGTAAAATGTCATTCCGGGAACGTTATTCCATTTCAAATTTTTAAAAGTACGAACAAAAGCATCTGCAGCGCGCACGCGGAATAATGTATCAGCCCATTCTCCATCGCGAATTGCATCTTGCAATTCAAGGAAATCGCTGTAAAATACTGAATCAGAGATAAAATAGCGTGTATAAACGTAGGGGATTTGGATAGGACTCATCGAAGAAACGTTTGGCCTACATCTATCTCTTTCAAATTCTCGGTCTGAAATTCCAAAATCTTTCATATTGTCATACGCTTTTTTCGTTGCATCTTCGTACGACATTTGTTTTTCGTGCAAAAAGTATTCGACCGCTTTTGATGCAGTTGCAGTATAGATGTTCAATACAGGGTTTTGGGATCCGTCATCTATCAATGGTTTAGTTACATTCGCATTCATGGGCGCAAAACTGGAAAATTCCATTTTCATCGTGTCGTTTTCGCTGATGGCATGAGTAAATGCTGTAATTTTGGCATATTCACCATATTGGAGAGGCGCGGTTTCGAATAAACACGGAGAGCCGCTAAAACATTGTTTTCGTGTTTTAACCGTTTTTTCTATAACATTGTTTTTAGAAAAAATGGTGATGTTTACGGAATCGGGAATGATTCGATTTTCCAAATAAACTTCTACGGTGAATTGTTTTAAGTCTACAGGCTGAGTTATACCGGAACTATCGCCGCTAGAGCATGCGGCGAATAAAACAAAAATCAAGAACAACATTACTAATCGCAACATACCCATAATATAGATATTGCATGAAAAATCCCAATTCTGCTCATCTTTTGAAAATTACGCTTCATCAGAAAAAAATGTAATAACGTGATTACAAATACATTTACATGCACAAAGCAATCAATACACTTGCTACACATTTTGCGTCATTTGCATTTTAATGGCGCTAAAAAACGCCCCAAATCGCCAAAAAAACGCACTTCGAGTATATATTTAAACGTGAAAAATAAAAGCCCAGGATCCTTCACATTCGTTTAGGATGACGATTTGAATGTTCTGAGAAAAAACGAGGAAATCGTATGATTTTAAAGAATAAGAAAGCACTTGCAATTGCCGCAACGTTCGCCATGGCATTCTCGATGCCGTCGCTAGCTCAATTGAATAACGGTGACATGGAATACGGCGATGGCGGCTGGTATCTGTGGAATAATCCCGATGGTCCAGCTAAAGTTGAATCGCAAATTGCAGTGCAGGGGCTTGGCGTTGACGGTTCCCAGGGCGCAAAGGTCGTGGTGAAGGATCTGCCGAATCCGTGGTGGGGTTTGCAGCTCCAGCCGCCTAAATGGCTTGCCGATTCCGGTTTTTACAAGCTCACGTTCAAGGCTAAGGGCAATATGCCCATTAATTCCGTAGTGCAGGGTGGCCCTCCAGACTACCGCCAAAAAGAAAGCGCCTCTTTTGACTTGACGGACAAATGGCAGACTTATGAAATGATTTTCCTTGCCGACCAGAAGGGCTATGGTCTCAATAACATTACATTCCAGATTGGCCTCAAAAAAGGCTGGATTCAGCTCGACGATGTTGAAGTCGAAAAAATGGATGAAATGTCGGACCCGGCTTGGTTCGAAGCCGCAGACTCCCGCATCGATAGCTTGCGCAAAGCGGATTTCGTTGTTAAGGCAAATCCAGGCGAAAAGGTCCACGTGAAGCTCTTGCGCCATTCATTCCCGTTTGGTACGGCTCTCGCGCTTTACGATACCAAGGACAGCACCGAAAATTGGTACCGCAATGCCGCCAAGAAGTACTTCTGGCATGGCGTTTCTGAAAACCAGTTCAAGTGGCCGGAATACGAACCGAAAAAGGGCAAAATCAAACGTGAAGAAATGAAGGAATACACGGATTTCACGGCCCAGAATCATTGGAAACTTCGCGGTCATGCACTCATGTGGAGCCATCAAGGCTACGGCTTCGACAAGCATTACAGCAATAAGGGTAGCTGTGAAGAAATGGCCGAAAAGCTCAAAGCTCGTATCTATCGCGACCTCAAGGAATACAAGGGCAAGATTACAGAATACGATGTGTGGAATGAACCGATTCATGAATCCTGGACGTTCAACAAATGCGGTTGGGAAGTTCTTGACAGCGCTTTCGTTTGGGCACACAAGGCAGACCCGAGTGCAATTCTTTACATCAACGACTATAATGTTGTTGCTGCGGGCGAAACAGACCGTTATTATGGCTTGATCAAAGGAATGCTCGATCGCAAGGTGCCTGTGATGGGCATTGGCGTGCAGTGCCATTTTGGTCTCCGTCCGGTGATTCCGGGACTTATCAAGGCTCGTCTCGACAAGCTTGCATCTCTCGGCCTCCCGATCAAGGTCACGGAATTCGACGTGGGCGACTGGCAAGCCGGTATGAACGATACCGAAGAAGTTCAGGCCGAAAAGTTCGAAACATTCCTCCGTACTGCATTTAGCCACCCGGCTGTGAACGGCATCGTGTTCTGGGGTTTCTGGGACAACCGTCATTGGGTCAAGAACGGTGGCATGATTGCTTCTGACGGTCGTGAAAAGCCCGCTGCAAAGCGCGTATACGACTTGTGGCACAAGGTTTGGACAACAGACCTCTACGCTACCGCTGACGAAAATGGCGAAGCCAAGTTCCGTGGCTTCAAGGGTTACTACCAAGTCAACGCTGGCGATAAGAAGTATCAGATTACAGTGAAGTAATGTTGTGCAAGGCGACCCCGGAATAAATGCAGCCGAGGTGAACGCTGCGAAAATGCTTGCATTTTCATAGCTGAGCCGAAGGGCATTGTACTTGTACAAATCCGGGGTGACAGGCTTCGCCTGCTTTGTCATGCCGGACACAGTTCTGGCATCGCCTTTTATAAGCCGCGTCATGCGGCTTTTTTACTATCTTGCGTTTCATGAAACAGAAAATCCCCGGAATCCTTTTTTTACTTGCCATGCCTCTTTCCGTCTTGCTTTACATCAAGGTGGAGGCTCTCTCAGGCTCGGAAATTCTCGGGCTGTTTTCTGCGGTGGCGCTTTACGTTGTTGTCGCGCTCATCATCGCTTTGCTTTTTAACAAAAAAGATTAAAAAGGATTCTCCGATAGGGGAGAATCCATAAGCTTACTCTTTAACAAAATTGTGCGGTATAAGTCTAACTCCAACGGGATTTAGCTTTGAGTGTCCGCGTACATTCGTCGGTAAATTGAGCCCGTAACCCGTTGCCTTGAGGCGTTCTTCCTTGATTCCCTTGCCCACAAGGAAATCGTAGATAACTGTTGCTCGAGCATCGGAAAGCGATTGCGGAACCATTGCTTCGCCTTGCTTTACACTGCATTGAATTTCAAGAGCAATGCGCTTGTTGTGGCGCATAATCGAAACAACATCACTAAAGGCCGTATACGATGAATTGAGCGGTTTGTCTGTTCCCTTGTGGAATTGAATACGCCTTGCAATTTTATCGAGGTTTTGCTTTTCACGGATAGGGCATCCGTTCATGTCTACTTCGGTTCCATCAAGCGTGTTGGGGCAGTTATCGAGGTAATCGAAAATACCATCTCTGTCAGAATCGATTGGGCAACCTTCATTATCTACCGGCGCATTTTCGGGAGTGTCTGGGCACTTGTCATCTTCGTTATAAACGCCATCATGGTCGAAATCTAGCCGACAACCAAGGCTATCGACCTTTGTTCCCTTTTCTGTGTTTTCGCATCGATCTCTATAGTCCGGCACACCATCTTCATCGGAGTCAATGGGGCAACCATACATATTCACTATTTCTTTTTCAAAACTGTTCGGGCACTTGTCCCATTCGTCGGGAACACCGTCTTTGTCACGATCCAAGAAACAACCATACTTGTTCACTTGGAGCCCGGCCGGAGTGTTGGGGCAAGAATCGAGTGCGTTCGGAATACCGTCTTCGTCTGTATCAAGGATACATCCAAATTCATTGATTTCATCGTTTGGATTCGAGTGCGGGCATTTATCCAGTTCATTCGGAACACCGTCATTATCGTTGTCGCGAATACAACCAAATTCATCGACCGGATATCCTTGCTTTGTTTCTGGGCAGTTATCCTTGTAGTCCGGTACGCCATCGCCATCGTTGTCGAACGGGCAACCATTATCATCGATAAGTACTTCGGCTGGTGTGTCAGGGCACTGGTCCAAATCATCGGCAATGCCATCATTGTCTTGGTCCGGCGCGCAGCGGTATTTTCTTTCTTTTAATGACAGGCCAGACTTGGGGCAGGCTTCCATACGTTGCTTGTAATCCTCAATCCTGCCACTGAGGTCGAAAGTTCGGCTAAACTTGATGGACGCTGCAATTGGAGGGCTTCCAGGAACCGTGTAAGAATAATGATGTCCTTTATTTTTAACAGTGATGGCGTGTCCACGCCCAATCTTGCGCTTTCTAAAAAGGTCCATGCCAAGGTCTGCGTTAATGGAAAGCGTTGTGAACTTAGGCAACCTCACTTTTAAACCTGGAGAAAACCTCAATTGATCGTTCATGAATCCGCGCAAAATATCCTTGGAGCGAATCCGTGTTTCTCCAGACATTTCCAAAACAAGCGAAACCCATTCGTAGGGGAAAAGGTTAAATCCTGTACCCCAGATAAAAATGTTTTCTCCGTGTTCGAGATTCCTCAAAACCCCTGCGTAGTTGTTCCAGTTGAGGTTCCTGTGAATGTTCATGGTTAAATAAAGCGTTCCGGCAATGGAGTAATCTGCCGATGAATAAGAATGCGTGAGGTCGTCTTTATGGATGTACCAGATGTGCCTCGGGCGAAGTCCTTTCTCGTTTGTTCCGGTCGGAAGGAAAAATTCAATCGCAGCCGCGATATTAAAAAGGTCTCTTAAAGACTGATTCGGAAGTTGAGCCTTGACCATGAGTCCGAGGTCGCCAAAACCCAATCCCTTGAGTCTCGTTCCACCGGCATCTCCGTCGTAATGGACATTCACATTGAGTCCAGCTTCTAGATAATCAAGTATACCGTAACCGATGTAGCCCAAAACCGTATTTGAAGGGGACTTGGTAAGTTGCTTTCGATTGCCGTTTTCATCGACAATATAACCTTCGATACTGGCGGGCTTGTTACTGCTCGCCATTTCGAATCCACCCATGATAAACAAGTCTCCCGGACTCAAAGTTCTTGCTCCGGGAACATGGATTCCGCTATTATTTATCGAAAATCCGGATTGCGCGAATAGAAAAACTGCGCTAAAGAGAAGTGTTAATAGAAAATGTTTCATTTTTCATAAAGAATTTAGACATTTTTTTTGATTAACTGTTTGCATTTACAAATTTATGTATATATTTCACTTCCGAAGTGAGAAACAAGAACTCCGCAAACAAATTGCCATCATGGCATCGTAAATCGCAAACGGCTTACAAGGTCAACAGGGTGATCATTATCCTGCAAATTGTAACGGCTCTTGCGATGTGTGGAGTTATTCTTTACGGTATGAACAGATTGATGCAATAAACTGGAGGAAAGCTTATATGAGCATAGCATACTATTGTGGTCGTCGTCCTAAGAATGATGCATTCGATGATACACCTGATCCATCTTACTTGGGCGAAGAAGACGATCTGATCAAGGAAGAAGAAGAACCGCAAGAAGAAGAAGTTGACGAAGAAGTTGATTTTGACAAGCCATCCTTTGGCCGTAACCCCATTTGGTCTGACTACGGCGAGGACATGGATTTCGACCAGTGATATGGTCGAATACAATTCTTAGACTCGGCTTCGCACTCTTTTTGATAATGTTAACCGCCTGCGCCTCCAAGCAGGCGAAAGTTGCCGCGTCTTCGCAGGGGAGGCCTATTCCTTCGGAAAAGGTCTCTATTGATGTACCCGGAACAAATCCCGGCAAAGAAATTGTCGGGGATTCTACAAGGCCTTCATGGGTCTATTATCAATATGGCCTTCAAGCTATTGATAACCACGAATGGGCTGTTTCAAAGCATTACCTCGAAGAATCGCTCCGGTTGCTTGTGACCGAAAAATACGACCCTGCCAAGAGCCGTCTAACGCGTTCTGAAGATTCTATTTATAAAATGCAGATGCCCGTGCGAATCGTACAGGCATTAGAAGATGTTTACCCGAACCTTTCGGAACAAGAAGGGGATGATTCGACTTATGTCGATAGCCTTTCGATTGACGGTGTAGATGCCTACGATGAAAATGCAGCAGACAGCGCGTCGATCCGCGTAATTGAAAACTTCCTGGATACAGTCGATGCTGGGCGTTTTTCGCTCCCCATTCGCTTTAACGAGCGCGTTATGCAGGAAATCTATTACATGACAACGACCGCTCGAGGCTTTATTACGAGGTCACTCACCCGTAAAACTGCTTATGATTCGTTGATTTATACAAAGCTTGCGCAAAAACGCATGCCTCGCGACCTTATTTATTTGGCATTGGTGGAATCCGGCTTTAATGTCAAGGCTTATAGCCGTGCAAAAGCGGCTGGCATGTGGCAATTTATTCCCGAAACCGGAATCCGTTACGGTTTGGAAGTCGATTTTTGGGTCGACATGCGCCGCAATCCCGAAGTCGCAACCGACGCAGCCTTGAGTTACCTCTCAACTTTGTATGCTGAATTTGGCGATTGGCTTTTGTCCATGGCCGCTTACAACTGCGGTGAAGGCAGAATCCGCCGATTGATCAGGGAAAAGAAGGCCGATTCTACGTGGGGTGATCGTCCGGTAACATACTGGGACTTGCAACTTCCGCAAGAAACCATGCATTATGTACCGCGAATCCTTGCCGCAATGGTTATCGGTCACTTCCCGGACCACTACGATGTCGCAATAGAAAAGCGTCATTTACCGGCATACGATACCGTGACGGTCTATGATTCGTTCTCGCTCGATGAAATTGCAAAATTCCTGAAAGTCCCCGAAGATACGCTCCGCACGTTGAACATGGAACTCACCATGTGGTGTACGCCTCCTAACCGCGATGCCTATTTACTCCGCTTGCCGTATGGAACGCGTGCCTCGTTTGTCCAGAACTACGACCGCATGGAAAAGAATGGTTTTTCGAGTTGGAAACAGCACAAAGTCCGTAAAGGCGAATCTATCGGCAATATAGCCCAACAATACGGTGTCCGCGTCGCAGAAATTCAACGTGCAAACGATATGAAGAAGAACGCGAAACTTAAAGTGGGCCGTACCCTATTAATTCCGGTGAAAGTCGCTCCGCGCCGTTCGACAGGCAAAAAGCCTTCAAAAGTCCGTACTTACGTCGTTCAACTAGGCGATAATTTGGGCTCGATTTCACGTCGTTTTGGTGTTTCTCAGGAATCCTTACGCGTTTGGAACAACATTGAGCCTGGGTATAACGTTAAAAAAGGTGATACCATTTACGTTTCTAAACCGGATCTTAAGCCGAGTAGCTTTGTACAACAGCGTGTAGCCCTCAAGAAAGGTGAAAAATATGTTGTCAAGGCTGGCGATACCTATGCGCTTATTGCGAAGCAGTACAAAGTTCCAGTATTCCTCTTGTTACAGGCAAATAGTGGCTTTACCAAGCGCCTTACCATCGGTGATTCTCTTTCTATTCCTGCTTATGTCCGTCCGCCTCGCAAAATGTCCAAGGCTGTCGATGACGATGTTCCTGTTATAGAAACTTCTAAGGTTACCGAACCCACCGATTCCAAGAAGTCCAACAAAAATTCTAAAAAGACCCCAGAGCCGACGGCCAAAAACTCCAAAAGTCAACCCGTCAGCACGACGATAATTTATACGGTCGAATCTGGTGATAACCTGTATGCAATCGCGAGAAAGTATTCCACGACGGTTGCTGCCATCCGCGAAATGAATGATATGGGCAGTTCTTCGAACATCAAGGTTGGGCAAAAGCTCAAGATTCCGGGCTCCGCAGCTCCGGCTCCGAGCACTCCCAAAATCGAAGAAATTACTCATGTTGTCAAGAAAGGCGAGGGTCTTTGGGATATTTCGCGCCAGTACGGCGTGACTATCGAAGATATTGTCAAGTGGAATGGGCTTAAAGACACGAAAATTAAGATTAACGAGAAACTAAAAATCAAAACAACAAAGAAAAACAAGAAGTAAGCCCCAAATCTCGAAAAAAAAAGTGTAAAATCACGTTTTTTTTGTTATAAATCAAAAAAAATAGTGTAGTTTTAAGTTGGAAAATCAAAAAATCATTGGAGTATAATATGAAGAAGAAACTCTTGGCTCTCTGTGCTGCTGGTCTTATTTTTTCTTTGACCGGTTGTGAAGAAACCATGGACCCGAACGATCCTCAGTCTGTTCGCAGATATTTGACGAAAAAGCAGATTGGTTTTACGCCGAATCAGTTCGTCTCTTACGCAGTCAATAGCGATACCGCCAAGATGACTCTTTTCCTCCAGGCTTCTTTCGAAATTGACCAGCCGGCTGACAACGGCAACAACGCTGTTGCAATTGCAGCTAACAAGGGCAACATGATGGTGCTCAACTACTTGTTCGATCACGGAGCAAAGGCCAACGTCAATAACGGCAATGGTGAACCGGTTATCGACAACGCCGTCATGATGGGCAACAAGGAAGTTGTGAATCGTCTTTTGCAGCAACTCAAAAAAGAAAATGTTGACCCGCAGAACCTTGCTACGGCAGTGCTTATTGCAGCCAAGACGGGTAAGGCCGACATGCTCGAAGTTCTTGCAAACGCAGGCGCTCCGCTTGAAAACCGCAGCCCGGATGGTTACCTCCCGATTCATTGGGCAGTCAAGTCTGGTAACTACGATGCAATGATGTTCCTCATCAACAAGGGTGTTGATGTGAACGCTAAGTGCGGTCAGGGTTACTCCGTGCTCGACTGGGCTACGAACGAAGGCTACACTCGCCTCATCAAGGCTTTGAAGAAGAAGGGCGCAAAGAATACTCCAAAGTATAAGATTGACTCTCGTGGCAAATAAGCCAATCTTTTCAGCATGAATTTAGAGGACGGGTCTCAACCCCCGCCCTTTTTTGCATGTCATCCCGGCCTCAGTGCCGGAACCTTTTTTAACCTTGTCATGCCCGCCTCCGAGCGGGCATCTCCTTTTTTTTTGTGTGTAAATTACTATCTTATTCATCGGAAAAACAACAGGAGATTTTATGTCCGTTCAAGTGATGGTTAATGGTATTCCGGGCAGCATGGGCCGTATTGTGGCTGAAACATGCGTAGCTCGTGGTTTGGAACTTGTCCCGTATTCTTTGACGGGTGAAATTATTGTCGAAAATGAAGCCGAAGTTGCAGGCAAGACGATTCAGCTCTTGAAACCGAGCAACCGCGAAGCACGCATTGGCGAAGTGCTTGCCAAGTATCCGAACATGATTTGCATTGACTACACGCACCCGAGCGCCGTGAACGATAACGCAGCCTTCTACGTGAAGCACAAGATTCCGTTTGTGATGGGCACAACCGGCGGTGACCGCGAAGCTCTCGCAAAACTCGTTGCCGATGCTAACCACCCGAGCGTGATTGCACCGAACATGGCTAAGCAGATTGTCGCATTCCAGATGATGATTGAATATCTTGCCAAGGAATTCCCGACTGCATTTAATGGCTACAAGCTCTCTGTTGTCGAAAGCCACCAGAAAACCAAGGCTGATACAAGCGGAACCGCTCGTGCTGTCGTCGGTACGTTCCAGAAGATGGGCTTCAAGTTCACCGAAGACGATATCGAAAAAGTCCGCGTCGAGAAGGAACAAATGGAACGCATGCATGTGCCCGAAGAATACCTTGGTGGCCATGCATTCCACACCTATAGCCTCGATAGCGAAGATGGCACCGTGCATTTTGAATTCCAGCACAACGTATGTGGCCGTAAGATTTACGCCGAAGGTACGGTCGATGCAGTGAACTTCCTTGCTTGCCACATTGCAAACGGCACTGCAAAGCCGTTCAACATGATGGACGTGCTCCGCTCTGGAAAAATGAGATAAATGCGTTCGTACATCCTTCGTCGTTTGCTGCTAATGATCCCGACATTAATCGGGATTTCATTAGTATGCTTTATCTTGATTCAGCTCTTGCCGGGTGGACCTGTGGAAGAGTTGATTTCTCGTGCGCAGCAAGCAGCTTCGATGAAGGGTGGGGTAGACGCATCCAAGGCGCTTTCGCCCGACCAAATTGCACAAATCCAGGCGTATTTCGGTTTTGACCAGCCCGCCTGGAAACGTTACCTGACTTGGCTTTGGAACGTATTGCACTTGAATCTCGGGGAAAGCTACACGTACGGGCTCCCGGTCTGGGACGTGATTGTAAGCCGTTTCCCGATTTCACTTTTCTTTGGTGTGACATCGTTTTTCTTGAGCTACCTTATTTGTATTCCACTTGGGCTCTGGAAGGCCGTGCATCATGGAAGCAAGCTTGATTCATTTACGAGCGGTCTTATTTTCTCGGGCTACGTGATGCCGGGTTATGCACTTGGCATTTTGCTCATCATCTTCTTGGCGGGCGGTTCCTATCTGGACATTTTCCCGCTGGGTGGGCTCACGAGCGATGACTTCGAGGATTTCACGTTCTTCGGGAAGGTCTTTGACTTGGCGCAACATTTGGCGCTCCCGATTTTCTGCTACATGATTAGCGAATTTGCGTTCCTCACGTTCCTCATGAAGAATTCCGCACTCGAGGAACTGGGCCGAGATTACATGCGAACTGCTTTGGCAAAAGGCTTGAGCTTTAAGCAAGCACTTGTTCGCCATGCCCTCCGCAATGCGCTTATCCCGATTGCAACGCGCCTTTCTGAAATTTGTACACTCATGTTTGCAGGTGCGCTCCTCATCGAAAAGGTCTTTGATATCGATGGTATGGGGCTCTTGTATTACAATTCGATGGTCAATCGCGATTATAACGTGGTGATGGGGATTATCTTCCTCAGTAGCCTTATGGCTATGATAGGTCGACTCTTTAGCGATATACTTTATACGCTAGTCGATCCGAGAATCAAGTTCTCGTAAATGAATCTTATTACTTCAAAATTGATGTAATAAACAATTTCAACATAATATTTCAAAACAGCGGTTAAGTGAAACAGCCGCAAGGCGTATTTAATCCAGATTAGCAACTTACTGTCGCCTTTTGGACGTTGAGGTTCCTCTAGCGCTACTAATTTTTGTTCGTTTTTGACACGATGTAACATCCTAATGGTGTTATATTTTATGATATGACGTGGCAACGATTTGCAAAGGATAGGACTGGTTGTATAGTGGATGTGTACAATGTCTCTGACGCATATGTACAAGAACATGGAAACGACTCATTTACCTGCCTTGAATGTGGCAATTCGATGTTGACTAAGCGAGGTAAGATCAAAGAATGGCATTTCGCGCATGTCGGCGGCAAGAATGTAGTCTGTTCCTATGAGTCATACTTACACAAGTTGGGTATAATCAAGTTCATAGAGGCATATAAGGCGCGGCTGGACGCAAATGAACCATTCCTTCTTGAAGTTGCAACGGGACAAACCTGTTTTCGCGGATATTGTCCTTATGGTAGAAAGAAACCATGCGGACGTGTCGATGGGTATGAAATGGTTTCGCTGTTGCCTTACTTTAGACATATCGAAACTGAGGTCCGAGATGCGGAGTTCATACCTGATATTTTGATAACAGATGATAATGGTCATAAAATTTATATAGAAATAGTTGTCAGTCATTTCTCGGAACCTCGCAAGATTGCTTCGGGTATCCCCATAGTCGAAATTGAACTAAAATCAGAAGCAGATTTAGACTTGTTCAACAATGGATTGTTGACTCAACGAAACGAGTTAGTGAGTATGTTCAATTTTGATCGTTTTATGTCTAAGGTCAATTACCATTGTGAAACAGCTCTCCAAAAGGCGAAAGAGCAGTTTATCAACCATTATCGTGAATGTGTTCGTAAGGGAAATCCTTTGAATTTGAAGTATTCCTTTGATATTGTATGTAGTCGTGAGGATTGTCCATACATTGAAGGCCATTGTTGTGGATCAAGGGATCGTGGCGAGTATGATATTGCAAAATTTTGTAGGGAAATTCCATCTGATAACCTTTCAGGAACAGTCTTGCCTGATTTTTATCTTGAAACCAAAAAGGAAGGCGAAAAAATTCGTTTTAATTTTTCTTACAAGCTATTTTCGAATGCAAACTCTTTCGGTGGAATGCGTACGGTACAGTTTGCTCTAGACAATGAATTTCAATCGAAGCCGTGGATGTCTACAAATATATGGGATGATGACAATGAAGTACGCTATTTTAACTTCATATCACATAAACAACGAAATTTATGTGAAGGAAGCTTACAGTACTTTGAACTCATTATTTTGGATAAGAATGGTGCTGCAAAGTGTCTAGGAATTGATCGAATAGACCAAATTCATCAAGTCATGTCACAAATTTGGAATAAGGTTGAAGATTACATTTTGGTCCCTAGCCTCAATGGGTCGAGAAGTCCTTCTTATGATGATAAATATCTAAAATCGCTTTTTGAGAAAAGCTGTAACGCATGTCTTCATTGCTTAGACAAGCGAATAACCGGTTCGCAAGAACATGTGCTGATTTGTAAGCTATATAAGCGAAGTTGCATGAACGAGGATGCTTTGGAATGTGAAACTTTTAAGCGTAATTTGAAGGTTCGGTATGGAAGGTTCAATGATTATTCATATAGCTATAAGTATAGGGGCAGTGAACACATACTTGAAGCGTGGCGACGGTATCGGCTAAAGAAGTGACAGCATTATCACCATCAAAGTTTTGTAGTAATGGTGCACCATGATAACGTATTTTCATTAGAAAGATAAATGCATTGACGATTTCCCTCGGTCGGAACGTTGCGCCGAAGTCCGTCGGAATTGCTGACAAGTGTGTTGCTCTTTGCATCGTTGTGTGCTCGGAACATCTAGTGTCACAAGAGGGTAAACCAGCCAGAAACGGCGAAATTAGCTCAAATTAGCCATATATGGGCCGTCTCCGCTGGGGACTCGGCCTCACCATCGGTACATCAAAAAAGCCGTCTGGAACGGGTCCAGATGGCTTCAAAATGCGTTCTATGTTGTTGACTTGTTCGACGTCGGTCGCGGAACTGGTTGTTGAAGATTCGGAACCGAAGTCTACGTCAGCACAGCTACTCCCACTCAATGGTTCCGGGCGGCTTGTGGGTCACGTCGTACCACAGGCTGCCAGCACCTTCGGCTTCGAACTTGCGCCAGAGACCTGCGAGCATGCCCTGGTCGATTTCAGCGAAGTTTGCCGTCATGGCTTCGGTGGAGTTCACCGGGCGCATCACGATGCAAGGCTTGTTAGCCGTGCGGAGCGGAACGAGTACGACCGGCATCTGCCAAATCTTTTCGTACAAGTCGTTTGCCTGCAAGAATTCGGTGCAGATGTTGTCGAACTTGCGGAGCGTATCGAAGTTTTCGCGGGTGGCGTACTGTTCAACAAGCTTCGGATCTTCGTCTGCCACGCTACCAATCTGGTAAATCACGCGGTTGATGGCCTTGAAACGGTTAGCAAGTTCGGTAGAGAACTTTTCGCAATCCTTCCAGCTTAAGCCCGGAGTCGTGATGAGGAACGGCTGTGCGTAAGTACGGCCGTCACCCTGGACGCCAACGCTCTTGATCGGGAGCATGCGGCCTGCAATGTTGTTTGCTTTGAGGTAGTCGGCGAGGGACTGGCCTGCGGTGTCCTTCACGTCTTCGAACTTTACCATGTCGCTTGTGAGCTTGCCTTCGCTGCAGAGCAAACGAACGCCGAGACCCGGACCCGGGAACGGGTGACGCCACACGAGGTTGTGCGGAATGCCGAGTTCTTCGCCGAGGGCGCGGACTTCATCCTTGTACAGGTCGGCGAGCGGTTCCAAGACGAGGCCCTTTTCCATGAGGTCCAAAACTTCTTGCACGCGGTTGTGGTGCGTCTTGATCTTGTCGGCGTTCTTGGTGCCACCGCTTTCAATGGTGTCAGGGTAGATGGTGCCCTGAGCCATCATCCATTCGTTCGGATCGAGGTTGAGCTTAGCCATTTCCTCGTCCTTGACCGTCAAGAATTCCTTACCGATGATGCCGCGCTTGGTTTCGGGAGCGGTTACGCCCTTGAGCTTTGCAAGGAAGTGTTCGCTAGCGTCGCGGATCTTGAGGTTATTCATACCTTCCTTCGTGAGGAAGTCCATAATCTTCTGGGATTCGCCGAGGCGCATCATGCCGTTATCCACGTGCAAGCCGAGAACCTTTTCCGGTCCGAGCACGCGGTTCAAGAGCACGAATGCCACGGTGGAGTCCACACCGCCAGACACGAGCAGGAACACCTTGCGGTCCTTGACCTGGTCCTTGATGCGCTGCGTGATGAGCGGCAAGTAGCTCTTCATGTTCCAAGTCTTCTTGGCGCCCGTAAAGTCGACGAAGTTTTCGAGAAGCTTCATGCCGAACTTACTGTGCGTGACTTCGGGGTGGAACTGGATGCCGAAAATCTGGCGTTCGGGCTTGTCGCTATCGAATGCGATGGCGGCGATTTCGCAGTCCTTGGTGCTTGCTACAATCTTGTAGCCTTCGGGGAGCTTCGTCACTTGGTCGCCATGGCTCATCCACATCGGGGATGCCTTCGGGAGACCCTTCAAAAGCGGGCACTTCTCGTCGCCGACGATGAGGTCTGCAATGCCGTATTCCTTGACCTTGCCCGGTTCCACGTGACCGCCCAACTGCTGGGCGATGAGCTGGTGACCGTAGCAGATGCCGAGCTTCGGCACCGGGAGGTTCAAAATTTCAGGATTGTATTCCGGAGCGTCAGCCGCATAAACGCTAGACGGACCGCCACTGTAAATGATGCCCTTCACGCCTTCGAGTTCAGAAACCGGGGCGGTGGGGGAGTGGATTTCGGTAAACACGCCAAGACGGCGTACACGGTTGGCAATCAAGTGAGCATACTGCCCACCAAAGTCCAAAACGGCAATAGTATCAACGTTTTTCATACATCTAAAAGATAGAAAAACCTTCAGAAATCTGAAGGTTTTTTAATACTCACTTTGAGGATTTGATAAGCAAATTATTTAAAATCCGCTTATGCTTCTACAGCGACATATTCGCCATCTGTATCTTCGTTTGCAGCGTCTTCGCGAGCTACGCCGGACATTCTTCTAGCAAGTTCAATGAGCGATTGCACACCAAAGCCTGTTGCACCGTATTCAGTGTACTTCCATGCCTTGTTCACAAATGCGGTACCTGCGATATCCCAGTGAGCCCAGGCGGTATCTTCGGGCACAAATTCCTGCAAGAAGAGTGCGGCCGCAATTGCGCCAGCGTCAGAACCAGTGTTTTTAAGGTCTGCAAAATGATCCTTCAACGCGTCAGCATATTCTTCTTCGAGCGGCATGCTCCAGAATTTTTCGCAGCAGGCTTCACCGCAGTTGATGACGTTCAATGCAAGGGCATCGTCATTGCTGAAGAATCCGGCAACAGCGTAACCGAGAGCGCGGACCATGGCTCCCGTAAGCGTAGCGAGATCCACAATGTGCGTTGCACCGATGATGCCTGCTTCTGCCAAACCGTCCGAGAGAACAAGGCGTCCTTCGGCATCCGTATTGTCGACCATGACCGTCTTACCGTTCTTAGCGGTAAAGATGTCACCCGGCAGCACGGATTTGTTGCCAATCGCATTTTCGGCGAGGCAGCACACGGCGCTTACCTTAATCGGGAGTTCTAATGTAGCAATAGCCTGGATAGCAGCGAGTACCGTTGCGGCTCCGCTCATGTCGCTAATCATCTCGGGCATGGATTTAGGCGGCTTGAGGCAGAGGCCTCCCGTGTCAAACGTGAGACCCTTGCCGACAAATACCAAGTGGTCAGCGGAGGTGCGCGCATTTTTCTTCGCAACATTCTTGGAGCCCTTGCTTCCATCGTAGCTGAGCGTAATCATGTACGGTTCGTGAGAGCTGCCTTTACCAACGGTCACAAGTCCCATGAAGCCTTCCTTTTCGAGCTGCTTCATGTTACGCACCTTGATAGAAAGACCCGGAGTGTATTTTGCAATAGTATTTGCGTTTTCGACAAATTCAGCAGGAGTAAGGTCACTGGAACTTGTGTTAATCAAATTCTTTGCAAGCACAATCGCTTTATTTTCAATAGCGACTTCGTCGGCAATCTTCTTGAATTCTGCGGCGTGTTCGCCTGCAACGAGTTCGAACGTGACCTGGAAGGCGTCTTTCTGCTTGCTCTTGTAGGCATCGAACTTGTAGTCGGCGTAGTGAAGCCCGTGCAAAATGCTCTTGAACTGTTCCGGTGCGGCGTCTGCAAGCATGATGGATACGACCGGAATCTGGCGCTTGCTAGCCTTCTTGGCGAGGCGGAATGCGGCCATGCGCAGGTGGTCGAGCGACGAAAGACCGCGTTCTTTGGCAGCATTCACAAAAAGGGTGGACTGTCCATCAATTTCCAAAAGTTCCAGGTCTTCGAACGGTCCGTCTTCCATACCGTTCAAAACAGACTCGACTTGTTTTTCAGCGTTTTCCGACAAAACGTTGGAAAACTGAACAGATTTTTTAACAAAAAAGAGGGCGCTTACATTAGCTTTGCCCGTAGCGGTTGATACAATATTCGTTTTCATATAGCGTAATCTAGTATTTTATGAATGGAACGCTTGTATTTTACATTGGTTTTTCAATTACAAAAATACTATAATATTACAATGATTACCATTGGAGGATCAATATGAATCTGAAGTACACTGGAATTTTGACTGCTTTGGCTGTATCTGCCGTGATGGCACAAAATGAAGCACCGGCCCCAGTTGCCGAAGTTGCTCCTGTACAGGCCGAACAAGTTGTTGAACAAACGGCCGCACAAGCTCCTGCTCCGGTCGAAGACAAGTTTACGCAAGCCGAAAAAGAACTCGCTCCCGAAAATCTATTTTCAGAACCCACTGCTGTTCGTGGTGCAGATGCAGCAAAGCCTGTTCAAAAAAAGACCACAAAGAAATTCGTTTACCGCCCGGTCTATTCTCCAGCTGAAATTGAACCGAACAACAATGCAGTAAAAACGATTTACGTTTCTGAAGTAGCCAGTCCAGACACCATTGATATGGATCAGCTCCGTGGTCGAATTCCTCTGAAGTTCACCTTTGGTATTCAAGGTTTCGTCGGTAGCGCATTCCTTTCTGGGGACAATGGTCGCTACGAATACGACCGTTATTCCGGCTTGGCATGGAGCGTAGGTGCATTCGCACTTTTCCCATTGGATGAATACAACATGGCATTCAAGACGGGTGTTTTGTTCGATCACGATAAGGTAAGCAACAGCTACAACGACACATACAACGAAACATTTGGCGAATACCGTACATCGTTTAATCAGTACCGTATTTCTGTTCCCTTGCTCCTTTCTTTGAAGAGTGCAAGCTCTAATTTCTTCTTTGACGTCGGTGTCCAACCGTCCTTCGCTGTTTCAGACAACTTCAAACTCAAGTCGTCGGATCAATCCTCCAGCAAGGCAGTAAACATCAAGGAAGATATGTTGGATAACGATTACCGTTCTGTAATCGACTGGTCCATTGTATTTGGTTTTGGTATCCGCGCCAATCGTTATATCGGTTTCGAAGCCCGCTTTATTTGGGGAATCAACAACCAGTATGATGACTATAACGCATGGCCTATCAACAACCTGTCTTCTAAAGCAGTCTCTGTTGGTGCAACCTTCTACGCATTTTAGTTAAAACATGATTCTTTCTATTGTGGCCATCGTCGTAGGCCTTATTCTCCTGGTCTGGAGTGCAGACCGGTTTGTTGATGGGGCTGTCGGCGTGGCCCAATTTTTTGGCATGAGCACATTCCTTATCGGAATGTTGATTGTGGGATTTGGAACATCCGCACCGGAGATGGTCGTTTCCGTTTTGTCGGCTTTGAACAACACTCCGCAACTTGCTCTTGGAAACGCTTACGGTTCCAACATTGCAAATATCGCACTAATCCTTGGCGTCACAGCGTTGATTATTCCTGTCGTCGTCAAGAAAGAGGCGATGACTCGAGATATCCCAATACTCATCGCGGTGACGGCGCTAACCATCTTGTTACTGAAGGATGGAAACGTTTCGCTTATCGATGGTGCCATCCTTTTAATTGTATTTGCAGGCATTACCGCATTTAACATTTTTACGGAACTACACGCCAAGCATAAGCGTAAAAAAGATGAACCTATTGAGGCCCCGGCAGAGAAAGTTTCAATAATCAAATCTTTTGCTTTGTTGCTCGTTGGACTTGTACTTTTGATAGTAAGTTCAAGAATGTTGGTGTGGGGAGCCATAAACGTTGCTCAAGCTCTTGGCGTAAGCGATTTGCTGATTGGGCTTACAATTGTTGCTGTGGGAACCTCCCTCCCTGAACTAGCAAGCTCGATTGCTGCAGCACGCAAAGGCGAGAACGACCTTGCCGTCGGAAATGTCATTGGTTCGAATTTGTTCAACACGCTTGTCGTAGTCGGTATCGCCGCAGTCATTACTCCGATTAAGGCTATGGATGCAGACGTTTTGAGCCGTGATTTACCGATTATGTCGGCACTCACGCTTTTGCTTGCCCTGATTTGCTTCCCGTTTTTCAAGAGCAAACGCGCAAAAGCTGCGCGCAAGAAGAATGAACAGTTCGGCTTTGGACGAATTGGTGGTGCGCTATTCTTGAGCTTGTATGTCGCGTATCTTGTGCTACTTGGAATTCAGACGGTTTAATCATTAAACGTCATTCTGGAGGCACGGAGTGCCGATAGAAACCATTATTTCTTGTATATACGTTTGGAACGAAGAATCCTGTCGTTTCTTGATTTGCATAAGCTAGATTTGACTGGATCCTTCCGCCGTTGGCGTCAGGATGACGAGAGCGTTTAATTCCTAACTCCGAATTCCGTATTCCTAATTCCCAAACGTCCAGACGATGCCGTAAGCGAAGCGAAGACCTTCAGGCGTGTAGCCGGATTCAGGCGCGTAAATGCTGTGGTTGAAGTTCTCGATGCGGTTATACAGTTCAAACGAGAGAATCTGCATACGCGCTTCGAAATCCATCGCTAGATATTTCTTGAGAGAGACGAGCTCCGGCTCGCCTTTTTCGTTAATGGTGCAGTCATAGCGATTGTTAAACCACTGGAAATCGACACGGACACTCACGCCAAGCCTATCCCTGACAAATCGGTTCTGCCAATGGATGCTGCCCTTATAATAAAGGGACGGTGTATCAATAAGTCTTGTTCGCGTGATTTTTTGACCGCGTTCAAAGTAGAATTTCCAGTTACCAAGGCGGAAGCCCACTTGCATTAACCAGTCAAGCGTATGTGCATGGTCCAGATTTTCGTAACGAAAAGCGGACTCAACGGAATCAGCAACTTTGGCATACGTTGTATCTCTCGTTTCCATTGTTTCGTAGTTCACGATATACGTTGAAGTTTCATACGTAGAGTCCAGACCTCCGTTTACAGCCCACCTGGGTTTAATCAAGTTATTGGCATGTTCGTAGCGGAGCCCAAGTCCATAAAAGACATCACGTTTTTTCCAAGAAATAGTCGCTGTTGCGCGGTCGCGAACTTCATATTTCAGATTTTCATTCGGGAAAGCGACACGGCCTGTTTCGGTAAGCCTGAGTTGTGTTACATCGGGGAACTTGTTATCGTGGCGGTACGATGCGTTCAGCAAAAGATCGTGGGGGAGGAGATATGTTCCGTCAAGTGAAAAAGCAGGTGCAAATTCTACCGTATCTAAAACAGAACTGTTGCGCTGCATGCCCGCCTGTGCGCGGAAAAGAACCTTTCCGAAAAGCGTATCCGAGACTTCGGCATAGCCTATTTCGCGGTCCTGGTAGTACGTCTGTTTAATCTCTTCATTGCCCGTTTCATCGGTATTTACAAATTCATATTCAAAACGGAGCCTCGGGTTCAAGAACATATTGTAGCGAATATCGAAGTTTCCGAGAATCGTTTCAAAATTGCGAACTTTACTCGTGTCAAAATAAGTCGTGTTGACGGTGCGCAGTCCAGTTTCACTATAGGTAGTATCTAATCGCTTCGTAATCTTCGGAAGATTGCGCATTTCGATTTCGTGATTGCCGTAATGAAATTCGGTACCAAGAGTCAAGTTCTTGATGGGGTAGAATTCAACACCGCCACCATAAGTGCGAGTTTCGATAATGATTCTGTAAGGGTCTGTTTGGAAATTTCGTACAGTCGGATCGAGCGTATCGAGCAAAACCTTATGTGTCGAATTGTCTGCATTGTCGAGACTTAAATAATTTATCTTAACAAACGCCTTTCCGTAACCGAAACGCCATGTAACAATCGGCTGAAGGTGCATGCTGTTCATTGCAATGTTTCGACCGCCAAACGGGATTTGCGTAGAGTCACGCCCCAAAGCAAAGTACGGAGAATGAGTCACCGGTTGGTACTCGTAGGACTTAGAAAGCAAATTCGAATGGCTTGATACGCCAAGATCAAGCGTAACCGAATCGGTAATAAGGCGGCGGAACTCAAGGCGAAGGGCGTTGCCTTCGAATGCACTACGTTCCCAATTTACATCGGTAATCGGCGTATCGACCGGAATACCATGGCGTTCTTCAAAGAGAATTCCATTTTCGCCATTGAGCGCAAGCGTCGATGCATCGTAGCTTAAACGGGTCGTGTAAATACCAGCAAGCTTGCTCGGATAGCGCTTGCTGAGCGTTCCTATACCAAGAGACCTTGCCGGGAGTTCCGGACTGCCAAGGATGGACGTCCCCAGCACCCATTCGGATTTTTGCCCCGAAACGTCGTATGTTCGTTGCATGACTTCACGCAAAGGGATTACCCAACGAGCGGCATCAGTTTCCCTGGGTGCCGGATCGGGTGCGTTTACCGTTTCAAAAACGGAATCTTGCGGGGTCGGAAGAACACTCTTCTTTGCATGGATAACATCAGCAAAAACGCTTGAAACAAGCGCTGACAAAACAGCAATTAAAAAAATTCCGCGATTCATTAGAACCATTCTGCACGCGATTTTTCGCGCCTTTCTCGAAGTGCCTGTACAACGGTGTATGGCATTTTCATGCAACCAGGGGGATAGGTTCCGCTTTCTGTATGGAAATCAGAACCGCCTGTACCCACAAGTCCAAACTTTTGGGCCATCTCTTTGTATTTACGGCCAACAGCACCTTTCTGTGCGGGGCTGTAGACTTCCATGCCCTGAATTCCCCATTCCACCATATTCTCGATGAACTGGTCACTGAGCCCCGACTTGTACGGGTGGGCGAGTACGGCAATGCCGCCAGCATTTTCGATCAAGCGAATCGTTTCTTGTGGGTTAAGTCCCTTCTTTTCGACGAATGCAATGCAGCCATCCCCAAGGTATTTCGTGAATGCTTCGGAGAAGTTCGAAATGTATTCCTCATCGACAAGAGACATGGCAATATGCGGACGACCGATGATTTTACCTTTGCAATACGAATGGACTTTTTCGAACGTGATGCCGATGCCTAGCGCGTTCAGCTTCTTGATAATCGCTTTTACACGGGCAATACGCTGCTTCGCAAAGTCTTCCAGTTCCATGTTCAGGGCGAGGTTCGTCGGGTCGCAGAAGTATCCCAAAATATGGATGTCCTTGCCCTGCCATACCGCAGAAATTTCAATTCCCGGAATGATTTCGAGCCCTATTTCCTTGGCGGGTTCTTCGGCAAGTTTATAGCTATCGAGGTTATCGTGATCCGTGATAGAAATGCAGCGAAGTCCTTTGCGCTTGCAAAGCATCAACAGTTCGTCGACCGAGAGAGTCCCGTCCGAAAGCTTGGTATGCATGTGCAAGTCGGCATAGCCGCCATTTTCAGTGATGATTGTCGAAAACATCTTTTGCATGGCTAGTCCTCGTTATCCTTTGAAAAATAGCGAGCCATCATCCTTGCAGGCGAAATTGTCTTGAGCGTACGCAAACTGATGTTTAAGAATGGATATTCACGAATGCAATCGAATCCAACGCGAAGATTAGCACCACTTACTAAAGCGAGGTATAAAAATTGCGGTTTGTAAGGACCTAAATAGACACAAGCATGGGGAGCAAAAGTCTTTATTTGATATTCGAGTTTTTCAAAAATAGACTCCCCATAACGGCAACCTTTATCGGTATAGTAAGAGGCAATAGCTTTTTTCTTTGCTAAAAGGATTTCTAAATCGCCGTGGGCAATAAACAAAATGGATTGGAAACTTACTTCAGGAAGTTCGTCCAAAATGACCTTTGCGATTTTTTTGTCCTCTGGCAAAAAGAACACAGTTTTTTCGTGCTCTTGCAATGACTTTGGAAACGAAAATGCCTTTGTATTCTTGACTGGCCCCGCCTTACGCAAAAACCAACGATACAGTAATGGCTTACAAAGAAAGCGCATTGCGAAATATCGCTTGTCGTCGGCAAAGTACTGCGAAGAAAACAAAGAGGCTCCTATTTTTTATTTCGAAAAAAATATATAAATTTGCGCCATGCCTAAACAGAAGTTCTATGCAATAAAAAGCGAAAATGAAAAGAAAATCGTAACCACGTGGACCGAATGTGAAAAACTGACCCACGGGGTTAAAGGTGTTTTGTTCAAATCCTTCGGTTCCCGCGAGGAGGCTCAGGCTTGGCTCGACGGAATGGAGGCCCCAGCGCCCGATGGGATTCGAGTATTTGTCGATGGTTCTTTTTCGCCAGGTTTTGGACCTGCCGGTTGGGCATTTGTTGTAACTGAAGACGACAAGGAACTTGCACGTGGTTCAGGAATTACTGCATTTGATGCAGAAAGCCGCAATATCGATGGGGAAGTGATGGCTTCGTTCCAAGCCATGAAATGGCTAGATGCGCACGACATGAACGGCGTCATTTGTCATGACTACGAAGGTATTGCACGCTGGGCAAAAGGTGAATGGCAAGCCAAGAGCAACATCGCCCAATTGTACGTAAAAGCGGCCAAGCCGTACTTGCACCGCATTCAGTTTGAAAAGGTCGCCGCCCATACCGGCGTCAAATGGAATGAACTTGTAGATAAACTTGCAAAAGAAGCAATCGCAAAAGCAAGGAAGGGTAAATAGGTTATAGGTTTTAGGGGATAGGTCTTAGCATAAGTATCATGCACTTCGTGCATCAAAATAAGGGAGGCGAAGCCTCGTTTTTCTTCCTAAAAACCTAATACCTAAAGCCTAATCCCTAATCTGCTTCGTGCTTGCTCATGCAGTGGAGGCTGCCGCCTTCTTCAATCACAGTGCGGCAATCAATGCCTATCACCTTGCGATCTGGGTATACGCTCTCGAAATACTTCTTGGCCTTAGCATCGTTCGGGCACTTGTATTTCGGGAAGATAAGTCCACCGTTCACGTAGATGTAGTTCATGTACGATGCCGGAAGAATTTGGCCGTCATCAAGCACGCGCTGCGGCGGGAGCGGGAGCGTATCGACCTTGGCGCTCTCGTAGTGGCTCTTGAGCCAACTTTCGATGAACTGCTTGGCTTCAGTCAAAATCGCATAGTTGGGGGAGCGCTTGTTGTCCGTCATGCACATGACAACTCGGTCTTTTTCGACAAAGCGAGCAACGTTATCGATGTGGCCGTCCGTGTGGTCTCCATGCAATCCGTGCGGGAGCACGAGCAATTCCTTGAGGCCGAAGGCCTTGCAAAGAGATTTCACGACCTTTTTCAAGTCCTTTTCGTCATTGCGGTTCTTGCCGACAAGGCAATCTTCGGTCGTAATTCCGAGACCGTCACCGTTGACTTCAATAGCGCCGCCTTCAAAGATGAACGGGACGCTTTCGTTGAGCGGGAGTTTTTGCTTTTCGGCAATCTTCTGCGGGATGGCGTTGTCGAGTCCCCATGGCGGGAACTTGGCGCCCCAAGCGTTAAATTGCGTTTCGGTGACGACTTTTTTGTTGCCCTTCTTCATAAAGAACGGACCATAGTCGCGAATCCAGATATCGTTCGTCTTGATGACGATGAAGTTCACCGGGAACGGGCGATTGGCGAGAGCCGCCTTTTCTTCGTCGGTCAAAAAGTTCTTGGCAGGGAGCAGAAGATTTACCGGCTGGAATTCCGTGATGTTACGGATAAGTTCTACATAAAACTTGCGGATGTTGATGCCGCGTTCACCATACCAGTTCGTCTTGTTGTGCGGGAAAGCAAGCCATGTGGCGCTCTGCTTTTCCCATTCCGCCGGGTAACGAATTGAATTTTTCGTCATGGAAAAAATCCTTTATATTAAATCTTTGGTCAATAGTCATTAGTCAATGGTCCTTAGTCTTATAATTGCAGCTTTGCTGCCTTTTTTTACTAATAGCTAATGACTAACGGCTAACAACTAATCAGCCCAAATCTTCAAAATGTCTTTGTACAAGTCCACGCGTCTGTCGCGGAAATGCGGCCACCAGCGGCGATTTTCTTCGGTTTCGGCAAGGTCGAGTTCGACATAGCTTGCACCCAAGAATTCCGGCTCGCACTTTTGCAAGATGTATCCATCCGGTGCAGCGACAAAACTTGTACCCCAGAACGTGAGGTGTCCTTCAACGCCCGAGCGGTTTGCAGCAATCACGAACGTGCGGTTTGCAATGGCATGGCCACGCATGACCGTCATCCAGCTATCTTGCTGACGCGGGTAGATTTCCTTCGGCTCGGAATCCATCCAACCAATAGCGGTCGGATAAATAAGCACATCAGCACCCTTCAAACTCATGATACGAGCTGCTTCGGGGAACCACTGGTCCCAGCAAATGAGCACGCCAAGCGTACCTGCGCTTGTCTTAATCGGTTCAAATCCGGTGTCGCCCGGAATAAAGTAATACTTTTCGTAAAAGGCCGGATCATCGGGAATGTGGCTCTTGCGGTAAAGCCCTGCAATGCTTCCGTCGCGTTCGAACACGAATGCCGAATTGTGATAGATGCCGCGAGCACGTTTTTCGAAGAACGGGAACACGACAACAGCGTTCAGTTCCTTGGCAATTTCTTGCCATTCTGCGACAATCGGGTGATCCTTTTCGATAGCAAGGTCAAAAAAGTCCGCGTTTTCCTCGAACGGAAAATACGGAGTGTGGAACAGCTCCGGAAGAACTAAAAGATCGATATCTTTACCCTTGAGCTTGAGGGCTTCGTCCTTGTACCACTTGTTGTTGGAATCAAAGTCCCCAGTCCATTTACCTTGCAATGTATATACTTTTATCTTTTTCATGTAAAACAATTTAGAAAAAACAAGCACTATCTGCAATTTTTTGTAAGAACATTGTTTTGTTTGCGTAAAATCACATTGATGATACGCTCGCGCGTTGTAAGTTTTCTATATTAACCCTTGAATTTTAAAACCCTTGAATTTTTTATAAAAGGATAAATAATGTCTCTTAAACTTATTTCTCGTGGTGCTGCTGCCGTGCTCCTTACTGCCGGCATTGCCTCTGCTCAGTTGGTGAATTCTAAGAGTCTCGACGTTATTCGCGTCGAAAAGACTGGTATTTCTGGTGGTAAGATTGATAGCCTTGCAACCATGCTCGGTCAGCAGCAGGCTCCGGGTCAGAAGTTGACCGACGAAATGATGACTCAACTTCGCTATGCGGTTGTTGACAATCTCGTGGGTCAGGAACTCATCAAGCTCGAAGCCAAGAAGATGGGTATTAAGGTCGCTCCGGCCAGAGTCGACAGCTTGACCAACCTCTTCAAGAAGCAGTTCCCGAGCGAAGACGCTTTCCAGAAAGAACTCAAGAAGTCTAACACGACGATGAAGCAGTTCAAGGAAAAGATTGAAGACCAGCTCAAGAGCGAAGAAATCCTCGTTAAGAAGGTTCCGTACCCGAAGGATCCGACCGAAAAGGATCTCGAAGCATTCTGGCAGCTCAACAAGTCCAAGGTTGCTATCAACGATACGATTAGCGGTGCTCGCATCTTTATCTCTACCAAGGGTAAGAGCGCTCAGGAAATCAACGACGCTAAGGACATGTTGAAGGGTCTTGCAGCACAGGTTCGCTCCAAGAAGGCAACATTTGCTCAGCTCGCTGCTATCTATAGCGATGACAAGGAAGCCAAGAAGACCGGTGGTATCATGAACAAGTTTATCGCCAAGTCCAAGGGTGCAAACTTCGCCAAGGCTGTCGGCAAGATCAAGGTTGGTGAAATTTCTGAAGTCATCACCGACAATGACGGCGTTTCTATCTTCATGCTTACCGAAAAGAACGATGGTAAGTTCGAAAGCTACAGACACCAGATTGACTACATCCTCCGCGTGCAGGCTGAACAGGAACGCCAGGCCAAGCTCAAGGCTTACCTCGACGAACTTGGCAAGACCTACAAGGTGCAGTACCTCGACAAGAAGTACGAACCGCCTCAGGCTATCGGCGCTGCTAAGTAATAGCACGAATTGTTTGTACGTGTCATTCTGAGCGAAGCGTAGCGAAGTCGAAGAACCCAGAGATCTTTTGGATCCTTCGATTTCGAACCTACGGTTCAGCACTCAGGATGACATTTCTTTTTTAATTAGCTGATATTAGAGGTTTATATGGCATTCAATACAACTCACACCGGGCTTATCGAATTGCGTGCACGCATTGATAAACTCTGGGGGTATCTTTGACTTAGAAGCAAAGACCGAAGAACTCTACGTCCTTGAAAAGGATTCCAGCGACCCGAACCTGTGGAACGATCAGGATAAGGCGCAAGCAATGATGAAAAAGATTGGGAACCTCAAGGGACTTATTGACTCCTGGAAAGAAGTTTCCCAGACATGCGACGACCTCGCTGAACTCTACGAAATGAGCAAGGACGAGGAATCCGCCGACCTCACCGCGACACTTGAATCCGACATTGCAGACCTCAAGTCTAGAGTCGAAGCGATGGAATTCAAGAAGATGTTGAATGGTCCGGACGATGCCTGCGCATGCCTCATGTCTATCCATCCGGGTGCTGGCGGCACGGAATCCCAGGACTGGGCCTTGATGCTTTTCCGCATGTACACGCATTTCTTTGAACGCGAAAACATGGACTTCAAGGTGGTGGATTTCCAGGAAGCAGAAGATGCTGGCCTCAAGAGTGCAACGATTGAAGTCACTTGCGAAAACGCATACGGATTACTTCGTTCTGAAATTGGCGTCCATCGCTTGGTGCGCATCAGCCCGTTCGATGCCAATGCTCGCCGCCATACAAGCTTTACGGCCGTTTATCTGTACCCCGAACACGAAGACGTGGAATTCGACCTCGACATGTCCGAAGTGCGCGTGGACACGTACCGCAGTAGTGGTGCCGGTGGTCAGTACATCAACAAGACGGATTCCGCAGTGCGTATGACCCACTTGCCGACAGGCATCATGGCGAGCTGCCAGACGGAACGTAGCCAGATTCAGAACCGTGAAACCTGCTATAAAATGCTCAAGACCATGGTCGCTGAACACTATCGCTTGGAAGAAGAAGCAAAGCGCGATGCACGCATGGCCGAGAAGAAGAAGGTTGAATGGGGTAGCCAGATCCGTAGCTACGTGTTGCAGCCGTACCAGATGGTAAAGGACTTGCGCACTGGCGTAGAAACATCGGATACCGCAGGCGTGCTCGATGGAAAAATCAAGCCGTTCATCGACGCTTATCTGCTAAGCACAAGCGAGGCGAACAAAGGATAACGCATTGCCTTCGTCATCCTGACCCTATAAGGGGAAGTATCCAGTTAAATTGATTAAAGTGGCGGGCTTTGCCCGCCATTTTTGCAAGATTGTCATGCCCGCCACTGAGCGCGGTCATCATCCTTGAAATAAAAAAAGAGAAGCTCTGTGGAGCTTCTCTTTTTTGCGTTATACAAATTGGCGCTCCCGGAACAGAGTCCGGGATGAAAGCCTAAATTACATTGCACCGCGTTCGAGCTTGATCGTGAAGTTCGTGATGTCGCAAACTTCGCTCGGACCCCAGTACTGGATCGGACCCGGGTAGGTGTAGGATTCAGTCTTAGCCCATTCGTCGCGGCGAGCAGCGAAGTACTTGAACGGAGCGCTCATCGGGCCTTCGAGTTCAACGAGAGCCTTGCGGATAACCGGCTTGTCGGCACCGTGACGGCGTTCGATGTTCATCATCATGGTGATCGGAAGGCCGCCAGCGACCCAGTTTTCGATACCCTTGGTGACGTTGCGGACAGAGCTCATGTAACCGTTCATGCCATTGAGAGCGAGAACAGAGGCTGCAAAGCCGAGGCTGTAGCAGTAGTCAGCGTCGAAGTTGGACGGAGCTGCGCAACGGCCTTCGTAACCGAAGAA
This sequence comes from Fibrobacter sp. UWB12, assembly GCF_900142485.1. Classification (NCBI taxonomy): domain Bacteria; kingdom Pseudomonadati; phylum Fibrobacterota; class Fibrobacteria; order Fibrobacterales; family Fibrobacteraceae; genus Fibrobacter; species Fibrobacter sp. UWB12. Next base: position 221,634 of record NZ_FRAZ01000005.1, on the reverse strand, counting down.
GTGGTTGAGAGCAGAGAACTTGCCCTTGAAGTCACCACGGTTCTTGAGTTCCTTCTTGACCATTTCGATGATGAGCTTTTCGGTTTCGATGAGGGAAACCTGAACGTTGCCATGGCTGTCGCGTTCGAGCATGAGCTGGGCCTGGATGCCAGCCGGGAGGCTCTTGAGGACTTCAGCGGATTCAGCGCTGACCCATGCGCAGAGCTTTTCGACCTTAGCGGCCGTGTCGAGACCTTCGACTTCGGCTTCGTGGTGGGCGAGAGCTTCAGAAAGTTCAGAGATAAGGACGCCAACGTCCGGGATGAATTCGAGAAGGCCTTCCGGAATGAGGGCGACACCGAAGTTCTTGCCCTGAGCTGCACGAGCGTAAACAACGTCAGCAACCTGGTTGATCACGTCCTTGAGCTTCATCTGCTTAGCCTTGACTTCTTCAGAGATAAGGCAGATGTTCGGGTGGGTCTGGAGAGCGGCTTCGAGAGCGATATGGGAAGCAGAGCGGCCCATGAGCTTGATGAAGTGCCAGTACTTCTGAGCGGAGTTAGCATCGCGCATGATGTTGCCGATGAGTTCAGAGTAGGTCTTCACAGCGGTGTCGAAACCGAAAGAGGTTTCGATGAATTCGTTCTTCAAGTCACCGTCGATGGTCTTCGGGCAACCGCAAACGCAGGTCTTGACGCCCTTGGACTGGAAGTATTCACCGAGAACAGCAGCGTTCGTGTTGGAGTCGTCACCACCGATGATAACGATAGCGTCGAGGTCGAGCTTGTTAGCAACAGCGATGCACTTGTTGAACTGTTCTTCAGTTTCGAGCTTGGTACGGCCAGACTGGATCATGTCGAAGCCACCGGCGTTGCGATAGGCGTCCATCTTGGCGTCGTCAATTTCAATGTACTTGCCGTTTTCGAGACCGCTCGGACCGCCGAGGAAACCGAAAAGGACGGAATCCTTGGAAACGGACTTGATGCCGTCGTAGATACCGGCGATAACGTTATGTCCACCCGGAGCCTGGCCACCAGAGAGAACCACGCCCATGCGGAGAGCCTTGCCAGCCTTGGCTTCGGCTGCTTCGAACTGAACAACCGGAAGACCGTAGGTGTTCGGGAAGAGTTCCTTGATCTTGGCCTGGTCGCTAACGGATTCGGTAGCTGCACCCTTGTTAATCTTCACGCTCAGGGCACCATTCTTGAGGGAGACCGGGAGCTTCGGCTGATAGGCCTGACGGGCCTTGGTCAGTACAGAGAGATTTTCGGACATTGTTTATTCCTTTTGTTAATCCCGCAAAAAAGCGGGTTTTTGGTTAAAATCCGGCGTAAATATAGAAAATTAGACGAGAGGCTTGTGGCAAAAAACTAAAGAAAACACGTCATTCTGAGCGGAGCCCACATGGGCGAAGTCGAAGAATCCAGAGAAATTCCTTTACAAAATGTGATAAAAGTCAAATTTCTGTATATTTTTTTTAACTCTTTATTCCAAATTAGAGTAAATTTTACTATATATGCGTCGCGTAACAAAAAAGTAATAACCAATTACTATTCTTGTTACAAAATAAATAAAATAAGAAGGTGAGTGTATGAATGTTTTAATTTGGGGATCAGATACCATTTTGGGTCATGGGCTGTTGTCCACGCTAAAGGATATCAAAGATGGAGTTTTCAACGCCATCGGAAATATCGAAATTGGGGAAATTTTTGCATGCGACGCCGAATCTGACAAGGAAGTCATCGACGAGGCTTGCGCCAACGCCGACTTCGTATTCAATTTATCCTATGGATTTAAATCTGACAAGCTCATTGAAGGCTTGAACGTTCATAACAATACTTGCCCGGTGCTCTTGAGCCATTCCGTAGGAGACAAAAGTCTTTTCCGCGAATACGCGCAAAACAACAACGTACCTATTCTTGAGTGGGCACCGAATTACGACATGGAACTTTTGAGTATCGAAGCTCAGGTCTATGACATGCTCGGTGCACTGCAATGCGCATAAATTAGACGAAAGAATTTATAAAGATGGCGGCCTTTGAGCCGCCTATTTTGTTATTCCAGCATTAGCTCATTTGGTAAGGCACCCTCCATGCAGAGGAGCCTTCTTTTTAGGCCGACGCCAAGCGCATAACCGCTCAGGCGACCGCGACTATCAATCACGCGGTGGCAGGGGATGATGACTTGAATCGGATTATTGTGCAGAACATTTCCGACAGCGCGAACTGCTCGTGGATGATTTACGGCTTGTGCAACTTGTTTGTAAGTCCAAGTTTTGCCGTAAGGAATTTGTCGTGTGACCTCAAGAACTTTTTTCTGGAAGTCGGTGCCGTAGATTTTTATGGGTATAGAAAACTCGCAGATTTTACCTGCGAGATACAAATTAAGTTCGTTCACGGCTTTGCGGTAGGCGCTACGAACGCGGTTGCTTATTTGCAACTCCGAATCAGGGCCTGCATACGCACATGCCTGCACGTTACTCGGAGTCGCTTTTACTTCGTCTGAATTTTCCCGAAATTTTAGACCACAAAGATTTGATCCTTCAAAGACAAAGGTCCATTCACCCCAGACGTTCCGGTGGCTTATCTTTGTGAATTTCGGGTCATCAAACTTCATACCATGCGGTATTTCTCCTAGCGCAAGGGGTATTCCTTGTATTCTTGTACACCGAATTCTTCCTTGAGGTAATCCCAACGCACAAGGCGGTTTTTCCAGTAGTACTTGCGGTACAAGCGACGAGCCACACGGCTTGTTAGTTCGTACGGAATCGTGTGATGCTCATCGGCAACGCTTTCCATCGAGATGCGGAAGTCGAGTTCACCATTGACAACATCAACAGTTTCACCAACTTGCACATCGGGAATGTGGCTTACGTCGACCATCGTCGCATCCATGCACACACGTCCGAGAATCGGGCAGAGCTGTCCACGGATAAAGACGAATCCCTTGTTGTATTCGCCACGGAGGTAACCGTCGCCGTAACCGATTGCGATGGTCGCAATGCGTGTAAGCTGTTGGGCAGCCCAGTAACCACCGTAGCTCACCGTTTCACCAGGCTTCACGTCGTGCACGTGGCGGATGGTAGATTTAATCTTCATGACAGGCTTGATGGGCCATGGGGAAGGTGCTGCACCCATGCAGTTGTAGCCATAGAGCGCAAGGCCCGGACGAACCATGTCGAAGTGGCTTTCGGGGTGCGTAAGCGTGCCTGCAGAACTGGAGCAGTGGCAAATTTCCGGGCGAAGTCCTTCAGCTTCAAGAACGTCGACAAGGCGAGAGAATCGCTGGATTTGCACTTCGGTCTTGGGATTCCCCGGCATGTCAGCCGTAGCAAGATGCGTGAACATTCCCTCGAACTTGAGGTGCTTGAGAGAAAGCGCCGCGCGGATGTTGTTAAAGTCTTCGGCATCAAAACCGTAACGGTTCATGCCCGTGTCAATGGCGAGATGAGCCTTGCAGGTCGTTCCCGTTTCACCAAGGAACTGGTCGAAAGCCATTGCAGTGCGGATGTCGGTAATAGCAGCCGTGAGCTGGAATTCGACAAAGTAAGCAAAGTCTGCAGGAGTGCAAGGGCCAAGTACGAGAATAGGCAAGTCCATGCCGTACTGGCGGAGTAGCATGCCTTCGCTGATGTGGGCTACACCAAGGTAGTCGGCACCGCCGAATTTAGCGGCAAAAGAGCAGGCGAGGCTTCCGTGGCCATAAGAGTCGGCCTTGACAGGTAGTAAAATCTTGGTCGAAGCAGGAATTTGGCTTCTGATAAACTTGATATTTTCACAAAGGGCGTCTAAATTGATCTCAATCCAGTTCGGGCGCGCGATTTTATTTAAGTCAGGAGGATTAGATAAAAGTTTCATGGTAACAATAATATAGTCAAGTTTTAAGAAAATGGCTGAGACACCCCTTAAAAAAGGCCATACTCAATCCAAATTGGAATAAATTATACTGGGCTAAGTTTTGTAAAAAACAAAGCGTGTGAAAAAAATCAAAATCGCGTGCAAGCCCAATAACCACGCGCAAAGCCTTATTTTATCTGAGTTTACAATTCATCGTATGAAATTTTCTTTACTATTTTGCGCTGTTTTCTTGAATTTTTTATTGGTACTTTATGGGTGTGATAAGGGTTTGGGTTGTTTCTTACTTTTAATCAATTAAAATAAAGTAAGTGGTTTTATACAAAGTAATTTCCCTTATTTTGTGACACCGACTATTCTGACATTGATGTACAACAACGTGATAAATGCGCAATAAAGTTGCGTATTGAAAACACGTAAGCGTTTCGCGTAACAGTTCGATTAAAGGGCTTGCCTTAAAAGTCCTGTTACGAAATGTTGCCATTCGGCAAATCAAATGCTCCGCTCACGGAGTAGTTGCTTTGCTGATACCAAAAAAACATAAACATCCAATTTCCTTGAGAAAGGGAGGATAAAATCATGAAAACGACAAATAAAAAACAAGACGCGTTCATCGCATCCTTGATGCCAGATTCCGACAAGAAGATGGTGCGCATCGCAAGTGCATCGCTGATTGTCGCGTTAGCTCTTGGCTTTTGGGCAACTACGTATGAACGTATAATCGATGACGTTATCTTTGATACGACACCGAGAGTAGATATGGACGTATCCGTGAAACTCGATCCAATTAAGGAGGAAAAAAAGCAGGAACCAAAACCAAAGACACAAACAAATCGCAGATCTAAAGATGATTCCAATAAAAAAATGGGAAAGAAAGAAGATGCTGGAGGCGGGAAGCCCAAAGGTCCGGGAGATCCCAAGGCCGCATTGAATCGAGGAGTCCTTAAGGAACTTGCTATACGAACGAATAAAGCAGGCCTCCAGGCCTATGATTTGATGAATCAAAAGTTCGCTAGCGATGTCAACAAGGTACTTACTCATGTAAACGTCTTGATGAAATCTGGAACAACAAGGATAGGCAATCGACGTGGCACAGTGAACACCGAATTTAACCCCGGCATTGCCGCAGGTGGATCTGGTGGAATCAAAGATGGTCTCGGAGGTCTTTTCAGCGGATCTGGAACCCGTTTTGCACCATCCGGTTTAAAAGGCAATATTACTACGCCTAAACCAAACCAAATCGATATGGGTGCCGGTGGCGGATCTCGCTCGGCATCCGATATCATGAAAGTCGTGCGTCAGCGTACTCCTGGACTTCGCCATATTTACAATAAGCACTTGAAGAAGAAACCAGGATTCCAAGGCAAGGTCACATTGAAGTTCACGATAGCACCGGGTGGCGAAATCATCAGCATGGCTGTGGTGGGGTCAACGACGGGATATCCTGAATTCGATAATGAAGTCAAAAAAGCCGTGAGTGGTTGGACTTTCGGCAAGGTTAAATCTGGCAATACAACAGTGACGATTCCATTTACCTTTACGGAGTAATGAAATGGTTATTGGAGTAGAATAAAGACGAATAGATTTTTAAATTTAAGTCGGTGATTCCTGTCACCGACTTTCGGTGATTTTAATTTATGGGAAAAAATTATGAAAGATCCTCGCATTACGCAACTTGCAGAAAACTTAATCAACAACGCCATTGCACTTAAGGCTGGCGAAAATATTTTAATCGAAACAACCGATACGCCGGACGAACTTTCGACCGAACTTATCAAGGCTGTCGCTAAGGTTGGCGGCAATGCTTTTGTCCACAACTATAATAGCCGCGTACGCCGTGAAGTCATCCGCTCGGCTTCCGAAGAACAGATGAAACTTTCTGCCGAGCTTGCAATGAACGAAATGAAGCAGATGCAGGCTTATCTTTCTATCCGCGCAATGAACAACGCGATGGAAAACTGCGATATCGACGATAAGAAAATGTTTGCTTACAGAACCATCACGCAAGATGTTTTGAACTACCGCGTGAACAATACGCGTTGGTGCGTACTCCGCTGGCCGAACCCTTCGATGGCTCAGGGCGCAAAGATGAGCACGGAAGCTTTCGAAGACTTTTACTTCAAGGCTTGCCTTGCGGATTATCCGAAGATGCAGCGCGCCGCCCAGGCTTTAGTAGACCTCATGAACAAAACGGACAAGGTGCGTCTTGTGGCTCAAGATACCGACATCACATTCAGCATCAAGGATATCCCGGCAGTACCATGCTGCGGCAACATGAATATCCCGGATGGCGAAGTCTACACGGCACCGGTGCAGGGGAGTATCGAAGGCGTTATCCACTACAACACGCCGACGCTCTACGAAGGCAAGCACTTCAGCAACATCCGCCTTGTATTCAAGCAAGGCAAGATTGTCGAAGCCACCTGCGAAACGGGCGACAACAAGAGCCTGAACGCCATCTTCGATACAGACGAGGGAGCTCGTTACGTGGGTGAATTTGCGATTGGCTTCAACCCGTTTGTGCGTTCTCCAATGTGCGACATATTGTTCGACGAAAAGATTGCAGGCTCCATCCACTTTACTCCGGGAATGTGCTACGAAGATGCCCCGAACGGAAACAAGTCTGCCATCCATTGGGATTTGGTACTTATCATGCGTCCGGAATACGGCGGTGGCGAAATTTGGTTCGACGACAAGCTCATCCGCAAGGACGGACTTTTTGTGGTCGATGAACTTAAGTGCTTGAATCCGGAGAATTTAGGTTAAGTCGTAAATGTGTGATTAAAAAGATTAATTATATTTTTGTCACACAATTCAAAAAATCTTATTACAAGGAAAGACTATGAATTTTAAAACGATGTTTGGCATTGGTCTAGTTGGCTTCGGTCTCGCCTTTGCTCAAGACGGTTCTTTCGATTCTACACCTGCAGCTCAGTCCATGAGCGAACAGCAGCTCCAGCAACAGGAAGAACAGGCAGCCGCTTCTGAAAGCCTGACAGCTCCAGTACCGTTTGTCGCTCCGGAAATTCCGAAGGAATCCAAGCGTTCTTCTTTTAACGCTATTCTGCACGGCAAGTCTTACAACAGAAACAGCAACATGGCTGCCGCAAACAACACGGACTTGTTGCTCAAGTACCCGAACTTGTTTGCCAACCGCAAGTTCTTCTACATTGAACCGACCAACAAGCTCGGCATTGTTTCTCTCGGTTCTTTCTTCACGGCTTTCGATATTTCAAAAGCTCCGTATGATGACACCCAGTTGGGCCGCCTCACACTCGGTTATGCCGTTCCGGGCTTTGGTTTCTATATCAGAGCCGGCCTTGGCCGTGAAAGAGTCAGCAATGATGCCGGTGTTGTCAGCAAGACCTATGGTGGTGATGACTGGGCAGCAGCAATTGCCAAGAGCTTCTTGGGCATGAACGTTGCCGCTGATGTCGACTGGCTCACAACAAAGACTCAGACCCATGCTGACCCGGATCTCGGTGCAGAAACAGAAGACCGTTTTGACAGCCTCACGATTAACTTGAGTTTGACAAACGCTCCGACAGCAAAGAACTTCACCTGGACACTTGGTGCAAGATTTGTCAGCTTCAACAACGAAACAGAAGTTGATGGCGAAGTCCAGAAACCAGGTGATCCGGCATCTTACTGGGACATCGCTCCGTACATCCGCGGTGGTCTTTCTGTTCTTGAAAACGAGAATGCACGCGTCCTCATTGGCGCAGCAGCAATCGTTTCTTACAGAAACTATGATGATCCGGTGGAACTCTACACCCTTACCGCTGTTCTCCAGCCGAGCATGCTTGGTGAAGTTTTCGTAGGCGAAGAAAAGAACTTCATGTTCTATGGTGAAGTCGGTTATGACTGGGTTGCATTCCAGTACATGAAGAACACCGATACGGACACGAACCGCATGATGGATGTGATGGATGCAGTTAACGCTTCTATCGGTTTCCGTTATCAGTACAAGGATTTCCTTGCTGTTGAAATGGGCCTTGGTCAAAAGCTCTTCACGGGCATTGGCAACTTCTTCCAGGCAGATGGCACGTTCATCGACTTCAGCGCAATGGTCCGCTTCTAATTGCTAGGATTGTCATTCCCGCCTGTCATCCCGGACTCCGTTCCGGGAGGGAATCTCCTCATAATTAAAACAAAGACGCCTCCCGAATGGGAGGCGTTATTTTTTTTAAAGCGATCCCCAGTCTTTGGCTGGGGTGCAATCGCAATTAGAGGCGTTCTGCGATCTGAACAGCGTTGAGAGCAGCACCCTTGCGGATCTGGTCGCCAACAATCCAGATGTTCATGCCGTTATCGCAAGCGAGGTCCTTGCGGATACGACCGACGTAAACGTCGTCCGTGCCCATGAGGTTGAGCGGCATCGGATAGACATTGTTTGCCGGATCGTCGCAGAGCTGGAGGCCTTCGCCGTTCTTGATAGCGTTGCGAACTTCTTCAACAGAGAGTGCGCGTTCAGTTTCGAAGCTGATGGCTTCGGAGTGGCAGCGGAGAGCAGAAACGCGGACGCAAGTAGCAGCGCAGCGAACGTCGCTGTGCATGATCTTCTGCGTTTCGTTGAACATCTTCATTTCTTCCTTCGTGTAGCCGTTGTCGGTGAACACGTCGATGTGCGGAATGAGGTTGTATGCGAGCTGGTGTGCGAACTTCTTCACGGTAACCGGCTTGCCTTCAACGATTTCCTGGTACTGCTGCTTGAGTTCGGCCATACCCGTTGCACCAGCACCGCTTGCGCTCTGGTAAGAAGAAACATGGATAGTCTTGATCTTGCTCAAGTCATTGATCGGCTTGAGAGCGACAACCATCATGATGGTCGTGCAGTTCGGGTTAGCGATGATGCCCTTGTGGAGCTTGATGTCTTCCGGGTTCACTTCCGGCACAACGAGCGGAACGTTCGGGTCCATGCGGAAGAAGCTCGTGTTGTCGACGACGACTGCGCCTGCGTCAACAGCGATAGGAGCAAATTCCTTGGAAACGCTTGCACCAGCAGAAGAGAGCACGAGGTCAACGCCCTTGAATGCATCCTTGCAAGTGAGTTCGACTTTGAGCTTTTCGCCCTTGAATTCATATTCGCGACCGACACTGCGTTCGGAGGCGAGGAGCTTCAAGTTCTGAAGCGGAAAGTTACGTTGTTCAAGAATCTTGAGGAGTTCCTGACCTACTGCGCCGGTGGCGCCCATGATCGCTACGTTACGAATCATAGATTTAACCTTTGTTTTTTCTTATTGTTGAGGTTGATTGTTCGTTTTTAAAATTTGAATGGTCTTGTTAAACTTGTCGATATGTCTTTTCGCTATCACCGTCAAGTCGCGGGCCTGCGTGTATTTTTTCGAAGCTTCCTCCGGATCTTCGAGGAGGCAATAGGAATACATAGCATGTGCGGCACTACGGATTGTTTCTGCAGCCTGAACGAGTTCAGTATGAGCTTCACGAGCTTCAAGCGGATGGAAAATTCCAATAGCCTTGCGGTTCAATGATGTAGCCTTATTATTGATAGCAAGCGCTTGCTGGCTACGCTTTTCGCGTTCCATTTCGGATGCATTAGGTTCCATCGGTTCGAACGAATTCACAGAATGAATGATATCGAACATCTTGTCGATAATGGATTCCGCCTTGTCTGCATAAGTATCAAGACGATCCATCACTTCAGGATTGATTTCAATATCATCATCGTCGGCATCCGAATGCCTGTTGACCTTTTGTGTGACAGCAGTATCATTCCTTTGATTCTTGTGTTCGTTGTACGCATTATCAAAAGACGAAATGTAATCCTCGTACTTTTTATTATGCGTAACAAGTTCAGTCGGAGAATAAGATGATGTGAGAACCAAGGTCGGGCGTTCAAAGCACGCCGTTCCGATACAGCCTGTCAGCATGCACATCGAGAAGAACAAGAACTGAGCACGGGTAGACCATTCTTCGGTTTGCACCATGCAAAGAATACTGAACAGAAAAAGCAAAAAGAACGACAGCAAAATACCACCTTCGACATTTTGGACGATGATGGTATTTTTCACGAAATAGAACAAGCAGTCTATTACAATCGTCAGAGTCGAAAGAATAGCTCCGACGACTTTCGTATTACGCCCAAAAGTCGTTGTCGTTGCGAATAGCGTTACAAACGATATTCCAAGCGGCAACACATAGATAAGCGTTAATTCTGCAATTCCCTGATTCATTCAGAAGTCTTGATTTAGAACGGAAGATCGACGTCTTCTTCGGCCATGCCAGCATCATAAGCAGGAGCGCTATTCTGCTGCATGCCGTTAAAGCTGTTGGACTGGTAGCTGTTAGCCTGGCTGAAACCACCTGCTGCCGGAGCGCCACCCTGACCACGCGGTGTGAGGAGCTGGAACGTGTCCATATTGATTTCAGTAACATAACGCTTCTGACCGCTAGTCTGGTCGGTCCAGCTACGGTTGGTGAGGGAACCTTCCACATAAAGGCTCATGCCCTTGCGAATGCCAAGCTGTTCAACGATATCTGCTATTTTGCCCCAGCCAATAATGTTGTGCCAATCAGTCTGTTCTTTCTGTTCGCCATTGTTATCGCGATAGCGGCGAGAAGTTGCAAGAGAAAAAGAAACACGCTTACGACCACCATTAGGATTGACACGAACTTCAGGATCCTTGCCAATATTACCGATGAGCATAACCTTATTCAAATAAGCCATATTATTATCCTATTTTAATTTTTTGAATTTTCGCAATCAAAAATACAAAAAGAATCTTGACAGTTTTATGTCAAAAAACAAAAAAAATGGCGAAATTCCATTCATTTTTGTGGATTTAACAAAAAACCATGTGGTCTGAACCACATGGCCTTTGCGATAAAGAGAATTATAAAGAGAAACAGCCACAATTAGTATTCAAAGTTCACGCGATAACGCTTGTGTCCGTTCGGGGATACCTTAGCACCCTTGGCGTTCACGAGGCTGCGACGATCCTTGGAGACCGTAGGAGTGGTGCGGATTCCGTGGATGGCGTTCGTCGCGCTAGAAGAACTCGGCGGAATAATCTGCTGACTGCTGGAAGAGGCGACACTGCTCGAAGAAGCAGGAGCGCTAGAGGAAGAACTTGCCGGAGTGCTGCTAGAAGATTTCGGAGCGGGTTCATCGTCTTTCGGCACCTGACCATTGAAGCTTTCCTGACCTTTGCGGGTGAGGGCAAGAATCAACATGCCATCTCTGGAATAAATATTCTTGTCGGTGAGGTCCACACGGTTGCCATCGAAAGTCCAGTCACCCTTGCCCCAGCGGGAGCCATCGAACGTGTCGAAATTGTCGGTCCAGTCGAGCGTAAAGTCGCTGCCGCCTTCGCCCTGGCCCGGAGTGTACTTGTAAACCTTCACCCAGTTGATGAACTGGAAAAGCGGAAGCTTGGATTCGTCGAATTGGCCTACCCAAGCAGCACTTTCGGACGACCAAAGGTTAAAACGGAGTCCCTGTGTTCCCGTGAGGTTGGAAACCTGGCCGCCTTCCGTCTTGCGGACTTCCTTGCCGTCGACAGTCCAACGGACGTAATTCGGAGTCCATTCGAGAGCGTAGGTGTGGAATGCCTGATCGGCGGCGGGGCTAACAGCATGGTGCTTTTCGCTTGTTATCTGAGAGCCAGCCTTACCGGTAATGATATTGGATTGGAAACTGCCCGGATTCTTGCCAAGAACTTCAATATCGACTTCAACCCACGGCCTTCCATCAGCGATTTCGGAACCGTTCTGGTAAAGGAACATAGAGCTCACGGTTCCAGAAGCAGCGGCCATTTTCATACGGGCTTCAAACTTACCGTATTGAACTTCCTCTAACGTGTAGAGTTCGGCTCCGCTAAAATCCTTTGCGCTAACATGGGTCGTAAGAGCAGCCGCGGCAGCTGCTACGGCGAGAGCGCTCTTGACTGCAGTTTTCTTAATATTCATTATTCCTCCAAAGAGAATTCAGTAAAAACATCCCACACACCAAAACATCCCATGCACCGACCAAATCATCCTATCTCACTGGTCAAAAAATAAGTTAGTTTAGATGTTCAACCAACGTTTCTAAATGATTTGATAAAGAAATTCGTATCAACTGTATCGATTTTTATGTAAATACTTTTTTAGATAATACGTTATATTGTATTGAACATACAGCAATGATTATATTTTTAGTGTCATAAACGGAGGTGCAAATGAAAGTTATCTTGTTTAACGGCAGCCGTCGCGAAAATGGCTGCACTTATACCGCACTCAACATTGTCGCCAATGAACTGAAGACCGCAGGGATTGAAACGAAAATCGTTTTTGTCGGTGGGCGAGTGCTCAATGGCGAAGTCAATGAAGTTGTTCATGAAGCCAAGGAACTTTTGGAATCGGCGGACGGCGTCGTTTACGGCTCTCCGGTTTATTACGCTTCTCCGAGCGGTGAAATGTTGATGTTCCTCGACCGCCTTTACGGTGTTGCCGAGGCAAATCTTTTGTTCAAGCCGGCTGCAAATGTGGTTTCGGCTCGCCGCGCAGGCACAACGGCTTCTCTTGATGTGCTCAACAAGTATCCGACTTACGCTCAGCAGCCTTTGGTGACTTCGCGCTACTGGAACATGGTTCACGGTTCAAAGCCAGAAGATGTGCTGAAAGATGAAGAAGGCGTGCAAATCATGAAGGAACTTGGCCGCAATATGGCGTGGCTCCTCAAGAGCATCGATGCAGGCAAGCAGGCTGGCGTGACACAGCCAAGCGCCAAGCAGAAAGTCTACACCAATTTCATTCGATAATATATGATGCCGCCGAGGAGTGCCATTGAAAAATGCGCGCGACCTATCATGTCCGCAATTTGTCATGCCCCACTTGATGGGGCATCTCCTTTTTTGATAGAAAAACACCGCGCAATTTTCTATATTGCGCTTCAAATGAATACGCTATTGAATTTCGACAGCGAGCATTTGTGGCACCCGTATGCTGCGCTGAAAAACACTCCCGCAAGATTCCTTGCAAAGTCGGCTCATGGAACGACGATTGAAACAGCCGACGGATTGAAACTGATTGATGCCGTATCGAGCTGGTGGTGCATGGCTCACGGGCATAACGCTCCTGAAATTGTTGAAGCGATTCGCAAGCAAAGCGAAAAAATGTGCCACGTGATGTTCGGCGGTTTTACGCACGAGCCTGCAATTGAACTTGGCGAAAAGTTAGTGAACTTCTTGCCCGAAGGCTTGAACAAGATTTTCTTTGCTGATTCAGGAAGCATCGCCGTGGAATGCGCCGCCAAGATGGCGGTGCAGTACCAGCATTCGCTCTCCCGCCCGGAGCGCTGTAAGTTGGTCGCCTTGAAGGGCGGCTACCACGGCGATACGGCAGGCGCAATGGCTTTGAGCGATCCTGACGGTATGCATGTGCTTTTCCGCGGAATCATGCCGCATCATTACTTTGCAGAACGCCCGAATTGCCGTTTTGATAGCGCTTGGGACGATAGCGATTTTGCATCGATGGAACGCGTTGTCGAAGAGCATAAAGATGAAATTGCGGCGGTCATTTGCGAGCCAGTTTTTCAGGGCGGAAATGGCATGTGGCTTTACAATGCGGGTTACCTCAAGCGCCTCCGTGAACTTTGCGACCGCTATGGCATCTTGCTTATTTTGGATGAAATCGCTTCGGGATTTTACCGCACGGGCCCGCGATTTGCGATGATTCATGCTGGTATAAAGCCGGATATAATGTGTATCGGCAAGGCGCTCACGGGAGGCTCGATTACGATGGCCGCTTGTGTTGCATCCGAGAAGGTCGCTGACACGATTACGAATAGCAAGATCCCGGCATTTATGCATGGCCCGACATACATGGCAAACCCGCTTGCGTGTGCGGCTGGGATTGCTTCGCTTTCGCTGTTTGAAAGTCGCGATTATGCATCAAGTGTGGCTCGGATTGAAAAACGCTTGAAGGCGAATTTGGAACCGCTACGTTCGCTCGAAAATGCGGCAGACGTGCGTGTGCTCGGTGCAATTGGCGTTTTGGAACTCAAGGCAAAGCCAAGTGCAGACGATATTCTGAAAGTCATCAAAGAAACAGGCGTGTGGTTACGTCCGTTCTGCAATTACGTCTATACGATGCCGCCGTTCATCACGAGCGATGCTGAAGTGGACCGCATTTGCGAAGCGATTAAGATGATTGGAGAATGCGAACCCGCGCCAATTGTGGATGGCGAAGACGAATTCCACGAATAAATACAACTTTAATTTTTTTCTTCAAACGGAACTAAGGTAACGCAGTTCCGTTTTTTCTTTGACACGTAAAGCGCCTCGTCTGCAAAAGAGAGCATGTCTGAAACAGTTCCGTCTCCGTATGTTCCACCAAAGCTCATCGTTAGCTGTACATTCGGGTAATCTTGCAGTTTAATTTTTTCGGCCTTAGCACGCATCTGCTCAAGCCTATTTTTCAACACTTCAGGGGCGATACCCTTGAACGAGATTAAAAATTCGTCGCCACCATAACGTACTACGCAATCCGAACTACGAACAGATGAGCTCAGTATTGACGCAACAGCGGCAAGGGCAGCATCACCACACTGGTGGCCGTAATTGTCATTGACTTCTTTGAAAAAATCAATATCAGCCATAACAACGGCTTGAAAATTACATGGAGCTAGTTTATCATCAAAATACTTACGGTTCATCACTTGCGTCAACGAATCCTTGTAGATTTTATCGTTTATTTCCGTGATTTCGTTATGTTTATCGGTAAAACCGAATACAGTTGTTTCTTCACCTGTTCGCACAACCTTCATTTCAATATACTGACCGAGTTCGTTGTGAAATATTTGTGACAAACTATTACCAACTTGCAAGTGTTCTTTAATATAGGACTCTTCAGCCACTTTCCAGAGATTATCCCGATCTTCTTCGAGAACAGCCGTATTGATAAGTTTATCAACAAGAGCCTTGAACGGAGGCGGTTCTTTCATAAAACCAATTGCACTTTTGATTCGATCGCTAGCGCGGAAAAATTCCACTTTTTCAGTTGCAAAATCGACACAAACAACGGAGGCGAATCCGTCCATAAGCGCATTGATCATATTTTGCTGCTTGCGGTTCTGCTCCAAGAGCTCTTTCTCTTGTTCCAGCTTTGTCATTTGCGCATTCACGTTTTCGACAACGTACAGGACTCGACGTAGTGGCTTGTCATCACCAACGCGTACAAACATCGCCTTACTCCAACCGTGAATTTTTCCGTGAAAAATTTCGGAAATAACATTTGCATTCTTCATGCGTTCCGACAATGTTGAAAGAATCGTAAAATTCTTGATGGTTGAAACGCTTTCCGGGCATGCAAGGTTCACCATGATATTGGTAATACTTTCTTGTAGGGTGCTACCGCATTTCATGAACTTATCGATGAATTCGTTGGTCTTGATTGGAAACGCTGTGTTATTCTCAAGATCAAGTACATGCATCGAAATGTACAGTTCAGTTGTGGCGTAAGTTATAGCTGTGAAAAACTCCGCAGAGTCCACAGGAAAGTCCGCGATAAACTTTTTGTAATCACCCATATCAATTACCAAGAAAAGTCATTACTCCCGTTACTAGTAAAAATATATTCATTTCAATGAAAACGATAAGACCTTTTTTCTAAATTGTGGCGCGTAAAAGAAGGCTCTTATGGATTACTACAGTTTAAAAATGCGAGCCTCGCAGCATGTTGGCGAAGGCGAAAACTCCCATGAACAGCATATTTCCGGTGCTGAACGTATTGTTGGGCGCGATTCCGTGGAAGCTGTGTGTACGGCAATGGTGCGCCGTGCGATGAATCATTCCAAGGGCGACCCGGATTTTATCAATGTGAAAATTGAAAAGGTTCACGAAAGCGATATTCAGGTCTTGAAATCGCTCCCTGTAACGCGAGTGGATGTGGAAACGTGGCAGGAAGGCTTGGAGAAAGCGTTTGGCTTGATTACGCCGCTGATGGGCTCCGGTTGTGGACTGCGCGAAAAATTGCAGGACCTTCTGCGCGCGACGTTCCCGATGCGCGGGGCGATGCTTTACGACATTGCGACGGGAAACCGCCTGGAACCCGATCAGGCCCGAGGCGTGCGAGCAACGTATATGGATGCGCTCCATTCGAGCGAAGTCGATGGATGCAAGAACCATTTTAACGAAGCGATTGTGCTTGCGACCAAGGTGGCGAATGCTCCGGGAATGGTGGCGGAATTCTGCGTGAGCGATGATCCGAATTATGTGACGGGCTATGTCGCGAGCAAGGAACTCGGCTATGTGCGCATTATGAAGATGAAGGAAATGGGCGACGAAAACGGGGGCCGCATTTTCTTGTTTGATTCTCGAAAAGCATCCGCCGAAGAATGCATCGAGTACTTGCAGAAAAAGAAAGTACTCGTGGAAATTCAGAAGTAAAAAATGAACGAACGAATTTTAGACATTTTCACGAAAGATGCGCTTGAAGCGGCGCGTGCGAACAATACGTACCGCACGTTGCGTCACATCTCGTCGCCAGAAGCTTCGCATGTAACGATTGCGGGTAAGGATACGGTTTTGCTCGCTTCGAATTCTTACTTGGATTTGGCGAACGTTCCTGAACTCAAGCAGGCGATGGCGGATGCGGTCCTTGAATGGGGTACCGGTAGCGGTGGCGCTCGCCTCACGACCGGCAACAAGACTCCCCACGACGAACTTGAAGAATTTATTGCAAAGTTCAAAGGCGAAGAGGCGGCTATCGCGTTCAACACGGGCTACATGGCGAACGTGGGAACGATTTCTGCGTTGTGCGGCAAGAACGATTTTATTTTCAGCGACGAACTGAACCACGCAAGCATCATTGATGGTATTCGTCTTTCGCGTGCAAAATGCTTTGTGTACAAGCACAATGACATGGCGGATTTGGAACGCGCGATTGAAGCTGCTAAGGCTGAATTCTGCGCACGTGAAAAGCTCGCGAAAAACGCGGTTTCGAATTTCCGTGGTCTTATTGTGACGGATGCTGTTTTCAGCATGGATGGCGATTTGGCAAACTTGCCGGAGCTTTTGCGCATTGCTCGTGCTCGCGATTGCCTTTTGATGATTGACGAGGCGCATGCCACGGGCGTCCTTGGGCGCACGGGGCGCGGGCTTGCGGAACATTACAATTGTGAACATGCCGATGTGACCGTCGGAACTTTGAGCAAGGCCGTGGCCGCCGAAGGCGGCTTTGTCGCCGGTTCCAAGCAGTTGATTGAATTCTTGAAAAACAAGTCTCGCAGTTTCATTTTCACGACAGCGATGGCCCCTGCGGTAGCGGCGGCTGCACTCCGCAATTTGCAGTTCATTGACGCGCATCCGGAACGTGTTCAGCAATTGCGTGACAACGTGAAATTCTTTTGCGATGCATTGCGCTTGCATGGGTTGCAAGTTCCGCAGACGGATTCGGCGATTATCCCGATTATCATTGGGGATGAGGCGAAGGCTTTGCGGATTTCGGAAACACTCCAGAATGAGGGCGTCTTGATTCCTGCAATCCGTTATCCGACGGTTGCAAAAGGGCAGGCCCGCTTACGCGCGAGCCTCATGGCAACACATACAAAAGAAGAACTTGAATTTGCTGCAGCTAAAATTGCGGAGGCGATATGAGCAAAGGTTATTTCGTTACGGCGACGGGTACGGATGTCGGTAAAACTTTTATCACGGGTCTTTTGGTGAAAAAATGGCGCGATTCCGGCATTGACGCGGGCTATTACAAGGCGGCTCTTAGTGGCGCTGAACTCCGTGATGGCAAGTTGATTGCGGGCGATGCCGATTATGTCAAGCGCATTGCAAATCTCCCGGACACGCAAGAACAGCTCGTCAGTTACGTTTACAAAGAGGCTGTTTCACCGCATCTGGCCGCACAAAAAGAAGGCAATCCCGTTGAGCTCTCGAACGTTCAGGCTGACTTTAACGCAGCCTGTTCCCGCCACGAATTCATCTTTGCCGAAGGTAGCGGGGGAATCATTTGCCCCATCCGCTATGATGACCAGAAAATCTTCCTCGAAGATATCATCAAGACGCTCAAGCTTCCGCTGCTTATCGTAACGACGGCTGCGCTCGGCTCCATCAACGCTTGCGTGCTCACTATAGAATACGCTCGTAGTCGCGGCCTAGATATCCGTGGAATTATCGTGAACCGTT
This sequence comes from Fibrobacter sp. UWB12, assembly GCF_900142485.1. Classification (NCBI taxonomy): domain Bacteria; kingdom Pseudomonadati; phylum Fibrobacterota; class Fibrobacteria; order Fibrobacterales; family Fibrobacteraceae; genus Fibrobacter; species Fibrobacter sp. UWB12. The sequence goes on along the minus strand of NZ_FRAZ01000005.1, from coordinate 203,666 downwards.
ACGGCTGTAGCGGCAATTTTGAAATGGAAGACGACAATATCCGCATGATGCAGGACTTGACAGGGCTTGAAATTCTTGCAAAAGTCAAGGAAGGCGACACCGATTTAGGCGTCGATACGTTTTAATGTTAGGATATTCCGACACCATGTCGGAATAACGCAAGGAAGGCGGATACAATCCGCCTTAATATTTTTATAAGGAAACTATTCTAGCTTTACGCAACGAATAGATACGCCTTCCAATTTCGAGCCTGCTGAATTTTTAGCAGGAGATTCTTCACCCAACTTCGAAACAAGTGCTGAATTAACAATTGTCAATGAGGTGCCGCCATATTCTTGCGGATAATTCCAAATAGCAAAATTTGCTAATGATTCAAATGCTCCTTTTTCAGTTCTATACCCCGCACCAATCAAAGAAAATCCACTTGTATTAGTTCCATTAAAACATTGAGAACGCAAACCGCTTATTCCCTCATCATATTTATCTTCGTATTGGCGTATAATTACATAATCATCCCATGTAAAAAGTCGCCAACCTTCAGGGCATATTCCTCGATGTTTTTCTTGTATTAAATCCGTGCAACTTTCGGTATTGCAACGACTCGGTAGTTGCATCATTTCCGCCCATTGGTAAAGCCCACCAAATCGATCACAATAGGTTGTGTCGTTGTAATAGCAATAGCGTTCAATTTTTGCATCATCATTTTGGTCATTTTCACCAGAAACCATTTCACCGATATTTAAATTTTCAGCCATAACAGTTACAGATTTTCCAGTTTTTGATGAAACTGCGGTATAGTAGTAATAACTGCGACCATTACGCGTATCGGTAAAAGTCTTATAATCATTTTTATGAACGTTCCAGTTTCCTGCAAGGCATGTATCATGAGCATATGGTTTATACCCAATACCACTAGATACGTCATTGTTTAGACTCGAAGATGAAGAAATCTTTTGACTAGAGCTAGACTCAACTTTTTTACTTGAGCTTGAGGCCAAGACAGAAGAAGAGGATGCAATTTTTGCAGACGATGAAGAGGACGTTGCCTTCGCTGAAGAAGAGGATTCTTTCGAAGAACTGCTACTAGATTGCTTACTGTTACTGGATCCTTCGCGGCTATCGCCGCTCTGGATGACACTAGACGATGACAACTTCTTAACGCTGGAACTAGATGGCGATCCCGGAACGGGGTCCGGGATGACATCAGAAGGGGAAGTACCGCTGTCGCCGCCACAAGCGGCAAGGGCAATGGATAAGATAATGGACGCAATAATGCTATACTTGAAATTTCTCATTCTAAACCTCGTCCATATACCCAACTTTTTTATTGAAACAATTTAGCAAAATTTCTATCTTTGACGTTAGTCAGTTCGAGACCCATCCTGACTTTAAACAAAACTAGGAGATTTTATGAAAGACGCTTTGCTGGTCTTGTCCGGTGGAATGGACAGTGTGACCTTGCTCTACGACCGCGCCGCGGATATTGCGCTTGCCGTTTCGTTTGATTACGGCAGCAACCACAACGACAAAGAAATTCCTTTTGCACGCATGCATTGCGAAAAGCTTGGGATTCCGCACATTACGATTCCGCTCAAGTTCATGCATGATTACTTTACGTCGTCGCTCCTTTCGGGTGCAGATGCCATCCCTGAAGGCTCGTACGCCGACGAGAACATGAAATCGACGGTGGTGCCGTTCCGCAATGGCATTATGCTTTCTGTGGCGGCAGGGCTTGCCGAAAGCCGTGACCTCAAGCGCGTGATGATGGCAAACCACTTTGGCGACCATGCGATTTACCCGGACTGCCGCGAAGAATTCGTGAAGAACATGTCGGCTGCGATTTCAGCGGGTACATACGCAAACATCACGATTGATGCTCCGTACACGAACATTTCCAAGGCGGATATCGCTCGCAAGGGTAAGGCTCTTGGCTTGGATTACAGCGAAACTTGGTCTTGCTACAAGGGCGGCCGTGTCCATTGCGGCAAGTGCGCAACCTGCCTGGAACGCAAGGCGGCTCTCACCGAAGCGGGCATCAACGACACAACGGAATACGAGGCGTAATATGTACAGAGTTATCAAGCGTATTGAAATTTCTGGGGCTCACAAGCTCTCGCTCCCGTACGAAAGCAAGTGCCGCGGTCTGCATGGCCATAACTGGATTATCACGGTGTTCTGCCAGTCCGAAACGCTCGACGAGAACGGCATGGTGGTCGATTTCTCGCGCATCAAGGAAATTGTGAAGGGCAAGCTCGATCACCAGTTCTTGAACGATGTGGTGGACTTTAATCCGACGGCGGAGAACATGGCCCGCTGGATTTGCGAACAGGTGCCGCATTGCTACAAGGTGCAGGTCCAGGAAAGCGAAGGCAATACCGTCGAGTACGAAGTGTAAGGGCGCGGGCTCTTATGAAAGTTTGCGAAGTATTTAAGAGTATCGAGGGCGAAGGGATTCGCATGGGGCAGGCGGCGGTGTTCGTGCGTCTGCACGGCTGCAACTTGCGCTGTAGCTATTGCGATTCGATGTATGCGGTCGAAGGTCCCGACTTTAAGCAGATGAGCGTGGGAGAGGTTATTGCGGCGGTTGAAGCGTATCGAAGTGAATCCGGTGTCAAATGCGTCACGCTCACGGGTGGCGAACCGCTGATTCACGAAGGCGTGGGCGAGTTGCTTACTGCATTCAGTGAAGCAGGCTTTGAAGTCAACATCGAAACAAACGGCACAATCCCTTGCAAATGGCAGTTACCGGGGCTGTTCTACACGATGGACTGGAAATGCAAAAGCAGCGGCATGTCAGCGCGAATGAAGATGGAAAACATCGCGACGCTCGGCAAAAATGACGTGCTCAAGTTCGTTGTCGGGAGTGTCGAAGACTTGCAGGAAGCGGAAGGCGTTGTCGCGCGACTCTCGTTAACATCTCCAGATAATATGCCGCACATTTTTATTTCGCCGGTATGGGGCGAACTCACCAACGAGCAAATTGTCAATTGGATGGTGGGTAGCAAGGTCATGACGCAAAACAACGCTCGGTTCCAAGTGCAACTTCACAAAATCGTGTGGGACCCCGACATGCGCGGGGTGTAATGCGGACGCTTCTTGCAAAGCGATTGCTAATCGAGATAAATAACTTCGCCGATTAGCGGCATGAGCAAAGGCTTGCCAGATTCCTTGGCGGCCTTTTTCGCATTTTCGAGCGGCTCGTAATACGGATGCTTGCTCAGGCAGAACTTGGAATGGTGAACTGTCAAATAACGCTTCGCGCCAAGCTCCGACATTTCACGGCCTAAATATTGCGGCATCGTATGGACTTGCGCCCAATCCGGATTGTATTGCCCGTTTTCAAGAATCCCTAAATCGATGTTCGGGAAGTTCGCCTTGATTTTTGAGTAGTGCGAACCGTAGCCGCCGTCCCCGCCTATCCAAATTGTACGTTTGGGCGATTCATAGACGAACGAAGCCCAGAACGTCTTGTTCTTGTGCAAATCGCGACCCGAAAAATGCCTTGCAGGCGTTGCCGTAACGCGGGTGCTGTCGCCAAGCTGCGCTTTTTCCCACCAGTCAAGCTCAATAAGTTTGCTTATGGGGTAGTGCCAGTATTCCAAATGCGAGCCTACGCCAAGTGCGGTTATGACCTTCTTGACGCGCGGTTCCAACTCCGTGACGGTCTCGTAATCCAAGTGATCCCAATGGTCGTGAGTAATAACCAGGTAATCAATATCCGGCATGTCGGCAGGCTTGTAAATGTCCGTGCCCTTGAACATCTTATTGGCAAACTTGACGGGGGAGCCCTTGTAAAACACCGGGTCCACCAAGATTTTCTTGCCAGAAAGGTTCAAAAGGTACGACGAATGTCCGAACCAAACAATCCAATCCTTGTCATTCGGGAGCTTTCTTAAATCCGTCTTGATGGCGTGAATGGCGGTGTCGGGGACGGTGTTCTTCTTTTTGTTGAACATAAATTCACGCCAGACAGTGAGCGTACTCTTGTTGCCCGTCATGAATTCCGTTTCTTCGTCGTTCACGAACTGCTTGCCATCGTAATGCGGGGATTTTTTGACGCGTTCGAGGCGCTTGCCTTGCGGTAGCTTGCCAAAGCTATCTTGGCTTAGGAACAGAACGCCTGCATCGCCCAAAAGAAAAAGGACTGTTAAAATAATCGTTGTAATCATAACCGGTAATAATATATAATTGTTTTTCTGTAAAAATTCTATCCAGATGTGCAGGTTTACATTGTGTTAAAAGGTGAAGCCGTTCTTGAAAGGGTGGTGCCCGCTCGAAGGCGGGCATGACAGGTTTAATGTTTAGGTTGAATCTTTCCATTTTCTTCCTACTGCCTACTTCCTACCGCCTACTAATCGCTAAAATTCATTGACCAATACCCATATTTTTTGCTATCTTGTAGCGCGTTCGAAATATCTCGAAATCTAACACGTTAAACCAATAGGAGCTCATAATGAGTCTTACTCTTAACGATATCAAGCACCCGAAAATCAGTACTTGGGTGAATGAAATGATTGCCATGTGCGAACCGGACAACGTCGTCGTCGTTGACGGTACCCAGGAAGAATATGATGCCCTCATGCAGAAGTGCGTCAAGGCCGGCCTCGCAACGAAGCTTGCTAAGAAGGAAAACTGCTACTTGTTCCGTTCTCTTCCGTCTGACGTGGCTCGCGTCGAATCCCGTACGTTCATCTCCTCCGTCAAGGAAGAAGATGCAGGTCCGACCAACCACTGGATCGACCCGTCTGAACTCAAGCAGACGATGCGTAAGCTCTACAAGGGTTGTATGCACGGCCGTACCATGTACGTGATCCCGTTCTGCATGGGCCCGCTCGGCTCCCCGATCTCCAAGAACGGTATCGAAGTCACTGACTCCGAATACGTCGTTCTCAACATGGACATCATGACTCGCGCTGGCAAGAAGGTTCTCGATATCTTCAATGCTGACCCGAACGCTGACTTCGTTCCGTGCCTCCACTCCGTTGGTAAGCCGCTCCGCGAATGCGAAAGCGACAACGGCATCTGGCCGTGCGCTGACGTTGAATACAAGTACATCACGCAGTTCCCGGAAGAACGCCTCATTTGGTCCTACGGTTCTGGTTACGGTGGAAACGCCCTCCTCGGCAAGAAGTGCTTTGCTCTCCGCATTGCTACCGTTCTCGCTCGCGACGAAGGCTGGCTCGCTGAACACATGCTCATCCTCAAGCTCACCAACCCGAAGGGCGAAGTCAAGTACGTGACTGGCGCATTCCCGTCTGCTTGCGGTAAGACGAACCTCGCCATGCTCATCCCGACTATCCCGGGCTGGAAGGTCGAAACCATCGGTGACGACATTGCATGGATGAAGTTTGGCAAGGATGGCCGTCTCTATGCTATCAACCCGGAAGCTGGCTTCTTCGGCGTTGCCCCGGGTACTTCTGCAGAATCCAACAAGAACGCTCTTGTTTCTGCTGAAAAGAACACGATTTACACGAACTGCGCTCTCACTGAAGACGGCGACGTGTGGTGGGAAGGCATCGGCTACCCGGCTAAGGGCAAGCTCGTTGACTGGAAGGGCAAGACCCGTGACGCTCTCCCGAAGGACAAGGCTCCTAAGGGCGAAGAAATGGCTCACCCGAATGCTCGCTTCACCGCTCCGGCTAAGCAGTGCCCGTGCATTGCTAAGGAATGGGAAGATCCGGCAGGCGTGCCTATCTCTGCAATCCTCTTCGGTGGCCGTCGTCCGTCCACCATTCCTCTGGTCCACCAGTCCCTCAGCTGGAACCATGGCGTGTTCCTCGGCTCCATCGTTGGTTCCGAAATCACGGCTGCCTCTACGATTGACGCCTCTCAGGTCGGTAAGATCCGTCGCGACCCGTTCGCAATCCTCCCGTTCTGCGGCTATAACATGGGTGACTACTTCAAGCACTGGATCGAAATCGGTCAGAAGTCCACTGAAGACAAGCTTCCGAAGATCTTCTACGTGAACTGGTTCCGCAAGGATGCCAACAACGAAAAGCTTCCGGGTGGCTTCATGTGGCCGGGTTACGGCGACAACAGCCGCGTGCTCGCTTGGATCTTCGACCGCTGCAACGGTGTTGACAACGCTGTCGAAACTCCGATCGGTTACATGCCGAAGGAAGGCGCCATCAATACTGATGGTCTCGCTGACTACTATAAGGAAACTCTCCCGCAGATCACGAAGGTTGACGTGGAAGGCTGGAAGAAGGAACTCGCTGACGTTAAGGAAAATCACTATCCGAAGTTCGGCAAGCACCTCCCGAAGGAACTCTCTGAAATCATCGACATGATCCAGGATCGTTTGAACAAAGCCTAATAAGGCGAGAGTCGCGGACAAGCTCGCTTGTCCATGACCGAGCCAACAGGCTTGCGCTCGTAAGAGCGCCAGGCATAATTCTTAACAGAATTTTCCTTTAAAAATGCCCTTGCGATGAAAGTCGCAAGGGTGTTTTGTTTGTAAAACGTTATTCAGACCCACGCAGTGGGGAAGGTTCTCGAAGTAAGACGGGAATCTATTTACAGCGTTTAGAATCTAAAGCGTCATAACAGCCATATTCTCTTCTGCCGAAATACGATTTTGTAGTATCGGCTTTAGATTCGTCAACTTTGAACTTTGTCGTTATATCGAGCGTGTCGCCGCGACCGTATTGGTCCTTATAGACGAGTTTCCAAGTGATAGTCGTATCGCGATATGATTTCATGGATCCATTGAAAAATTGATAGGTTACCCGATCAACTTTTTCAGGAAGTCTGCGGACTACGCTTTTAGGATTATCATTATTAGGAGTGTATTGTACATTGGCTGCACCAACACTGCATTTTCCTGAGCGACTTGTTGCTTCAAAACCAAAGGGGAATAAATCTCTTTTTTCAAATGTAAAACCTTCAGGTAGACCGATGTGTTCAAGGTAATAATTGGAAGTGAATTCAAAAAATTGAGCACATGCGTGGCCGTTTAGAGTAGACAAAACTTTTTGTACTGTATCCCGATTGAATTTTGGTATTTTTGCAATGGGAATGTAATTGACAAGCACGTTTTCGCCAAAGTTTATGTTCTTGTAAGTGGTATCGTAAATGGTGTCTTTATAGCTTGGACATTTTATACGTTTGTTGTTGGCATCACGGCAAATTTTTACCGTATAACATCCGACGCAAGTTTCGTGGTAACAGCTAAAACTGGTATCTTTTATGTTGCAATCCGATTCGTTCCATTCCGTTGTATCGCCATTAAAATTGAGTGCTCGGTACATCTTCACGTTCTTGTGTAGCGTGCTATCTGCAATCGAAGCGTAATTTTCAAGGGAAATCTCTTTTACGGGCTTCGCTCTGTTGCCACCGATTTCGTCATTTGTACACGCAAAAAGACAAAATGTTAAGCCAATTAAGAATACAGACGTGAATTTACAAGACAACTTCATTTCGTTATTTACAATTAGATGGCTTGATGGCATCATAACATGCTCCATCATAAAAACCATAAATCTTTATTCTTAAAGAATCGGAGTCATCGTATTCAAATTTAGTGGTTATGTCCAAAGTATCCGCACGACGGTATTGGTCTGTGTACACCAACTTCCAAGAAATTGTCGTATCTTGGAATGTTGTAAGAGTACCATTGAAAAATTGAAGAGTATTGTCGTCAAGTTCTTCGGGAAGAGATCTTCTATAGACAACAGAATAATGAGAACTCATGGTGTACTGAATACGGGCGCTTTGAACGGAGCATTTCTCTTGACCAGAATCATCCCTATCAACGTACGCATCATACCCAAACATCACATCATCTTCATTCTTCCATGAAAATCCCGGAAGCCCAATAGCCTTAAGACTGTAATTGGATCTAAGTTCAAAGATTTGTGAGCAACGCTCGCCGGAGAGCTTGGAAAGAGCTTTTGCAACAGCCTCTCTATCGAATTCAGGAATTTCTGCAACCGGAGTATAGTGGACTAGCGCGTTTTTTCCAAAGTTTATATCCGTATAGGTCGTATCGTAAATGGTATCTCTGTAACCGGAACGTTTTTTGGTTTTATCGCCAAAAAAATCATCATAAAAATCGTCCCGAATTCCATAAGAGAACTCGTGTCGTTCGACATGATTGCAAGAAAAAGTCGAATCTTCAATCTCGCAGTCAGAAGCGCCCCAGAAGGTTGTATCTTTGTTGAAATTAAGTGCTCGATACCGCTGCACATCTACGTGAAGAGTGCTATCTATAAAGAAATACTCGTCTTCTTCACTGCTGGAGCTGGGGAGACTACTTTCGCCTGTAGCATCACTTACGTGATGACCATCAGAACAAGACATTAAAGAATATGTCAAACAAAATACACCAAGAGCAACCAATTTACGAGCATTTTTCATTATAAATCCTCCTTCACCTATAAAGGAAAAGCCTCATTTGGATAAAATATACAAAATGATACATCATCTCAACAGGAATTCTTTTATATTTTATCGCAAGTGTTTTGACAGGAGGGTTATATGAAACTGTTACGCGAAATTATTGGCTATGTTCTTGGCGGAGTGCTTTTTGTAGGGCTAATTCCGACGTTGATGTGGCTAGCCTCGGGAATGCCGGATTTGTTACCGATTGACGCCGCTCGGGGAATAATCGCTGTTGTGGTTATACTCGCGGGGCTTGCTTTAAGCATCTGGACTATCATTTACATGAAACGTCGTGGGAAAGGCAATCCGATGGACGCTTTCGGACATGAAGTTGCTCCGCGCACTAGCCACCTGATGACTGACGGCCCGTATCGCCTGAATAGAAACCCGATGCTTACAGGCACGTTCGTTTACCTCATTGGCGCATTAGTATGGCTGTGGCATTGGCAAGCTTTGCTCGTGTATGCAGCATTTGTCGCTATTATGATGGTGCAGGTCTTTAGCGAAGAACGACGCCTCCGCCGCGATTTCGGCAAGGAATACGAAGATTTCTGCAAAATCCGCAGAAGATTTTAATTTCAAAAAAATTTCATTTAATAGAAGAAACGAGATAGAACAATGTCTCGTTTCTTTTTTTATAATAAATCATATTGGGCATATTTAAAATATTATAATCTTTCTTTTTGTGAAGATAACTTCTTTTATAATTTTTTACAAACTATTCAAAATCGTTTAAAAACAAAAGAAAATATTCAAAACAATGTATATTGACGATTTTATTTTATTGTTGTAACTTTATTGTATGTTTGTGGTAGTAATTAATAACAAAAGTTCAATTTCACTTATAAAAGGAAAAACATGACAGACAACACACCTAGCGTTGATCCGCAAGCATCTGTTAATAAAAAATTTGAATCAAGTGCATTTACACGTATCAAAAATCACTATGAAGCACTGCGTAGCGGTCTCGGAGATGGAAACAAACGTTCTTCCGAATACAACACGGCAAAATGCAAATGCTGCTCGGAAAAATTTCCCGATATCACAGGCGTTTGGTCTCAAAAGAATTACACATTTTTAGGAAACGCATATACTCCCGAAGATAGCATGGATGCCAATAAACATTTGTGCGTTCATCCGAACCTTTGGGAAAACGGTGCAAGCAACCATTTGTCTGGCGTATTTGAAGTTTTGCCGGGTAAAATTTACCAAGTCCGTGGCTATGACATGTCCAACCTTACATTTGTAAGGAGTAACCCAAGTGGGGGAGACCCGCGCTGGATTGTCTTTGACACTTTGATGAGCAACGAGTGCACAAAAGTTGCGATGGATCTTTTCGAAGCATATTTGAAAAAAACGTACTCTGATTATTCGCTTAGCGGTTCCATCGTCGGTATGATTATCAGCCATTCCCACATTGACCATTATGGCGGTATGGAAACCGTTATGGATTACTTTATCGATCCCAAGAATCCTGACAATAATGGGAAAATCATCGAAAATAGCGATGATGAAGATGATGGGAAAAACACCGAAAATGCCAAAGAATCCAAGGATGACGTAAAAAAAGTCGCCAACTGTTTTATCCTTGCGCCCGCAGGTTTTTACGACCACGCCGTCAGCGAAAACGTTTACTTGGGCAATGCCATGGGCAGGCGAGCTTCTTATCAATACGGAAGTTTTATCAAGCCGATGGATGAAAACGATCTTTGCGGAGAAATCAGTATCGGCATTGGGCAAGGGCAGTCTACCGGAAAACCATCCGCAGTAGGTAGGCCAACAATTGAAATTTTGGAAAACGTTACATTGCAACTTGACGAAATTAAAGTCGAGTTCCAGTTAACTCCGGGAACAGAAGCACCGGCCGAAATGAACAATTACATTCAAGATTATCAAGCTTTATGGCTCGCCGAAAACTGCTCTGGTACACTACACAACCTTTATACCCTTCGTGGTGCAGAAATCCGTGATGCCAAGGCTTGGTCGCATTTCTTGATGGAAGCAGCCGTTAAATATGGCAATAAAACTAATGTTATTTTCCAGAGTCATAACTGGCCTCACTGGAAAAACGGCACAACTGAAAACGATGTTCCTACAGTTAATATACGCGACTTCATTATCGAAACAGCGTCCATTTACAAGTACATTCATGACCAAGCACTCCTTTATATGAACATGGGCTACAAGATGAATGAAGTAGCGGACATGCTCGTATTACCGAGGGGCATGCAAAAAAATTGGACGCTCAAGCCATTCTACGGAACGCCTGTACATAATGCAAAAGCCGTGTATCAAAAATATCTTGGCTGGTACGACGCCAACCCAATACACCTTCAGGAACTTCCGCCAGAACAGTTGGCCAAGGAAACACTTCGTTATGTAATGGCCGGTAGCCGTGAAAAGATGTTGTCCATGATTGACGAAGATATCGCCAAAGGAAATTATTGGACCGCCGCTTACATGTCGAACCAGATGATTCTTTCTGGCGACTGCGATGATATCTCTGACAAAGTCAGGAATCTTTGCGCTACAGCGTTGCGACAACTTGGAGCCCAGTGCGAATCGGGAACTTGGCGCAACGCATACCTGAGCGCGGCTTATGAACTCGTCAACAAAAAACTTCAGCCAGATCAAGTGAAGTCTGATCAGTTGGCACAAATGCCTCCAGAAACGCTGCTAGATTATATATCGATTTTCTTTGACGGTGAATTGGCGGCCAAGTTCAATTGCGATAGTACCCTTGCAGTCTTGAAAAACGGCATTTATACTTATTTTGCTTTTGTCGTTAAGAACGGCGCAATTCTCTATTACGAAATCACTGAAGAAGAATACAATAAGTCTGATAATAAAATTAATGTCTCCTTTGATGAACTCAAGAGTGTCGCAATCGGTAAGTACAGTGTTGAAAACAACATCCTTCGCGATATATCAAACGCATTGATCAATGTCGCAAGTTACAAGCGCTTCAAATATTTCGATATAATTGGCAGGCATGATAGCGAAGTGAAGGCTAGCGGCGATAATCCAATTGATTTGAAAAAGGAAGTAAGCGATTGCATTTTGTTGCTTGAAAAATATGTCGGAAAGTTCAATAAAAAAACACCAGTTCTTGTTCTTTCTGAAGAAGATAAGCAAAGCTGGAACGATTACTACAAACTGTTAAAAGAGGACACTCATGTCATTCTTGACGGCGATTTCTTTATTCCAGGTGACAAAAGCATGGGAATTGGAAATGACGGCAAGTTTATGCAGTACGAATTATTCTATACCTTGTACGCACTTTATAGATACTTGTACCGTAGCTATTTAAAGAATGATTACGGCTATAAAGGGAACAACTTTGATGAAGAATCTTTTGCAAAGTTGAAACAAAGTATCGTCTTGCTCGAAACGTATGTTGCCGATTATTATCTTTGCAATTCTAAAACCAACATTTCTCTTGAAGATGACGACTTTGAAGCATGGCGCTATCTGAACAATGATACCAAAGAATCTTCAAAGCAGTCTCTCAATGTTGCAGATTTCTTCAAGGAACTCTACAAGCGCTATAAAGAGCTTTCGTGCGAAATTAAATCTACCGGGAAAAATTTCTTCTTGGAGTCCGTCGCGGACGATAAAAGATCTATCACGGTTCATAATGCATCACACAACAGGCTCCAATGCAACAACGTTGAATTGAATGACGTAATCCAAAACGATTCTGCCGTTATCGATGTTTCAAAAATCGATAAGAACGCAATTGTAGAGACTTTCTACCAATCTGGTGAAGAAATGTTCGTCACCGGTAGACTCGTCTATCGAAAATAGTTGATATAATTTCTAGCAATTATTCTTAGACCGTAGTTTTATGAGCTACGGTCTTTTAACGTTTATTCAAAATCACGACTGCCGAAAGAATAAGGAAAATACCAAGTCCGGACAACAGCGTCAAAGATTCGGAAAAATATGCAATACCGACAATTGTTGCGACCATAGGCTCGACAGTCGCAAGAATGCCGGCCTTGCTCGCTTCAACACAGCGGAGTCCAAGCGTGTATAAAAGGAACGGAATAACGGCGGTAACAAGAGCCGTCAGAAAGCACAACAAAACAAGTCCGCTAAAATTAGTTGCTTTGGAGAAAATGGAGAGAGCCTCTGCCGGACGGCAAATAAACCAAGAACCGATTGCAGCAATCAAAAACGTATATGTGGTGACGGTGTAGGGGGAATATTTACGCAACGCAATCGTACCCAAGATGCTATAAAGCCCATATCCGACACCTGAGCCGATACCGAGCAACAAACCGACAGCTGTAATTCCATCACCGGAAATACCCGAAACCAGAACGCAGCCGGCAAATGCCAAGGCGAGTGCAATGATTTTTTGACGGTTTATCTTTTCGTGAAAAAGCACCGCCGACATCAACATAATCCAAATGGGCGAGGTGTACAAAAGTATTGCCGCCGTAGAAAGAGGCATAATCGTTATGGCAGAAAAGTAACAGACCGTAAAGAACAAAATGCTCCCGACGCCAAGTCCCAAGAATAGCGGAATATCCCGCAAGGAAATTTTGAAGCCCGCGCGGTTCTTGATAAACAAAATCAAAGAAAAGAACAATGCAGCAAGCGTAATTCTTATGGAGACAATCTGGATGGCGCTAAAGCCAAAGTCGCTAAGCGTTCGGACAAAAATGCCCATGCATCCCCAAAAGCTAGCGGCAATAATTATTAAAAGTGGTCCTATTTTTCGATCAAGCAGTTTATTCATAGCACATCAAATCTAGTATAAACTTTTCATATCAGTCTTTATTCCCCAAAAAAATGTATATTGAATATAGTACTACAAAGTAAGGAGGAAATATGAAGACCAAGATATTGGTTGCTTTGGGATTTTTGGCAGGCTTTACAATTATGATATCGGCTTGTTCCGAAGAAGCCCCGAACGCGGTATCTTCTACACGTGATGATTATGCGACTTTATCGTCTAGCGCAGGAGCACCTCCATCACCAAACACAACAACCTCCTCTAGTGAAAGTGCAAACCCAACATCAAGTGAAAGCACAATTCCGCAGTCAAGCGATTCTCAAAAATCATCATCCAGTGAAAAAGGCATATCGTCTTCATCCGTTTTTTTCCCGAGAATGAGCAGTTCTTGGCCAGATGGTGGTAACTATAATCCTGCGGCCTGCTGCGTTGATACTATTTACATCGAAAATGGTCAAGAAACATACCATCGCTTACAGGAAGGCATTTGTCCTCCGCCAATATATATGACAGTCTCTTGCTATCCCCCTGTTCGAGTCAACATGGATTCAATTAAAGCGATCGAGAGCAAGCCGAAAGAGCCTTCCATTTTGATAGAAGAATGTTTGCAAGCTATTGATCTTGCAAAACAGGGACTTGGGAATGAAATAAAAAAAGCCAAGTTGATTGACGATCACGGTTCCTTCAAAGTCGAATTCTGGAAACAAGATTATTGTTCCATCGACGCAGGCTTTTCATTCGAACGTTCTGGCGATACGTTGTCCTTAAAACTTACAGACATCCGATCGGCAGAAACATGCAAATGCTATAGCAAACATCGTATCGACATTCCCGCTTCTGAAAAAGACTTCTCTTATTTCAAATTTGAAGATAAGGTTTTTGAAGTTCAGTAGGCGAGAGCCTTCAAACATTGAGTCCCAAATTAGCAAATTGACGCCATAAAGCCATTATCGTTGTCATTTTATCAAAACGAATTCATTTTTAGCCTTATCAAAAGTGAATTTTCCAGTTTACTTTACATTATGTACAGTTGAATTGGGAGGCTATATGACGATTTCAATGAAGAGATTTTCTCTTTTTGCGAGTTCCATCGCATTTTTGGGCACCATTGCCGGGGCTGCAACGATAAATGTTGACATGGGCAAGGAATACCAGCGCATCAGCGGCTTTGGTGCCGCATCGGCATGGGCGGGCTCCATCACCGACAAAAACGCCGCCTTTCTTTGGGATTCCACCAGCGGCGCGGGGCTTACGCTGCACCGCATCCGTATTGCTCCGGATGGCTCCACCTCCGAAACAAGTATTGCAAAAAAGGCGAGTGAATACGGTGTCAAAGTTTGGGCAGCCCCATGGACATCCAAATACACTGTAAATTACGATGGCGACAAAAAACACCTGGATTTCAATCATGCGCAGGACTGGGCCAACACCATCTTAAAGTTTACGCAAGACATGCGAAAGGCAGGCGTAAACTTATACGCGATTTCGTCACAAAATGAGCCCGACGGCACCGGCGACAACCACTACGAACCCGATGAATTGGCACGTTGGGTCGGCGACTATCTTGGCCCCACCCTTGATACCACGGGCATCAAAATTATTGGCACCGAAGCCATCAACTGGTACGGATTCCCCAATTACAAAAAAGCATTCTTCAACAATCCCGCCGCCTTGAAATACACGGACATTTTTGGAACGCACGAATACGGCGGAGACCCAGCCGCTTACCCTGAAATCCACGAAGCCGGCAAGGAATTCTGGGAAACTGAAGTCTACGATCTCGGAAGCAATAGGGAAGACGTTGGCATGGGAAGCGCGCTCCGCGTTGCAAACATGATTCACGACGCCCTTACCATTTCGAACATGAACGCTTGGCATTTTTGGTGGATTTATTCTTGCAGCGAACCCAGCTGCGGCAACGGAGCGCTTTGGCCGCAAGGACAAGGGAGCCCCGACAACTTGGAACCCACCAAACGACTCTGGGTCATGGGAAACTACAGCCGCTTTGCACGCCCCGGCTCCTGGAGAATTGATGCCACAAAAAATCCCGAAAGAGATGTAAAGGTCACAGCCTACCGCGACTCCCTCAAGACGAAAATCGCAGTCGTCATTCTCAATTCCAATAATGAGGAATTCAAGGCGGACTTTGACTTCGGAAACACAAAAATTGGAAGCTTCAAGCCCTACGTCACCGACGACAAGAACAACCTCAAGGAAGGAAGCGAAGTCAAGGTTGACGATACAAAGTGCAGTTACAGCGTCCCAGCACGCAGTGCAACGACCGTCGAATTCATTCTGTGGCAAGAGCCAAAGGTGGAACCACCCAAGGATTCAACAGAAGCAATTGCTTTCAGCAGGATTTCTGTACCCCAAAGCCGTCAAAGCTCATATAAAGTATTTAGCCCGATTGGCACGTTTATCGGTGAATTCCAAGCGGAACACATCGGCGAACTCCGCAACGCCATGACAAGCGCGGGCTTAAGCCGCGGCATTTATATGGTCAAATGCGGCAATGCCAAAACGCAACGAGTGGTGTTGAGATAGATCTAGAGAGAAAGACGGAAATTAAAAAACGCAGGCTCAAAAGAGTCTGCGTTTAAAGTTCTGAAAGGTGATTCCGGCTCGGAGGCCGGAATGACAATTAGGGTGGGGGGCCCTTCGACAAGCTCAGGGACCTTCCCCTAATAACTCACTTACTTCTTCACATGTCTGTGGTACTCTTGGAGGCTGCAGACCTCGAATCTTCCGAAGTCGTGCTTGTCCATGAGGCCTTCCACAGTAGAGGTGAGGGCGGCGATGGTCGTCGTGATAGGAATGCCCGAGACGACAGCCTTGGAGCGCATCTGGATTTCGTCGACCATGGCTTCTGCGCCAGTTTCGGTGGTGTTCACGATCCACTGCACTTCCTTATCGTGGATAAGGTCGAGCAGGTTCGGGCGGCCACGGGAGATGCGGAACACGGCGCGGGTCTTGATGCCTTCGTTGTAGAGCATCGTGGAGGTGCCGCGGGTGGCGTAAATCTGGTAGCCCATGTCCACGAGGCGCTTGATGAGCGGAACTGCCTTCTGCTTGTCTTCGTCCTTGAGCGAGACGAAGATGTTGCCTTGGCTCGGGACCTTGTTGCCCGATGCCAGCTGGCTCTTGAGGTAAGCGAGTCCGCGGTCACGATCGAGGCTCATGACTTCACCGGTGGACTTCATTTCCGGAGAAAGCGTGATGTCGACGCCCGGGAACTTGACGAACGGGAACACGGCTTCCTTAACGCTCACGTAAGGCACGTGGACTTCGTCGGTGAAGCCGATCTGTTCGAGAGATTCGCCGGTCATGCAGCGTGTTGCATAGCTTGCAAGCGGAACACCGATGGACTTGGACACGAACGGAACGGTGCGGGATGCACGCGGGTTCACTTCGATCATGTAGAGTTCGCCATCCTTGACGGCGAGCTGCATGTTCATGAGACCAACAACATGGAGTTCCTTGGCAAATTCCTTAGCGAATTCACGAACCTTGTCCTGAATTTCCTTGGAGAGGGTCATCGGCGGGATAACGCTAGCGGAGTCGCCGGAGTGGATGCCTGCGGGTTCCACGTGTTCCATGATAGCACCGATAACGGTGTGCTTGCCGTCGCTGATGCAGTCCACATCGAGTTCGGTTGCGTCTTCGAGGAAGCGGTCAATGAGGATCGGCTTGCCTTCGCCAATGGCGGCAGCTTCTTCCACGAACTTGCGGAGGTACTTTTCCTTGTAAACAATCACCATGCCGCGGCCACCGAGAACGAAACTCGGGCGCACAAGAACAGGGTAACCGATCTTATCGACAATGGCGAGGGCTTCTTCCACGTTGTGTGCAATGCCGCTTTCAGCCTGCTTGATGCCAATCTTGGTGACGAGCTGCTTGAAGAAGTCGCGGTCTTCGGCGAGGTCGATGTCTTCGGGGCTTGTACCGATGACATTTGCACCAGCCTTCTTGAGGCGCATGGCGAGGTTCAGCGGAGTCTGACCACCGAACTGAACAATCACGCCCGCGCACTTTTCGCGTTCGTAAATGCCCATCACGTCTTCGAGCGTAAGCGGTTCAAAATAGAGCTTGTCCGAAGTATCGTAGTCGGTAGAAACCGTTTCGGGGTTACTGTTCACCATGATGACTTCGAAGCCGTGCTTGCGGAGCGTAAATGCAGCGTGGCAGCAGCAGTAGTCAAATTCAATGCCCTGGCCGATTCTGTTCGGACCGCCGCCAAGCACCATGATGCGTTTTTTGCTCTGGTGACCCGGAATTTCGCGGACCGGTTCGGTATTGTCGGCGTAGCAGCTATAGTAGTAAGGAGTAATAGCTTCGAATTCGCCGGCGCAAGTATCGACGGAGTAGTAGCTCGGAACGAGGCCAATCTGCTTACGCACTGCCATGACTTCTTCCGGAGTCTTGTGGAAGAGGTAACCGATCTGGATATCGCTGAAGCCGAATTCCTTGGCCTGGCGGAAGAGAGCCTTATCCTTGGCGAGGTTTTCGAGAGAACCTGCAGCCGTGATTTCGTCTTCGAAGCAGGCGAGTTCTTCGAGGTGACGCAAGAAGTAACGGTCGATTCTGGTCACATCGTAAAGCTTTTCGATGTCCCAACCGCGGCGGAATGCTTCGTAGACCACGAAGATGCGCTCTGCACTCGGGCGTGCGACTTCCTTGGCGAGCGTTTCGTCATCGTATTCCTTGAACTTTTCGCACTTGGCGCAGGCACCGAATCCGCCGAATCCCGTTTCGAGAGAGCGGAGAGCCTTCTGCATGGCCTGCTTGAAGTTCGTACCGATGGCCATGGCTTCGCCCACAGACTTCATCTGTGTGCCGAGCGTGGAATCTGCCTTCGGGAACTTTTCGAATGTGAAGCGCGGAACCTTCACGACAACGTAGTCGAGAGCCGGTTCAAAGCAGCTCGGGGTCGATTGCGTGATGTCGTTGCGGAGTTCGTCAAGCGTGTAACCCACAGCGAGAAGTGCTGCAATCTTTGCGATGGGGAAGCCCGTTGCCTTAGATGCAAGAGCAGAAGAACGAGACACACGCGGGTTCATTTCGATGATGATGCGGCGACCGGTCTTCGGTTCGATAGCCCACTGAACGTTGGATCCGCCGGTTTCCACGCCGATAGCTTCCATGACCTTCAGGGAGTCGTCACGCATGGCCTGGTAAGCGCGGTCATCAAGGCTCTGGATCGGGGCGACAGTGATGGAGTCGCCGGTGTGCACGCCCATGGGGTCCAGGTTTTCGATGGAGCAGACGATAACGGCATTGCCCTTCTTATCGCGCATGACTTCCATTTCGAATTCTTTCCAGCCGAGGAGCGATTCTTCGATAAGCACTTCGTTGTTGAGCGAGGCGTCAAGACCGCGGTTCACGATGGTTTCGAATTCTTCTTCGTTGTGGGCGATACCGCCACCAGTACCACCAAGCGTAAAGCCCGGACGGATGATGAGCGGCCAGCTGCCGATGGTGTGGGCGATAGCGGTAGCTTCGCTCATGGAGTGTGCCGAACCGGAGCGGGGGAGGTCAAGACCGATCTTGAGCATGGCTTCCTTGAACAGGTGACGGTCTTCGGCGCGCTGGATGGATTCGGCTTTAGCACCGATGAGTTCCACCTGGTAGCGGTCCAAAATGCCGCGTTCGTTGAGTTCCATGGCGAGGTTCAAGGCGGTCTGGCCACCGAGAGTCGGGAGCAATGCATCGGGGCGTTCGCGACGGATGATTTCGTGGAGAATATCGACGCTCAGCGGTTCGATGTAGGTACGGTCAGCCATTTCCGGGTCAGTCATGATGGTTGCCGGGTTGGAGTTCACGAGCACCACTTCGTAACCTTCACGACGGAGCACCTTACAAGCCTGCACGCCGGAGTAGTCGAATTCGCAGCCCTGGCCAATCACAATCGGGCCAGAACCGATGAGCATAATCTTCTTGATGTCGGTACGCTTAGGCATTCTTGCCTCCCTTGAAATCTTCAATCATCTTCTTAAATTCTTCGAACAAGTACATGGAATCGTTCGGACCCGGGGCAGATTCCGGATGGTACTGCACGCTGAATGCCGGGAACTTTTTGTGGCGGATGCCTTCGACCGTGTTGTCGTTCAGGTTGATGTGCGTGACTTCGACATCGGCGGGGAGAGACGTTTCGTCAATGGCGTAGTTGTGGTTCTGTGACGTGATTTCGACAGCGCCCGTCAAGAGGTTCTTGACTGGATGGTTGCAGCCGTGGTGGCCGAACTTGAGCTTGGAAACCTTAGCACCGAGAGCAAGGCCGAGGAGCTGGTTACCAAGGCAGATACCCATGAGAGGGATCTTGCCGAGGAGCTGCTTGACCATGTTGTAAACCTGCGGGAGGCTGTTCGGGTCGGCAGGGCCGTTGGAGAGGAACACGCCATCCGGCTTCTGTTCCATGATCTTTTCGTAGCTCGTGCCAATCGGCATAACTGTGATGCGCATGTCCTGTGCGGCGAGGTTTCTCAAGATGTTCGTCTTGATACCGAAATCGAGAGCGACAATGTGGTACTTGCCTTCGTTATTGAATTCGTAGCCGTTCGGGTCGCTCACCTTGCTCGCATAATCCTGACCGTCGAGGCCTTCCCAAGCCTTTGCCTTTGCGATAGCTTCGGCTTCGGTCATTTCCGTGTCTTCGACGTGGAGGTAAGCTTTCTGGGCGCCGTGTGTGCGGAGGTGGAGCGTGAGGGCGCGAGTATCAACGCCTGCAATGCCTGCCTTTTTCTGGGCGAGCATGTAATCATGAAGCGATTCTTCGTTCAGTTCCTTGGAAACCCAGTCGAGGGAATTCACGACAATTCCGTTCAAGAAAACCTGACGGGATTCGGACTTTTCAAAGTTCGTAGCGTAAGCGCCAACTTCGGCCGTGGTGAAAACGACAAACTGGCCAGCGTAAGACGGGTCGGTCAAAATCTGCTTGTAGCCCGCCATACCGGTGTTGAACACGGCTTCGCCAACGGTATCTTTCTTTTCGCCAAAGGCGTAACCGTGGAATACGGCTCCGTCAGCCAAGGCTATAAAAGCCTTGCGCTCGCGCTTTGCTTTCCATTGAAATTTTTCGTTCATGATTTACCTTACGTCACAGTTGTTGGGGTAAAAAGAAAGGCAAAAGCTAAATGCCTTTGCCTTAAAATTAAAACTCTTAAAAAAATGAATAGTCTTGTCAAAAACTGAAACCCAACCGACCTTTTTGTGGGTCGAGGCTGCTTGCTTGAAGGCGAGCTCGAAGTCAACAAGTTCCATTCTTTTCATCGGCGTGAAATTATAGTAAAATGACAGGCCCGCGACAATCCATTATTTTCGAAAAATTTCAAGGTATTATTCAATTTTTGTAAAACACTTTTGGCGTTCGGAAAAGAAATGTAAAATACATGTATATGGGATTAATTCGCAGACTGTTTTCGGAGCGTTTTTTTGTCAATTTTTAATAAAATTATACAAATTTCATAACAATTTTATATCTTTTTCATAAGTACAACAGGGACGGGGAGATGTCTGCAATTTTGTTTTTGCGACTCGATTGATTCCAGACGTTTTTCTATAGACGAATTTTCAAATTTAAAGGAAGAAGGGAAAATGAAATTGCAAAGACAAATTACAACAAAACTAGAGTACGCTCTGCCTATAGCCCTGTTCATGACGGTAAACGGGTGGGGAACGGAAGTCACAGCCAACTATATTGGCGAAAATGGTTCGTCAAAAATAGCATCAAACTGTTTACTGCTAGATCAAAAGTACCTCAACGATCACCAAAATCAAATTAACACTCATTCTGAGTGCATTGCGGTTAATGAAGAATTGACCTATACAGGGATCATTCATCTTACCGCAAGTAATGTGATATTCATTATTGCAGATAAGGCTAAATTCACTATTAATTTCAACAGCCAAAGTGACGATAATCATCCTATTGGAGTGGGGAGTAAAACGAGCAGTGGCAATATTAAATTCTTCGGGCAGAAAAACCAAACGGGTTCATTGATTCTAAACAACACAGGTACTCAATATGGTAGAGGTTTGAGTGCATATGGAGACATTCAAATCTACGGTGGTCATGTTACTGTAACCTCCAATGCCAAAGACGCTATCTGGGCCCAAAACAATATTGAAATTTATGGTGGCTACGTTTCTACAACTTGTACAAGCACAAGCACGAAACCCGTATACGTTGGTATAAAGTCCGAAACCGGAAACATCAATATCAACTGGGCCAACAGCTTCTATGCAAATTCCGACTCTACCACTCATGGGGCCCTGAATATCGCCGAAGGACTTATACTTAAGGACGAGAGTAACGGGACCTATTCCAGCAGCACCGCAGATATCAATAATGCCATTAAAGGCAAAACACTCACTCCCGATTACTTTGTGCAAATCATAACAAATGGTGACGACACCAAACGTGCAATTATCAACGGCAATTACTCAGGTACAACAACCAATATACCTCAGGGAACGGAAGTCGTATCTATCGACTACAATCGTACTTTTACGGCAGGGGTTCCATCAACAGTCGTATTGCCATTCAGCCTACCATCAGGTTCAACCATCAACGCTAAGTTCTATTACTTACAAGAAGTTGTTCAAAAGAGTGATGCTTGTGCATGGAAGGCAACGCTTAAAAACATCGGCGCAGGCAATCTTCCACAAGCAAACACACCCTATGCAGTCTTGACTGAAGAAGACAAGCTGCAATTCAATTTGAATGATGGAAAAGCAACTTTCCAAGCACCTAATGACCTAACAACATCAGTTTCAGAAGGTAAATGGAGCTTTATCGGAGTTTATTCCTATAAGGTATGGGAACCTGGTGATACAGAACTTGGCTTGGCTTACGCTTTTGCGGGTAGTAACGAAGCTCAAATTGCAAAAGGTAAATTCGGGAAAATTGCGATTAAAGAAAATTCAACAGATTACCCATTTGCATATCCCTTCCGCGCTTACCTTAAAAAAAGTGATAGCAACGTAAAGCTCCAATGCCCACAACCACAGGCTGTTTTAGGCCAAAATTCGGCCCAATATAGCATAAGCAACATCCCCGAAACGATCGATGCTGAGTTTGTCGACGAAACCGAAAATGGCGAAAAAACAACGTTCATGGCACGCATGAACACCCGCACAGGTGAATTCACAATGTTGCCGAACTACGACATCAAGGGTCGTAAGGTAAACGCATATTCAAAGGTCCGTGGAGTCTATTACGGCAAAAAGGTCATTAAGCAATAGGGGAGTGTGCAATGAATAACACTATCGAACAAAAAACAAGCTATATTAAACCTCAGATGACCGTGCTAGAATTTAAGCAAGAAGCACCCCTGCTGGATGGTTCCTGTATTATAGACTGCAATTCCTGTAACGATGATGATATTGAAGCCGTACTTGAAGATTAAAAAAAATTATGCACCTCCAAGTTTGAAGATTGTCGAATTAGAGCGACAGTCAAACTTACTGCAAGATAGCAACTATGACCCAACTCCACCTATTCATCATGGAATAGGAATGGTTCCATTCGAAAAAGCTCATCACGGATAATTCCCGCTAGCAATTAACAAAAAACAGGACGAACAAAATGTTCGTCCTGTTTTTTAATACGCTATAGTAATTACTATTTCACAACTTTATAGGTCTTGTCGCCAACCATGACGAGGAAGTTACCTCTGCCACCAAGGCGGATTTCCTGCATTGCAGAAGTCGTCTTAGAAGCCTTGAGCACGCGACCATTGACATCGGTAACAGCAAACTTGCTGCCTGCTGGAGCATTTTCGATAACAATCGCATTGTTAGTCGACCAAACTCTGACACCGTTATTCATCTTAACGGACTTAGCAATACCAACGTTGCCTTCCGGCTTTGCATTCACCTTGTAGAGTTTGCAAGATTCGAAAGAATAGAACGTCGTGTCCTTTTCAATCTTGACGCCATTGTGTTCGTTAGCAGTGACATCCTTTTCCGTAACTTCCGGCTTCGGCTTCCAAATCTTGAACGTGCCGCTCAAGTGGAGCATGGCAAGGTAGTGCACCAAGCCATCGTAGTAGCGATACTGACCGGTCATGAGGCTTGCATCCCAAGCCATCTTGAGATTCTTCTTGACGGCGTCATTATACTTTGAATCGTTCATCAAAGCCATTGCAGCCACGGCATTTGCGCCGGTTTCGCCAAGCGTGTACTGTTCCTGCGGGTTGGAGCCGTCCCAGTTGAAACGTGCGTGCTTGTAGTTGTCTCTTTCGAAGAAGTCGATGATGCGGCGGGCCATTTCTTCTTGGCGAGCAGAATCAGCACCGAAGAGGTAATAGTCCATACCGAAGTTCATTGCGCAGCGCATTGCGTCGTACATGTACTTTTCAGCATTGCCGTTATAGCTTACGCCGTGCGGAGTACCGTCGAAGTTGTTGTAATCCGAGAACAAGCCGGACTTCGTGTTGGAGGATTTGTACAAGTGATCGCGCGTTGCCTTTGCAGCCTTGCTCCACTTATCCTGATTGGAGGTGGACCAGCGAGCGAAAAGATCGACATAGGCCGGCAAGTCGTAAGACGGGTCGGAGAAGTTGTTCTCGTTGCCTTGCGGCTGGAACGTGATAACGTAATGTTGCGGGTTGAAAAGGCTATGCTGGCCGTTGTCCCACATTTTCTTCAAGATGTACTGGGCATCGTCCATGTACTTGCTGTCATTCCAGCGGTTCGCTGCAAAAAGTAGCGACATCATAAAGTACATTTCGCCGTCCGGAGCGCAGTTATCGTCACCACCGGAACCGCTTTCGTTGCGCTGCCAAGCGAAGTAGCCATCCCAGCCACCGCCCTTGTGCCACATGTGGTTCTTGGCCCAGTTCCAAAGTTTGTCGAATTCTTCCTTGTGGCCGGTCTGCACGGCAATCATCATACCGTAAGACATACCTTCGGAACGGACGTCTCTGTTGTTCACGTCGAGAATGTAAGCTTCGTTGCCCTTGTCGTAATAGACCTTGGAATTGTTGTCACCCTTAAAATAGTGGTTCCACAACTGATCCATTTTTTCCTGGATTTCTTCGTCGGTCTTGCCCAAAACGGTCTTGAACGGGCTTTCGTAGTTACCGGTGTAGTAAGCGCCGGAGTAGTTTTTTTCTTTATCGCAGTCCGGGCCGTAGTAAGCGCCATCAGCGTCAAAGAAATTGCCTGTGACATCAGCTGCAGAGACCACAGACGGGCCGAGCAGCAAAGCTAAAGAGAGAGAGAAGATAGTTTTTTTCATATTCATGTCCCAAAATTACCTTTTTTCGAAAATTTTTAACACTTTGAGGAAAAATACTAGTGTAAGCCATTACAACAAAGAGAAAAAATAATTGCAATTTATGTTTTTTGGGAAAAACATTTTTTGTACTTTGCCGGAGAAAACAAATTGCAAATCATTTACAACAAAGGAAATTTAACATGTTCAAAAAAATCATCCTCGCAAGCGTTCTCGCCGCTAGCGCCTCCTTTGCCGATTGGAACTTTTTTCAAGTTCTCGAGAACCATAAAGGCCAAGCCGGAATCGGAACAACCTTCACAAAAAAAGTAGATGACAATTTGGATTATAGCCGTTTAACAATGGGAGCTTCCGTTCGCTACACTGTAATTCCAGACTTGGAACTTGCTCTTAGTGTTCCATATTGGATTTTTGTACACTTTGATGGCGAAGATGCAAATATTAATGGTTTTGCACAGCCCTCCTTTTCAGTTCGTTACCATATTATCCCCACAATGAACGTTTACGCAGCGGTTTCAATTCCTGTCGGGGACGAATCTTTGGTCGAAAAAAACGCATGGTTATTTAATGTTGGGGTAGAATACTATACGCCAATAAACCAACTGCTTAACTTTGGTTCCCATATCGGCTTTTCCGCATCCACAAAAGGAGAACATAGAGTAGCTCCATTGAGTGTAGATGCATCTGCAGAATTGAATTTCATGGTTACACCGCAATTCAATCCATACATCGGTATAGGCACAGCCGTTCCCCTTGGAGCATTTACAGATAACGGCTATGAATCTTCTTACCCTGGCAAAACAATTGATGTATGTCCATACATCGGTGCAAGTTACACAATCAACGATATAGTGTCTTTTAATGCCCAAATAGGATTGTCAACCGCAATCTATACCCAAACCAATATAAGTTGGGACAGAACAGATATGCAATTGTCAACTAGTTTCAGTGCCAGATTCAATTTTTAAATTCAACACAAACAATTTTCTCTAAGACCTGCCACAAAGCAGGCCTTTTTTGTTAATCCAAATTCGCAATATTCAACTTTTTTTATAAAAAACAAACCAAAAAATTGCTTTTTTGTGCAGTTATTATTATATTTAGTGAACAGAAAAGCAAGTAAACAAGTGTATCGTAAAATAATGCACGGCACCTCTGTTTTCGCAATCGTGAAAAGGCAAAAAATGGACATACGCGAAAAACTGAACATTCTAGGCGATGCCGCCAAATACGATGTTTCGTGTTCATCGAGCGGTTCCAAGCGCAACTCGCCCAAAGGCGGAATGGGCTGCGGGCACAGTTCGGGCATTTGCCACACATGGAGCGCTGACGGGCGCTGCATTTCGCTATTGAAAGTGCTTTTCAGCAATGCATGCAAATACGATTGCGCCTATTGCGTCAACCGGCGGAGTAACGATATCCCGCGAGCGACATTTACCCCGAAAGAACTCATCAACCTCACGCTAGAATTTTACCGCCGCAATTACATCGAAGGGCTTTTCTTGAGTTCAGCAGTCATCGGCACGCCCGACTACACGATGGAACTTTTGATCAAGGTCGCAAAAGAACTGCGTCTTGTGCACCATTTTGGCGGTTACATTCACTTGAAAGCGATTCCCGGCGCAAGTTCACGATTGCTGTTCGAAGCAGGGCTTTATGCCGACCGCAGCAGCGTGAATATCGAAATTCCTTCCGACAAGCAATTGCAATACCTCGCGCCCGAAAAGAATTTTGCATCCATTTACCGTCCCATGAACTTTCTGGCAGAACGCAAACTGGAATACAAAGCCGATAAATCCAAATATTCTCCAAAGTTTTTACCGGCAGGGCAGAGCACGCAAATGATTGTCGGGGCATCGGGGGAGACAGACTTCCAGATTCTCACACTTTCGGCTGGTTTTTACAAGCAACAACAAATGAAGCGCGTTTATTTCTCGGGCTATGTTCCCATCAACGCCGACAAACGCTTGCCAGTCATCACGACAAAGCCACCGCTTTTACGCGAACACAGACTGTATCAAGCCGATTGGCTCATGCGTTTTTACAAGTTCGAATACAACGAAATCTTGGATGAAAAGAACCCATTTCTGGACCCGGATTTGGATCCGAAAGTTATGTGGGCATTGCGACATCCAGAATGTTTTCCTGTCGATTTGCAAACCGCCGATTACGAAATGATTTTGCGAGTTCCAGGAATCGGGGTAAGATCGGCGCAGCTCATTGTAAGCGGTAGGCGCTACAATAAAATCAGGCTTGAACATTTAAAGAAAATGGGAGTGGTTCTCAAGCGCGCAAAGTATTTCATTTACAACAACGAAGTTCCTCGTGAGCTCCATAAACTTTACCCGGAAATGATTCGCCCGTTGCTTATTGCAGGCAAGCCCAAATCCGATCAATTGGATTTGTTCGACACCATGCCCGCAGCGTTACCATCGCCGGCAACCTATCAGCCAACCGCGACGCCACTACCGAAAGCCGCACAATCACCCCAGACATTGCCAATCGCAAACAACTAACCCTAATATCGTCATCCTGAACGCGAATGCGCAAAGGATCCCGTTAAGTCTCGCATCAAAATTATGTCCATCGCCATTCATTACGATTCTACATTCGACGGTTTCTTGAGCGCGATCTTCGAGATTTACCGCCAACATCTCGATGTCACAAGCTTTGTGGCCGAACGAACTTACGAAGCCGAACACGAAGTTTCGTCCGACCTTTTTGCACAGCCGTTTCACATCGAAACATCCGAAGAATCCGCCAGAAGGCTCAAGCGCGCCATTACAAACGCGGCTAGCAAGGACGTACTGAACTTGCTCGAAACATGTTTCCGTTCCGAAGATGCGGGAATCGAAATGAACATCCTAGCGTACTTGCGCAAGCTTTTTGCTGGCCTCGACCCGAATTACGGTCGCAATCCTTCGAGCCTTGAAATGATTCCGCTCATTACGATTGCGCGCTCCGTCCGTCGAGAAATGGACAACATGTACGGGATGGTGCGTTTCAACAAGGCTCCCGATGGAATGTACATTGCCGAAATCGAACCCAAGTACGATATTCTCGAAATGATTATCGGGCATTTCCGATGCCGCTATCCCAACGGCACTTGGGCAATTATCGATGTCAAACGCGGGTTTGGCGTGTACTACGAGAACTACAAAACACATTTTGTAACAGTACCCGACCCAAGTTACATTTCCGCGCATGCGCCTCCAGACGAATTCACTCGCATGTGGAAATCGTATTACGATACAATGGCGATAAAGGAACGGCTCAACCCGCGCCTTCTTCGGCGTTGCTTGCCAGTCCGCTATTGGAAGCACCTTCCGGAGCGTTCTCTACCGAACCAAACCCTTGAAAATAGGGGAGAATCGAGGTTGCAACTCCCGTCCACAATCGCAAAATCCAATGCCGTCGCATCATTGATGCTTAAACAATCCAATTAGGCCTGTAATGGCATAAAAATTGCTTATACCTTACAGAATCAAGCGCTGAATTTTTTATATATGCGAAAAAAAATTTGGCTCTAAAAAAACATTTAGTTGTATATTTATATTGGATTGATGAATTTATGGAGAAAATAAAAGATATGAACGGCTCTTCTGTTAAACCGGGCTTTTTCGTTCAAGATTCTTTTCTGTATAGCAAGGACAACGAAAAGGTTGTCCTCCGTGGTGTAAACCACATGTTTATTTGGACTGATCGCGAAGGCAAGACAATCCCCGAGATTGCCAAGACCGGCGCAAACTGTGTGAGAATTGTTTGGAATACCCGCGGCCGTATCAGCGACCTTGATAACATAATTTCGCTTTGCATTGCAAACGGAATGATTCCGATTCCAGAAATCCATGACACGACCGGTAATTGGGACCGTTTGAGCGATGCTCTTGAATTTTGGCTCCGCGAAGAAACACTCCAGATGATTTACAATCATCAGGAATACTTGATTTTGAACATCGGTAACGAACCGGGCGACAAGCCGCAAAGCGCCGATGAATTTTTCAATGCCTACAACATCATCGTGACCAAGCTCCGTGCATCCGGTGTACGCGTACCTATCATGATCGATGCCGACGAATGGGGCCAGAACGAGAAAAACCTTTTGAACGTCGGTCCTAAACTTTTGCAGGCAGACCCAGAACACAACTTGATTTTTTCGATTCACATGTGGTGGCCGACCGAACGCCATAATCCGGTTGCTTCGGGTTACGAAACGGTCAAGGACCGCATCAAGGGAACGCTCGAAGAATCCATCAAGCGCAAAATTCCGCTCATTGTCGGCGAATTTGCACCGGTTGCAGCCGGTGGCGTGCGAGAAATTCCGTACAAGTACATCATGTCGGAATGTGAACGATTGAATATCGGTTGGCTGGCATGGAGCTGGGGACCGGGTAACTTCGACAGTCCGGAAATGGACATGACCGTGCACGGCTCCTACAATACGCTTGTAGGCTGGGGCAAGGAAAT
The DNA here is from genome assembly GCF_900142485.1 of Fibrobacter sp. UWB12. NCBI lineage: Bacteria > Pseudomonadati > Fibrobacterota > Fibrobacteria > Fibrobacterales > Fibrobacteraceae > Fibrobacter > Fibrobacter sp. UWB12. Next base: position 174,837 of record NZ_FRAZ01000005.1, on the reverse strand, counting down.
TGCAGTTGATAGCTCTCTTGGCATCCAGAACACCAGTGTCATTCCGAATTTCATCCAGAACAAGGACTTTACGACCGGCTCTCAGGGAACCGGCACGAACATCATTGAAAATGGCGACTTTAGCGCCGAAGAACCTCTCAGCGGTTGGACCACCGACTTCTGGGGAGGCAAGGGCGAAGTCACCGTCAAGGATGGAGTTGTCCATTTCGACATCAAGAAAGGCGGCAAGGATTCCTGGAACCTCCAGTTCAAGCAGCATTTCGCGCTCCACAAGGGCGTCACGTACATCTTTAGCATGCGCGCCAAGGCCGACAAGCCCCGTACGCTCAACGTGAACATCAAGAAAGACTGCGAAACATACACACCGTATGCTAACGGCCGAATTCTTGACTTGAGCACTAGCTGGCAGAACTTCAGCTGGAAATTCACGATGAAGGAAGAAACCGACGTGGATGCAGTGCTTATCTTCGACATGGGTGGCGTGCCTATTTCTTGGAATCTCGCCGACGTGTCGCTTGTTCATGCCCGCAGCGTTGCCGATCGCCTCAACAGAACGTTCCAGCGCAACGTGCAAAAGAATTCCGGCTACTTCAACGCCCCGAATGGTCCGTGGGAATTACACCTCTACTCGACCAACGGCACTTTGCTCGATATTCTCGACAAGGGCAAGGGTGGGGAAGGCATGCGCCAGTATCCCAAGATTGAACGCAGCGGCATCATGGTCATCAAGGACCTGGGATAAAACGATTTCCCTGTTGTCATCCTGGAGCCGAAGGCGATAGGAACAATTATTTCTAGTAAAAAAAAGCCGCGCAATCCTTCTGGACTGCGCGGCTTTTTTTGCATTTATCAACCGTTAAAATACTTCATCATCTTCAGGAATAGCGCCTGTTTCTTGAATCTTGTCGCATACGGCAATCAACGTTGGCGCAATCAGGTTCAAGATATTTTGCCCAACAAACATAGATTCTGTTTCCGTAATTACATTTCCATTGCAAGTTACTACGGCTTCGCCATCTTCTTCTTCTGCGGCTTCGGCCTTTGCTTCGGCACATTCTTTGTCAATCGTGCTCTGAGGAACATTTGGCGCAAAAACAGCAACAGCATTTAAAGAGAAAAGTCCATTAGTATTCGTTGCTGTCATTGTCATCGTTACAGAATCCGGATCGACAATAACCATCTGGAAGGTCGATTCATTATCTTCTACGACCTCACACGTAGCCTTGCCGTTTTCTGTTTTCGGAGGAATGTACAGCGAGGAACTTGAACTTCCCGAGATAAGGATTTGCGCAGAGCTGGAACTTTCAGGGAACATCATCTTCCAAAGATCACACATTTCCTGAGATTCCTTAACGACTTCTTCAAAAGTTTCCCCATTAGTCGGTTTCGTTTGCTTGGCCGTTACAGAGCGCTTCGCACAAACCACAGTCGCACCTTCAGCAAGAGCTTCTTCCTTCGCTTCTTCGCAATACTGTTTTACTTTAGCATCCGAAATACTACCATCGTAAAAAACAGTCGATTCCATTTCGACCTTATTACCAGGAAGTAGAGTCATCGAAGTTCTAGTATAGCCTTCACCCGCATAGGTCATGTTAAGTACAATCGATTGATCTGCAGCATTCGATGTCACATAACATTCATTATTTGAAAATACAACATTCTCGTCCATAAAATTCGGATCGTTCACATGGACTGTTGAGCTGCTAGAATAAAAATCAGAACTACTATACAGCCCTCCTTGATACCCCTGAATCGAAGAAGACGAATTCGTGAGATACTCCGGAGCCGGGGCAACAGGATCTTCTGTCGAGCAAGCCGCAAACACCAATGCAGCAACAGCAGATGTTGACAATAACTTTTTAACCATAAAATCTCCTTTTTTTTAAAATCAACCCTTTGCGATTTTCAGACCATCGCTGAACGCCTTGCCAACCTTTTCGCCAACAATGCGATAGGCATGCGCCGCGGAGTCATAAGAAATCGGTTCGACCTTCCCAAGATCCACCTTGCCGTCTGCGCCAAGCACACTCTCATCGGCACTGGTGTTCACAACTCTACCCACGATATAGGTACTGCCGTCAAAATCTGGGCTACATTCCTTGAGCTCACATTCAAGCGTCAGCGGAAATTCCTCAAACATCGGAGCATCGACATGAGCGCTCTTGATTACGTGCACACCGGCCTTTTCGACCTTGTTCGGCATTTTCTTGCCGCTCACCACACCGAAAAAGTCAGAAATCGTTGCTGTTTCGCGTGTGCCAAAACTTACCGTAAAAGCTTTACGGGCCTTGATATTTTCGGTCGTTTTGTGGTCAGTACCCAAACAAATTGAAATTTCGTCTTCTTCACGCTGGCCGCCCCAAGCCGCATTCATGGCATTCGGCGTGCCATCTTCGTTGTAAGTCGCGATGATAAGTACGGGTAGGGGAGTAATGATAGCTTTTTTGCCAAAATCTTTACGCATAGGACCTCTTAATGAATCATCTGCCTGCAAGAATTTTCTGCGCTCTTCAAAGCATCTTCAAAACTGATATCGGCCGGTTGAACTTCTTTAATGATTATAGAATGGTCACTGCAAATAATCTGGGCATTTTTTTCTTCCGCTTCTTTCTTGTTATCGTCACAATCTTGTTGCACGTATGCCGCAGGCACTTGAGGAGCATAAGAGAGGTCGTATTCGATATTCGCTAAATTACCAGCAATTGTCGTTGTTGTAGTCATTGTAACGTTTTCAGTCACAACTTCCATAATAAACGTATCATCCGAAATTGCATTGGCAGAACAACTAAGCACTTGCGGCCCCGAACCCGAAGTCGAGGCGGAATTATCAGAGCCACAAGCCGAAAAAACAAGAGCAGCCGTAGCAGAAATTAAAAAAGCTTTTTTGAGCATAATACTCCTTCTAAAGGTAATCTTTAATAAAATATAAAACTTGACAAGAAATAAGTTCTATCACCAAAACTAATATTGCAATAATTTACAACAGAAATAAACTCTGAATACCATATAAAAGACAATTTTTGTACATTGTCCTTAACAAATTTATGAAAATTCTTAAAATTTTACCTATAATCGTTATTGCGCTACTAGCGGCGAGCCGGTCGTTCTCGTATGCTGAAACCGAGCCTGACAATGACAATCTAAATTTAGATTCAGCATTTCAAGCTTTTGCTAAAGAATACCAATCGCACAATTGCGAAAATAGGCCAAAAGATTTGAAACTTAAGGCCGCAAAAGATTCTTTAGAACAAGCCATATTCCCAGTGTTATTAACAGATAAAAATATATCAGGATGTGGATTCGATCATGACGTTTCATCCTGTAAGGTTCTTCTTAAAGATGATAAAATCCAGCTAAAAGTGTTATCTGAAGAAAAAAAAGTAAAAACAACAGTAAATATTGCTAACGGAATTGCAACGGTCCAAGAAAAATTTACAAGCCACCACAACGATGCTGATTTGGCGGAGTTTTGCCAACTGCATCAAAATGATAAAAAAGTAAAAGATGTCAAATGCGTCAATAAAACCATCATTTACACCTTAAAAGATAACTTTAACGATATCGATTTAAAGAATCTCGAGGATGAATTATATTGTCAATGTGTTCAGTGGCTGCTAACATTCAACCACAGTTATTGCGGACAGCGATCTGATGAAAACTAAAAATGAGATTCCTTAAAATTTTACCCATAATCGCCATTGCGTTCCTTGCGGCGTGCAAATCAACGGATTTGGTTGCAAAAAATTTGATAGACATTTGCTTTGCTGATTATCAAAAAGCTATTGGTGATAGTAGTTGTTTCGACCCCGAAATTTCATCTTGCTCTATCGAATTTCAAGAAAAAAAATTTCAACTAAGCAAAAGAATCGCTTACGAACATCATCATGGGATGCACTTAATTTTACTTACAATTACCAATGAAAAAACCGCCGTAAGCGAAGAATTCATATACTTTGGAAACGACAAATTCACAAAAATATGCTCCAATTACAAAAACGATTCAACAAAGAAAAATGTTAAATGTACAGGCAATGTTATAACATACACAATAGGTGAACTGATCAGCGATGAAGATTTGAAAGATATTGCAAATCAATTATATGCTCATTGTCAAAAAAAAGCATTTTCCACTCAAAAACAGTGTAGTTATATCCAAAACAGTCAAAGCAAAAATGAAGATGATTATTTACCTGATTTAAATTTAGAAGTTTTCAGATTTTATGAAGAATTTAATTGAAGAACATATGAAACACCTTAAAATTTTACCCATAATCGCCATTGCGTTCCTTGCGGCGTGCAAATCAACCGTGCCGCAGTCCGAAAGCCTGCTCGAAGAACACGTCTCGCCGGCGGGGGAGATCAGTTCAAGTTCTGCAGAGTTGTTAGACTCTTCCATTATTTTTGAACGCATAAAAAATTACGTTTTCGACTCAGTTTTGTTTGATATGAAAGAGAACTATTATGTTAAAACAGATTGTGGTTGTGGCTGTAGTTGGCCAGACGTTTTCTCATGCGATGTCCAATATGACAAAGAGAAAGTTCATTTAAACATGTTAAGTCTAAATAAAAAATATCAATTTATCTTGAACATTGAAAATGGTATAGCGACTGTTAAAAAAATTTTCACCGATTATGACGACGAAAAAATTAACGATTTATGCGCCAAACACAAAAGCGATCCGAAAAAACAGAATGTTGCATGCAATAATAATTCCATAGCATTTTCGTTCAATGATGACTTTAGCGGATATGATTTACGCAACCTTGGCGGAATGTATTTTCAAACCGATTGCAATTTTGCAATGGCGTTTTTAAGAGGTATATGTAATTCGAATTATATGAATGAACAAAACCGCCCCAATATCATTGATGAACTTGAATAATTAATGAAATTTTTGCATTTATTCTTATATTTTTGAGAAAAAAAAAGGAGTTAAATTATTTTTTTATGGGAAATTGCCGTAGTTTTTTGAATTTCATCAATTTGTTTCACTTTATGGTCTTTGGCTTCTACATTTAGAAATACCGAAAAAACACTAAAACACCTTGATGAAAATGTACAACTTATGATAAATATCTATTTAACAAAAGAAAAATCTCAAAAGTGACTTTAGTTTACATAATCCGCATTATCGGAAACCTTCAAACGAGAGGAGAGGCGGGCTAGTTTCACATTTAAACGGTTTTTATGGTTTGTCCGTTGGCACAAAATTTGCTAACTTTGGCACGAAAATTAGTCGAAAATGTAAAACACCCGCCCCACGGGCAATTTTAAAGGAATTTTATTATCATGGCTGAAGAAAAGAATCCGGAACAGAACGCAGAACCGACCGCAGAAGAACGTGCACAATTTGAACAAGACGTGCTCAAGGCAGCTCAAGAAGCAATGAATCTGGAAGCCGATGGTTCGGCAAGCTCACCAACCGGTAATAATGAGGCTGCTGAAGAAACTCCGAAGGCCGATGCCGAAGCAACTGCCGATGCAAAGGCTGATGAAGCCGCCAAGGCTGAAGAACAGCCCGCAGCACCTTCCGCCGAAGAAATTTTGAAACAGCAGCTCGCCGATGCCAACGACCGCAACTTGCGTTTAATGGCCGAATTCGACAACTTCCGCCGCCGTAACGCCAAGGAACAGCTCGAACTCATCGAAACAGCCAATGGCAAGCTCCTCGAAAAGCTCTCCGAAGTCCAGGATAATTTTGAACGCGCTTTCGCCAGCGAAAACAAGGCAAAAGATCTCGAAGCCTTCGAAAAAGGCATGCAGATGATTTACAACCAGTTCGCCAAGGTTCTCACGGACGCAGGACTTGAACAGATTGACCCGACAGGCAAGGAATTTGACCCGAACCTCCACGAAGCTCTGATGCAGCAGCCCTCCGAAACGATTCCGGAAGGTCATGTTGTCACCGTTTTCCAGAAGGGTTACAAGCTCAAGAACAAAATCTTGAAGACAGCAAAAGTCATCGTCTCCTCCGGAAAGTAACACCAATTCGACAGGCTCAGGACAGGCTCCGTGTCATCCTGAGCGAAGCGTAGCGTAGTCGAAGGATCTATGCACTCACACTTTTTTGCCCGCCACTCCCCCGTGAGCGGGCTTTTCTATTATGCAGGAACAAAAGTTTTGATTTTCTCAAGTTCCTCTGCCAATTCAATTTTTAGATTGCGAATATCAATATCGTCTTGTAGCGAGATGAAATAATCATCAGATACTCCAAAGAACTTGGCTAATCTTAAAGACGTATCGACAGTAATCCTTCTACGGTCATGAAGAATATCTTGAATCCTAGAAATGGGAACATTTATAGCCTGAGCGACCTTGTAAGCGGACAACCTCATAGGAATCAAAAATTCTTCGTTCAATATTTCTCCGATAGTCGGTGTTTCAATATGCTTGTTCATAACTAACTCCTAGTGGTAGTCTACAATTTCAACATTGTAAAAGTGACCATCATACATTCTAAAACATATACGCCATTGGTCATTTATGCGAATAGAGTATTGCCCAATTCTATCTCCATGTAACTGTTCCAAACGATTGTTTGGCGGAATACGTAAATCATCAAGACATTTGGCATTATCTATCATCATTAATTTTCTTAAAGCAACCTTTTGAATCGTGTTTGGCAATCGCCTTGAAAATTCCTGGTTATAGATGAGCTCTGAGTCTTTATCTGCAAAGCTTTTTATCATAGTCTAATATACCTTTTTCATGTGTATACGTCAAGTAGGTGTATTTATTTTGGAATAGAATGTCTAAACATAGTTTGCACCCTACTTATATACACGCTTTTTTAAGGCTTTTGTCTCAATTTTTATTGGGTAAATGTTTTTTACAATCCTTCCCTTTTGATAAAATGACAATAGAGATTTGCGTGAGCGCTTATCCGCAAACATTTTCAGATATATCTTTGTTATTGGGTGTAGGAATTAACAAGGAATGGAGATCAAGATGTTTGGTAAAAACCTAATCATTTCTTCCGTATTGGCCTTGGCTTGTACGGGTTTCGCTCAGAAAATTGTAATCACGACGAACTATACGGCGGACCCGGCGCCCTATGTCCATGGGGATACGGTTTACCTGTACACGACCCACGACGAGGACAATGCCGACGGGTTCATGATGTACGACTGGTTGCTGCACACTTCTACGGACATGGTCAACTGGACCAGTCACGGTGCCGTAGCGAGCCTGGGCGACATCAAGTGGTCCTCTAAAACCAACGGGGCCTGGGCAGAACAGGTCATAGAGCGCGACGGCAAGTGGTTCATGTACGTCCCCATTCACGGCAATGGCATTTCCGTCTTGGTGGCGGACAACCCTTACGGCCCCTTCAAGGAACCTTTGAACAAGGCCCTGGTCTGGCAGCGCGAGCACTGGAACGATATCGACCCTACCGTCTGGATTGACGACGACGGCCAGGCTTACATGTACTGGGGCAACCCCGAATTGTACATGATCAAGTTGAACAAGGACATGATTAGTACTCAGGGATCCATCGTCACCTACCCCAAAATCAAGGATTACCAGGAAGGCCCCTGGGTTTACAAGCATGGCAACAATTACTACATGACTTTCGCATCGACCTGCTGTGCGGAAGGTATCGGGTATGCCATGAGTGACAAGATTACTGGCCCCTGGACCTACAAGGGCGACATTATGCCGCATTCTTCGCGCAGTAACGGAAACCACCCGGGTATCATCGATTTCAAGGGAAAATCCTACGTTTTCGGCCTGAATTACGAACTTTGGCGTTACAAGTCCGAGAAGATGGGCCAGAAATTCCAACACAAGGAGCGTCGTTCTGTCGGCCTTTCCGAAATGAAGTACAACGCCGACGGCACTATTCAAAAAATTGATTATTGGCCGGACAATGGCGTGGCCCAGCTGGAAGATTTCGACCCGTACAAGCGCGTGGAAGCGGAAACCATGTCGTGGGGCGAAGACGTGAGGGTCCGTAAGAGCGGCGCTGCCGGCAATACGGTCATCACCAACCTTTCCGAAGGAAAATACACCAAGATTAGCGGCGTGGAATTCGGCGACGCGGGCGCGGAAAGCTTCTCGGCATCCGTTCTGAGTGTCAAGAAGGCTTCGAGCATCACCGTCCGTCTGGACAAGGTGAACGGCGAAATCATCGGCAAGGCGGAATTTTCCGCAGACGGCCTCGTAACAGTTCCGCTGACCGGTGCGGTCGGCAAGCACGACGTGTTCTTCGTGTTCGCGGGCGATTTCGAGGCGGACTACTGGGAATTCGAGGATAGCAAGACCGCTATTCCGCAAAGCCCGTTCTGCAAGGAAAAAATCAAAGATGCAGAAGCCAAGTGTGATGTACCAGCCGTAGGTGCAAGCGTTGAAGGCCCCGCAAACTTCATCGACTTCGAAAACTATGACGTGGGCGGTGCCGGCAAGGCCTACTATGACATGGACACCGAAAACCAAGGCAAGGAATATCGCGAAGACCGCGTGGATATCGTGAAGAACGGCGACGGATTTGCCGTGGGCTACACGCAGAAGGGTGAATGGCTGGAATACACCGTGAACGTCGAAACTAGCGGAACCCTCCCCTTCGAACTTTCTTACGCAACAGGCATGGAAAGCGCAAGCGTACGATTCTTCATGGACAATGAACCCATCACCGATACACTCTCGCTTTCTGGAACCGATGACTTCGATACATACGCTACGTACAAAGGCAAAACAACCAAGGAACTCGCCAAAGGCGAACACGTGCTCAAAGTCCTAATAACAAGCGATTACGTGAACCTCGACTGGATTGCCTTCGGTAAAATTGATGGCGATATTATGGACAAGCGCAATGGCACCACGGGCATAAAGCCGAAAATCGCCGCCGGATCCGCGGGCGCATTCGCGAGAGTTGCGGGCTCCTACAGGGTGTTTGACCTGATGGGCAACATGCTTGGTAAAGTCCGCTTAAATGCCGGAGCATCGCTGACAGATATCAAAGCCGGACTCAAGACGGCCGGCTTTGGGTGCGGAGTCTACGTCGTCCGGAATCCTGCTGGAAAGACCCTGAAATTGCAAGTCGGGGAATAAGCCCAACCTCCCCCGCATTTAAAATGCCCCGACCTCACTCACGAGGCCGGGGATTTTTAGTGTCAAAGTTTAATGCAATTTCTGTGGCGAATTAACTACATGCACAGAATGTCCAACATCTGTCGCGGCGTGACGACAATCGGATTTGCAGGAAAATGCTTGACGTTCCCCGTTACAAGATGCGTTTCGGCGGTTTTGCCATGAGAAAGCGCAATGGAATAAAAGACAATGTCCTTGGGATCGGGCATGGCTTCTGCAACAGTTTCCAAAGCATTTTCCATAACACCCAAGGATTCTATCTGGGATATGGTTTCTGAAATCAACTCTGAAGAAAAACCGAATTTCGGCCTATTCAAAACATTGCGATACTCATTCAGAATTTCATCATTGTATACAGGAACAACAAATCCATTGAAAACTGCCTGCAATACGACTCCAGGAACAGAGTTCCATTTCAGCAAAGCGGAAACAATGACATTCGTGTCAATGACCGCATAAAACTTCATCGGCCGCTCCTGGCTGCATCAATTTCGGCATTGATTTCGTCTAGAGTCATATCGGCGGCCCCAGCTCTTTCTGCCTCGGCAGAAAGCTGGCGCATTACCATCGACATACGGCTCGCAACTGGACTTGCATTGTAGAAAACGCGCCTGTCGGCGGCATAGGCGGGAGCCTTTGTGGATGAAACCTCGAAGGGAATCCTCTTCTCGCGCACAACGGCACGAGCGAAGACATTTATCGCCGTGGTCATCGACATGCCAAACTCTTCACAAAGCTTATCAAAGTCTTTTTTCAGTTTGTCATCCATTCTGATGCTAAAGGTGGTTTGCGACATAAAAGTAACCTCTTTTCTCTAAATATATATAAAAACACACCGAAATGCAACCTAAATAATGAGCTCAAAGGATCCTCCCTCGTGGAGGATTTTTAATCAATTTATCTTAATTTTTTACTTGTAATTTTACTTAAAATTATATATTATTAAAATGGAGGTTGTTTATGCCCTGCATTTTACCAGTGTCTGATTTACGAAATTACAATGAAGTTCTTCAGAACGTGTCCGAAGAATCTCCCGTGTTCCTGACCAAGAATGGTCGGGGTTGCTATGTTGTCATAGACATCAAAGAATACGAACGGATGATAGCGGCTTTGAAGCTCCAGAAGGCTCTTACCGAGGGAGAACGATCTGCCGAACAGGGTGGCTGGCTTTCCGCTGCGGATGTGCGAAAGAAATACGATGTGTAGATGCCCGTCATCATTTTTTCGCCAAAGGCCTCCGAGGATTTGGATTCAATCAAAGCGTATTTTTTATACTTTCATCAGTTCACGGCCGATTCGGTGAAATTCCTCGTCGATTTTTTTACGACGGGCTGCAGAAGGTTTCTTTGTTCCGTTCACATAGGCGGCAAATAACGGTTGCGGAATACCTAGTCTGCGGGCAAATGCAGCCGCATTTAGTTCAGGAAAGAGCCAGAAAACTCGTCCTACGGGGTTCATTTTCTTTGGTGCGAAGAATCCGGAGAGAGCCAAACCCTCGTCTAGATCGTCAAACCAAACTCCGTCGAGATCAACTCGGCAATTTTCCAGCTGTTCTCTTGTCGCGTTTCTAAGCGGTTCGTAATCGCGGATAAGTTCCTTGCCAATGCGTCCGTCTTTCAATTCGACACATATAGCGTCTTTTTCCACCCAAACTCTTTTTACGTCATTTTCTGTAATTTCACTCATAAGATTACTCGTCAAGGCCCTCCATTAACAATCTCGAATTTCGCTATTTTTCCTTGTTTTCTCACATGAACATGCACCGGCTCGTGCTCATTCATATAGAAGAAAAACGAGAATCCTTCTGCTTCAAATATCTTTGGCATAATAAATATAGGTTATTATTTAATAACCGTCAATAGGTTGATTGATTAGTATGATATATTCCCCTTTTCCCCACTCTTCAAGAGTGATTTTCGCAGATACGGCCAATAAGCTATTCGGGACTTCACCTAGGCAGACAAAACTTTTTCAGCCTCTTCACCGGAAATTCTTAGTTGTTCCGAGTTTCTCTATATCCTTTAGGACTTTATCAATATCTTTGTCGATATTCTTTTTGCCTAAAACGTCCGAGTTCAACTTGGGCGGAACATTTTGTTTCAAAAGTCTTAATACATTACCGCCGTTGCTGGACGGTTGGAAAAGTTTTCTCTTTTGGGGAGGTGGTGGCGGTTCCAAACCGACTGATTGAAACATCTCCAAAAAGAGTGACAAATCACCACAAGAGATTTCGTCGCAAATTAAAGCAAAATTAATGACCGAGAATCCTGCTTCGTGTGCCTGTTGGAATAAAGGTTCATAGGACTGAAGGCGTCGAATAAAACTTTTTCTATCACTATCGAGTTCCAAGACAAAAGTAATTTTGCCTCGCTCGCACAATGGACAACCATTCCCATCGAGGCTCTTCAAATCAACTGCAATTTCGTCAAAAGCAGACAAAGGGGCGACAACAACATTTTCCGAATCGCGGAGCTTTAGTTTTTCTTTTAATGAGGGCGGGATCCTACCGCCGATCCCACCGCCAACCGACTTGTACAATTTGCCGCTTTCATCCTCAATCGCGCTGTCCAACATGCCGTTTTTTTCAGTGTACAAGGCCCACACGATGCGACCGGGATCACCCTCGTTTTCCTTATCAAGAGAAACGTAGCGGGAGCCGTAACGGTCCAATTGCATTGTATAGAAAACATCTGGCAAATGACCGCCCATGGCACCAACGTTCATATACTTTTTTGTGATATTCACATAAACAGGAAACGTTTCATCCCAAGCGTCATCCTCTGAATATGCATAACAGACGAATGCCAAAATCGTCATGACAACAGTTATTTTGCATGTAATTAATTTCATAAGGATTCTGGTTAGATTCTTGAAACGTTTTATTGGGATGAAATGCGGAGCATAGAGTTAATATAGGATTATTTTTTACAAGGATTGAACTCAGGAAGATCTTCTTCAATAATAATGCAATTATCTACTATATGAGTAAAAACAAACTTCTTTTTCCCTTCAGAAAGTCGTGATTTCATATCTTCGCTTTGAATCGGCGCTTTAAACAAAACCCAACCATCAAGAACCAAGAAATCCGATTCAACACGCCATCTACCCTCATTTGAATCAAGACCATTGCTATCTGCGTATATTTGTAAAAAGGAGTGGTCGGGATAAAGCGTAATCGTTTCCGCTCCATACTCATGTTTACATGCATATATACCCACATAGTCTTCTTCGTGCGTACACCCGAACAACACGACAAGACACAACGGCACAAGCAGAAAAAGGATTCTGATCCACTTCCGTTGAATATGGCGAATTTCTTTCGACATCAGCATTTCCATTATAAAATTAAATTACCTTTTCCCCACTCTTCAAGAGTGATTTTTGCAGAAACCGCCAATAAGCTATTCGGGACTTCACCTAGTGCAGACAAAACTTTTTCAGCCTCTTCACTGGAAATTGCAAGATAATGCGTTGCGGCCCAGAGCCTAGTGCCCATAGACGGGGCGAAAAGTAATTCATGGAAATCTTCGCTGGTCAATGCGCCCTGAGCCTTGATTTGCCGATAGGCTTCCATCAATTTATCATAAGCCTTATTTGCTTGTTTATGATTTCCTGCTTCTATTGCACAACCATACAAATTAGAAAGTCGCGCATATTCGCTTATCCATTTCTTGTTTGTTTCATTCATAATCAACTGTAGGCCTATTCATTTTCTTGTAATATACTTTATAAAGAAAACAAGTGCGAATATCACCGAACAAAAAGCAACATTTCCAACAAACCAAGACGCAAAAACAGTCGCTATTTCACCCCAAACAACACCTGATTCCGTATAAAATTCTCCCTGCGGATTGTTGGTAATGGCCGCATGCACCATAAAAATTCCAACCACAATAGATTGAATAAGGGTATAAAGCCCCGCGATAAACATGTACTCTTTCTTCATCAGGATTCCCCTTCCATATTCTTCAAAAGAACAATAAAACACGCCATAAAACTAGCAATCCACGTCAAGAACCAAGCGAGAAACATTCCATTATGGGCGATGGTCCTGCCCACGCTTGATGTATCAGAAATCAGGCACAAGCAGATTATATCGAAGATAAATGGCAGAATGAAAAAGATTAACCGTCTCTTTTTCAAGTTCAGCAAAGTGACCAAGATAAAAATCACTCTGAAAAACATCATTGGCCAAACCACGCCATCGTCATCAGACCCAGCACTCATTAAATCCCTACTATAAACAATATCTGGGTTGCCTTGCATATCAAAAACATCCGCCGCAACAAAGCCATTCGATTTCAAGAACAGAAACAGGAAAAAACACATCGTTATTGAAACGATTGAAAAAATGATGTTCAACAAGTTGGCTGATTTAAACAGGTTTGTCATTTTTCGTCCGTCATTCTGATTATGCTCAATGCTTCAGACATTATTCAAAATCCAATATAATATTCTGTGTTTCTTTTTTAACTTGCGGTATTTTTTTGCGAGTTGTCTAAATCTTTCTCTATATTCGGGATCCATTTTATTATGCGGAATTTCTTTGTTGATGAATATTATAAGGTCTAGAAAATTTGATATGAACCAAAAAGAACACCAATTATGATACGTTGGTTGTTCCTTAAAAGCATGAATATCATAAAAAGGAATAACGAAAAAGACTTGAATATATTCATAATTATCCCATGGAATAGGACGTTGTTTTGGGAAAAAATTTATCACGTATCCAAGCGTCAAACCTCGTTGAAGCCCATCCTTCGTCACAACAAAATATTGACATGCCAAAAATAAGAAAAGCACAATGAGTACAGGAATTGCTAGATAAGGAAAAAATCCATTTTCCGCTTGCAAATTTGCAAAGCCGCCACCAAATAAAATCCAGAACAAGCCACCAAAGCCCAAACCCCATCCCATAAGCAGTCGCCACACAAGGCGTGGCCTCATAATGACATAATCCATAAATTCAGACCTTCAAAAAAACATCCTGTTTATAAATATAAACTATTCCGCCCGGAAAATTTTTTCAAATACGCTTTATGACTATTTCGCTTCTTGTCTGCAATAGAAGACGCGCAATATAACGACTTTCTGCATGTCATGATTGACATGATAAAATAGGCGGTAATTCCCGACTGGTATTGTGCGTACTTCACGCAAAAACCAAGGCTCATCTTGACATAAGGCAAAGGCGTCGAGAAAATCGGACAACGTGTTTACCGATTCCTGAAATTTTGCCATTAGATTCTTGGCCGCGATAGGCGAATAAAGCGTTATGCTGATATAATCAAAGATTTGATCGATGTCTGCCTGTGCCACGGAAGAAAAGTGGACTTCAAAATTCATACATTGTATTTCTTCTTGACGTCGGAAAGGACCATCGCGGCTGGGCGGGTGCGGCCTTGCAGCATGTCGTTGTAGCCCTTTTCAAGTTCCGCATCAAGGCGTTCTTTTGACCATTTGGCGGCATTTTCAATCTTGCACATATTATTCAACATACATATTTGATCACATAAATGCAATACATTTAAAATTCCAAAAAACTGTGCCAAAAACATGTCATTTTTTATTGCAGCCAAACCTACATATAGAAAAAAGCCATTCTTGCTCTTTTTTTAATTCGTATAAACATGAATATTCATAACCAATTAAAAATGTGACAATAAAAGATGCCGGAATATTAAATGCTAGTATCACACAAGTTCCATGATACAGAGCATCATAATCGGTAAAACCGAAAAATCCACCAAGTATAGATATCACTGTTGGAACAGATATCCCTACAAAACACGATTGTGCAGCATAGAATTTCTTTTCAGATACATAATCAAGCTGCCATTCAGAGTTTACTAAAAATTTAATTATGACCATATAGGTATAAAATGGCAACAAACAAAAAACATAAAGAATGTAATTATCTGTCCAAAAAGGGGACGATATACCAGTCAAGAAAAGAAGAAATGGAATTACAACACAAAGAATAGCAATATTGCGCTTGGATGAGGGCATCTTGCAATCATCTTCAACAACGTTTTTTACATTGCATTCAATATCGTTATTGATATTTATATTGATCTTAATTTCCATATTCATAATATAAATTTCAGTGATGTCAAAAAATAACAGCTGAATGAAAATTTCTTCGACATGACAATTCGGGGTTTTTAAGGGGTGTCCCCTTAGGCGAGCACCCAACTACATTCGTGACGAAATTAAAAATTTTTACGAATGTGTTAGTTGCATCAGTGGCTGAGCCTTTAGGATAGGAAAGTAAACGGAACTAAAGTTCCGAGCCACGCAGAGGGGGTGACGGAAGATGCGAGGAGATGGCCACTCAAGGCCGCCATGACGATGCTGCTGAAGGCAGGGGGATTCCTCCCCCCTATTCAAGACATTGCTGGATCCTTCCTCCCAGCGGTCGTCAGGATGACGTCGTGGGGCGTTCTTTTTTGAAACAACCCTATTTTCGCCTGATTTCCGCCTAAAAAACGTTTCAGAACGAAACGAAAAGGGCGCTTTTCGGGATTGGCACGGCTTTTGCTAATGTATCGGCGAAAAAAACTCCCCACTCAAACAAAAACACTGGGGATCAAGAATTTAAAATAGGAGATAAAATCATGGGTAAGATTATTGGTATTGACTTGGGTACGACAAACAGCTGCGTTGCCGTGATGGAAGGTGGCAAGCCGGTCGTCATCGCCAATGCAGAAGGTTTCCGCACCACGCCGTCTATTGTCGCTTTCGGCAAGAACGGTGAACGTCTCGTGGGTCACGTTGCAAAGCGCCAGGCAATCACGAACCCGGAAAAGACGATTTATTCTATCAAGCGTTTCATGGGTCGTACGGCTGGCGAATGCTCCGCTGCCGAAAAGAACATGCCGTACAAGCTCGTCGGTACGGGTTCCGACCCGGTGCGCGTGCAGGTGGACGACAAGCAGTTTGCTCCTCCCGAGATTTCGGCCATGGTTCTCCAGACCATGAAGAAGATTGCCGAAGACTACCTCGGCCAGCCGGTGACGCAGGCCGTGATTACGGTTCCCGCCTACTTTAACGACTCCCAGCGTCAGGCTACGAAGGATGCCGGCAAGATTGCTGGCCTCGAAGTGCTGCGTATCGTGAACGAACCGACGGCAGCAGCCCTCGCCTATGGTCTTGACTCCAAGAAGAGCGAAAAGGTCGCCGTGTATGACCTCGGTGGCGGTACGTTCGATATCTCTATCCTCGAAATCGACGACGGCATGTTCAGCGTGAAGGCCACCAACGGCGATACGATGCTCGGCGGTGACAACTTCGACGAAGTCATCATCGACTGGATCAACGACGAGTTCAAGAAGGACAATCCGGGCATCGACCTGAAGAAGGACAAGATGGCCCTGCAGCGTTTGAAAGACGCCGCGGAAAAGGCGAAGATCGACCTTTCTGCCACGACTTCTACGAACATCAACCTCCCCTTCATCACTGCCGACGCCTCGGGTCCGAAACACTTGGACCTTACGCTCAGCCGTGCAAAGTTTGACCAGCTGACCGCCCACCTGGTGGAACGCTCCATGGAACCCTGCCGCAAGGCTATCAAGGACTCCGGTCTTTCTTTGAGCGAAATCGACGAAGTGATCCTGGTCGGTGGTTCTACCCGTATTCCGGCCGTGCAGGAAGCCGTGAAGAAGTTCTTCGGCAAGGAACCGAACAAGACTGTGAACCCGGACGAAGTGGTGGCTATCGGTGCCGCCGTCCAGGGTGCCGTGCTTAGCGGCGACTCCTCCGTGAAGGACGTGTTGCTCCTCGACGTGACCCCGCTTTCTCTGGGTATCGAAACTCTCGGTGGCGTGATGACCAAGCTCATCGACCGTAACACCACGATTCCGACCAAGAAGAGCCAGGTGTTCTCTACCGCCGAAGACAACCAGCCTGCCGTGACGATTCACGTGCTCCAGGGCGAACGCGAATTTGCCCGCGACAACCGTACGCTTGGCAAGTTCGACCTGACCGACCTCCCGAAGAAGCCGCGTGGCGTGCCGCAGATCGAAGTGACCTTCGATATCGACGCTAACGGCATTGTGCACGTGTCTGCCAAGGACAAGGAAACAGGCAAGGAACAGTCCATCAAGATTACTTCTTCCAGCGGCTTGTCTGAAGACGAAATCAACAAGATGGTGAAGGATGCCGAAGCCAACGCTGCCAAGGACAAGGAACAGCGCGAACTGGTGGACATCAAGAACCAGGCCGAACAGATGGCTTACCAGGCCGAAGGCCAGCTCAAGGAATTTGGCGACAAGTTGCCGGCCGACACCAAGAGCCAGCTGCAGGCTGCCATCGACGACATCAAGGCCAAGAAGGACAACGGCACCAAGGAAGAGATCAAGGCCGCTATGGACAAGCTCCAGGGCATGATCAGCTCCATGGCTCAGGCCGCCGGTGCAAACCAGGCCCAGCCGGGTCCGCAGCCGGGTGCTTCTGAACAGCCGAAGAACGACAAGAAGGGCGACGGTCCGGAAGTCGTCGACGCGGAAGTGGTTGACTAATTAAGCGTACGGCAGGTAATCGGTGTGTCGCCGGTTATCGGCCTCATACAGAAAGGATTGGCTCTCTTTTAGGGAGCAATCCTTTTTGCGTAAAATGAGCGAGCGCAAAAAT
This sequence comes from Fibrobacter sp. UWB12, assembly GCF_900142485.1. Taxonomy (NCBI): domain Bacteria; kingdom Pseudomonadati; phylum Fibrobacterota; class Fibrobacteria; order Fibrobacterales; family Fibrobacteraceae; genus Fibrobacter; species Fibrobacter sp. UWB12. Next base: position 157,115 of record NZ_FRAZ01000005.1, on the reverse strand, counting down.
GGCTGAAAAAAGAGATTATTACGAAGTTCTAGGCGTCGGCAAGGACGCGAGTGCTGACGAGATCAAGCACGCCTACAAGAAACTTGCCATCAAGTACCACCCGGACAAGAACCCGGGCGACAAGGAAGCCGAAGAGAAGTTCAAGGAGGCTGCCGAGGCCTACGACGTGCTCAGCAACCCCGAGAAGCGTAAGCAGTATGACCAGTTCGGCTTCAACGCCCCTGGTGGCGGCTTTGGTGGCGGCGGATTCGGCGGCCAGGGATTCTCGGTCGAGGATATCTTTGCGAACTTCGGCGATATTTTCGGTGGCGGATTCGGTGGTTTTGGCGGCGGTGGCCGCAGGAGCTCACGCAAGGCCGGGCCTCCCCGCGGGAACGACTTGCAGATCAAGGTGGCGCTCAGCTACAAGGAAATCTTCGAAGGCTGCACCAAGAAGGTTCGCCTGAAACGCTACACGCCTTGTACGGAATGTAACGGTAAGGGTGGCCAGGACATCAAGGAATGCAGCACCTGTCATGGAACGGGTCGTGTGCGCCGCTCTACAGGCGGATTTTTCCAGATGATTACCGAGAGCGCCTGCCCCACCTGTAACGGTACGGGTGAAGTTATCGCGAAACCGTGTAGCAACTGCCATGGCGAAGGCCGTGTGCAGGAAACGGAAGAGATTTCCATCAAGATTCCGGCGGGCGTTGCCGAGGGCCAGTACCTGAACCTGCGTGGCGAAGGCAACTGCGGGCCTCGCGGCGGTGCCTGCGGCGACTTGCTGGCGGTCATTGCCGAAAAGCCCGACGACTTCTACACCCGCGAAGGCGACGATTTACACTGCGAAATCAAGGTGCCGGTCCACAAGCTGGTCCTTGGCGGTACGCAACGAATTCCGACGCTGGACGGTGGCGAAGTGAAGATCAAGATTGCGGCCGGCACTCAGGCTGGCAGCGTTCTCCGTCTGCGCGATCAGGGCTTGTGGCCTCTCAAGAAACAGGGCGACCGTGGAAGTCTCTACGTGCAAATTGGCGTGGACATTCCGAAGGATATCTCTCGCGAAGAGAAGGAGCTTTACCAGAAGCTCGCTGAACTCCGCAAGGACAAGGAAACCGCCCAAGAAGAATCCTTCCTCGAAAAGATGAAGAATCTTTTTAAGTAAGTTTTTGTGTCATCCTGAGCGAAGCCGAAGGATCAAAAAAAATTTCCCGAACGATCAAATCGTTCGGGGTTTTTGTTATTCCAATTCTTCTAAATTTTCCAAAACTTCATCTAACACATCTCCATTAGTAATTGTAGGAAGACGAACGATACCGCCTAAAGGGCCTGGATTCCAGTCGACAGAATCTTGGATTGAAGTTGAATCTGCGTTGGTTGTCGGAACGGCGATTGTTGTCGAATCCATTGGCTCCGCAATTTTTTTCACACTGATTTCAGGAGAGTTTTCTTCTACCTTTGTCTGCGTCGATGCACATGATGACATGACAAGTGCAGCGGACACGCCGAGAAGCGTTGCCATTCGCATCTTGGTTTCCGGGCGCAGCTCTACCCCATTTTTAACTTTGCGTTTTTCTATAATCATTTCTTTTAATATACATTTTTCAAAAAAACAGGTGACAGTTTTTCACCCTTCAAGTGTTTCAATTAATGAAAAGTATTTTGGAGGCCACATGAAAAAATTCGTCATTTTAAACGCAAGCCCACGTCCCAACAGCAATATCAGCCAAATGTTGAATGTTATGCGCAACGAGCTGTTGGCAAGCGGAGATATCGTGAACTATGTCGATGTTTGCAAATTACAATTCCGCCCTTGCGTAGGTTGTATGAAATGCCGAAACGCCCACGATTGCGTAATGCCCGAAGATGACGCCAAAGTCATTTTGCGATTGGTGCAGCAATGTGATGGACTGATTGTGGGGTCGCCCTGTTATTGGGGCAACATGACTGGTCAACTCAAAACGTTATTCGATAGGTGGGTCTATGGTTTAATGGATCATAGCGAACAAGGCGTGCCTCGCCCTCTGTTAAACGGCAAAAAGGCAATTCTCGTAACGACATGCTCCACACGTTGGCCATTCAATTTGATATTCAAGCAATCGTTAGGAACCGTGCGCGCGCTCAAAGAAGTCCTTTGCTGGAGCGGATTCAAGATTAGTGGCGTGATTCAAAAAAGCGGCACACTCAATGGCGAAGGCATATCTTCACGAGAAAATGCAAAATGCCGTAAAATTGCAAGCAAATTACATTGCGCCGCTTAGTTTAAATTCAAAAGCCTATCTAAAAATTTTCTGATAAAGATTTTTACCAGCGCTGTTGATTTTCACAACGTAAGGCTTTAGCGAGAACTGCTCAACCGGAATCGTGGCCATTCCGTTGATTTGTCTGCGCATCAGAAGCGTTCCTTGCAAATCGTGAATCGTGAGCTGTAGCGGAGCATTTCCGGATTGTGAGGCAATTCCCGAAACATTCCCTGCGGCAGCCACTAGTAAATCGCCCCCGATTTTCTTAACAAAGACCTTCCCTACAATCCTTTGTGCAACTTTCGGTGCAATCTTTACACTGCCAGAATCGGGATTTTCCGGTTCAACATAAGGATGTTCCGGATCATCAACGATAACCTTAATGTCGACGGAGCTTTCGCAGCCATAAGGATTGATATACGTTCCCGTGTAAATGCCGCTGCTTTGCCATTGCAAATCCTTGAAGCGAACTTCGCGTCCCAGGTAATAAAAGTCATTCGGGCCCTTCCAAGTCCAACGACCACCGTCCCACGGATGCGGGCCAATCACAAGCGAATCCCCCGGATTCACTTTAAGTTCGGTCTTTTCGTACCAACCGCCGTCCTGAACTTTGGTGTAAGGGATAATTTCGCTCGGGACACAGACACCGCCTGTCGCATTTTCAATAACCATCGTTACAATGGATTGTGTCGCGACAGTGACTGTAAAAGACTTGTCTGAAACGTCAATATCGGAATCGGCCTTGAGTGCAGCAGGGAGCGTAAAGCGGTTGACCTTGACTTTATTGCCGATAGAATCAAATTTGCTCAAATCGAATGTGTATTTAGCATCTCTAGAGTTTGTATTCAAGGCGACAAGAACGAGCGAGCCGTCGTCACGGATGGCGGCGAGCGTATTGCTATTGTCGCTATCGATAAAGCGGGAACCCGGCCGAATCACACGGCTGAAAGCCGCATGCATGTAAAAGCGCGGGGCGAACGAGAACGTCTGAGTTTTATGATCAACTGCGATAGTGCGCCAGTTTTCGCCAGGGTCCGAAAGCTGCCAATCGACCCAAGCGCTGGCATGCATATCGCGGAGGTCATGCAAAATGACGTCCGCCATCCAAAGCGTAATATCGAGATTACCACTGCGGTGGAGCGGTCCAGATTCGGATTGCCACACGCGTTTATCGGCGGCGAAGGCCGCATTGTAAAGACTTCCGCGAGAATCATAGCCCGAATAGCTATGCGTATTGATTTGGAACATGTACGAGCGGGCTTCGTCGCTGTAGCTGTTAAAACGGTTCAATGCATCACCAATGTTCGATTCATCAGCAGCACTGACCGAAGTCTCCGGAAACAGCCCCTTTTTCTTAAGAGCCCTACCCAGTTCCACAATCATTTCGGACTGTTTGTTCTTAAAGCCACAACCTTCCTGTTCGCCATTTGCATTCCACCAGCCTGCACTCGGTTCATTGAACGGCTCGATCGTGCGGAACGTAATTCCCCATTCCTGCTTAAAGTGCTTGGCCACCTCCGAAAGATAATCAGCAAAGTCGTCAAAGTAATCGGACTTGAGATTGTCCGCACCATTAACGCCACCCGCAACGCAACCGCTGTTCGTCATCCACCATGGTGGGGAATTCGAGAAGGCTTCAAAAATAGGATCCTTGACTCTTTGAGCGAGCCCGAAAAGCACATTGCGCTGGTACGGGTCGGCAGTCCAGTCATAATCGCCATTTTCAGTCGGCTTGTAACCGGGAACAGCAGCGCCCCCATTGCCCTTGGTCAAATGGTTATGTCCGGGCCGGTCTCCACCGCCAATATTGTAACGGAAGATATTATAACCGAGGCCGGAAACCGGGTCCGCGATAACGTCCAAAAGTTTTGAGTAATTCGATTCGCTCCAAGCGCCAACAAGTTCAGCCCACCAACAAAGGCTTGTTCCCCAGCCCTCGAATTGCTGGTACCTTTTGCCAGGATCTACAACCACTTTGGTTTGCGCATTAGCGGTTCCGCAAGCGAGACTTGCTGCCACCATCCATATCCATTTACACTTCACAATCTCAACCCCGTAACGATGTGGTTTAATACTCTCTAAAAATCAATTATTTTTGCGAAAAGCGGATACAGAATAATCAAAAGATATGGAATAATTGTCCATCAATACAAAAGATGCCCGACCGAAGTCGAGCATCAAATTCATTAAATCGTCGTTATCCCTACAAAAATCGGAATAATTACGTTCTTTTTTACGACTTGTCCTTCTTGGATTTGCCATAATAGCCATATTGACCATAATAGCCATAACCGTAACCAGATCTGTGTTCGCAGTGGTTCATAATGAAGGCCTTCGGCTTATCGCTATAGCGGTTCAAGTTCTGCAAAGCTTCCTGGATTGCTTCCATGGAATGGCGACCATAATGCAACACGATAAGAGTGAGGTCGGCCAACGGGCAAATCATATACGTATCGGCAACAAGGCTGAACGGAGGCGTATCGATGATAATCTTGTCGTAATGCGGACGAAGTTCTTCAACAAGATTCTTGAAACGTCCACCACGCAAAATTTCGAATGCCACGGACTTGTACTTACCGGATTCCAAGAGTTCAAGACCATCAACACCGCAAGTTTTGAATACAGCTTCTTCAAAAGTCTTCTTACCCAAGAGCACATCCGTTAGACCAACGTTCGTGAAACGGCAGGTTGCCTTACGCATGTCAGCATCGATGTAAAGCACCTTCTTTCCGACAAGTCCATAAGCAGCAGCAAGGTTTGTCGAAACAAAGCTCTTACCGACACCTGGAACAATACCGGTAATCATGATAATCTGATGATCACTATTTTCGGTATAGGAGAAGTCAATTGCAGTCAAGACAGAGCGGATAGATTCGCTAACAGTATCGTTCGGACATTCCTGGACAACGAACTTCCTATGAGACTTGCGAGATACTCCAGAATCGTGATGTTGCGGAATCTTAGCCAAAACGCTCGTATTGGTTTCGCGTTCAATTTCAGAGGAACTGCGAACACCATTCTGAATCATGCGCATCAAGAACACCAAGAGAACGCCAATCATGAACGAAGCAGCGACCGAGCAAATGATGATATTCACCTTCTTGGGCTTGCTCGGGCGCATGCTCATGCGAGCGAAGTCCACAATACGCACGTTGCCCACTTCACCAGCGCGGACCACACGCAGCTGTTGGATGTTATTCAGCATGTTGGTATAGACTTCGTTATTGACGGCAACGTCTTCCTTCAAGCGAAGAACTTCCTGCTGTGTCAACGGCATTCTTTCGGCGTTCTTCTTCAACTTCGAAAGTTCGGCCTTAAGTTTATTTTGCTGTTTAACAATCGTCTGAACATTGGGGTGTTCTTCCTTGAAAAGACGAGTTGCGGCTTGACGCTGCTGTTCCAATTGCAACAACTGCTTCTGCAAGTCTGCTTCTTTTTGCAAGTGAGCCTGAGTTTCACCCGTCACGTCCACAGAACCAATACGGAAGCGGTAGTCGGCCAAGACCTTTTCGGCGCTATCAAGCTTTGCCTTAACACCCGGCAACTGCTTTTCCAAGAATTCAAGAGTCTTGGCAGCTTCGGCACTCTTCATTTCGACATTCTGGCGCAAGTAGGTCTTTGCAATAGAATTCAAAATGGAAGCAGCCTTATCCGGATAGCGATGGCTATAGCTAGCTTCGATTATACCGGTCTGCTTGCCCTTTTCCTTGACGCTGAGTTTTTTCTTGAGAGATTCAATCGTCGTAAGATCGTCAGACTGAGAAAGAACGAACATCTGTCCCGGTTTAGCAAGCATCTTCGAAACGTGAATGTTCAACGTATCGCCTGCATACGGAGCCCTGTACATATCGCCAACTCGACCCTTCAGAATGACTCGTTCTTCCGGATCAAGGACCTCGTAAGAATCAGTGCCGATAACTTGAGCCTTCCATTTTTCACCGCGAGCAATTTCCGGAATATAGAGGGAATCCAAGTCCATTCGACCTTCTTTATGCGTAAAGCGGTCGACAACACCGATTGGAGTAGCATTAAAGCACATGCGTTCTGCATCAACCACATAGCTCAACACCATACGGCTCTTGATGAGTTCAATTTCAGCATCTGCAGGGCTTGCAGCATCGAGAAGTGCACCCATCTCACCCATGGCTTTACCAGCCTTGCTACCCTTAACATCGATCTGGAGCAAAACGTCGCTAGTATATTGCGGACGAAGCCAATAGGCAATGCAAACACCAATGACGGCACCGAACAGGACGAAAAAGAACAGAGTAAATTTCTTACCCCAAAGGATTTGAATCGCTTCAAGCAGCGTAATCGTGTCGGCATTCTGCGACGATTGACCTACAACCTTTTTATCTTCGTTCTCAGGCATTATTTTTCCTTCATTTGACAAAGCAACCAAAATGTCGCGACAAATTTAGCATTTATTTTAGTTTTGTTAAGTCAAATGGTTTTTATTGTTACAAAATTATCCTATCCCCCAAGAACTCGTAACCTATTTTGCAAATGGAAGAAGTTCCACGCGACGATTTTGAGCACGCCCATCGGCATCGTCATTGTCGGCAATCGGTTTTTCGGAACCATAACCGACAGCGCGCAAACGGTCGCGGTCAATACCCCTCTTGACAAGGTAGTCCACCACCACCTTCGCACGTGTTTGAGAGAGCTTCAAGTTCTTTGCATTGGAGCCCCTGTTATCGGTGTGTCCCTGAACTTCAAGATTCGCTTCAGGAATTCTGTTCATAAGAGCAACGATATCATTGAGGGTGCTATAGCTACTCTTGGTAAGTTTCTTGGACCCCGTCTTGAACTGGATACCCTTCTTGAGCTGGTCAAGGTCTTCTTTTTTATTGAGCGGGCATCCCTTTTCGTCTACTCGAACACCAGGGAGTGTATTGGGGCACTTGTCAAAGAAATCGGCAACGCCATCCTTGTCAAAATCAGGCAAGCAACCAAGAGAGTCAACAGCATGGCCAGACGGAGTACCCGGGCACTTGTCCTTGTAATCCGGAATACCGTCGCGATCCGTATCGAATACACAACCCGTGGAGTCGACTTCCATATTGGCAGCAGTATTCGGACATTTGTCGAGGTAGTCAGGAACGCCGTCATTGTCAAAGTCCATCGGGCAACCATTTAAGTTAACAGGAACGCTGGCCGGAGTATTCGGGCACTTGTCGTAATTATCGGCGACACCGTCCTTGTCAAAATCAAGCATGCAGCCAATAGAATCCACAGAAATACCCGCAACCGTATTCGGGCACTTGTCGACCACATCAGGAATACCATCATTATCGGAATCGACTCGAGCAAGGGAATCGGCAATTGCTCTTTCGCGAGCAGCAAGCTTTTCTAGATCTTCAATCGGGCATCCTTCGGCATCAACCTTCGTTCCCGCCGGAGTACGGGCGCACTTGTCGTTGTCATCAGAAACACCATCACCATCAGAATCCTTAGGCGAACCCTTTGCATCAATAGCGATACTCAAGAGAGCGGCTCCAGAAATAAACGGAGTGCTTGCATAAGCATATCTGGCCTTCACATTATGTTCACCTAAATAGTAAATCATATGGTCATCGCCAGCATAAATATCAGCAAAATGATCAAAGCCCTCAACAAAGGCACGTATTGCGACTTCGAGGCCAATAGCAAATTCAACATTGTACGGGAGATGGAAGCGCAAACCCGGGGTCAGGAGCATCGGGTCAACCATCGGGTCAAATTTGTATTGACCTTTACTCTGCAAACGCATTTCGGCAGAGAATTCAACAAACGGAGTCAACCAAGAAAGCGCATTCCAGTTCACACCGGAACTATAAACAAGGGTATTGACTTCGCTATGATCAAGAGGATAAACATAGCTAGCAGCAAGGTTCCAAGTAATCGGAGCCCCAATCTTGGTAAAATCAAACGTCAAAGCAAGACCTGCACCCATGACCCAATCATTGGCTGTAAACGGATGCGTATATCCACGAGAATTCAAGTACCAAACATGGCGAGGACGTACACCGGCAGATTTTTCACCCGTCGGAGCATAGAGGTCAAGCATAATGGCAGAACTGAAAACACCTGCCGAAGCAAACGGGAGACCAATCTTTGTAAAGATGTCTAAATCGCCGCGACTAGTGGTCCACATGTTCGCATACCCGCTAGGTCCCATAGCACCGGTAGGTCCCTTGGAATTGGCATGTTCATAGTAAACCGGGAGAGAAAGACCGATATCTAAAAAGTCAAGAAGACCGACACTCACAAAGAAGTTTCCAGCCTGCGAGTAGTCAACGTCATTGAATGAATAACGCTTATAGGTGTTCTTACCTGTCTTCACTTCAAAGATTCCGCCACGGGACAATGCCCAGGAACCAAAAGCGATGTTTCCCCCAGTACCGATGTTAAACATCCACTGGCCAAGAGTTTTCGCATTGATTTGGTGGAACCCCTCAGATCCACCCATGATTCCAGCCTGTGAAAAGGCTAGTGTTGTAGCAAGTAAGGCTAACGAAACGACCTTTTTCATAGTTCATCCCTCTTATTGACGTTTGAAAGTGTTAAGATTCTCCCATTCCTTAGATTACGCCCCCTTCAAAACAGTGCTATTGAACTGTTCAGGAGTCGTAAACGTAGGAACAATTTCATGCAATGCACGAATGGCTATTTCATCATTATTTTCAGAAGCAGCACACTTAAGTTTCCACAACTCGTTAATAAACTTTGATGTATCGATATCGATTTGCTTTCCGATGAAGATTAGCTTGTTCTTAGTCTTTTTCAGACCTTCTTCATTCATCAAAAGCTCTTCCTTAATTTTTTCACCAGGGCGCAGTCCCGTAAACTTGATAGGCACATCTTTATACGGCACCTTACCGTACATACGAATCAAGTTTTCGGCAAGCGTTACAATCTTGACCGGCATACCCATATCAAGCACAAAGATTTCGCCACCATGGGCAATACTTGCGGCTTCGAGCACAAGACTCACCGCTTCAGGAATAGTCATGAAGTAGCGGATAATTTCCGGATGCGTCACAGTAACCGGCTTGCCCTGCTCAATTTGACGCTTGAATAGCGGAATTACACTGCCATTAGAGCCAAGAACGTTACCAAAGCGAGTCACGACAAATTCAGTATTGCTGTCTTTCTGCATAGACATGAAACGAACAATCATTTCGCAGCAACGCTTGGAAGCTCCCATGACATTTGTCGGATTCACGGCCTTATCCGTACTGATCATCACGAACTTCTTGACATTGTTGAACATGGCAAGGGTAGCCACGTTGAACGTTCCAACAACGTTATTCTTAATGGCTTCCATCGGATTGTTTTCCATCAGCGGCACATGCTTATGGGCTGCGGCATGGAATACGACATCCGGATGATACGTCTTGTAAATTTTGCTCAAGCGGAAGTAGTCACGAACGCTAGCAATCAGAGTCACGAGATTGAGCGACGTTCCATATTCCATCAGCAATTCTTGCTGGATATCATAAGCATTATTTTCGTAAATATCGACGATGATAATTTGTTTTGGCTTATACTTTGCAATTTGACGAACAAGTTCACTACCGATGCTACCACCACCGCCAGTCACCATACAAACCTTGTTTTCGATATAGGCAAGAATGTCCTTGTTATCGAACTTGATGGGTTCACGCCCTAGCAGGTCCTCGACCTTGATATCACGAATCTGAGTGACGAAATTAGTAGCCTCTCCTTCATTAGCAGGTTGCAAAAGAGAACCGACAAACGGAAGGACTTTAACCGGAAGTCCGGTCTTACCACACAAATCCATAATCACTTGACGATCTTTGGGCGGGCAACTCGGGATAGAAAACAGAATCTGCTCAATATTTTCTTGCTTTGCAATTTTCGGAATCTCGCTTGTACCGCCGGCGACAAGCACTCCTTCAAACGGCTTGCCGATTTTATAGCGATCGTCATCGATGAGGCAAACCGGATTAATCTGGGATGCAGACGATGTCGCAAGCCCCTTCTCGGCTTCATCGGAACTATTCCTGATTTCGTTGAGCAAGAGCTTTGTAGCGTTTCCCGCACCGATAATCATGGTCCGTTTCTTCAAAGCATCACGATGTCCAAATTCAACAAGAGAAATAAACGCATTGCGGAACATGTAACGGAAAAAACAAACGCCCAAGCTTGCAATAAGGGCCTGAACCAAAGCGAATTCCCAATACAGTTCGCCCCTGACTAAATAAAAGAAAAAGTGTGTAGCAACAAGACCAGAGAATATACCCTTGATGCAACTCAGGTAATCATACCGGTTGAGGTAGCGCCAAAGCTTATTATAGGCACCATAGAACAACAGGGCGCTAAAGCAAAGAATAACACTTAAAAAGAAAATCGCAAATTGATCGGCGCGGTCAATCGCTTTCGCATACAAAGGTAAAGGAAAGTTTGCAAAAAGTCCAGCAACAACAACGATAAAAGCATCCGCAAGAGCCAAAACGCGCTTGCGAACTCTAAAATTTGAGAATAATCCCATTATTTTGGACATACCCAACTCTCTTTAATTATTTAAGCAAGTTTAAATGCTTCATAAATCCCGTTAACAAGATAGCTACAAATAATTACCAATGGAATGTAGCTCTCGAGAAAACACCCCTATTTTCCCCAAAAAGAAGTTCCAGTTCAAAAGAAGCATATTGTCCACTATAGCTAAACGACGGTGCAATCGTGTATTGCAAAGGTGCATTATTAATGAACTTCTTTCTCTTCGTCTTGTAAGGGTCGTCAATATTGCTACCATAATCAATTCCCTTCCAAAGCCACTTATTATGGAGACTAAAGAAAAACCTTGCCGAAGCATTCCAGAAAAGGCGGCTATAAAGGGTCCAGTCTATGGCAAGAGAATTTGGGCCATTCGGGTTGCCCAGCGGAAGACCAAGGTGCGCAATCTGCGCCTGAGCCGTATCGTAATGGCAATAAGTAAATGGTTCCACACGTGCAATTTCGGCGATAGTCCCCAACTGCAAAGCCTTGCCTTTCACTTCCATATCGCGAGCAATCTGGAAACCAAACATGGCGGCCCAGCGGTTATTGCTATAACGGTTCTGGTAAACAGCATACGGAGACTCCATATCGTCGAGGAAGAATTCACCGTAGACACGAGCCATCTTGAACAATTGCACGTTGAAGTCGAATGCGAGTGCGCCATTATTCACATGTTCAGAGTAATTTCCCTTTTCAATAAAAAGCGGAGCTACCGGCACAAAGAGCCACGGCTTGTTCTCATTATAAAGGACCTGCAATTCAGAAATACCGAATGTTACGTTCTTGAAAGCAAGTTCATAGCGATGCGCGTAAAGATTGCGGTCATTCAAATTATCCATGCTATAACTCCATGAGTCCACACGAAGGTCGGCATAGATAGTGTAAATGCGCAACGGACCAAACGTCAAGTCCAACGAAAGCATGTTATACGGAAGCGCGAACTGGTTAAGCGAAAGGTTGTTGTAGTAACCAGGGCCCCAGTGCAAAACATCACGAGCTAATTGGAGGCGTGCCCAAGCGTAATTGAACGCAAAGTGAGCACGATAGCGGGCAAAACTCACATAATCAATTCCGCCATCGCCATTGTCTTTCGATTGCACATCGAAAACTTCATAGTCATAGCTTTTAGGCTTTTTTGCAGAATGACCTTCGGCATAAATTCTAGCATCAAGGTCAAAATCAAGAGAGTCCGCAAAACCGCGGATGAAAAGTCCGCCATCAATCGACGGCCATATCGTATCGCCAACTACCGACGAAGACTTGTAATCAATTCCCAAAATCGGAGAAACCGCAATCGCAAACCGGTGAGAGGAGTTGCTATCGTTTTCAAAAAAAGCCATCGCATTCTTATGATTCTTGTAAAAATCCTTTCGGAACGTCGTATCGCGGCGCGGATAAGTGAAAAAATGTCGTCCCTCGCCCACCGTCTGACGATGGTATTCAAAAAGCATCGGGGCGTAATCCAGCCCTCGCAAGTTGCGGGTACGCTCAGAACCGATAACCGGCGAAGAACCGATTTCGGCATAAACCATCGTTGCTAAAGCAAGACCAATTAAAAAAGCTTTCATTTCTCCCTCAACGAACCTAGTTCCTATTCCTCGGCATCCTTGTCGATGACTTCGGCTGCGGAATCACCGTGAAGCGCCACAAGGCGGACACCATCAAGAGTCAAGTAAGGATCGTAAGTATCGATAATCTTTGTATGCCCGACAATGGTTCTACCCCAACCACCAGTTGCAAAAACAGGAACATCTTTCTTCCCCATTTCCTGCTTAATTTTTGCAACGAGCGTTTCGAGTTCTGCCATAAATCCAAACAGGAGACCCGCTCGGATTGCATCATCCGTGTTATTTGCGATAAGATGCTTTGGCCATTCAATGCTGACCGGCAAAAGACGAGCCGCTTTTTCCGTAAGCACATCGAGGCTTGCGCTGATACCAGGAATAATGATACCACCGGCAAACCCGCCATCCTTCATTACATCAAAGGTCGTGGCAGTTCCCATGTCAATGACAATAGCATCCGTCAATCCGCGTTCCTTGAGCGCAATGATATTGCAAAGACGGTCTGCACCAAGCGTGCTCGGGTTCGGGTACGCAATCGGGCAATTGAGGCAGTTTGAGGAACTCACCACTTGCACAGGGCGCTTGAGAAGGGTTTGCAAAGCCTTGACCCACGGACGTTCAAGCGAAGGGACCACAGTCGAAAGTCCCACATGCGTCACAGATTCGGGCTTGATTTTCGAAAAATGAATAAGGCCACCCACGCGGTTCATCACTTCGTCCGAAGTGGTTTCCTTGCGAGTTGTAAGTCTCCAATGATCAACAACCTTGTCGCCCTTGAATATACCAAGTACCGTATGTGAGTTGCCCACATCGACAACGAACGACAAAGTATTCTTTAAATTCTTTTTCATCGCGGTAAAAGATAGTAATAATCAATTAGTTATTGGTTGATGGTTATTGGTCATTGGTTTTTATAATCGCAGCATAGCTGCCAAATTAAAAACTAATAACTAAAGACTAATGACTATTGACTAGTTTAAAAAAAGCCTGCTTCAATTCTCGTGTCGCTTTTTCCGGATCGGCGGCTTTCATAATTGCCGAAACAGCGCAAATGCCAGAAATGCCAGACCCCTTGAGGACATCAATATTATCCTTGTTCAGCCCGCCAATAGCATTAACCTTGATGGGAACAGCCTTCACAATAGCCTTGAGCGTATCTACACTCGTAAGAATCGTAACGACCTTAGTCGTTGTCGGATAAATCGCCCCCACGCCCAGGTAATCGGCTCCTTGCTCATACGCTTCAAGAGCCTGCGGAACAGTCTTCGTCGTGGCTCCAATTATTTTATCTGCCCCCATCAATCGACGCGCCAGCGCCACCGGCATATCCGTCTGCCCCACGTGCACGCCTTCGGCCCCGATAGCCAAAGCGACATCAACGCGGTCATCGATTATCAGCGGAATTCCATAACGCTTGGTCACCTCATGAGTCGCAGTCGCAAGTTCCATGTATTCGCGCGTCGAGCGGTTCTTTTCGCGCAATTGAATAAGCGTAGCCCCGCCTTTGCATGCAGCCTCTACAGTAGGCAAAAATTTTTCAGCAGGAACACTAGTACTATCTGTAATGAAATAAAGCGTTGTATCAAGATTTTTCATGTTTTTAAAGGTAGAAAAAATACTCCGCTTTGGAATAAAGCCATTTAAAGTATGGAAAATTGTGCTTTTTCTCACGAAATTTACATTTTTCTTGCAAAAACATGTCGCAAATCTTTAAACATTTTATATCTTTGAGAAAAAGGCTATTGCCATAAAATATGGAGCGATATTATGAGAACTATAAATTCAAAGAGGGGTATAACCCTCATGGAGCTTATGGTGGTTCTCGCTATTATGAGCATTCTCTCCACCGTAGCTATGCCAAAGATGTTTGGTGCCGGAGAAAAGGCTCGTGAGAAAATCGACCTTATGAAGCTCTATGACCTCAGAAACGCTATCAACTTAGCGCTTATTGAGGACATGGATGCAATGACATACTACGAACCATCAGAAGCTATAAACAATCCAACGAACAAGAATACTCTAATTAATAGACTAAATGAAGGTCTTTCATCCGATCAAGGAGCTGCCCTTTTCGTAATCGAATTGCATGATAGGTATTCCATAAACATTCAGGGACGTCATGATAAAGCTAATACAAAGTACAATGTTAGCGAATTAATTGGCCAAGATGGAACTTTCTATTGGGCATTGAAAGACGCAAACTTTGACGGCGTTGCCGACATTATCGCCGACCGATATAAAAAGGGCGGAGATGCCAACGTTAAAAATGGAGGCGATACATATACATCGATTCCATGGAAAAAAGGCTCCTCCACATACTACCGAACAGCACCCAAGAGAACAATATTCCAAAGTAAGGCACTTAATGCAGGCAAGAAGGAAAACGACAACGAACGTTTCACTGTGAGCCTCCGTTGGTCCGACCCTGACAATCCAGGTTTCTCCGTTGAAGTTTACATTCTTCCACACGAAGGCAGCTGGAATACAGCTTACAGGTCGAAATATGGAACATGCTTCTCTACATACGGCCGCAAAGGTTGCGCAAAGAGCAAGTAATTTAAAATGAATTAACAAAACGCCCCGGATTTTTCCGAGGCGTTTTCTTGTAATTGCGAAAGCCTGAACCTAATAGTAACTGCGCCGAAGGCTCATTACACGTAGAGATAGTCGTTCAGCACGGGTTGCATACCTTCGCTGCTCATGTCGGCGTACATCTTGTCGATGCTGCGGCCGTCATTGATTTCGAACTGTTCGTCACCGCCTTCCCCATCATCGTGACCACTGTATTTGCTTTCGTGGTCGCCAATGCCGGTAGAGACGCCTGCGGAAATCTTCGTGGCGGCGATTTTCACGATGCCATTGCGGAATTCCTTGCTTTCGCGGCTAGATACTGTGATGCCCACGAACGGGAGGAAGATGCGGTAAGCGCAAAGCACTTGGCAAAGTTCACGTTCATGGACATCGAGCGGACTGATTTTTTCGTTATTCACAATCGGGCGTAAACGCGGGCAGCTGAGGCTCATTTCGGCATGCGGATACTTCTTTTGCAAGTAGTAAACGTGCAGAGCGCTGGCGAGTGCATCACGGCGGAAATCCGAAAGTCCGAGAAGTGCCGAGAATCCGCAACCGCGCATGCCACCCATGAGAGCGCGTTCCTGAGAATCAAAGCGGTACGGGAATACACGCTTGTGACCGAGCAAATGAAGCTGTTCATAGCGCTTACGATCATACGTTTCCTGGAACACGGTCACGTAATCGACGCCACATTCGTGCAAGTACTTGTATTCATCGACATTCACCGGGTAGACTTCGACACCCACGAGCTTGAAGTACTTGCGGGCAAGCTTGCAAGCTTCACCGATGTATTCGACACTGCTCTTAGCGCGACTTTCGCCAGTGAGCAACAAGACTTCTTCCATGCCGCTATCGGCGATGACCTTCATCTCGTGCTCAATCTGTTCCATGTTCAACTGCATACGCTTAATGTGATTGTAGCAGTTGAAACCGCAATAGACGCAGTAGTTTTCGCAGTAGTTTGCGATGTAAAGCGGCGTAAAGAGATAAACGTTGTTGCCGAAATGGCGACCCGTCTCAATCTTTGCCTTGGCGGCCATTTCTTCGAGGAACGGAGCAGCCGCCGGAGAAAGCAAAGCCTTGAAATCTTCGATAGTGCAAGTATCATGCTGCAACGCAAATTTCACATCGCGAGCGGTGTACTTGGAAGCGTCGTAACTTTCGAATGCATCAAGAACTTTGTCGCGGATGTCGGAGTGAATCACTTCCATTCCCGGCAGATATTCCATGATGTCCGTGCGGACAGACGGGTCTGTTTCGATTCTGTGCTTGCGTTCTAGAGCCGCCGGCGAGAGATTTCCAGAATCAAAAAAGTAATTGTTGTCTTTGCGTTCTGCCATCTTAATCCCTCAAGAATCCTGTAAGCGGGTCAGATGCAGATGCGCCACGAGAAAGCACACGGCCAAGCCCAGCAAGGTAAGCCTTGCGGCCGGCTTCAATGGCAAGTTTGAATGCGGTTGCCATTTGCGTAAGGTCGCCTGCGGTTGCAAGAGCGGTATTTGCCATGATGGCGGCGGCGCCCATTTCCATGGCGGCACAAGCTTCGGACGGTTTACCGATTCCCGCATCCACGATAATCGGGAGCTCGATTTCGTCAATCAAAATTTGGATAAAGTCTTTTGTGCAAAGTCCCTTGTTCGAACCAATCGGCGATGCCAGCGGCATCACGGCGGCAGCACCGGCATTCACGAGGTCACGAGCCACGTTCAAATCCGGGTACATGTAAGGCATCACCACAAAGCCTTCCTTCGCAAGCGTTTCGGTAGCCTTGATGGTTTCGGCATTGTCCGGGAGCAAATACTTGGTATCGCGCATGATTTCGATTTTCACGAAGTCGCCGCAACCGAGTTCACGGGAAAGTCTTGCAATGCGGACAGCTTCTTCGGCATTGCGAGCGCCCGACGTGTTCGGCAAAAGCGTGACGTTTTTCGGGATGTAGTCGAGGATGTTTTCGTGTTCCTTCGTATTTGCACGACGAACGGCAAGCGTTACAATTTGAGCGCCAGCATCTTTTACAGCCGCTTCAATGAGTTTGAGGGAATACTTTCCAGAACCGAGAATAAAACGAGAATCAAATTCATGACCGCCAATAACAAGTTTGTCAGAATTCATTTGCATGTCCTTTATGTTAAACTTCTAGACCGGCAATAATCCGGATAATCGTGAGCGCCTCATGCGCTGCGCAAATTTGAACTCGCGGAGCTAAAAGCGCAAGCCCTTCAGCCACATCGCTTTTGCCATCGCCACAGAGATAAAAACGTTTTGTAATCTTACGCGTCTTGATGGAATTTGCATCGTCTGTGCCCGCCATACCAGAGGCCGCTACGAGATACTTTTGCGGATACTTTTCAAGCACGGCGTTTACAAGCATCGATTTTGCTTCGGGATTGTCGAACGCTTCGCATACAACGTCTGCGTTTGCAACAAACTTATCTACATTCGCCTCTGTGATTTTTTCGTCGTACGCTTCGACTTCCACGTATGGTGCAATTTCTTTCAAGTTCTTGACGAGAGCGAGCGCTTTGGGTTTTCCGACTTGAGATGCCTTGTACTGCTGGCGCTGCAGGTTCGTCACTTCAACACGGTCAAAATCCACAAGAATAAGCTTCTTGATACCTGCACGAGCAAGATTTATGGCAACATTAGAGCCGAGTCCACCAGCACCACAAATTGCAACTGTGGCCTGTTCCAGTTTTTGAACGATATCTTCGCCTTGCTTTTGTACGAGTGCGCGTCGGAACTCTTCCCTGCTCGGGATTTTATCGCAGGCCATCACCCGCCTCCAACAAAATTCACAACTTCGACGACATCCCCCGCTTCGAGGACGACTTCAGCATATTTCGCCTTGGGGACAATTTCCAGATTGCGTTCAACGGCTATGCGCTTTGTATCGTAATTTGCAGATACCAAATATTCGGCAATGGTCATGCCTGCTGCCGCGACATCTTCACCGTTGATTTTGACTGGATTCGAGTTCAAATGAACCTCCCTACGTTGGCATTATCCAAATCAGGTTCGGTCGAAGTTTTCAACTTCCTCTCAGCCCGTTGTACGAGCTCCCGTAAACATGATAAAATTAACTATTGAAGGGGTATTTGGCAAGTAATTAGGGCGGTTGCCGCGCTATTTCCAAAAGCAAAAATGCCCCGCGGAGTAGCGGAGCATTTCAAAAGATTTTGAGAAGTAAGATTACTTATCCTTAGCAAATTTCTTAGAGGCGGCCTTGACCTTCGGATCGTTCTGAGCGTCCTTGATCTTCTGCTTGATACCATCTTCGATGGACTTCTTGAGCTTTGCAGCGAGGTTGGGGAAACGGTCTTCCAGGGAATCACTAAAGACAGCCGGCTTCTTTGCAGCAGCAGGAGCAGCGCCCTTGCGCTTACCGTTGAACGGGCGCTTTTTCTTGGACGGAGCCTTCTTTACTTGAGATTTTTCTTGGGATTTTGTTTCCTGAGGCTTAACTTCTTCTGTGGATTTGACTTCTGCTTCTTCTGCCATAAATATACCTCTTGGAAAATTGTTTAAGTTGACGGGCGCAAAGATAGTAAAAAACTATGAAATTGCAAGTGAACACGCTATGGTCCTTAGTTATTAGTCAGTAGTCGTTAGCCAAATAGCCGTACCTTTTGAGGCATCATCAACTATTGACCAATGACTATTGACTAGGTTCTAGATTCAATCCAATGCGCGAGGACTGTGATATCGGCGGGGCGCACTCCAGGCACGCGGCTTGCTTGCCCGAGCGTAAGCGGCTTGTGGGCATTGAGGCGCTGGCGGCTTTCAATACTGATGGCCGTAATGGACATGTAATCGAAGTCCGGCGAAAGCTTAACCTTTTCCATCTTCTTCTGGTCGTCTATTTCGCGTTCCTGACGGTCGAAGAATCCGGCATAGAGCTCTTCGGCGTACATGTACCACTGGTCACGGCGCGTGATTTGGGCATCGGGAGCTGCCACCTTAATGAAGGTTTCAGGGTCGATTCCCGGACGGCGGAGCACGTTAATCCAGCGGGTGCGTTCGGAGGCAAGAGCCTGACCGCCCGCTTCGAGAATGACGTTTGCTTCTTCCGGTGTTGCAGACGTTTCTGCAAATTTCGTCTTGAGATCAGCCATGAAGTTACGGCGGCGGTCCCAATCAAACCAGTCTCGGTCGCTAATCATGCCAATTTTGCGAGCCTTTTCCTTGAGGCGCATCTCGGCATTGTCGCTGCGAAGGAACAAGCGGTATTCGGCACGGCTCGTGAACATGCGGTATGGTTCATCGAGCAAGATGTTCACAAGGTCATCGACCATCACGCCGAGATAGCTTTCGGAGCGTCCAAGAATGAACGGTTCCTCACCCTTGACCTTGAGGGCCGCATTGATGCCAGCCATAAGGCCCTGACCGGCGGCTTCTTCGTAACCGCTCGTGCCGCAAACTTGGCCTGCAAAATAAATTCCAGGCACGTTCTTACATTCAAACGTCGGATAAAGCTGCGTGGCATCCACGGAATCATATTCGACAGCGTAACCGATTTGCAAAACCTTTGCGCACGTAAGACCCGGAATCGTGTGGATGGCAGCAAGCTGGATGTCAGCCGGCAAGCTTGAACTAAAGCCATTGATGTACACACGCCCGATGTCAGCCTGTTCCGGTTCGAGGAACAGCTGGTGCCCGTCGCGGTCGCCAAAACGGTTGATTTTATCTTCGATACTCGGGCAGTAGCGCGGGCCCTTGCCGTGGATACGGCCGCTGAACATCGGGCTGTCCTTGAAACCGCTACGCAAAATATCGTGCGTTTTGATGTTCGTACGGGTAATCCAGCAAACGCAATCATTGCGGATAAACTTATTGACTTGGTCGCCCCAGAACTTGTCGGGAGTTGCGCCGTCAAAATGACGGTCACTCATCGGCCACGGTTTATCATCGCCATGTTGCACATCACATTCATTAAAATCAATCGAATCAGGATCGAGGCGACTCGGCGTTCCAGTCTTCAAGCGACGCAAACGAATTCCATTCTTTGCCAAACATTCCGAAAGTTTATCTGCACTCGGTTCGCCCACTCGCCCACCGATGCTCGTTTCAAGACCGGTAAACATCTTGGAGGCAAGGAACGTTCCGCTCGTAATGACGAGCGCACGCGTGATGTAGCGGTCGCCGTTCAAGAGCGTGAGTTCCAAGCGACCATCGTTCATGCGTTCAAACGATGCCAGTTCACCTTGAATCAGCGTAAGCCCCTGCAAACTTTCCATTGTTTCGCGGGCAACTTCGCTGTAATACTTCATATCGCATTGCGCACGCGGCCCCCAAACGGCAGGGCCCTTGCTCATGTTGAGCATGCGGAACTGGATACCCGCCTTGTCAGTCAAAAGACCCATGAGGCCACCAAGAGCGTCAATGTCGCGAACAATTTGGCCTTTCGCTACACCACCCACAGCAGGGTTGCAAGACATTCGACCAATAGCGTTCAAATCCATCGTAAGCATGGCGGTTTTGACACCGATTTTCCATGCAGCATGGGTTGCTTCAATTCCAGCGTGACCGCCTCCGACAACAACGACATCAAATTCTGCGATAATCATGCGCCAAATTTAAAAAATAACGGGCAATACGGCTATAAAAAAATGCACTACAAAAAAGAACGCATCCCGCGATGCGAGATGCGTTCCAAAAAATTATATCAGAAGAATTACTTCTTTGCCTTGGGCGGCTTTACTTCCTTCTTGGGTTGCTGCTTGGCTTCCGGAGCCTTTGCAGTATCTGCAGCCGGCTTCACTTCAATCTTCCATTCGACGTTCTTGCCTTGGAGGAGTTCCGAGATTTCCTTCTTCAAGTCATCCTTTTCGCGTTCGAATGCTGCGTACTGCTTGTACGTGCCATCCGGATTCACGAGGTAAACCTTAGGAACATAGCCATCGCTATAAAGTTCACCGAACTGACGAGATTCATCCCACATAACGCTGATGTTTTCGTCAAACTTAGCATCGTCAATGAAGCGACGGATGCCCGGCTTGTTGTTTCCACCGCTAGCGATAGAAACGGTCGTGAGGCCCTTCGGAGCAAATTCCTTTGCAATTTCAAGAATCTGCGGAGCTGCATGAGCGCAGTGACCGCAAGTTGCAGAGAAGTAGAACATGAGGAGCGGCTTGCCAGCAAATGCACTCAGGTCTTCGCCCTTGACAGTGATGCCCGAAGCCTTCACACTGAAGTTCATCTTAGCAGGCATGCCATTTGCAAGAGTATCACCACGGAGAGAGGCAACTTCAGCCTTGAGCTTTTCTTCTTCTTCCTTAGCCTTTTTCATCCTTTCTTCGTTAAGTTTCTTCGATTTTTCCATGAAACGGTCGCCGACAGCCTTCAAAGTGTCGTCCGGAACAGTCATCGTGTACGTAGTGTCACGAACGCGCTTACCAGCATCACGAATACCGAGGATAAAATACTCACCATCAAATTCTGTATCGAACTGACGACCTATGCTGTAGAACTGATTACCGAACTGGAAACCAACGAGGTAAGAGAACTTTTGCTGTTCAGAAGGAACTTCCGGGAGCGTCACCTTTTCATTCTTCACGGCCGGAGCGGCACTGACCGGCAAAGCCTTACGAAGAGAATCCACATAAGCGCGAATCTGGTCACCGTCCATGTTCTTAGTCACATTCGTATCCGGTTGAACCTTAACATAACGTTCACGCATAGCACTCTGGATTCGTCTGCTAATTGCACCAAGAGAATCCTGCGGGAGCTGCAACTTGATGGTAGAATCCTTCATGTTGCCGAAAGCATCACGGAAAGCCTGAACAACAACGTCTTCGTCAATAGCTTCACCAGTTTGCCACGGAAGGTTCGAGAAGTTCTGAAGACCGAACTGAGCACCAAGCATGTATGCAAATTTTTGGTCATCCGAAGAATCAGGTGTAATAGCTGCTGTTTTAGCAATCGGTTTTTGTGCTTCACCGCAAGCAATTAGAGCAAGAGCTGCAGCACCAAGAGCAATCTTTTTCAGTTTCATTTTTTAAAGACTCCTTAAAGTCAAAATCGCTAGGAGTGGTACCACCCCTATTTTCGCGTTCTAATATACATAATTTTAACGGAGTGAATCACGGACAAACCCATTTTCAGGCTGTCCATCGAGCACTTTAAACGTGGTTGATCCAATAACGGCCCCATCTTTATATGCCGTTTCCACACGATACGTCCCCATAGGGATATTTTTCTTCCGAGAATAGCTGCGGTAACCTTGATCCCGCCCCCCTCGAATAACCATTCGACTAGATGTAATTTTATCCGTTAATTTAAATTTATTTGTAGATGGTTCCTTGTAATACCAACGATACTCTATTGGGGCCTTAAGTTCTGCAGGCGCATAAACGGATGACATAAAGTAAATTTCATCCCCTTCACCTTTGTGAATGGTTAAGCCCTTAAAACCAATTCTTTGCCAAAAATCGGGATTATCGGCATCACACGAATACGTTTCACGATCAAAATTTTTGCACACGATTTGTTGTTTTAAAACAAGCGGCACCGGAGCAATCCAATTTGCAAGATAGGATACTGACAAAACAACACTAATCGTTATGGGAGCTATCAAAAAGAATTTATTGCGAGCAAAATCACGCAAAGATTTCATCCAAAGTAAATAGCAAATTCCAACGGACAATAGTGTGCTTAAAAAGAACCAAAATGTTCCCATACCATGAACTAAATGTGGTATCAAAAAGTTAAAGAACATCGTTCCAAGCAAGCAGAAAAATGCAAGGCAAACACCAAAGTTTTCGTACTTCTTTTTCAAGAATTCATTGCCAACGAGGAGCATCGCCAAAACAAGCACAAAGATAAACGCAGCTATGGAACCTGAACTTTTGAAATAGCAAATAACGAGAGCACTACAGAGATTTCCAAAACAAAACTGAACAAGCCAAGTCAATCGGTCAATCCAACTTTGCGGCCATTCGATAGACAATACCTTATGATAAAAGCGATGCAAAACTTTAGACTCTGATTCATCTTCATTTGCATTATCGCAGCAATCGACATTTTTTCGCGTAGCAATGAAGTAAATTGCAACAAGAGCGACCACATAATAAAAAGATAAAAAGACAAGGTCCGAACCATAGACCTTACTCCCTATCGTCATCGAATCCCAGCTGAATCCGCCTAAAAAAGCAAAAGCCGGAAAAAACTTCTCCGTTTTTTGAATAGCGGATTTTTCCCGCAACCTGTTTAAAAATTCCATGACTGCAAAATACAAAAAAAGCTAAATTTACGCCGTAAAAATTTTAAAAGGTCATTACAATGAAACTCTCCAAGTACTTCTACGTAACGCTCCGCGAAACGCCGAGCGACGCCACCATGCCCTCCCACATCTTCCTCATGCGCGGCGGCTATATCAAGCCCGTTTCTACCGGTATCTACTCCATGATGCCGATGGGTTTCCGCGTGATCCAGAAGATCGTGAACATCATTCGCGAAGAAATGAACAAGATTGGCGGTATCGAAGTGGACCTGCCGGTGGTGCAGACCGCTGAACTCTGGAGCGAATCTGGCCGTTACCAGGCCATTGGCGAAGAACTCCTGCGCTTCAAGGACCGCAACAACCACAACATGGTGCTCGCCATGACGCACGAAGAAGCCATGACCGACCTCGTGCGCTACGTGCTCAACAGCTACAAGCAGCTCCCGGTGATGCTCTACCAGTTCAAGACCAAGTACCGTGACGAAGCCCGTGCCCGCGGCGGCCTTATCCGCGTCCGCGAATTCTTGATGAAGGATGCTTACAGTTTCCACACCAGCCAGGAAGACCTCGACCGTCACTACCAGGAAGAATACGACGCCTACCTCCGCATCTATCGTCGCGTGGGCATTGAACCGGTGGTGGTGCAGAGCGATACGGGTATCATGGGCGGTAAAGTCGCTCACGAATTCATGCTCGACACTCCGAACGGCGAAGACTACTTGATCCTTTGTAAGAAGTGCGGTTATCAGGCCAACCGCGAAATCGCTAAGTTCCAGCGCGTGCCGTTCAAGGGCGACGAGAACGCAGCCCTCGAAAAGGTCGCTACGCCGAACAGCGAAAGCATCGAAGAAATTACCAAGTTCCTGAACGTTCCGGCAGAATCTACTGCCAAGTGCGTGTTCTTCGACTTCGAAGGCAAGCTCATCACGGTCGTGGTTCCGGGCAATCTCGATGTTTCCGAAATCAAGCTCCACAACCTCCTGAAGGCCAAGGAACTCTACCCGGCCGAAGACAGCCTCATCAAGGCCTGCGGCATGGTTCCGGGCTTTGCATCCCCAATCAATTCTCACGATACGCGCGTCATCGTGGACGAAGCGATTGCCGATTCCTTCGACCTCGTGACGGGCGCGAACGAAGAAGGCTTCCACTTCAAGCATTGCAACCCGAAGCGCGACTTCCCGAAGTTCGAAGTTGCCGACATCGCCGAAGCTTCCGAAGTCTGCAAGTGCCCCTGCTGCGGCGAACTCCTCACGGAAACCCGCGGTATCGAAATGGGTAACATCTTCAAGCTCGGCACCAAGTTCTCTGAATCTATGGGTGCTAAGTTCCTCACCGCCGAAAAGACCACCGCTCCCGCCATCATGGGCTGCTACGGCATCGGCGTGGGCCGCTTGATGGCATCCGTCGTGGAAAACAGCCACGATGACTTCGGACCGATTTGGCCCAAGTCCATCGCTCCGTTCCAGGTCGAAATCGTCCCGATCGGCAAGGAAGCCGAACTCGTGGAACTCGCCGAGAAGTTCGAGAAGGAACTCGAAGCAGCCGGCATCGACGTGCTCGTCGACGATCGCGACGAACGTCCGGGCGTGAAGTTCAAGGACGCTGACCTCTGGGGTTCTCCGGTGCGTATCGCCATCGGCAAGAAGGGCCTTGTGAACGGCGAAGTTGAATGGAAGTTCCGCAACGAAAAGCAGTTCACCATGGTCAAGGTCGAAGACGTCATCGCCAAGGCCAAGGCATACTTCGCTGAATAGTCATTCATCATTCCAGCCTTGTGCTGGAATCTAGATGCAAAAACACCTCTGCTTCAGCAGAGGTGTTTTTATATAAATCCCAAAAGTCTATACAATTAAGACCAGTACGCTTTCAAAGAGAACTTCCGAGCCTTAAGGCGAATTGGAATCAAATGCACAAATTCAACCCAATTATTGATAAAGCTCCAAAATACTTCTATCGGGTCAAACATAAACAATTGCAAAGGACGATGCATTCTTGCAAACCATCTTATAAAAGCATTGCGCTTTTGCCTTGGTGCAAAGCTACCGAAAGCCCCACCTTTAACGACTTCCTGTAAAAAAATCATCCCCAATTTACGGTTCGGCTCACAAATCATTTTTTGAGCATCCAGCTTAAAGATATACTCCAACACCCACATTAAAGCAGAAGCGGTCCTGTACACCCCAAAACGACGCAACACCGAAGATACCTCAGCGCGCTCACTTTCCGAAGCATTCTGCAAAAGCACATAATAATCTACGAGATGCTTTAAACCTATACCCGACTCGAAAAAATGACGATGGATATGTTCTAGTTGCATAACCAAAGCAAATTTTACAGAAGGGACATAAAACCCTTCCGGAACAAGTTCAATATTTTTGATTTCGTTTTCCAGATAACGTTGCAATCGTCTATTTGCAAACGGATTGAAAACTGAAGAAGCCGGCCTATAATGAACCTCAACCGCAACACCATCAAACTTTTGATGCAAATGAAAATGATGCGGTGAAAAATGGGTCAAACATTTATGAAGTTCTTTACGATAAGTTTTATAATCGAACCAGCTAATTTTGGGAAAATCTTCTAACAACCCCATGCGTTTCAGCAAATCAAGCACTTTTTGTCGACCGCCTTCGACCCAAATATCGATATCACCGCATTGTCTAACAAACGGATCAGGATAAAGTCTTGCATTAGCAGGTCCCTTAAGGATGGCGCTACGGAAACCTTCGGCAGCAAACATTTCCGTCAAACGAGCGGCGACACCATTCAACAGTTGATTTTGCCCTTGAATCGTTTCCGTTGCACAAGCCCACTTTAGAAAAAGCGGACGAGGAGGACGATCAGAAGCCGGCAGTAAGCGAATTCCCTGAAATTCTAGTCCCACAACTCGTTGTTGAACAGCATAGCTATACACATTACCCCATTTCTCTGGAGAAATCGGGCAGTCAGGAACTGTTTTCGTCATCGCAGAACGCAATAACGAAAAGAACATATTCATTTTTGCAGAAGTCTTAGTTTCAAACATTAACAACACCAAAGCTACAAAAAAAATCGGAAATATATAGTCCCGATTATACAGATAGCAACCCAACTTGACTTAAAATCATTTCACCCTCTTGCATAGTCCTTGTAAAATTGATTATCTTATAAACGTATGATGAACTCTATTGACTGGTCTGTGGGCTGGTGCTATATCTGCACCGTGCTATTGCTTTTATTGATTGTCACCATTTTGCTGTTGCTCGACTACTGGAAAAGGCAACGGCTTTACACGCTTTTTGCGGGTAACCTGGGTGAGTTCATCGTCGTTCTTTCGGACAAGTTTGAATTTATCAGTTCACTGCCGCAGTTCATGTCGGACCCGCTCTTTGACAACTTGAGCAAAGACCGTCTGTTCAGAGACATTTTGCCGCCCAAGGACTGGGCTCGTCTCAAGCTCTATTTTGACGATATCGACAAGCACCCAGAAATGCCGTTCATGTTTTCGTACAAGCGCGATGACGGAACGATGCTTTGGTTCGAAATGCGCTGTAAACACCAGCGACTTTCAATGGATGAATCCCGTTACATCTGCTTGATCAAGAATATATCGAACACCGTCGAAAACCAGCATCGCCTTGATGAAGCCGAGACAAAGCTCAAGTCTTTATTGCGCAATACCGGCGACTTTTTGTGGAAATTCGATTTCGAAAGCCGTCAGCTATTTTTGCTCACTCCGATGATGGACGACGACTATCGTGATGTTCCTCGTTCTGGAGGTGTTGTCGACGTAGAATCACTCATGCCTGAAGACGATTTCAAGTTGCTCGAACGCGTGATGAACGAATGCATGATGAAAGCAGGCGGTGAAGCGGCATACGACGACAAAGGCCACTTGCTCGATGAACAGAGCCAGCTGAATCGCCTCGCCAATGAAAACGCACGCTTTGGCACGCTCAAAATACGTTGCTGGAATAGCGAAAAGAACCTCGTGTGGTACGATTTCCGTGGGCACCTCGCCCCCGACGACGAAGACCGCATCGTGATGATGGGTTCCGCCCGCCGCGTCGAAACATCTCCCGAAATTCCATTCCTCATGAAGAGTGGCGTCGAAGAATCTCTAATAAACTCGCTTTTCAACTTCCCGAACATCGGTATATTCTGGGTAGACCGCAACTTCACCATTCTCGGGTGCAACAACGCGTTCGCCACAGATTCCGGCTTTGCCAAAACAGACGAAGCCGTCAATCAATCTTTGAAAGATGTCATCTCCGTCAAGTACCTCCCCTATTATGATTCCATGATCAAGGACGTATTTGATAACGGTTCACCCAAGAGTTGGAAAGGAAAATTTGATGACGGCGACTGGATTTGCACAATCAATGTCGTGCCGATGCTCAAGTCGCTCCTTAAGTCCGGCTATACCGTGAGCCGCGTGCTGTGCGTCTACATGCGAATTTCAGGATAAGATACGTTTTAAGTTAAGGTTCTATTGCACCGGTATGGCAATCGTAGATTCCATAGGAGAAAAACGGCTTCCCTTCCTCGAACTTCTGGCCTTCGCGCTTTTTCTTCTCGAGACTTGCCTTCAGGCGTTCCGCAATCTTCGCAATGACCTTCTCGGGAATAATCCCGTCTACGCTGTTGCCGTGTTGAGCTTCCTTAGCGTCCTGGTATGTGACCGTGAAACGCCCCTTCTTGTACACAACCTCGAAAAAAACGCCGACTTTTTGCGACATGAAGGCCTCAATAGCCTTCCCAACAAAATTTCCCTCTTCCCGTTGATTGGAATCCACGACGACCCAGTTATGAATCTGGTCCTGTGCAAAAGAAACCGTATCGCCCAGCTTGGTTTCCTTGACCTCGACCAAATTATTGGCCACGACGCCCTGGAATTTCTTCCCTGCGCACCAAATGACCCGTATAAAGGCCATTTCCTTGACGCCATCCTTGTCGCTGACATTCATCTGCACAAACAGGTTCCGCTTTTCACGCACATAGTCACCCGAAATGTATTTCTGCTTGACCGCAGGGAACATCGCCTTGGATTTTTCGATATAGGGCGCGACAAACTTCTGCATCTCGGGCGACATGTAATACAGCATGTCCTCAGCCGCATGACTGTATACGCAAAACGCCACAAGCAAAAAGAATACACGAAAGAGCTTAAACATAAAGATTCTCCTTACATTTATTCGAAATATATACAAAAAAACACGCTTCGATAGAAGCGGACTTTAATCGTTCTGCTTCAACGATTCTTCTTCATAAAATCTTATCGGGAATGTTGCAACTTCATCCGAATTCATTTTCGGAAATTTCCAGTAACTTACCGCTTTCTGGACATCTTCGTCAAAAGCCCTATCGCCGGTAGTCGTTGAGTCTATTTGGACTTTTTGAACGGTGCCGTCTGCATTGATATTCAACCTTAAAACAATTGTTCCACTAAAAACGGGCTTTTTCTTTAAATGCCTATGATAAACAATACGAAATCCTGGCGCACGCGAACGAATCGCCTTTAAAATTAAAGCCTTATCGGAATCATCGCTACTAGCCAATTTTAATTCATCTTTAAATGGTGTTTCTACAAAGATTCTTAGCTCCTTTTCTACGGGTTTTCCATTTATTGTATAGTCCCCATTTTCATCTCTTTGAACTATACATTCCTCACCTGGAGGGCATCCATAAAGTAAAGTTGTACCAGTAAGATTCCTCTTAAGTTCCCTTAAGGATTCATCCCCATCTGCAATAATTTTTAATACGCGGTCCCTGTGCGTTTTCTCGTAATCTTCCTTTTTCACGTCCAAGGACTGTTCCGTATTAACCTTTTCCTGTTCCGGAGATTTATCCGCATTCTTATCGGCGTCGCTGCAACTTGCCCACAGCACCGCCACAGCCAAAAGCACAAAATTATTCCAGCATTTTCTAAATAAACTCGCCATATTTTATATATAGAAAAAGTCCGACTCTTTCGAGCCGGACTTTAAAACGCAGAGAGCAAAACGAGAGCAAAACAAAAAGTCTGCTTCGTTTGAAGCAGACCTAAAAATCAATTTGTATTAGAACCTAGTGAGACAAGGCGCGAGCCCCCGTAGCGTACAAAGCGTACGTGAGGGGGCGAGTAACGCCGTATCACGACGGTTATAATTCAAATTAGCCGAGAGTGACTTCGACCTTGTGGATACCCTTCGTAAAGACCGGTGCGACGTTGGAATCGATTTCCTTGCCGTCAACAACCATCTTTGCCACACCCTTGCAGACGTGGTTCGGGTTCTTCACGGTGATCTGGTAGGTAGCACCGCGGAACTTACGGGTAGCTTCGAAGCCAGCCCATGCGCTCGGGATGCAAGGATCGACAACGAGGCCATCGAAGCTTGCACGGATACCGATGATGAACTGCGTTGCAGCCTGGTACGTCCAAGAGCTAGTGCCGGAGAGCCATGCGTTACGGCCCATACCGAACTGCTTGTGTTCGTCACCGAGGATGTTCTGCGGATAGCAATACGGTTCAGATTCGAAGATGTCGAGGATGCCGTTCTTGGAAGCCGGGTTGATCTGGCAGTAGTATTCGAAAGCCTTGTCGCCACGGCCGAGAATCGTTTCGGCAATCATCACCCACGGGTTCGTGTGGAGGAAGATACCGCCGTTTTCCTTTGCTCCAGGAGGATAGGTGGAGATGCCACCGACAGCCGGTTCAAAGCCACGGTAACCCGGAGTAGAGCTCTTCACGCCGTACTTGGTGTTGAGGAGCTTGTTCAAACTGTCCATGCCCTGCACAGCGCGGTCGCCGAATGCAATGCCGGAGATGACCGGCCAAGACTGGCCGTTGCAGTAAATCTTGCCGTACTTGGCAGAGGAAACGCCGTAGCCGTTGCCGTCCTTGTCGAACCAACGAGTCCACCACTTGCCGTCCCAAGCGCTGTCGTTGAATGCCTTCTTGACATCTTCGTACCAGCCCTTGTACATTTCAACGGCTTCCTTGTCGCCGAGAGCTTCTTCAATGCCCATCATTTCGAGCAAAGCCTTTGCGTACAAAGCTGTGTTGAACGTAGATTCTGCACCGAGCGGGAGGTTCATGCAGTCGTTCCAGTCAGCAAAGCCGAGGAGCGGAAGACCGTGCTTACCGAGGTGTTCGCGAGAGAACTTGAGAGAACGCTTCAAGTGTTCGAGGACAGTGCCCTTTTCACGCTGAGCGCGCTTCTTGCCAGCTTCGTAGAACGGAATTTCCTCATCGAGGAGTTCCATCTTGCCGGTTTCTCTGAGGTAGTTAGCAACAGTGAGGACAATCCAGAGGTGGTCATCACCGTACCAGTCTGCGTAAGCCGGGTTGCCGTTTTCGTCGAGCACGCCCTTCTTTTCGCGGGAGTCACCGGCATTAGCTTCGTTGCCGTTATCTTCTTCGAGGGCGAGCGGAGCATACTGGTGCATGGCGTTACCTTCAGGACGCTGCACGGAGAGGAGGTTCTTCGTAAGAACGAGAGCTTCTTCCGGCATATGGCTCATGACGCCCATGAGGTCCTGGCTGGAGTCACGGTAACCGATACCGCGGCTGGTGCCGTAGCCCAACTGGTAGAGGGACAAGTAGCGGCTCCAGTTCTTGGTGGTGTGGCACTGACGCGGGTTGTGCACGTTCACCATGGAGTTGAATGCTGCATCCGGAGTATTCACCTGGATTGTAGAGAGGTAGTTTTCCCAGAACTTTGCGAGTTCTTCGAAAGCCTTGTCCACGTTCTTGAGATCGCGGTACTTCTTGATAGCCTTGGCTGCAACCTTGAGGCTCTGTTCCTGACCGAGCTGGGTGCAGGTACGGAAAGTCTTCTTGGCAGCGATCTTGCCAGCGTGGATCATGAGAGCTGCGATGTTGTCGCCACGGTCGCATTCGCTGTTAGCAAGTTCCTTGTTCTGGAGGCTGAGCGGATTTGCCCAGGAGCCCATTTCGTTCTGGCCGAGGAACACGCGGCGGTCGCCATCGAAGCTACCGACCTTGCAGTCTGCGGTAACATAGTTCACGGCGTAGTCGCGCTTCATGTAAGCGTACTGTTCCAAAACGACGTGGCCGTCCTTTTCCCAGTGGCCCTTGAGGGTCATGGTCTGCGGAACCCAGTCGGCGTTCGTGAGCTGCTTTTCAGCTTCGAAGTGGCTGAATTCATAAACCGGGATGATGTCCACTTCCTTAGCGCCACCGGCGATGTTGGTCACCTGGATGTCCTGGAGGAGAGTGTTGGAGCCCGTCGGGACGAAAATCGTAACCTGAACGCGGAGGCCGTAAACTTCGGCAATCCAGCGCATGTAGGAAAGACCCACGTGGCATTCCCACTTGTCGAGCTTGACGAGTGTCGGAACGTAGAACGGGGAAAAAATCTTGTAGTTCTTGCCATCCTTAACGCGGATGTAAATAGTGCTGGCCTTGAAGTCAGAGCACGGCATCTGTGCAATGTACTTGGTGATACGGTTGAGAGCCGGGTCGCCTTTGCAAACGAGAGTGCCGCCGGTCGTATCGACGATACCGCCGAAATTGAGAGTACCGACGTAGTTGCACCACTTGATCGGGGTTGCCGGGGTGGTGAGCACGTATTCTTTTGCAGCGTCATCAAAGTAGCCATACTTAGCGGCAGGAGCCTTAGCGGTCTTCTTAGCCGGAGCCTTCTTTGCAGCGCTCTTCTTCACTGTTTTTGTAGCCATTTTATCTCCGTTAGAGAGGGGGTTGTTAAAAAGTGATTTGTGGTTAGTGGCTAGTGGTTAAGACCGTAGCTCAGGAACCATTAACAATTTTTTCGCGGTAAATATAGAATTTAGACAAGAAAGTAAAAGGTTTTAAGTCTTAGGTCTTAGGCTTTAAGGCAAGTATCACGCACACAGTGTATCCTTTTTGGGCGGCTTTGCCGCTTAATGCCTCAAAGCGAAGCGACCTCAAAGGAGCAACGCCCCGAGTTCACGCCTTATTCCTCTTTCTTCTGATTAAAATCTTCAAAATCGCGGTTACCGAAATTGATATAGAAATATCCGCCAAGTTTCTGGCTGCGGACCGGGTCGCGCAAGATACCGATAGCGGCACGCACATACTTGAGTTCCACCAAAATGTGGTCACGGCTCATGCAGTTGAGGAACGGGCCTTCGGGGTAAAGAGTCGGGCGCGGTTCTTCGGCAATCATCTTTTCAAGATTTTCAATTTCCTGAACAAGTCTACGTTCATGCACTTCGAGCGTACGGATGACTTCCTTGTTCTCGGCACCGTAAAGGAACGCAAAACCAAGTGTACGCGGATCATCGTTAAAGCCGGTCAAATGCTTGAGCACTTCCTTGCGGAGAACTTCCCTACCCTTATCTGTAATGTTGAACACCATACGTTCTGGGCGGTTTCCGTCGCGTTCGGAATGACCGACAATGCATTCATTCTTTTCGAGCGTAATGAGCCTGTTATAGACAGTCGAGGTGCTAATCTTCGCCCAGCGGTCGAGTTCACGGTCACGAATTTCCGTGATGATATCATACCCACTGCGTTCGTGCTCCAAAATGAGGCCCAGCAATACAAGATCGTAACGGTTCATTGAAATTCCTTGATTTTTCGATATTCCAAGTTGGAATAATTGTCCGAAAGAAAACTACATTATTTTCGAAGAAAAGACTATTCTTGACAAAAAAATCATAAAAAAATTGATTTACATCTGAAAAACCACTTCAGAGCCCAAGCCCCATTTGCCATTTTTTCCGCAATTTAGAACAATAAACGCAATATTTAGTTTATATTTCTATTGATACGAAATGATATAGTATGGGGAGCTTTGTGCAAAACTTTCAGAAAACAAAAAAGAAAAACAGGCGACTAAAGTACTCGATAATAAGGTTCGCTCCCCTTATTCTTGTAGTCTATTGGGCCCTCGCGGCTTTTTCTACGTTCCAAAAAGAAGACAAAATAGCAGTCACGGCGCGCAATAAAGACTATATCAAAGATATCACACTTGCAATGGCAAGCAAGCTCGATGAAATTTTCTCGAACTCAGTCAAATCCATCGAAGCACTAGCAAATCTGAGCTCGGACGATGCTGAAAGCAACAGATTAAGCGGAGACTACCTCACCGCCCTCGAAAAGATGGTGCAATTCGACCACGTGCACTTCACCGACGCCACCGGTCAAACACGGACTTCATCAAACGATACAATCTATTCCGGCGACAAATGGTTCTTTAGCGAAGGAATGAACGGCAATAGCGGTATATACGTCATGATGCCCACAAACTCATCCATGGCGTACATTGTATTCTATGCGCCCGTACAAATTCAGGGAAAAGTTGTCGGCATCCTATCATCCTCATTTGATGAAAAAACAATCACAAGGCTCCTCGAATATAAAGTCTACGGCGCAAGCGCCTCAGCGGGAATAGTCAACACCGAAGGTAAAAGCTTTATTTCCCTTGAATCCATGAAAATTCAACAAACCTCGGTTCAAGGCCAAACTCGACACAGTTTCAAGAGTTTCCTTTACACTGCGCAATTTGATAACGAGAACAGGAACAACATAATTCGCGCCTACACTACCCGCACGCCTTCAAGTTATACGTTCAAAGGCGACACGGACGAAATTCATGGCTACATCGCGCCGCTCCAAACAGTTCCACTTTGCGTTTATTCAAACTTTCCGACAGAAGCAGCCAAAAGCCTCTATTCCATGGGCATAAAAGCCGGCCGAATGTTGCAATTTTTGCTCATCGTCATATTCGTGGGCTACATAATCTACCTATTGCTCATCCAGTTCTACATCAAGCGGGTTGAATCCCGCGAAAACTACTTTGCCGGCTATATCGCCAAGGCAGAAAGCGAAATCGCAAGAGCAATGATTTACGTCGATGCCGAAAACGGGACCTATGAAGACCTCTCCTCAATGGCCTTGCCATTTCCGAAAAAAGGTAACCTGGACGACCTCGAACAAGGTTTTATACAAATAAACGACGACCTGCAAAACGGAGATGATTTCAGGCATTTCTTTGAAACCGTTATTAAGGAACGCAAAATTCACAAAAGAATTTCGAGCGTCGTATTCAGAAGTACAATACCGGATGGATGCCCCGAATACTTCACGATGGCCTATATTCCTGTTCAAGTAAAATTAAACGTTGTTTATAAGGGAATTATTTTATTCCGAAACATCACGGCGGAAAAATCCAAAGAAATCGAAGCGAATCAAAAGCTTTCATTCGCATTGGCAGCCGCACGCGAAGCAAGCAAAGCCAAGACGACATTCCTGTTTAACATGTCGCACGACATCCGCACTCCGATGAACGCGGTAACCGGCTTTACCGCCATGGCCAAGAAACATCTTGACGAACCGGAAATGGTCAAGGAATACCTGGATAAAATTGACATTGCCGGCAAGCAACTGCTCTCGCTAGTGAACCAAGTGCTAGAAATGTCGCGTATCGAATCAGGGAAAATCACTCTGAAAGAACAAACATGCGACATTCAAAATGTCATTACCGCGCTCATGACAACTTATGGCACGCATGCGGAATCCAAGGGAATCCGGTTCACGGCAACAATCGCGAACGTTGAGCACAGGTTCGTCTCTATCGACAGCGACCGCATCAACCAAATTACAGCCAACATCATCGGGAACGCCATCAAATACACACTCGAAGGCGGAAGCATCAATTGCACCGTAAACGAGCACCAGTGCGACCGCGAAGGCTATGGCCTATACACCATGGTTGTCGAAGACACCGGCATCGGCATGACGCCTGAATTCCAAAAACATATTTTCGATGAATTCACCCGCGAGACGTCCACAACCGTTAGCAACATCCAAGGAACTGGCCTTGGCATGACTATCGTGAAAAAGCTCATCGACTTGATGGACGGCACAATCGATATTGAATCGCAAAAAGGCAAAGGCACCAAAATCACATTCTCCATTCCCATGAAATGGAGCAAGGAAGCGACAGCCAACGTTATCGAGAAGATTGACGTGAAACCCCAATCGCTCAAAGGCATGCGGGTACTGCTAGTCGAAGACAACGAAATGAATCGCGAAATAGCACAGGAACTTCTGGAAGAAAACGGCATTGTAGTCGATACCGCCGAAGACGGAGACATCGCAGTCCAAAAAATCCGTAATTCATCGCCGCAACAATACGAACTCATCTTGATGGACGTTCAAATGCCGCACATGAACGGTTACGACGCCACCAGAGAAATCCGTGCGCTAAACGACCCGCAAAAATCGAGCATTCCCATCATTGCCATGACAGCAAATGCGTTCGAAGAAGACAAGAAAAACGCCCTCGATGCAGGCATGAACGGCCACCTGGCAAAGCCAATCGATGTACAAAAGCTTATCCAAACACTCACAGAATTTAGATCCAACTGACAAAGTTGCAAATAATTTTTTATAATAAATAACGAATTTAAACAAGGAGATAAATATGAAAACCAAATTCTCACGCCTCACATTATCACTGTTGATTGCTGGTGCACTAGCACTTGTGACAACGACATTCACCGGTTGCTCGATTCTCAAAAAGATTCAGGCCGCTAAAGTCCTCATCAAGACAAAGATTGAATACAAGGATCTCACCTTTGATAACGTCGATGTTTACGATGACGTTATGGAACTCGTGAATAACGGCATGAACGGCTTTTTGCCGAATCCGAAAGCCATCATGTTGGTCAAGGACTTGTCTCAGAACATCATCAACAAGAATCTTGGTAACGCCAACTTTGATGTTTACCTGAACGCCAACAACACGGGCAAGGATACCTTGTGGATCAACAAGCTTCAAATCGAAATCAAGTTCGATACGCTCGTTACGGTTCCGCTTACTCTCAAGGACACCATCAGGCTTGCTCCGGGCGACAACGACCTCCACTTCAACGCAGCATTCCCGTTGGATGCAAAGATCTTCAAGTTTAAAGAAATCCAGTACTACGGCATCGCAGGCTTTATCGATGTATCCCTCACCGAAGGTGGTGAACCGGTTTCTCAGGACTTCGAAATCAAGAGAGACGTAAAGCCCGAAGATGTCGAAAAACTCCAGAACCTCGTCCGCGACAGATTGTTCGATCTTCTCGTGAACAAGTGGCTCGGAAAATTAGCTAAGTAATACAATAAAAAAACATATATGACAAAACGCAATTTTGTTCCGGAAAATTTAAATCCGGACGACGAAAAAGAAATATCAAGATTATATCGCTCCCTCTTGCAACGCGATATTCCGGTCAATAAAGACAAACTCCGCCAATGGGTTTTGGATTGGAGCGAACTCGAATCGGTACTCGGCGAAGTAAGTTCACGGCGTTATGTAGCAATGACTTGTGATACCCGCGACGAGAAGGCGTCAAAAGCCTACGAACAGTTCGTCGAAAATATTCAACCTCTCATGATTGAATACGATGACAAGCTGAACCGCAAGCTCATGGCGCACCCATCAAAGGATAGCCTTAAGGATGAATTTGGCGAATGGCTCAAGGGCGTTCAAGTTTCGCTAGACCTGTTCTCTCCGGACAATATTCCACTTGAAACCGAAGAAAACAAAGCGATTCAGGCGTACCAGAAAATCACAGGCGGCATGAGTGTCGAGTTCAACGGTGAAGTCAAGACCATGCAACAGCTCGCTGCTTACATGGAAAAGACCGACCGTGACCTCCGCGAATGCGCCTGGAGAGCCATGTGGGAACGCCGCCTTAAGGACAAGGAAGCGCTTGATAAATCTTACGACAAGTTGTTCGGTATCCGAAAACAAATTGCGAAAAATGCACACTGCAAGGATTTTATCGACTATATCTTCCTTGCAAAGCATCGCTTTGACTATACCCCGGCTGACTGCGAAAATTTCCACGAGAGCATCGAAAAGTTCGTGCTCCCGCTGCAAAAGGAAATGTACAAGCGCCGCGCCCAGAAGATGGGGCTCGACAAGTTGCGCCCTTGGGATTTAGATGTAGACCCGCTGAACAGACCGCCTCTCAAGCCGTACCAAAGTGGTGATGAACTCATCGAAAAAGTCGACAGCATTTTCGAAAGCATCCACACGCAAGCAGGCAAGTGGGCGCGAGAAATGCAGGCCAAAAAGTTGATCGACCCGGATAGCCGTTTAGGGAAAGCCCCCGGCGGTTACCAGATCGGTTTTGACGAAAGCCGCCTCCCCTTCATCTTCATGAATTCCGCAAATACGGACCGCGACATTTACACGCTGTTGCACGAATCGGGACATTCGTTCCACCAGTTTGCTCTTGCAAAGCAACCGATTTTTGCCTACCGCGATGTTCCTGCCGAATTTGCCGAAGTCGCAAGCATGAGCATGGAGCTCATCGGCATGTCGAATCTGAAGCCGTTCTACGGCGACGATCACGAAGCGATTGTCCGCAGCACCGAAGGCGAACTCGCCGATGTGATTTGGCTGTTCCCGTGGGTCGCAAGCATCGACAGTTTCCAGCACCGTCTGTACAACTTCCCGGAACATACCGCCGAAGACCGCAGCGATATTTGGAGCGAAATCATGGACCGCTACGATGCCGGAGTGGATTACAGTGGCCTTGAAGCCGTGCGCAAAAACCTTTGGCAAAAGCAGCTTCACCTGTTCGAATGCCCGTTCTATTATATAGAATACGGCATCGCACAGATTGGCGCTTTGCAAGTGTGGGCTAACTTCAAGAAGGACCCGCAGAAGGCAATTGACGATTTGTTCAAGGCCGAAAGCCTGGGCAGCAGTCGTCCGTTACCGGAACTGTTCGCTACGGCCAACATCAAGTTCGATTTCACGCCCAAGACGTTGGAGCCCTTGATGCAAGTCGTATGGGATGAACTGAGCAAATTATAAACCTGAAATTAATTAATGCTCAAGCCCGCGTCCACGCGGGCTTTATTTTACCCCAAAAACCTAAAAATTTTCACTTTTTTTTGATTTTTAGGCCCAAATCCCTTGACAAACGAAAAAAAATAAGTTATAATTGGCGCACATCCTAATGGAGGGATGGCCGAGTGGTTGAAGGCGCACGCTTGGAAAGCGTGTTTACCTTACGGTAACGAGGGTTCGAATCCCTCTCCCTCTTCTAAAAATTTTTCGAGGTACCTAATGGCTGAGTCTCAAAGAGTTTATCTTGATGATATTTATGCTAGTGAAGAATGTCAAGGCTCGGTTTTCCGTGCTGTCGTTATGATGGCTCATGAAGCCCGCTTCATTAACAATCAGTCCAAGCAAGGTTACATCCAGCTCACCCAGAAGCCCACCACTATTGCTATGAACCGTTTCAAGGAACATAAGCTCACGATGGTTGAAAAGGGCGTTAATGACGTGACTGAAGAAGCTGTAAAGGCTTCCGTTGCAGAAGTTGCTCCGACTGCAGAAGCAGTTGCTGAAGCAAGCGATGCAGCAGCCGACGCATTCTAATCTCGAAATTAAGACTTCAAAAAAGACCGCTTTCAAGCGGTCTTTTTTTTGCTTCATCGTCATACTGAGTGGCGAATAGCCACGAAGTATCCAAGGTTTTACTTGACCGAATGACGAATCAACATCCTTCACTATCGTTCAGGATGACGGGCAGAAGCGGCCTTCCCGTAGTAGGCACCGCGGGCCTTGTTTACCCGATTGCCCATGGCGTCCATCTTGATAGCCTCGCTCTTGTAAGGCCACTTCCAGAAAAAGTACGAAAGAAACTGTTTGATGAAATCCCTCCCCTTAGACATCCCAAATATACTAGGCAAGGGATGGAAAAACCCCGGCTCCAAGACCGAGGATATCTCAAACAAACAGAGCTACTTAATGGCGAGGGCCTCTTTCAATAATTCTGCAGACACTCCTTTTGAACGAAGAAAATCTTCGATTTTCTTATCGCGAGCAGCACTTTCGATTTCGTTCTTCTTGCGTTCCTGCTCGACTCCTTTTTCAACACCTTGTACAAAGCCTTGTTCAATGCCCTTTTCGACACCAGCATTGAAAAAATGCTCGCCAAACGTCTCGTAACCCTTGTTTTTCAACGCTTCCGGACTATCCATCTTGATTAC
Organism: Fibrobacter sp. UWB12; assembly: GCF_900142485.1. Lineage (NCBI taxonomy): Bacteria > Pseudomonadati > Fibrobacterota > Fibrobacteria > Fibrobacterales > Fibrobacteraceae > Fibrobacter > Fibrobacter sp. UWB12. The sequence goes on along the minus strand of NZ_FRAZ01000005.1, from coordinate 118,061 downwards.
CTCGCTCTTGTAAGGCCACTTCCAGAAAAAGTACGAAAGCGACTGTTTGATGAAATCCCTCCCCTCGTCGGTATTTTGCATCTTCAAAAGGTGCAGAGCCGCCTCGCGGAAAGAAACGGAGAACTTCTCGACATCCCAAATATATCTCATTGCTGTTAAAGCGACAAGGGTGATGGGAGAAAAGTCCTTCAGTTCAGCATCGTCGATAGCGTGGCCCACATCCAGAAATTCCACTTTAAAGGGATAGCCGATATCGCGGTAGTATTCGGGGTAGTCTTCAAAGCGGCCCTGCGCAAGCGGGTTCCAGCCCTTTTCGCCGTTATAGACGATGAACGCGACTACGGGCACATCCTTCTTGCGCTCTAGGAAAAGGTGATGGTAATATTCCGAAATTTGCAAGAGCACATCATCTTTGTTCGTAGATTTATGTTCAGCGATAATCCCCACGTAAAGCCCCGTAACGCCACCATTCTTGAGGTTCGCCTCAAAAACAAGGTCTGCAGAACCAGTATGTTTGTCGCTAGAGAAATTTTCCTTCGATCCACGGAGTGTCTTGAGATCAATAGTTTCAAGGAACGCCTTAAGCGTGGGGTTATGACGCGAGAAGAGCGTTAGGAGCTCCGCCATCCGCTTCGGTTCAGCAAAGGCAAACCTAAAATAACGGTCATGGACAAAGTCACTCTTGTCGTCTTTCACAGAATCGACAATGACGTTGAATTCTTTGGCGATATCGCGAATAGCGGATTCAAGCGTTCCGTTATCCTTCCTTTCATTTTCAGACATAAATTGTTCCTTTTCGCAAACATCCTGTTTGCAGGTTCTAAAATTTTTTGCGCGGAGCATAGTACCGCGAGTAAAGGAACATCCCCTACCGTTATATTAACACGCTTTTTTCATCGTTTGCATTCCTAAATTTTATGTAAAATTATTTAAACAAAAGTATAAAAAGGAGATTCCCGCTTTCGCGGGAATGACAAAAAAAAATCCCAGCTCCGAAGAGTCGGAATGTTTAGATTGCTTCGCTACGCTCGCAATGACGTGAGAAAATCGTTCGCAATGACGTGCAAGGTTCGATTGCGCAAGTATTTATAACTTGCATAAGAGAACCGACGCAGTCATGCGCTTGCACAATGACGTGCAAGTCAAGAGAAGGAGTCAACTTAACTGGATGGGGCTAAGCCCCAACCTCTTTGGCTTGGTTATAGCCATGCGAGCATGGCTGCAACGTTCGCTTTTTAAGGTAGTCTTCGGGACGAAGTCCCTCAGAATGACGAACGATTTGTCATCGTCATACAGAGTGGCGAATAGCCACGAAGTATCCAGTGAAATTTGATTTAATTGCTTTTCAAGATTCTCGACGTTACACCGCGACGAATTTGGCCGGCAGCACGCCCGAGAGCATCAAACAAACGCGATGGCACAGAAACATCCGAAATTTTATTAGGAATTCTTCGTTTGGCAATAGACACCGGCCCATCCTTTGAAGAGGAGTCCTGCCCCGCTTCTACAATTTGCCAAATGAAATCGGACTGCGGTATCGAACTTGCAGATCGAACAAACTTATTCTGAACCACATTTTTTCCAACGGCCTGCAAATAAAGTCCGCTTTTGAAATTTTTGAGGAAAAAGACATTCGACATATTTGCTCTAGGCGCGCCGGCCTTTTCAAACACGTAACGCTGGTGAGCTCCGCCGTTGTAACCATAAGTCGATGCGACAACGCCTGCCGCAGTCGATTCGTTCGGGATATCGACCACGCGGTTCCCGAGCTGGATGCGGTAAGTAACAGGATTCTCGCCTACCGAATAAATTTTCACGAAAGTCGCCGTATCAGCGCAGCTCATCAATTCAAGAGCATTGGATGACGTAATCCCCATGCAAGTTTTTTCATCAACGAGAGACACGACCCTCCCCTGCATGTAGAACGCTTCCTTGAAAATATCCTGGTACATGGCATTCACGATTTTCACGTGATTAATAAGGTCCTGTTCCGAATGGACTTCACTACGGTAATTGAGACCATACGGCCAAAAATGCTGGCTATCGCCTTTGAGTACAGCATCCGGCCCATCAATTTCCTTGATAACCTTTTGAGCCTTTTCGCCCTTGAAAACGCCCCCGCTCATCATCGACTGATATTCCGAAGTCGTCCCCATGCCCATGGTATGTGCCATCTCGTGCATGGCGGTGCCTACGTACATATAATTGCGATCCTTGCCAAAACGCAGGTCTCCATTACTGCTCGCTTCTGCAGTCGGAACGCCCGTGCTATAATAAACTTCGATATGCTTTGAAAGGTCAGAATATTTATTGTACAAATAAACCGCCGAATCCATTGCGGCTTCGATTAGCGCATAAGCTTCGCGTTCATCTTGAGTCGGATTGGCAGATTTGTTCAGATGGTATTCAACGTTGCCAGCAAAAGCACTAGACAACGGAAGCAGGAAGGAAAAAATTCCTATAAAACTTGTTTTTTTTTGAAAAATATCCATAAAAGCCCTTCCTATACACATTCTTAATTTACTCTATTCCATATATATAAGCAAGTAAAAAAGTTTTTTTGCAGATGCAAGAACTATGTAATAAACCAAAATGTAATTTTAGCGCGGATTATTAATCATAGGAGAAGCCCCAATGAAGGCTAAATTATTCGCATGTTCTTTAACGCTCGCACTTGCGGCCCTTACCGGTTGCTCGGGAAGCCAGAGCGGAATCAACCGTTCCCTTGGACAAGCCGATGCAACGCGCTCTCTCGTCAATGAAAACAAGCTCGATGCAAGCATGACATCGAACTCGTACTCTAAACTTGTCGCAGCCAAGGCCCTGAAAGAAGACGGTAAAATCGAAGAAGCCCAAGCGCTTGCAGAACAGAGCGAACTCGAAATGCGACTCGCCATAGCCAAATCCGAAAACGAAAAGGCTAAAAACGAAGACAAGAAACTCGAAGAATCTCTCCGCGCCGATGAAGAACGCAAGGTCTTGTACCAGAGCATTCTCGAAAAGGAAACCAAGAAGTAAGGAGCCGCATAGATGAAGACGATTAAGATTTTGACACTCGGCGCCCTCGCCGCTTCCATGAGTTTTGCAGCAGACACACCTTCTGTTACGCCTGTTGACCAGTGCAGACTCGCCCTCGACAATGCAAAAACCAATTTGCCGTCCAATGCTTACGCAGCAAAGCTTACGCTTGCCGAAGGCTATGGCACACTCAATGCTCTCGAAACGATTTATGCAGACGACGATGAATCCAAGCTGATTCCGACATTCTTGGAAAACTGCCAAAAATACGCAGAAATTGCAAAACTCCAGGGTGAAACCCAAGCTATCCAGAACCACATTGCAGAAAACTGGGAAAAGCGCGCTGCCACAAACCGCACCATCGAAGCTATCCAGGAACAGATTGGCGAAGCACGTAGCGGTAAGGTTTCGGACCTCGAAGCCGAAAAGCAGGCCATCAAGGCCCAGAAGGACAAGCTCGAAGCCAGCAAAAACGAAGCTATGGACAAGTTAAACGCCCTCCAGTCCCAGATGATCCAGGTGACGAAGGACGCTCGCGGTATCATCCTTTCGATGTCCGACATTTTGTTCGACGTGGGCCGTGCCACCCTGAAGACCGACCTCATGACAAGCCTTGCCAAGATTGCCGGTATCCTCTCCGTTTACCAGCAGTTTGACGTGTCCATCGAAGGCAACACCGACAATACCGGTTCCGAAGAATTCAACATGACGCTTTCTCAGCAGCGTGCCGAAAACGTGATGAACTTCCTCGTGGAACAGGGCATTGCCGAAACACGCCTCACCGCCAAGGGTCTTGGTATGACCATGCCGATTGCCGACAACTCCACCAAGGAAGGTCGCCAGAAGAACCGCCGCGTGGATCTCGTTATCACGGACCGTACGCAGAAAGTGAAGTAGATTATAGGTTATAGGTGACAGGTCTTAGGAGAATAGAGTCGCACTCATAGTGCGTTTAAAAAATGGTGACAAGCCACAATTATTTGCCTAAAACCTAAAACCTAACCCCTAAACCCTTAAATATTTTTCTAGATTTAGGCACGTAACTTTTAAACCGGCGGCGCAAGTCGCCAATCAAAAACAAGAGGTAAAACAAATGGCAGTTTCTTACAAGGAACTCGGCTTGGTTAACACCAAGGAAATGTTTGCTAAGGCAGTTAAGGGTGGCTATGCTATCCCGGCTTTCAACTTCAACACCATGGAACAGATGCAGGCTATCGTGCAGGCCGCCGTTGAAACCAAGTCTCCGGTGATCATGCAGGTCTCTAAGGGTGCTCGTAACTACGCTAACGGCACCATCCTCCGCTACATGGCTCAGGGTGCTGTTGAATACGCCAAGGAACTCGGCTGCGCAAATCCGCAGATCGTGCTCCACCTCGACCACGGTGACTCTTTCGAACTCTGCAAGGACTGCATCGACAACGGTTTCTCTTCCGTGATGATCGACGGTTCTGCTCTTCCGTACGAAGAAAACATCGCCCTCACCAAGAAGGTTGTTGAATACGCTCACGCTCACGACGTGACCGTCGAAGCTGAACTCGGCGTGCTCGCCGGTGTGGAAGACGAAGTCCAGGCTGAAGAATCCCACTACACCAAGCCGGAAGAAGTGATTGACTTCGCTACCCGTACGGGCTGCGACTCCCTCGCTATCTCCATCGGTACCAGCCACGGTGCATACAAGTTCAAGCCGGAACAGTGCACTCGCGACCCGAAGACTGGCAAGCTCGTTCCGCCTCCCCTGGCATTCGACGTGCTCCACGCCATTGAAAAGAAGCTCCCGGGCTTCCCGATCGTTCTCCACGGTTCTTCTTCTGTCCCGCAGGACGAAGTTGACACCATCAACGCCCACGGCGGTAAGCTCCCGGATGCAGTCGGTATTCCGGAAGAACAGCTCCGCGAAGCTTCTCGCTCTGCTGTCTGCAAGATCAACATCGACTCTGACAGCCGTCTCGCTATGACTGCCGCTATCCGTAAGTATTTCGACGAACATCCGGAACACTTCGACCCGCGCCAGTACCTCAAGCCGGCTCGTGAAAACATGAAGAAGATGTACATGCACAAGATCGTGGATGTGCTCGGCTCCAACGACAAGCTGTAATGTTTGCCCTTCGACAGGCTCAGGGACCTTCAAGGTCGGTGAGCTTGCCGAACCGAAAAGCTTAAAAGCACCTCGGAATTTCCGGGGTGTTTTTTTATATTTACGCCCATGAAAAAAATATTCTTTGTTTTATGCGCCTTGATTCTTACAAATTGCGCCACGCCAACGGTTACCATAAAGAGATATAGAAATCTTCCCTCACATTCGGAAACAGTTCATATTTATAATCAAACAGAGAAACCTGAACAAGAGTATCTTGTTATAGGTTCAACATCTTTCAATAAAGATGAGGAAACTTTCGCATGTAGCTCTTATGAAATGATAAGTTCTTTTGCAGACGCATGCCGTTACATTGGTGGCGACGCTGTTATGATTACAGAAATGTTGGAGCCAGACGGAACAACCTGTTTCCGGGGAACTGCGGATATTATAAAATTTATTAAAGAAGACAGCTATGCCAAAATTTCAAAGAAAATTGTAAAAGAATACCCTCCAATTCCAGATTCACAAGCAATTACAACATATTCAAAATCGGAAAAGCCCACTCAAGACTATCAAGTTCTTGGATTTATGGATTTTGAAGATACAGGAAAAACATTTATTTGCGATTCAACAGAAATGATTGAAGCGTTCACAAAAGAATGCCGTCAAATTGGTGGCGAAGCCGTTCAAATAACGGATATAAAAGTTCCTAACGAAAATAGTACCTGTTATCAAGGCTCCGCAAACTTTATAAAATTTTTCGAACAACCAAAAGCTCCTGCAATAACATCATCATCTTCACCAACAACAGCAGCATCGTCATCTTCGAAATCTGAAGACAAAATAGAAAACAATACACCTCCAGCAACTCCAACTCAAATTAAAAAAGCAACCCCAAGTCACACTATATATGTCGCCGTTCTAGAGACGGTCTCACATAGCGTGATAAAACAAAACGAGAACTTATATCTAACAGATGTTCTTCGTGAAGTAGCAAGAAGAGTTTTACCCACCAAAGCAAATTATTTGATAATGACAAGAGAAAACATTTTAGCGATGTTGCCACCTGACAAGTCCATTGAAGAATGTGAAGGAGGGTGTATCGTTGAAACTGGGAGAAATATTTCCGCCGATTATGTTGCACAAGCACGTATAAATACTTATGGTTCTAAAATCACGATAGGCGTAGAACTGTATCATACGGCAACGGGCAATTTAATATCGAGTTTTAACGCAAAGAGCGATGATCTCGACAATCTCGAAAAAGAAATTCGTGAAAAAGCCCCAGACATGTTTAGCGAAATTAAAGTTCTAGAAGCAACAGAGAAATAATCATGATTTGTCCTCATTGTGGCGCCGAACTGAAAGAAAACGCAACATTCTGCCCCCATTGCGGGAGCGACAAGAACACCGGCTGGAAAGAAGGCGCAGAATACAGCGACCTAGACCTCCCCGACTACGATGAAATCATCGAAAACGAATTCGGGGAAAAGAAGAAAAAGGCTAGTCCGCTCGCCGTAGCGGCAGCCATCATCGTTGCACTTGCATTTATCGCAACAATGATTTTCTAATAAAACGAGATGGAGTTGCCCGTTCGGAGACGGGCATGACATTCTAATCGCTAGATGTCAACGTTTCTTCGAGGCGCTTGAGAGTTGTTTCAGCGGTCGTAAAGTCATAATCGTCTATTTGGTTATGCAATTTTTGCAGTAGTGTATCTTGTTCCTGCGTAAACATGATTTCGTCAAGCGATTCGAAAATGCGCTTACAAGTAGTCAAAGAACAAGATTCTATCGCAGGCCTGAGTTCTTCAATCGCTTTCGCAAGTTTGCTTGATGCTTCTGGGTCAACATGTTTAATAACCACAGCCGAATTCGACTGTTCCGAAGCAATATTCTGCATGACAACTTTCAAGTCATCAATCAGTTCTTCCAAAGCTTTTTCAAACGCATGGAACTCACTGTAATTCTGTTCCTTCTTGAGTAACGAATTTTCAAGCATCACGCCAAGCGTTTGTACATGATACGAACCGATAGTTCCGCAAAGTCCCTTAATCGTATGCACTATGCGTGTCGATTCTTCATAGTCGACATTTTCAAAAGTCTTTTTCAGCCTTTGCACTTCACCGCTATAATCGCGCACAAAGCCCTGTATAATCTTGAAGTACAAATTCTTGTTGTCATTTGCGTGGTAAAGTCCTGCTGCAGCATCGAAATTGCGTACTTTCTGGAACATGGCAACAATATTATCATCGGCATTTGACGGTGTTGTTGCAGGTTCATTTTCGCTTGGTGCTATCGGCATCTTATCGGCAACCGGCAAATACTTTGCAAGTTCGGCGTAAAGCATTTTCGGGTCAATCGGCTTTGCAATATAGGAGTTCATGCCTGCGCTAATGCAATCGTCCCTGTCTTTTTGGAATGCCTTTGCACTCATAGCAATAATCGGCACGGTCTTGAAATATTCATCAGAACGACTGCGGATAGCCCTCGTTGCATCGAGGCCGTTCATTTCTGGCATCTGGATATCCATCAACACCAAATCAAAAGCATCAATTTTCAGCAAATCCAGTGCAATTTTACCATTAGCCGCAACCATTGTAGCAAGGCCTACGCTGTTCAAAAGCGACACAGCCAATTCTTGGTTCATTTGGTTGTCTTCGACAAGGAGAATCTTTCCTTCCTTGAAGAAAATCTTGTTCTTTTCGGTCTTTACCGCCTTTTGATAGGTAAGCTTTTGTTCGAACGCTTCTTGCATGGAACTGAGCAAGGAACTAATCTGCAACGGTTTTGCAACGCAGCTGTTATAACCAATTTCTTCGGCAAGGTGGTAATTTTTCTCGTCAAAGTGAATCGGGTGCATGAGAATTTTCGGAATTTTTCTCATTTTAAGCGGAAGGCCCTGCACAAAATCAATTCCGTTCACAATCGGCATCTGATAATCGACAATGAAAAGATCGTACGGACTCTCGCCCGCTTCTTCGTGCGCCTGGATCAAGTCAAGAGCTTCGTCGACAGAAGCTGCTTCTTCAACAACACAGCGCAACTTGGTCAGGTAATGCCTCAACACATCGCGAAGCCTGCTGCAATCATCAATGAGCAAGACATTCTTATTCCTGAATGTATTGACAGATTTCCATTTTGGTACCGTTGCCTGAGGAGCAATTGCAAGCATAATGGTAAAGAAGAATCTGGAACCTCTTCCATATTCACTTTCGACTTGCAATTGGCCGCCCATCAATTCAACAAGCGATTTCGAAATCACAAGTCCAAGACCCGTTCCACCATACTTACGCGTAATAGAGCCATCAGCCTGCGTAAAAGCATTAAAGAGATGGTGCAACTGTTCGTTCGTCATGCCAATACCGGTATCAATCACGCTGAACGAAAGTTTTACGTTATTTCCAATAACTTGTTCTTGCTTTATTTTTAGAGTTATGCTGCCGCTTTCAGTAAACTTGGTAGCATTGTTGATGAGATTCGTAAAAATCTGGGATAGACGCAACGGGTCGCCCATCAAGACTTCAGGAATTTCAGGATCCACATCGACAATCAATTCGATGGGACGCCCAGCAATACGCACTTCGGCCAGGGCGGCCACTTCACCAATAATATCTTGCAGCACAAGTTGCGTAATTTCAAGGTCTTGCTTGTTCGCTTCGATCTTAGAAAAATCTAGAATATTATTTATGATTCCGAGTAGCGATGTTGCGGCATGGCTAATGCGTTCGATAAAGCCTTGCTGGCGTTCATCAAGCTGCGTTTCTTGAATCAAGTGAGCCATACCGATAATGGCATTCATCGGCGTGCGGATTTCATGACTCATGTTCGCAAGGAATTCGCTCTTGGCCTGCGTTGCACGTTCTGCAATTTCACGAGCGGCAACAACTTCCGAAATATCAATCATCGAAAGCATATAGCCCACAATTGAATCCTGAACCTTGAGCGTACAAGCTTCACCACGGAACCACGTATCCGTATGCGAATTGAGCGTCTGGAGCATAAACGTATCTTTCCAAACCCCCTGTTCATCAAAAGCCTTTTGCAAAGATGCGACAACGTTTTCGGGCATCCCGCATTTGGGCATATTCTCAAGCGATTGGCCAATCACATCTTTCCAGTCCACGACAAGGTAATCGGCAAGTTGCTTGGACATATACATGATTTTGCGATTTTTGTCAAAAATCACAAGAATTGAATTACCTGCCGAAAGCATAATCGTATCAAGAATCGTATCTTTCTGAATACCGCTAGTTTCATCGTAAATGAGGAACAAATAACGAATCGAACCGTCATCTTCGACAAGGAACTGGAAAATCACCTTCCACCAGGCATCTTCACCCGTGCAACTTCTGACCGGAACAATAATCTGTCGTTCGCTAGCATGCATTTTGCCGCCCTTCGAAACTTTATAGACAAATTTCTTAAACTGATCCGAGCGGAAGAATTTCCACAAGATTTCGCCACGGATATCATTACCGTTATTGAAGAAATCCGAGAAATAGGCACTGGCATGAAGAATATCAAACGTATCGTTCGTCAGTATAATTCTAAAGTTATCGCTTCCCAAAAGCGTTTCGAACATGGTACTCGAACTCACACTTTCGTTCAAGTCTTTCTGGATAAACAGCTTGAAGAGGAACCGGACAATCAACCAAGTGACAAAGATTAGCGCCAATACAACAAGAGCCACAACAAAGATAATCGCATATAAGTTTTCCTGGACCTTTGCGACAACCTTATTTTTCTGAACCACATGAACCACATAGAAAGGAACACCCTTCAGAGGCATGACCATAAAAATCAACTTACGGTTTTCGACATCAGTCTTTTCAAAACGAGTCACATTCTCGGTCGACAAGCTTTCAAACTGAATATCATCTTGGACAAGGTGTAAAAGGCCCGCCACCGTATCCGCTACAATTTTATGGAGACTAGTCTCGTACGGGAAATACGTAAACAAACTATCATTTTCGGAACCCACGAGCATTGTAATGCCGCCTTCCACCTTTGCAAATTCACTCATCAATTGACGAACCTTTTGCAAATCAATGTCTTGGGCAACGGCTCCCATAAAAACCCGATTCTTGTCCCAAAGCGGATATGAATACGTGAGCACTCGCTTCTTGGCCATATTGTTTATTTCAGGGCCTGTTATAGCAAGTCCCTTGTGCCTTGAAGCTTCCAAATACCATGTCTTTATGCGGAATTCTTTTTTGCCTTCGTCAAGCTTAAAATCCCTAGCCGAAACAAACTTGCCATTACGATTGCCGTAATACGTATCGACAACATAAGGCGATGACTGCTGGTGCTTTTTTAAAGCCTTCTTGATTTCAGATTCTTTTGTATGCTGTAGAATTAAAGGCAACGGCTTAAATTGTTTTTCAAAGCGGCTGAAAAACAATTCAAGGTCCTGTACAGTCTTGTCCTGAAACTTGGATTCCGACGAACTGTACGAAGAAGAAATAAGAGTAGACTTGAGATAGTTCGAAAATACAAACACCAGCACGATGGTAAATACGAGCATCGGTATGGTGTAAACGAGCGAAATACGCCAACTGAGGTGGCGTTTCTTTTCATTTAACGGACTATGCGTCAATCCCTACATTCCTCGGAAGAAGATGTGTCTTTGAATTCCTCGTATATTTCAGGCAACTGGTCTGCAATCGCTAAAAAGGCATCGACAACATCCGGATCGAACTGGGTTCCACGGCCCTTGATAATTTCGCTTACAGCAACATTGTGCGGATACGGATCTTTATACGGACGTTTCGACACAAGCGCATCATAAACATCAGCAACAGCCATGATTCGTGCGCCAATAGGAATATCGTCTTTTTTCTTGTGGTTCGGGTAGCCTTCGCCATTCCAGTATTCATGGTGGCCTAGCGCCATTTCGGCTGCAATCCGCACCATCGGGTTATCATGAAGTTCCTTGGTCGCTTCTTGTAAAACGTCGTAGCCCATTTGCGGATGTTGCATCATGACTTCGCGTTCGTCCTGCGTCAAGGATCCCGGTTTGCGCAAAATACGGTCATGAATGCCGACCTTGCCAATATCATGAAGCGGTGCGGCCGTTGCAAGGTTATCGATAAATTCCGATGTAATGGTATTGGTGTACTTAGGATTCTTGCTGAGTTCTTCAGCAACACGCTGTACAATGATTTGGGTGCGCTTGATATGTTCACCGGTTTCTGGATCGCGATATTCCGCCAGAGAACCAAGGCTTGTAAGCATAACTTTCAGCGTTTTGCGCAGGTCAGCAGTTTTTTCATCTACAAGTTCGTGCAAATGGTCGCGCTGTTGTTTCAACTGGAGCTGGTTCTTGATTCGAAGCGTCACAAGAGCTGGGTTAAACGGCTTAGTAATGTAATCAACGGCCCCGAGATCTAACCCAATCTGTTCACTCTTGCTATCGGCCTTTGCCGTCAAGAAAATAACCGGAATACCCTGCAAGATATTCTTTTCGCGCATAATCCTCAATGTTTCGTAGCCATCCATTTCAGGCATCATCACATCGAGCAAAATTAAATCAGGCTTAACCTTCTCCGTAAGTTCAATAGCTTTCTTTCCATTAAGCGCCACACAGACGTCATAATCATTAGATAAAATACCCTCTAACACATCAATATTCGTCTTGGTGTCATCAACAACTAAAATTTTCAAGCGGGAACGTTCCATATTCAAAATATAAGTACAAAAAACCAGATATTACAACTCATTTTATTGCATTATAGAACATAAAATAGACTTATTTTGGCCTATGGATTATTTCACAAAGGTTTCACATCATGATTTAGTGATTTTCGTCATAGCAGAAAGTATATTAGGAGTATAAATTTGGAGTTTTTATGAAAAATCGTTTGGGATGGACCAAAGTACTCTTTACTAGCGCATTTCTGGCTAGCACTGTTCAAGCCGATGAAATTGTCGATATCACTCCGTTCTATCGAGCTGTTGATAGCGTGGCCCTTGGCAACATAATCAACGACCTTTATAATGACCTTACCCTCCCCGACACGATAAAGTTGGGCGGGGAATCCTTTGCAATCACCTGGGAAAGCAGCGATACGCTGTTCCTCACCCATGATGGGCACATCAACGGTCGTTTTGTCGGCGAAAACAAAGAAGTCACGCTCACGGCGACCGTGCAAGACTACTTGAGCGATAAAAAACAAGTTGTAAAGAACAAGGTTTCTATCCACGGATTCGAGCCTTATTCCAACTACCTTTTCGCTTACTTCCCCGCCAATAACGACGAAAACATCTATTACGCCCTCAGTAACGACGGATACAACTTCACCCCGATGAATAACGGCAAACGCGTCGTTGCCGCCGACTCCGTGAGTATCAAGAAAGGGCTCCGCGACCCCCACGTGCTCCGCGCACCAGACGGCTGGTTCTACATGGTCAATACCGACATGAAGAGTGCCGAAGGCTGGGCCAGCAACCGCGGCATGGTGCTCATGAAATCCCGCGACCTTATCCACTGGAAACACGCCACAGTGCATTTCCCGGAAAAATACAAAGGCAAGAACTTCGCGAACGTGACCCGAGTTTGGGCTCCAGAAACAATCTGGGACGAGAATTACGAAAACAAGGACGGGAGCAAAGGCCGCCCGCTCGTATATTATTCGCTTTTGACTAACGACGGGACCATCTCTTACGACCAAGTGTTCTTCAACTACGCGAACGAAGACTTTACCGACCTCGAAGGCGACCCGAAGCACTTCTTTGACCGCGGCAAATCCACCATCGACATGGACATCGTCTACAACCCAGTGGACAAACTCTACCACGGGTTCTACAAGAACGAAGGCGACGGTGGCATCTGCAAGGTGCAAGCAAGGACTCTCACCTCCGAAAATGGGACTAAGGGGCCAACGTGGTACAACAGAACCGGCGCTTTGCAGCAAACAACCGAAGCGGTCGAAGGGGCAGGAGTGTTCAAGCTCATCAACCAAAATTCCTGGGTCTTGATGTACGACTGCTACGTGAATGGGCATTACCAGTTCACGTCTAGCTCGGACCTCAATACATTCAAATTCGTGCAGAACACCAAGACAAGCGGCGCATTCACGCCACGTCACGGTACAATCCTCCCGCTTACCGCAGCAGAAACGGCAGCGCTCATGAAGGCATTCCCCACTCCGGACTTCGAAGCAAAAGTCATCGACATTCCCGATTCCATCGGTGTTTGCGATGGCAAAAAAGTGGTAGGCCCGTGTAGCCCAACAAAGATTGTCCCCTACGTAAAAGTCGGTGATGCAAACTGGGCTATAACGACCGATTTGAAAGTTTCAAAAGGAGCTACGCTTACACTTGGCCCGCACCCGTGGGATGGCATTATTTGGAATTGGGAAGGTCCGGACGGATTCAAGTCAACCGACCGCGAAAATACACTCAAGAATCTGGATGGCACCAAGAGCGGCTACTACACAGTCACCTACACGAACGAAACAGGCTGTAAGAGCAGCGTCAAGATCAAGATTGTCGTTGATGATCCTGACCACCCATACGTTGAGCCTCCTCCTGTAAGCATCAGCAATCGCGGCATGCGCGAAAACCGCAAAGACGCGCACCTGAACCGCACACGCATTTATTTCGATTTACTCGGCAACAGGCTTAAAGGCAAGCCGCGCAACGGAATGTATGTTGTGAAATAGTTATTGAGTTGCGGCAAAGCCGCCATCCCAAAGCCCGTCTACTCGACCTTGTCATCCTGAGCGAAGCCCAGTAAGGGCGAAGTCGAAGGATCCAGGAAAATTAGATACCTGCAACAGCTCTGTTCAATTTGATAAATGCATTGACAGGGTCAGCGTAATTCCAGATTCCACCAAGGGATGCTACGCCTGCAGGCGACATTTTCTTGAATTCATCGACAGAATCCGTATCAACACCGCCCCACAAAATGAGGGGCGTCTTTGCATTTACATTCAAAGAAGTTCCTAAAGATTCCACAACTTCCAACGCCGACTGCGGTTGCATAACTGGCCCAAGGAGCGCTCCGGCAACCCATTCCGGGAGATTTTCGACCTGTTCAACGCTTCGGCAAAACGCAACACAATTTACGCGTTTCCAGCTTTCAGGAACCACCCCCATCAAGCTTTGCGCTTCGCACACGCAGCCGCGCACATCAAGCTGTTCGGCCAAATCAGGCGTTCCACGCACCCAAATACGGTCACGCAAATCCATGGGCAGGCTCAAGAGCCAACGTTCGTAATCGTCCGGAGTCGCATGAAGATTCGCGCCACGACCTCGTTTATCAAGAATCAAGCGCGTAAGCCCTCGACGGAACATTTCTTCGATATCATCGTATTCTGCCGCAAAATTATCAGGACAAGTGATAAGCCAAAGTCGCATAAATATCAGGGTTTTAGTGAATCAAGCTAAAGTTACTCAAATTCAGAATATTTTGCAATAAACACGTTTTATGTTTCAATTAATTTGAGAAGATTCTGTTGTCACCGCAATTGGGTTTTAATATATTTTGGCCACAAAACAAAAAGGAAAACGAAATGAGAAACTCGCTCAAGATCGAAGGTCAGGTCAAGACTTATCTTAAAGAAGATGAACTCCCGAAAGCATGGTACAACGTCCGTGCTGACATGAAAAAGAAGCCCGCTCCGCTCCTGAATCCGGGAACCGGCAAGCCGGTAACGTTCGAAGACCTGCAGCCCGTCTTCTGCGACGAACTCATCAAGCAGGAACTCGATAACGACACTCCGTACATCGAAATTCCGGAAGATATTCGCACGTTCTACAAGATGTACCGTCCGTCTCCGCTCGTTCGCGCCTACTTCCTCGAACAGGCTCTCGGCACTCCGGCACACATCTACTATAAGTTCGAAGGCAACAACACCTCGGGTTCTCACAAGCTCAACTCAGCCATCGCTCAGGCCTACTACGCCAAGAAGCAAGGTCTCAAGGGCGTGACGACTGAAACGGGTGCTGGCCAGTGGGGCACCGCCCTTTCGATGTCCAGCGCATTCTTCGGACTGGACTGCCAAGTTTACATGGTGAAGGTTTCTTACGAACAGAAGCCGTTCCGCCGCGAAGTTATGCGCACCTACGGTGCCAAGGTGACTCCGTCCCCGTCCATGACGACCGACATCGGTAAGAAGATTAACGCCGAATTCCCGGGCACCACGGGTAGCCTTGGTTGCGCCATTTCTGAAGCTGTGGAAGCCGCCGTGAAGCAGCCGGGTTACCGCTACGTTCTCGGTTCCGTGCTGAACCAAGTACTCCTCCACCAGTCCGTGATTGGTCTTGAAACAAAGGCCGCTCTCGACAAACTCGGAGTGAAGGCCGACCTCATCATCGGTTGCGCTGGCGGCGGTTCTAACCTCGGTGGTCTCGTGAGCCCGTTCATCGGTGAAAAGCTCCGTGGCGAAGCCGACTACGATATTCTCGCTGTGGAACCGGCAAGCTGCCCGAGCTTCACTCGTGGTAAATACGCTTACGACTTCTGCGATACCGGTAAGGTTTGCCCGCTCGCCAAGATGTACACTCTCGGTTCTAGCTTCATTCCGTCTGCTAACCACGCTGGCGGTCTCCGCTACCATGGCATGAGCAGCATTCTCTCTGAACTTTACGATCAGGGCCTTATGCGTGCAACGTCTGTGGAACAGACCAAGGTGTTCGAAGCCGCCAAGCTCTTCGCACAGACCGAAGGTATCCTCCCGGCTCCGGAATCCAGCCACGCTATCCGCGCCACCATCGACGAAGCCCTCAAGTGCAAGGAATCTGGCCAGGCCAAGAACATCGTGTTCGGCCTCACCGGTACGGGTTACTTCGACATGGTTGCCTACCAGAAGTTCAACGACGGCGAAATGAGCGACTACATCCCGACGGATGAAGACATCGCCAAGAGCCTCGCCCAGCTTCCGAAGGTCGAAGGCTAAAAAATCCTAATGGACCCTATCAGCCGAAGGCCTCCAGGGTGACACTTCAGACTTGCATGTCATTCTGGAGCCTCGAAGAGGCGATAGAATCCAAAAAGCAAAAAGCCCCGGATTAATCCGGGGCTTTTGCATTACCGAAACTTTTCGTTTTACTTAGCCCAAAGAACTTGAGGCCAGTCCTCTCCTTCTTCGCTCAGCATAAATAACGGCTTCATTTTAGAATCAAGCACAATTGTTTTCGGAAGGCTGATTTCTTCATTCTCTTTGACCAAACCAAAGCCTTCCGTAAGGCGCTTAAACGGGTCGATTACAACTGTGAATACAGATGCGTTCAACTTTTGTATCCACTTTTTAATGGCCCCTTCATCACGTTCGCCAATATTGACAAGCACTACGGAAACGTTATTCTTTTTGAGCTCATCATAATTTTCGACCAAACGCTTTACACCAACTCTACAAGGAATGCACCACGTTGCAAAATAAACAAGAGCAGTGCGTTCACTCTTTTGGGTAAGCTTTTGCAAATGCACGCGTGTAAACGGCACCATGCTTTCCGAGAACTCGCGAACAGCAAACCATGGCAACGAATCCGAAATCGTTTTTGGCAATTCAATTTTACGCGACTTTTCAGAATCCGAAGCCGGTGCAGCAAACGAGAGCGATGCAGTCAAAAAGGCAACAAGAAACAAAATACGAATCATTCCAATCTCCACTTGTTCAATTCTTTTGCCCAGTCGTTAAACCAATCACCATTCGAAATGTTCTGGTTCAAACGCTCTAAAGCCTCACTCTTGTCGTAGCGGCCATTTCCCTTTACTTTACCATTTACGCTAAAGTAAGATTCGCCATCACAACTCGAGCCATTCAGAGTCAACGTAGCCGTGCAAGAAAGTCCAAGACTTTTTTCAATACATTGTGCAGGCGAGACATTCAGCTTTAACAAAAGTCCGCCCTCAGAACATTCTGCCGCACGCACCGGATACTTTGCCGAAATACGTTCAAACACAGAACGGCGCTGTTCTACAGATTCATCCGCACCATTTTCTTCTTGATAATAAAAAGCATATTTTGAACGGAAGTCATTATACTTCTGCTGAGCGGCATCGAAAACAGGCTTTATATCTTTTTCGGATTTCACGCCAAGGCCATGAAGAACATCCTCAACCGCAAGCAAGCGCACATAAACTTCACGAGCATTTTTAAACGCTTTATTCTTAACAATCGGGTGTTTCTGTTCTTCAAAAGTCTTGATGGCGAGAGCCACAGAATCCTGCAACAGCGAAGATTCCTTGACAAACGGCCTTGCGGCATCAGAGCGTTGCATACAAGCAACTACGCCATTTTTTCCGCCCACGTTCAACGAAGCAACAGCCTTTGCATCTTGGGCATTTTGCAAACGCGTAATCACCTTCGTTTTTGCCTCGAATGAAGATGCCAAAGTTTCATTGCCTGCAGCATCCACATTCGACTGGCGAGTTTGTTCCGTCTGAGCAACCACAACAGACTGGATTTTTGCAGCAATGTCCTTTTGAGCCATCAACAAAGCGGCACCAGCATCATCGGCAATACCTATACCGCGTAAATCATCTACATTCGGGCAAGCATAAGATTGAAGCTGTTCCGAAAGCGAAACATTAGACACAGACGATGTCTGCAGAACAACTTTCGAAGCAACACCTTGAGCTTCGCTTTTTTGCGAAGATGATGACGGCACCGGTTCCATTTCGTCATAAGCCTGAGCGGCCCTAGCGCGAGCCTCATCCGCCCCCACATTCACTTTATTGTTGGCAGTATAGTCACTCCCCGCACAACCGAAAAGTGAAATCAAGCCACCACAAAACAGAAACTTTAAAGAATTCATATTGGCAAATATAATTTTTTTCATGGTAATCACTTCACATTCACACGTTTATAGCCAAGCCCAACTCGAACGACATACGCACCACGCGTCGAAACCTTCACACGAGTATCCTTGTCGCTCAACTCACCCGTAGAAATCACATGCCCCATCATATCCATAACGGCATATTGTTTTGCAAGTCTCGGCAAGGATTCATCCATAACGATTTCAAATTCGAACGGAGCAACCACTCGAACATGGAATGTCGGAATACCATAATCAGACGCATTGGAATTAGACGAAGACACGCTTGATTCAGGCGTTACAATATTCTTGCTAGAGCTTGAAGCGACCGTTTTGCTGCTAGAGGAAGCCGGCTTAGAATTGCTAGAACTCGAAGCAGGCTTTGCAGAGCTGCTAGAAACAACCTTGCTGGAGCTAGATTCCACCGGATCATTCGGTGAATTCTTAAGCGAAATCAGCACCTTTGCAGAAGATTTGTAGTCCGGATACTTTTCAGTATTCCTATCGTACAACGAGACATCAAGAGTGTACGAAAAACGCGTTTCTTTTTCAAAGTCAAAATCACGTTTTGTCTTGATTAAACCATTTTCGGTAATCATAAACAAGTCGGTATCTCCACCCACGGCTTTAAAAATGTTATCCGTAAACGCTTTTGACGTATCTGGATCATCAGCATAAAGCTGACCCACCAAATGATTCTTCCCTTCATGTTCGTAGAAGAAATTGGTAGGGCTTCCCGAAATCGAGGGTTTCTCGTTCACATCAGTGATATTAATTGTTTTTGTAAGTGAAGCTGTTTTATTATCAGAATCAACTACAGAAATTTTGACCTTATGGGTGTGCGCAACCGTTTCGTAATCCAGCTTAGAGCCATCCTTCACGACAAGGCAAAGTTTATATATGGAGCCAACTTTTTTGATTTCTGCTTTAAAGAAATTATTGGCCTTTGTACTACCCAAGTCAGTAAACGAAGCAGAAAGATTTTCAACTTGACCTGGATCTTTGTCCGACACTACGTAGCAAGCGATTTCTGAGCCTGTTGATGTTTTACTACCATCAGCAGATTCAGCAACATTATAGGAGTCATGGCCATCATCAGCAATCTCGGGTTCATGCGCTACCTTGCGAACATTGATAGTGATATCAACAGAATATGTAAGTGATTCATCCGAGCCATCTGTTGCAAGAACATGATATTCATAAACATTCTTCACATCATAATCCAAGGCACCATCTTTAGCTAGCTTAATCGTTCCGCCACTACCAATGGTAAACAAATCACCGTATTCTTCGTAGCCGAAAAATGGCGAAAGCATGTAAGTCGGTAACGCACAGGTCTCAATAAAATCACCCTTGCAATCGTCATCTGTTGCAACTACAGTTCCAACCGTTGTGCCAGAAGATGCATTTTCATCAATGTAGAATACAGTCGTGATGTCTTCCAGGAAAATTGGCGATTCAGGAAAATCAACGACATTAACAGTTACAGGCACGCGATTTTCAAGAATTTCATCAGAAGCAACAACTTCAAAGGTATAAGAAGACTTGGATTCGTAATCGAAAGTTACGTTCTCGTTGGTAGTGATTTCACCCGTATTTTTATTAATCACAAACGATTCAGATTCATCACCCACAAGAGAATAAATAACCGTTCCATCAACATCATGATCTACAGCAGAAACAGAACCCAAAACCGTTTGCTCTGCATTTTCTTCAACAGTAAATTCATAAGACGGTTTTTCAAATACCGGCTTTTCGTTGACGTCTACAATTTCAACAGTTACAAGAGATCTGACTTCAAATTTACCATCCGAAGCAACAACTACAAAAACATAAGAAGTTTTTGTTTCGTAATCGAAAGTTGTACCATCCTTAATCACAATTTCACCAGTACTTGCATTAATATCAAATAACGCTGCATCATCCCCATCAAGAGAATAAGTAATCGTGGCATCAGCATCTGGGTCTACAGCAGAAACAGAACCTACAAGATTTGAGACATCAACATCTATATCCTCTCTAATAAAATATTCATATGAAGAATAAGCAAACACAGGTTCTTCGTTAACATCGGTAACTGTAATCTTAAATGTTTTGTCTTCATAAAGGTTCGGATTAAGAAGATTTCCATCACCATCCACACCGGCATCACGCACACGCACAGTGATTTCGTATTCATTTTTAGATTCGTAATCAAGTGCAGCACCTTTCTTTAGCTGAATTTTACCATCGGAATTTATTTCAAAGATACCACTATCATCAGTGATAATGACTAATTCATTATTGTTATTTGCAAATTTATCCTTATCTTCAAACGTAATCGCAACCGTTGACACGGTTGTATTTTCAGCCATTTCGATTTCATCCGTAGTAATTGTAAAGTACGGTTCTTCATTTACATCGGTAACTTTAATTCGGGCATACTTTTCCGTTTCGTTTTCTTCAGCATCTTTTATGGTCAATTTAATGTTAAAGACAGCATCACCTTTACTAGCTTTGTATAAAGCTTCGTAATCCAAGCTTTGCTTTGTAACAAAAACAAACTTGTTCAAAATAGGATCTTCATTATCATCAATTGCTGATGCAATTTCAAACAAATCTTGAGCGCAATTCGTTTCAGGGGTACAATCATCCATATCTGTTATTGAAACAGATTGCGCAGTCACACCAGAAGCATCATCTTCATAAGCGGAAAATTCACCAAAGCGTGCTCCAGAAGATATATTTTCAGAAACCTCATAAGTTTCAACAGGCAAAGATTCATTCAACAGAGTCAAACCATCAAGATAATTATCAATCCACTGCAGATGAATTAAAATGTTATCATCAATTCTTTTATTTGGATTAGAGGAATAGTCTACAAAAATCAAATGACCGGTATGAGAGGTAACAAAAAGATGCCCCAAGCCATCAACAACCCCTTGATCAAGACGCCATCCAACACCTGAAGTTCTCGGCTTAGTAAGATTTACTACACTTTCTTCAAAGAAAGCCTCGCGCATATCTATCATTGCAACGACCTTGGCTTTAACAAGCCCCTCTTCACGATAGGGTTGAATCTGCACAATTCTCGCACCACCGAAAACAAAGATAGTCTTGGAATACGGGTCATAGACACCTCCATGAGCCCCTTCCAACGAATCAATCAAAATTTTGGTTCCAAGCTTAGTGATGACATTTTCACCAAGTTCACCACCAATTTCGCCCTGGTTTTCGGAGGTCACTTCCGTCCAAGTCGTATCGGTAATTACACCAAAATAAAATTTTTCCGAACTGTTTTTTTTTCGTTCTTCTTCTGTACAGGCCCTATATCCACCTACAGAACAGCCACCTCCCCAATAGTCAGAATATGTAAAGAAAGCCGTTCCTTCACCATCCCAAATTAGGGTTGTCATTTTGTGGTCCGGATCTGTACCATCATTTGCTTCAAGTTCCACCTTATAACCAATTGATGCAAGGTTACTGTTACCGGGATCGGTCTTTGTAGAGAATCGATAAAGATACCCTGGAATACCGGCTGCCCAAAGGTTTTCTCCATCAGGTTGCATCATCAAGTGCCAAAAACCACCATGTTGTGACACGGGCTCCGATGTAGCAACACGACATTGTTCACCCATTTCCTTAGCAGTACGGCTTACTTTATAAATGTATTCGCCCATACCAGCCACCAACAAGTCTCCATCAGGGTGGAGTACCATACCTTCAGAACCCTTGATTCCATCTTCCAACGCACAAAGGGTTTCCTTGCTTTCGATGTTTATTTGCAAATACCCCGCACCATCATACATGTAGTCGACACTTTTTATACGATCACTATTTTCGTACTTGGTATAATATATCGTTCCCTTAACACCGGCATGCGGCACAATATCGCCAATCTGCTGGACCCAAATACCTGTTCCTACGTTTTGGGGTGCAGGACGTGATATATCAGCAGCAAACGACGAAGCAAACCCAACCAAAACCGAAATCAAAACTTTAAAATTCATCTTACAAAACTGCATATTCACCCCTCCCCTACAAGAACCAATAAGTTGCGTTCAACTGCCCCTGCCATGTTTTCGGGGAGTCCTCGCCATCACTGATGCGAGTCAGACCAATTACAAATCGTAAATTAAAATCGAGGATATATTTGCCGATGTTGCGCGTGACACCTAAACCTGTAGCAATGTCAAATTCGACTGCGCTGAATTCGCCGTTCTGTTCGAATGTCTGAGTTCCATAAATATCAGTGACATCTACTTTGCTTTTTGAATAGACATTAAACGAAAGCATGGGGCCCGCTTCAAAGTAAAGCACTTTGGGAATCGAGACGCGAGCGAGTACAGGAATATCGATATTCAATTGCTTTATGTTATATACAATTTTCATATCGGATTGCTTTTGGGCGCTCTCGAAATCTTTCCTGGAGACCATCACAGAGAGATTCGTTTCACCGGTTCCTTGCCTTAGGCCTAACGTGAATTCGCCAAGCACGCTAAAATACGGTGAAGCAATAAACAAACCGCTCATGCCGGCCTTGAATCCGACTCCCCAGAAATTGCTCAGGAGATCATCGGAGCCGTTCACGGACACATTGTATTCGGAACTATGCTTTATATTATTCAAGCCAAAATGCGTGCTATGAAAATCATTATAGATGAGGCCTGCAGTAACACCGCCCCAGAAACGCTTAGCACTAGGAACTGACGCAGCGGTCGAAGTAGTATCCTTGACCGTGTCCGCAGGAACCTTGACGCTATCCACTTTCGCATAGGCAGTATCTGCTTTTTGTTGCGGTTCCTCCACCGGCTGTTCAATTACAGGCTGGCTATTTACATCGAAGGTTGTCTTTACAACCTCGTGCCATTTTACGCTGACAGGAACTTCCCTGCGCACACTATCATACTCAACTTCAATCTTGGAACAAAGCGGAACCACGCCCGAGAAAGGCGTCGTGCCCATGACGCTATCGTTCACAATTACAGGCAAAGCCAACGGTTCGCCATTATTCACAGCATCCAATTCGAGCGCACCAACACCGCGTTTCAGGGTATCTGTGATTTCCTTAGTTTCGCCCTTTTGCAAAGCAACATTGAGTTCGATAGGATCGTAACAGATGTGCGATATGCGAACAGCATAAACTCCCGGTACAAGTTCATTCCGGCCAAGATTAGCTCTCTTTTCATTAATGGTCACTGCAACAGGTGAAATACTTTTGAATTCCTCAGATATCTGAGGAGCTACATCGACAAAGCCGATGTTCGGAGTAAGAATCAACTTTATGGTCTGCGTATTTTCGTTCACGTTTATAAGCGTGTCCAAATCAACAAATCTTTCTTTTGAAACAAGGAGTCTGTGTTCGCCTGATTCAAGCTGAATTTTGCAGGGCGTACTTGTGCATTGCGGATAGGCCTTACCGTCAAATGTCGGGATTGCGCCAGCAGGTTCCGTCTGGACTTCGACAATAAATTTTTTGGAACCCTGGAACGAGAACGCATTGTTGGTGCTTACATATCCCACTCCGTTCAAAGCATTATCACGAGCTTTTCTGAAAAAAGAGGGCGCACTTTCCTTGATAATTTTTTCGATATCATCGACTGTTTCGCCTTTACCCGCAAAACTCGCAATGAGCTTGCTGCTTGCAGTTTCGTAAAGTTCGGCGCTAATCGCCAAAGATTTTCCAAACTGCGAAATGCGAGCCTGAGCCACGTAATCGGCAGCGATATTTTTTCCGGTTTCGGCAAGGCAACTGCCTTCACATTCTTCGATAGTTTTTCCTGGAGGCAACATGACATTAATATTTTCACGCGTCATGATAGTCCAGTTCTGTTCCGCAGGGAGAATATGAACAGCCTGCCCTCTCAGAATGTCCGTCAAATAGAGTTTTTCTTGCCTTGTGAGCAAGTCATTTGGGGAAAGCGTTTCAAGCACAGCCATGTATTTGGCAAAGACAAAACATGGGAATAGCAAAAGGAACACTAATGCAATTGCAAATTTTTTCACCGAATCCAACCTGTTTAAATTTCTTTTTCAAAAATTAAAAAAATATTACATATCACAAAGGAAATTCCAACCAAAACACCCCCATAATGTAATCATTCATAAACAAGCACGGGGCCATCTACAGGATTATCCGCATACGGCCAAATATTCACAGAATAAGTAAACCGTCCTTTCGTTTTGGGCTTTCCATTATCAAGTGTACCTTTAAACACGCCAAAATTTAATTCAGGCGCATCAGCATACATTCTTACGCTTAGTCCAACAAAACTATTTGAGCCTAACACGCGCCACCCCATAAAATTCGGGCCAGTATCAATTGCGATATAGGCATCAGCATCAATATCAAAGTCTTCAACATTAAACTTTATTTTATCGCTTTTTCCCCTATATTTAATATCCGTTAAGGACAATTTAAAAAGTAATACATCACGTCCTTCATTCAACTCAAACTTTTTATTTTTGTTCATTTGTTCAGAATAAAATACTTTTATAAAATCATTTTTATCCAAATCCTTATTACCGATACTATCGCTATGTATTACGCCTATATCTTGCAAAGGATATTTTATGCTGTGAATTTCCAAGCAACTCTCTAATTGAGCTAAATCAATAAAATCATATCCACGATTCAGACTTTCGTAGACACAATGCCTTAAAAAGAAAGTATAATCTTCAAGGATATAATATATATACTCTATTGAGAATTCTTTTTTCATCATTGAAACTTTTAAATCATCAAAATACGGAATTTTTATATAACTTAATTTATAATCAGCAAAAATTCTTCTATTCCAATATTCATGATCGGACATATCAATATTAGCTTGTACATCTCCTCTTGTTATAAAGACCTTCAAAAATTCACCTTTCATAAGAACCGGCAAATTTTTCTCCATCACTCTTTTTGCAGTTATACCCGGAAATTCCAACCGGAAACAGTCAAATTCGGTCTCTAGAGTACTATCATATGCACGCACGCGGACCTTTTCAGAAATAAAGGACTTAATGACAGTTTTTTCGTTTATACCACCAAAAGCAACATTTCTTTTTTCAGGCTTTAAGCAATATTCAATCGAAATATTATCTCTATAAATTTGAATATCTTTCAAATTTGTTTTTGGCAATTTCAAAATATCAATTACATACGGATCTGCAGCCCCATTTCTCTTAACCTTTAAATTTACTGCAGATAATAAAGATTTTATTTTTTTACCTTTCGCAATTCCGGAGACAACCTTCAAGGTATCCATACTTCTTTTTATATTGGCAAAATCAAAATTTACAACTTTATCATTTATTTCCATATTACCTTGCACAACAGATACAACATCAGTATTGATGTCGTTCATCATTTCCAAAAATGCACGAACACTATACTCGCGCCCAGCAACCATCATATGTTTTCCAACATACGGAATTACAAATTTTTCACTCAAATTTGGAAATTTTGTATCTTGCAGAACAGATTTCCACCACCAATTAGGATTCCAAGAAGGCATTTTAACTATAGCATTGCAAAAGCCAAACATCAAAAGAATCAAGACAGTCGCAAGAATTTTCATATGTTCTTAACAGATAAAAAAATTTATTATTCTGTAATAAAATAAAAAAATAGCGGTCATAAAACCGCTACAAAACAACATTTCAATCTATATTTATCACCTTCCCCGCTTTACGACCTTGCGATAGCCAGCGCTGGATTTCAGCAAATAAGTTCCTTGACGGAGGGCAGGCTTGAGCGTTCCATTATCGTTAAGAGCATCTGCAGCCAAGCCTTTCCAAACAACATTACCGTTCAAGTCAAAGACTTGCATTTTTAGCGAAGACATCGTCGGAACTAAGCGATTTTTATTAAACTTGCGAACAATCGTAGGCCCCGGTTCCGTCTGCGTAGAATCTTCGGCAATCGCATACCACTTTGCATTTTCGATACTTGCAGTCGCTTCCGTTGGCGGAGTCGTCAAATTTGCACCATAATTTGCATTATCAAGCATTCCGTCATCGACCATGCCATAGAAAATTCCCTTTGAAAGCTCTTTCGAAAAATTGTTTTCAAGATCGCCACGCAATTGCGCCGTTCCACTCAACTTTTTGCCAGAAACAGCCCACATCACGCCATAAACTTGAGCGTTGTCTGTCACAGTTGAATTCACAATCAGCGAGAGCGCACCGACCTTGGCCTTGCCACTAATCGTTCCACTCACAAGCCAAGCATCTTCTTCAAGCACGGCGTCATCGCTAATCGTGCCCGCAGTCACAAGAGCGCGCCCGCGCACCACGGCGTTCCCGCTGATGGTGCCGCCGTTTACAACGGCGAAATCTTCGATTCGGGCGTTGCCAGAAACTGTACCGCCATTCACAACGGCATCAAGCCCCACATATGCCGTAGCAGCGACTTTAGCCTTGTTACTGACCCAGCCACCACCATTTGCATGTTGCGAATAACCCGAAGCTGTTGTTCCATTAAAGCCAGCCGGTTTCCAAAAGTCTTTCGTATAGCCTTCAGGCGTTCCGTTCACGACTTCAATCATGTACGGATAGCGGTAAATGCTGTAATAGAACTGGTCCCACAAAATCGTCTGCATTTCGGTCGGAGTCGCTGTTACAGCAAGCCATAATGCCTTATCATTCGCCTTCGTCTGAATTTCAAGATTAAATCCTGTACCGTGTTTCATTTCGCTGTAACGAGGCGTGCCATCAGCACCTTCCGCCACCAAGCCAACCGTCCAACCCGAAGCAGGATCCGGCAATTTGTCCGGTGCATAATTACACCATTTATAAGTTTTGCCCTTGTAATAGTCCGTATTGTCGCCAAAGCAAGTGTAACCATTGACAGTCGGCTTATCCTGCACAATTCCGCGGAACTTGACCGTCACCTTCCCCGCCGAATCCGGATATATGCGCACCAAGTTATAGCCCCAGCGCTGCGGAGCCCAGTAACTCGGCGAAATATAGCGGTCCGCGCAATCCTCGCCACCCGCGACATTCCCATCCTCGCACTTCATCTTATTCAGCATGGTCACGCGAGAATGTCTGCGATACAAGTCACCCCAGCCATCGTGTGTACGACGAGTCGCAAACTCGTAATCGCCCCAGGATTTTTTGTACAATGTCTTTTTTGCTGGCGCATATTCCATCGTTGCATTCTTCATCGCAAACTTGCCAAACTGTTCATTCAACTGTTCCAGCGACCAGCCATAGACCATCATCATCGCGCTAAACGGAGTCTGCTCCATGCGGCCATCTTCCCCATCGCGAATTGATTCCATCCAAATGCGGTTGACTTCGTGCGCTCCCTTGTAGCCACCGCCAAACTCTTCTTTCAAATGTTCCAGAAATTGCCAGTTGCAATAACGGTCACGCGTCGAACCGTAATACAAATACGAATAATTTATCAGATATTCCGAGCAATGAGCGTCATTTGGATTGTACTGGTGCGCCATCCAATTCGCGTGGCTCTCGGCGAACCATCCCGAATGGCTGTTGTTGCCCATCCAGCCGGCAACGCCCTGCAAACCATGCGCGAACTCGTGCGACGTACCCCAATAATCCTTGAGGGAACCAACGCCTATCCACATGCCGGGGCCAAATTCGTTATTCAGTCCCTTCACGTAATCCTGGCCACCGTAAAGTGCCGCCATCACAGAGTTGTCGAACACGTAAATGTTGCTTTTGAGTTTTCTGTCCGGGCTTTTCGGGAACGGAAGCATCCACCCGAGCGAATCAATGTAAAACGAATACACCTTCTCTAGCGATTGGAGTACACCCTCGGCATCCGATGTCGGAATGGAAACATTATTCGCCTTCCCGTCGTCACTCGTCGGCTTTTTGCAAACTTCAAAATGTTCTGAAGAACGGATCAGCGAAAAGCCATTATCTTCACACTGCGGAACCCAGGTCACATCGGCAAGCGCCAACACTGCTGCGGCACAGATTAACTGCGGAAATTTCATACCACCACCCATCAACAACCCTAGAACATTCTAGGTATTACCAATATATATTCTCGCCCTCTAATGTGCAAGAATCAACTAGCAAATTGTTGTCTAGGGACAACTCAATTGAGGCTACTTTCTTCCCAAATTTTTGAAATCGGGAGCGATAAACACGCAATTGGAGTCTTTGGGAGCCTGACGATACAACACCAAGTCTACCGTAAAGAAGCCCTTAGTCGAAGAGCTCACCATCCACTTGCTGCCGGCGGGACAATCCTTAACTTTTTTGTTCAAGGTTGCCGTAAAACGGCTTCCCGTCACACGATACGTAAAATTATCCGAAATCAAGGAATCAGGCATCTGGAGAGCTTTAGGACCGCCAATTTTATTCGTCTTTGCAAAGAACGACTTTTGCGCCTGGATATAGTACAAAGTCTGTCCGTTCAAATCATCGGTCACAGCCTGCGAGCCGCCGAAAACGCTCGGAGCCGAACAACCGCGCACGCCAAAGACGAGCACAAGCACAAACACAAGCGAGCAACCGATAAAAATCCAGTACTTCGGCTGAACTTTTTTCGCAGCAGCGGCAATTTTTCCGCAAAGTTCCTTAAGTTTATCAGAAACGCGAGGTCCCTCTGACGGAGTTCCCGAGAGTTTCATATCCTGCAAAACAATCCCGTCTTGCCACTTGAGGAGCTTCATCGCCACAAGTACATGGCAGAACTGCTTCGGGAATGCAATACCAAAAGCAGCCACTATAAAGAGAACTAGGCAAATAATGAACAAAGCAAGCGAGACTTTCTCTGCAATCGGGAAAAGCTCATTCGCCTGACGGAGAACATCCAAGAGTTTTTTGTCATCCGAGAAATTCTCGGCTGCAAAGCGCCCCGTGAACGAATTGGAATAACGGTTGAGCCCCATCTGCACGCCGTCTTTTGCCATAACGCAGACTTTTGTAAGCATGCGTTCCACAGCAAAAACGAACATTCCAAAGATTGCAATCAGAGATGCAATCAAACGTGCGGTACGTATAGGAGTCAAAGAGAAATTCATGTTTTTTATATCCTTCGCATAATAAATGTTGCTTATTTGTTCTCTTTATACAAAAATATACAACTTCATTACAGCCCTAAATTAGGAAATCTCTAATTATAATCTTTTACACAACGAACACTAAATCTATAATATTTTCCATTATAACCAAAATACGCATTATCACTATTCTCATCTAACTTCATAAAATACGCATAGCCGGGGCCTTTTTCTGTAGAACTCCAAAAAAAAGCCGAATTACCTAAACTACCAAAACTACCATCATGGTCTTGATAGCCCGATGGTATAGCACCAAAATCAAACGTATTCTCTCCAGCACCATCACCAAACCAATAATTTGTTGATTTAAGCATTTTCCCAGCCACATGTTTACCACCAACAGAATTAAATAAATCTTCAAAATCTTTTTTGGTTGGTAGACGCCATCCTTGTGAACAAACCAACTTAGCTTCGCTCCAACTATAAAGGTGTCCATAACGTTGGCAATTCTTTACTTCTTTATCATAGCAATAACTATTTCCAATTTTTTCCTTTAGATTTTCAGCCAGCCAACGATGATTACCTATTTTAATTGTCTTATACGCATTACCATCGCGATCTTTATAAGCACCATTTTCTTTTTCATTATACACATACTCAACTGTTTCATGATACTTTAGTGACACAGGAACAGAATCTTTGGAGTTTCCAATTTCAACACGACTACAAATTGAAACCGATTCAAAAAAAGGAGTTTTCCCCCTCATTTTTCCATCAATAAAAACAGGCATAGACAAGGGACCATTTTCATCCATCGCAGAAAGCGATAGTCCGCCCATAGCAGGTTCCATAGCATAATCAAATTTTAATTCACTTCCATTTTTCACAGTCACATCAAAAGACACCGGTTCAAAACAATGATGACGTAAATCAACATGATGCGTCCCAATAGCAAGTCGAATTTTTTTTGATCTATACTCTTTTTTATCAATTATTACAGAAAGGTCCGCAATATCACCACGCCCATTTAAGCGAGGCGCAATTTCAAGTGTTCCAAAATTAGGTATTAAATTAACAACCAAGCGCTGCTCATTACTATTAACATCGATCAACGTATCTAAATCAAGATAAAAATCAAAAGCAAATGAAATATTGTGTTTTCCCTCATCTAACTGCACATTACACGGTGTTGATTTACATTTGGGCCGACCATCAACACTTACCATAGCTCCTTCTGGTTTTGAAAAAAGCTCTATTAAAAACTGACGAGTACCTTTCATACTGAAAGAAGTCCCTTGTTTAAAGCCGGTAATTCCATCACTAAAGGCCCTAGAAGGATTCTTAATTGTAGAAAAAAGTGACGGAGCTTGAAGTTCTATTTCTTTCAACAAGCCTTCAGCATCTTGGCTTTGTGCTGTAAAGCTAGCCATCAACTTACCAGATGCGGTCTCATACAGTTCCACTGTTTCCGTAAATGATTTTCCAAACACACTAATTCTTGCTTGAGCAATAAAATCAGCAGAGATATTTCTACCAGTTTCAACAAGACAAGAGCCTTCGCAATCATCAACCTTTTTACCAGGCGGTAGCATTGCGATAATGTTTTCACGAGTCATGATGGTATAGCCCATATAACTTGGAAGAGAAGTCACTGCAATTTGTCGTAATTTATCTGTTATATACTGACGTTCTGTAAAAGTAAGTGTATTAGGAGCACTCATAGTCTCTAAAACAGCTACAAACGCAGCATAACAATTGAAAGAAAAGAACAAAATAAAAATTAATAGAGATTTCATTTTCCTTCTTATCTTCATCCAAACTATATAAACACCAAAGCAAAATCCCCAATCTTACATTCCTCCCCTATTTCATAAAACATGGTTGAAAATCAACCATGCACATCAGGGAGGGAATGAAAAAAGGTTTTTACTTCTTCTCCACCAGTTCCTTTGCCATCTTCTTTGCGGTCGCAAAGTCAGCCTTTCCAGAACCAAGCTTCGGCATCACTTCTACGTTAAACGCAGCAGACGGAAGCATCAAAGGCGGCATGCCGCTTGCACGCAGTTCCGAAAGCACGTCCTTCGGATCCTTTTCGCCTTGGTACAAAAGAACAATCTTTTCGCCCTTGGTGGCATCCGGGATAGCAGTAACAACGTAATCGCACCCCTGCAACACCGGCGTGTCCTGAATCTTCTTTTCGACGGCGCCGAGACTAATCATTTCACCACCGAGCTTTGCAAAGCGGCTGTAGCGGTCCACAATCGTAAGGAATCCATCTTCATCGAGATAGCCCTTGTCGCCAGTACGGTAATAACGGACACCATCCTTCTGTACAATTACACTCTTTGTACGATCAGGATCATGAAGATAGCCCTTCATCACCTGGCAACCACCAATGAGAATCATACCCGCTTCACCAGTCGGCAAAGTTTCGTTCGTCTCAGGGTCGACAATCAAGAACTGCGTACCCGGAAGAGCTGGGCCCACGGTTCCCGGCTTGTTATTCACCTGCATGGTGGTATAGTCATCAAACAACGTATTTTCGGTATTGACAGACGCCACCGGAGCCGTTTCTGTACAGCCGTAGCCTTCGTAAATTTCCTTACCGAACTTGAGGCGGAATGCATTCGCAAGTTCCGGACGGAGCGCTTCGGCACCAGCAATAATGATACGCACAGACTTAAACATCAACGGATGCACATAACGGCTCACCGTAAATGCACGGAGGAATGTCGGCGTTGCAATCAAGAACGATACCTGGAATTCGGCACAAACGCGAGACATGGTCTTTACGTCGGTCGGGTCTGCCACAGCAACAATCGGGCAACCTTCCGTGAGGTTCAAAAGCGTTGTCACCGTAAGACCAAAGCTATGGAACAGCGGGAGTTCCGAGAGCATCACATCGCCACGGCTCACATTCAAAATACAGGCGAGTTGCTGGATGTTACCCATCAAGTTACGCTGCGTAAGTTCCACACCCTTCGGCGTACCTTCGGAACCAGAGCTGAACACGATACAAGCATTGTCGTCCAAAGAGCGGCGTTTCACGAACACAAAGCGTATCAACCAACTCGGCATAACCATGCAGAGCACGAGGAATGCAGCAATCTTAACCTTCGGGATTTCCTTCATCATGTCTTCGGCGTAAAGCAGACGAACCTTGTCCGAAGCAATCTGCGAATAATCGTTACCACGACCCTTCAACTTTTGAACAAACTGGCGGCTCGTAATCACAGTAGAACATTCTGCACGTTCACAGCAGAACTTCACGTTATCGACAGACGAGGTATAGTTCAAGTTCACGTTCGTCTTGCCCAACACCCAAAGAGCGAGGTTCACAATCACACCGGCAGGGCTCGGCGGAAGCATGATACCCACATTCCGTTCTTGCTTGCCAAGCGTCTTCTTGAGGTAACCGCGGAACGCCATCACAGCACCCATCAACTTGTAACCCGAGAAATGTGCGCCATCCGGACTATAAATTGCAGGGCCGTTTTTCACATATTTCTTGTAAGTGCGGATCCAGCTATCAGCAATCGGGTGCACGAACGACACAGCGTAGTTCCATGCATCAATGGAAATGCGGCGGAGAATCGCACGGATTTCGTTAGGTGGCGTATTTGCAGGAATAGCGCTACCAAAAGCAATCGTCACAGAACGTTCGGCAGAAGCACCAAACATGTTCGAAGAACTGTAACTGTAGTTACTGCCCCACAACCCCTGGATGTAGAAAGGAATCACCTGAGCCTTCGTTCCATCAACAGCAGAGGAATAATCAATCGTAAACGGTTCCACGTGCGGGGACTTGGACACTTCGCCCGACGGGAAAATCACGACAGCCTTACCCGCAAGGAGTGCATCGTGAATCTTGTCCATCGCAATCTTAGGATTGCGGCTATCGATGCGGATCATGCCCAAGCGCTTGAGCACGGCACGCAAATACCATTTGTCGAAATGGTCCTTGTTACTTGCAATGCAAAGCGGACGCGGCGATGCCATCTGCACCATAGCCCAGTCAATAAAGCTGTGGTGGTTACCGACCAAAAGAATCGGGCCTTCGTTCGGGATGTTCTGCACATTCAACACGCGGATTCTGTAGCGGCTAAATACAAAGCGGAGGAGCGTGCGAAGCATGGCCTGCGGCAAGTTGTAAATCGACCAGATAAACACACCGACAGAAATAACAGCAAGGCCAATGAAGTAGTTCTGCGGACGGATATCCGTAGAGCGAACCAACATCGTAAACACGAACAGGAATACCACGAGCACAACGGCCTGGATCAAGTTAGCAAGAGCAATCACAGAACCGGAGTTATTCGGACGCGTGTTATACTGCAAGAGAGCATTCACCGGCACCAAGATGAGACCGCCAAAGAAACCGGTCATAGAATAAAGCACAACGAGAGCAACCGGGTGCACAAGGAACGGCACGAGGAACATGCAAATCGAAGCGCCAAACATGCCAAGAGGCACAAAACCTGATTCGATAAAGTCCTTGGAGAAATGCGCCGCCACAATCGTACCGACCATAAGGCCAATAATCGCAAACGACATGTAATCCTGCATCATGTTCACGGTCGAAGAACCGGAAACGTCCTGATACACAAGAACAAACACCTGAGCCAAAGCCCAGAACATCGAAAGGGCAATGATAGAAGCACGGAGCGTCGGCACGCGGAAACCGAGACTCAAATGGCGTTTAACCTTATCGATGCTTACGTTCGGGTCTTGGTACTTCACGCGAGGAATCATGAAGTTTGCAACCGTACCGAGCACGCTCACCGCAGTGAGAATCCACGGAATCACAACGGACTTGGACGTAATGCGACGCACAGCTTCGTAAGACACGAGCTGGTCAAGATTAATGAGGTTCACACCGACAATTGCAAGCCAAGACGCCGCGATAATACCGCCAATGCTAAAGATTTGGAGGAAAGCGTTTGCATAGCTCAATCTGCGCACTCCAAACATTTCCTTCACAATGGCATACTTAGCCGCACTATGGATTGCAAAACCGCAGCTAAGCCCGATTGAGAGCCAGAATGCGATTCTCGGGTAATCGACAGTCACCAAGACCGACTGCGCTATCACAAATAGCGTCATCACGAGTGACGACCACGCCATCACCTTGTTCTTCGAGAACTTATTGGTGAAGAACCCCGCAAAGAACACCATCAGCACGTATGGCGCGAGGAAGAATATTTGAAGCATGAAGCTCTGCCAGATGATACCGTCTTTCGCAAAGAACGATCCGGAGAGAATCTTTTGAGCGTAAATAAATACACCCGCCTGAACAAAAGCTGTAGCAAGGACAGATAAGAAGAATCTTACAGCACCTTTAACTTTCCACATTTACAAAATCCTCATTCTTTTTGCAAAATGTTATATAGCTAAAAGATAGAAAAATCACCTCATTAGAGCCTCAATATCCTCTACTGTACGCGGAATATGCTCCGAAATATTTTCAAATCCGCTTTTTGTAATAAGTAAATCATCTTCTATGCGTATTCCGATACTTTCACGGTAGCGCACCCCATCAATTGTCGCACTAAAATCACCGTAAAGTCCTGGCTCACAAGAGATTAACATTCCCGGTTTTAGCACCACATCCAATGAGCGGGAGCCCGGGGCGCCTTCGTGAATATGCTCGCCAATAAAGTGGCTCACCCCATGCGGGCGCTTTTCGTAAAGCAACTTGAACGAACCCTTCGCCCCCTTTACGAGTCGACGGTCGAGTTCCATCATGATGAACTCCCAACAAATCATGCCTATTTCCTTGAGCGAAACGCCCGGACGCACCACGCGCTGGTACACCTTCGCAGACTCGATCACGATTTCGTACAACATTTTTTGAAGTGGGTCAAACTTGCCATTTACAGGGATTGTGCGCGAGATATCGCTATGCAAAGTCCCGAACCGCACACCAAAGTCAAAGAGCACAAGTTCACCATCACGCAAAGGCTCGTCGTTTTTCACGTAATGCAAACAGCAGGCATTCTTGCCGCCCGCAATAATTGTCGGGAACGCAAGGTCCCCATCGCCACGGCGCTGCATTTCGTAGTTCAGATAGAGCGCCACATCGCGTTCTGTCTTCATGTTTTTCATCGCAGGCAAAAGCGCACGGAAAGCCTCATCCGTAATCTCTTGCGCCATGTGGGCATCGCCAATTCGTTCCGGTTCTAGCACCAAGCGGTCCTCAAAGTGCATGTCGGCACAGCTATTGACCTTCATCTTATGGCGACGGAGTACGCTTTTCATCTTAAGCATAAACTTTTCGTTGTGGTCGCCCTTGAATTTTTCATAGAAGAAAGCAAAAGCGTGATCCACGGCAGCCTTACCATTCGAATAAGCCGCAGCAAGCGATTCGACAAACGGCCATAAATCATCAACCGGTCGAACATCATCAATCCCCGTCAACCGAGAAACAACATTTTCGCCATCCACAAAACCGAGACGTTTACCGTTCCAGAATTCCTTGAACGGATCTTTTTTAGGTACAAACAGTGTCGTAGAGCTTTTCCGCGGGTCCAAAACCAGAAAACACCCCGCCTGGTTCACGCCGGTCATGTACAAAAAGGCCGGATCCTGCACAAAGCGAGTCCAAGTTTGAACAAAGGCTTCCTCGCCCCCTGGTTCAACAGGCATTCCTGCAAAAACGCAGAACGAATCCAATTTTTTCATCAAAGACAGACGTCTTTTCGCATAAATTTTCTTGGAATCGTAATTTTTAGACGATAAAAAGACCTGAGAATAGGCCTGAACATCGGTTTTTCGTGATTGCATAGTCAATTTTTACCTTTTTTAACATTTTTTCTGCCACAACTATATATATTTTAGCCATCAAAGACTAGAATGGAGCTTAAATAATGTCTCTTAAAAAATGGAAATTAGTTCTCGCCTCTCTTTCTGTAGCACTTTTCACGGCTTGCGCAGGTTCTTCTAACTCGGACAGCGGTGACACTGGCTATACGGGAAGCAACGATTCCTCCACCGAATCCTCTTCTTATACAGGCTACAGTGACAACACTGAATCTGCAAAGCCGGCCGCACCGGTGAAGAAGGAACCGCCCAAGGAAGTCATCAACGAAAAGACTTTGAAGAAGACTCAGGACGAAGCTTCTGCAGCAAACGAAGACAACCACAAGCTCCGCAAGGAAATCTTCGAAGCAAGAACCAAGCTTGGTCTTCCGATTCAGCAACCTTCTACAGATGCAGAGTAGTATAAGGCATTACTCGCTGTCTGACAACCTGAAACGAGTTATTTCAGGCGAACGTGAAACGGTTTTCCGATTACTGGAGAGCCGTTTTTGCGTTGAAATACGCACCCGACTTCCGGGACTCGACATTGTCCCGCTCGAAGATGCTGACATGTCAGGCATACTAGCAGTCCTCGACCAGCTTAAAATCGCCGCGCGCAACGGCGAAGTTTTGGATGCTAAGCAGCTCGAACGCATGCTCGGCCCCAAGGAAGCCCCCTTTACCGAAGCCATCCCCGACAGTCCCATCTTCAGGAACAGGTTCGGGATAAGCGTTTCCGCAAAGACTCCTGCACAGGCCGAACTGGTCAAGGCAGTCGAAACAAACGATATCATCTTTGCGAAAGGCCCTGCCGGCACAGGTAAAACATTCCTCGCTGTAACACTTGCCGTTGCAAGCCTCGAACGCGGTGAAGCCGAACGCATCTGCCTTGTGCGCCCAGCAGTTGAAGCAGGCGAATCGCTCGGATTTTTGCCAGGCGACCTGAAAGAAAAAATTGCGCCTTACCTCCGCCCCATCCACGACAGCCTCTCCGAACTTCTGTCTACAGAAAAGTTGCGCCGTTACGAAGAGACCGGAGCCATCGAAGTCGCACCGCTTGCCTACATGCGTGGACGCACTCTAAAACGGGCATTCATTATCTTGGACGAAGCGCAAAACACGACAACCGCCCAGATGAAGATGTTCCTCACCCGACTCGGCCCCCACAGCAAGGCTATCATCACTGGTGACACAAGCCAAATTGACCTCGCCAAAGGGCAAGTTTCCGGTCTGGAACACGCCATGAGAATTCTCAAGGGGATCCGGGGAATCGCCGAAGTCGAATTTAGCGCCACTGACGTTCTTCGACATCATTTAGTCAAAGACATTTTGCTAGCTTACGAACAGAACGAGCTCAAAAAATAGAAGAGTGTTAAATGAACAAGAAAGAGAAAAAAATTCATCTGTTTATCGGCTGGGTTATTTTAATCCTCATTGCCATTATCTTGTTTCCCGACAAGAATATCGCACTCCGCGCCGAACGCCCGCACCTGGGCCAGCTCAGTACGAGAACGATAGTCGCTCCGTTCAAGTTTGAAGTTCCCAAAACAGAACAGGAAATTCAGAACGAAAAAGCTCGTGCAGCCGAGAAGGTGAATGCCATTTTCGAGTTCAACGCCGATGAAACAACGCGCCTGTTACGCGAACTGGAACAGTACCTCAAAAAACTGGAACAGTACGGCAAGATGCAGTCCGTCATCAGTTCCAGCAAAGACGATGGCAGCGCCTCCATGCAGGAGAAAATCAAGGAAGCCTCCAGCATTTACGACCAGCTCAAACAGCGTCTTTCGATTACAGCTATCAAGCCCTTGAGCACAAACGCAGTCGCACGCGATTCGTTGATGTCCGTATTCTACCAGATGATGCAAAAAGGTGTTTCGAACACGCTCCTTGCAAAAACAGAAACCGAAGTGAACCTGTTCTGCAACAGCTACAACATCAAGCAAATCAAGAATCTCATTTACAACAAGCCGACGATTTCTCTCATCAAGGAAAACGAAGAAAACACGCTGGATATCAACGAAATACAACCCATGCAGCGCCGAATCGACGAAGCGTTCGGTCAATTGCAGAGTTCGTTCTCTACAGAGCAGGGATTGCAGAGCGCTTTCTACGAAGCTCTTTACGTATTTACCAGCCCGAACGTTTTCTATCTCGAAAAAGAAACCGAAGCCCGCAAGCTTGATGCAAGCAACAAGGTCACGCTCATCAAGGGCATGGTTCCCCGCGGCATGGAAATCGTTGCACAAGGCGCACCCATCACCAAGGAAATCCTCGAAAAGATTGACGCACTCCAGCTTGCTCAACAGAACGAAGAAAATTCGAAGATGCTCACCGCTCCTTATGGTAACGTGCTCGTCTTTGTCATTATCATTACGCTGCTCATCATGTTCTGCCTCTACACGCCGACGCGCACCATGTTCAAGACACCGCGCCAGTTGTGGAGCC
Organism: Fibrobacter sp. UWB12; assembly: GCF_900142485.1. NCBI lineage: Bacteria > Pseudomonadati > Fibrobacterota > Fibrobacteria > Fibrobacterales > Fibrobacteraceae > Fibrobacter > Fibrobacter sp. UWB12. Next base: position 80,001 of record NZ_FRAZ01000005.1, on the reverse strand, counting down.
TTGTATTCTTGACCGTATTGCAGCTCCTTGCATTCTGGATTATCCATAACCTTTCTGGAACACTCAACAGGCCCGACAGCATCCTCCCCGATGCCATCGACTTCATGTGGCTCTACCCCATTACCTTTACGCCCGTGATTGCCGTTGTGCTCTATGATTTCCGCATGGGACTTGCTTTTGCAACATTCTCCGCCGGATTCTATGGAATTTTGAACGGATACGACCTTGCCGCAACGCTCACGAGCCTTCTTGTCAATATCGCAGTCATCGCACCGCTCTTCCGCATGCGTTACCGTGTTCAGTTTGCTTGGAGTATGATTGCAGGTGTCGTTGCAGCAGCAGCATCCATCAGCATAATGCTTCTCCTCCGCAACAGATTCAACTTCGTGACATTCTACCAGACGCTCATCGCAGCAAGCGCAAACATCATCATCTTTACCGCAGTTGCATCAGTGCTCTTGATTCACGTCGTCGAAAAAGTATTCAGCATCACGACAGTGCTTACGCTCATGGAAATGTCCGACTTCAACAGACCTGCACTCAAGCGCATTTCTGAACTTGCACCGGGCACATTCCACCACAGCATTCAAGTTTCAAACCTTGCAGAAGGCGTTGCCGAAAGCATTGGCGCCAATTCGCTCCTAGTCCGCGTCATGGCACTCTACCACGATTTAGGCAAAACAATGCGCCCGGAATACTTCACAGAAAACCAGAAGCAAGGCGTGAACCCGCACAACAACCTTGATCCGTACCAATCCGTAAAAATCCTGACGGGCCACGTCTCTCAAGGCATTTTGCTTGCGAAGGAATACAAGATTCCGGAACTTGTTACTACCGGCATCCAGGAACACCACGGCACGACGCTCATCCAGTATTTCCACCACAAGGCTAAAGAACTCGCTAAGGAAACAGGAAAAGAAGTCAAGGAAGAGGATTTCCGCTACAAGGGCCCGCGTCCACAAAGCATGGAAACAGCAATCCTCATGCTTGCAGACGTTATCGAAGCCACAAGCCGCTCCATGGCAGATACATCTTCCGAAGCTCTTGAATCCATGATCCACAAGACGATTCTCGACAAATTCATGGACGGGCAGTTCAACGAAAGTAATTTGTCCGTAAAGGAACTTTCAAAGCTCGAAGAAGCGTTCTTGCATAGTTTGGACGGAACATACCATACCCGTGTCAAATACCCAGGACAGAGATAATCCGGAATTTGAAATGCATAATTAGGGATTTAGATGCTCGACTTTCTCGAGCATCTTTTTTTTCAAAAAAATTTCACTTTTTTTGCACATGACCCTTGACACTTAATTTAAATCTTTTTATATTTGGGTCGTTCGGTTGAAAGACCTAACAAACAAAAACAAACCACTGGGGTGGTAGCTCAATTTTGGTTAGAGCACCGGCCTGTCACGCCGGAGGTTGCGAGTTCAAGCCTCGTCTATCCCGCGAAAAAGCGCTTCTCTTTGAGAAGCGCTTTTCGTTTGCTGTGCGCACTCACCCTTACTGTCACCCCGCACTCGATGTCTTTGACCACTTAGAGCTTTTGCTCTTATGTGGTCATGATCCGCGAATGGGGACGGGATCACCATACATAGTTCCACACGGCACAAAAGCGATGTCAGCACTTTGTTCCAAACTCCCCAAAAACATACTCAAAAAAATTTCATTTTTTTTTGCAAAAAAGCCCGTTTTCGGTTGACAAGACTTTTAATATTTGTATATTTGGCACGTAATCTTGAGGTTGTAGAAAATGTTAAATAAAAAGAATCTTGTTCTTATAGCTATTGGCATTTTACTACTCGTCATCGGTTTCATTTGCTTGGGCACAGGTCCTGCAGATAATCCAATCAGCCTCTCGGTTGCACCGATTATTTTGACAATTGCTTACGTTGTAATTATTCCGCTTGGAATTCTCTTCAACGGCAAGGAAGAAAAGAAGTAATCATTTGGACGATTAGCTCAGCTGGTTCAGAGCGTCTGCCTTACAAGCAGAATGTCAGCGGTTCGAATCCGTTATCGTCCACTACCGAAGAATCGGAAACGATTTGGGGTGGTAGCTCAATTTTGGTTAGAGCACCGGCCTGTCACGCCGGAGGTTGCGAGTTCAAGCCTCGTCTATCCCGCGAAGAAGTCCTCTCGAAAGAGAGGACTTTTCGTTTGTTTTACGATAGCGAAACAAAAACCGCACTTCTCTTTGAGAAGTGCTTCTTCTTTTTTAGATTGCCGCGCTGCGCTCGCAATGACGACTTAAATCCGAATTCCGGACTCCTAATTCCTAATTGATTTTAAATCTGGAATCCTATCGCAGCGTTCACGTCGATGACAAGACCCTTGTCCATCTCAAAGAATCGATCTTTGCGGTCCGCATCAAAATCACTAGTCCAGACGTAACCTAATCCTACGTCAAGAAACACGGCGAAGCGCCCCAAGAAGCCTTCCCCGCCGTTCAAGACCTTCTTGACGCCACCATTAAGCATAAAGCCGTAAAGCCAACCATCAAAGCCACCATCGCGGTTCGAATGGATATGCAGATGATCCACTAAGAAGCCTACCTGGAAATAGCGCCAACGCTTGCCACCGACACCATACAAACGGAAACTTTCCTGCAAACCGATATCATGAATCTTGTAGCGGTCGCTTTTTCTTTTTCGGTCCACACGCACATAATGCGGCATCGAAATAAGGGAAATTTTTTCCATCAATTTCCATTCCACCGTCAAATAATACAACGGATAATCCGTAAATCCATTCGGTACATTGACGCCACCCCAGAAATGAGAATACGGCACCATAAAGTTAAATGGATGGATATAAATGGTAACCGTCGAATCCATAATCTCTGATTCGTCCTGTCCAGTAGAATCAGATGCAGGCGTTTCCAAAGCAATAGCGTTTTCTTCGGCAGCTTGGGTTTCGTCCTTTTCGACCACTTCCGTTTTTACAGCTTTTTCAGCACTCGCTTTGGGTTGCTTCTTTGCCGGTTTAGCCACACACAATACAGACAAAGCAATCAATAAAAGGACGACTTTTTTCATATGTCAAAGTTAGTTAATTTTCCTCCTTTCATCTTTAAGCCAACGCGTAACATGGAGGCCATTCCATGCTATTGAATTGTGCTTAAAGCCCCGCGCAAACGATATTCCGTAACGAGAAATTTCAAAAGACAGCTGTAACGCCACCGCAAAGTCAGGAAACCGGTATGATGAGCTAATTTCAGCAAATTTCCATCTAAAAACAGTCCCTATGTACAAATAATCAAAATCGCATTCCGCAAAAGCAGCTATGGATTCATCCGAAATCCAATGAACTCCGACCATAGGCGAAACGCCTTCATCCGTATAGCCGCTCAACATTCCTGCCAAATGGATTTCACGCCATCGGTAATCAAGAGCACCCTTAAAACGGTGACGCGCCCAAAAATCCCCGCCAGGAATCCATTCCATATCTACCCCATAGCTAGCACCGATTACAAAACGATTCCACGAACGCGCATACGAAAGTTCCGAGTACAAGTTCCGGTACAAGGAATCCATAGACAGGTACGCGACAAAGGCTCCCACACGATGGTCGTGATTTCCAAATTCAAGCGACATATTCCACGAGGTTTCTTCGACTTCATCCATCCAGTAATACGAAAGCCCGTACGACGGGTCTGCAAAACGAGCCGGTGTCGAATGATAACCACCAAGCCCAACAGGAGAAAGCCCACCCGCAAGGAGAGACGCAAACGAGGCGTGCCCCTCAGCCGCATAGCAAAGCTCAAAGCACCCCAATGCAGCAAGCATCACAACAACTGCCGAAAATACATACAAACGTTTAAGGGCGAACAAGAATACCGACGACATCTTCGTATTCCCCCACAGAAAAAGCGACATAGCCTACACCAACTCCAAGATATTCCTGTGCAGGCACCTTGACCCATTCGTTAGACATTGCAGAAACAACGGATTTCCACACGCGCCGCCCAGCAGAATCCAACAATGCAAGCATCACATCATGCTCGGAATCGACTCGCACACGAAGCGCAGCACCTTTTTTCGAAGCCACCCTCGAAGAAAGTTTATATGTAAGCGGCGCATTTATAGGCACATTTATAGAAGCATTTGTCGAAGTTCGACCTCCACCGATTCCAACACTTTTAGGCTGATACCCTGGCGTAAACTCTCGCTTTCCCGTCAACGGGTTGAATCCCGACGGACAAGAAACCGTTCCTTTGTTCCAAAAAGCACTATCGACAACCTCGTTCCTAAAGCAGAGACGAAGCGAGCCTTCTATGTTATTCAAATACCCTAGCGATACCTGAACCATGTGAATATCGGGAATTCCAAGGACCTCCCGCAAAGCCGCTGTATCCTTGCTCACCAGTAATGTCTGGAATGGCAGAATCGAATCATTTACATTCCCCAAAACGCTACCACGATCGCAAAAGCGGAACTCCTGCAACGGGAGCGTATACGCACTCGCATTATAAAGTTCCACCCACTCCGGCATAGGCTCTTCCGGACATTGATGAATCTCCGTCATGCGGAGCGTTCGCCCCTGCTTGCCCAGTTCACTCACCAAAGCCAAAAGCGAATCTTCTTCAACGCCAAGTTCGTATTCAGGATCGCCAGCACCAAAAGTACCAGCAACAAACACCCATTCATCCGTAAGACCCACGCGCTGAATTGCCTTACCCGGCTTAGGCTGCGGAACCGTCACCGAATCCATGCACACGCCCGACCAAGCCTTCCAGATAGACTCTCTAGAATTCGGGAGCGAGACCTTCCCTAGCATGCCACACGCGACATTCTTTCGCATAGGACACTGCGAGGAATCATGCACCAGCACCAAGCGCTCAGCCTCCGGCCATTCAAATGCCAAGATTTCCTTGTTTTCGAACCGCACAAAAAGCGAATCCGCACGAAATTCATCCAAGCGAATTTCAACGTACTCGCCCTCCTGGTCTGAAACATTTTTAGGATCAGGGAAAAATTCAACAAACTGCGGACATGAAAAAGCCCACGAGAAAAATGCCAAGCCTAACGCCGGCACACAGCAACAATTATTCACGACACCCTCCCTGGGCGCGCCCCTCTAAGCGTAAAACGCTAGCGAGATTTAGTCGACTTCATAGTCGTTAGGGAGAATATAAGGAAGAGGGTTCACCGGCACACCGTTTTTCCAGACCTCATAGTGGAGGTGCGGACCGACGGAACGTCCAGTATTGCCCATATAGCCAAGAATTTGATAACGATGTACAAACTGTCCCGGAGTCACGGCAGACATCTGCATGTGTCCATAACGGGTCTTGAGACCATTGCCATGATTCAGGACTACAAAATTCCCAAAAGAGGAACTCAGCTGGGAAATTTCAACAACGCCATCCGCCGGTGCATAAATCGGAGTCCAGCGGTCATTACCGATATCGATGCCCTGATGCATCTTTCCCTTTTCACCGGTAACCGGATGGATACGCGGCCCAAAGGCAGATGCATAACGCCCCGTGGTCGGCGAAATCGACGGAATGTAGCGTAAAACAGAGCGGCTCTGGTCGATATACTTAGTCAGAGCATTAAAAGATTCTTCGTTATTCTGGATCTGTCCAAAAATACGCCAGACATCTTCGTGCATCTTGGCCGTACGTTCGAACACAGGAGAACTATTGCGCAAAAGCTGGACATTCGGTTCGATATGGCCACCTGTCGAGAGCTTACGGGAAGCTTCATCCGGCAGCGGCAGACCGAGCTTAGCATGGAGCATTTTTTCGGCCTTGAAGAAGTCCTTGGACGTACTGGAAATGTAATCCACGGTATTCTGGATTTGGGTCAGTTCCTTGTTCAGTTTCTGACGACTTGCAAAAGCGTGCTTCAAAAAGCCATCGTAGACAGAGGTCGAAAGGACCTGAACCAAGAAGAGAATAAAACCAACAACAACGACGATTCGCGCTAAAAGCGAACCGCGCAGAATGAACGAAGGCACCTTCACGGTCAACATCCGTGACGATTTCTGGAAATGTATGGAGGCCCTAACGAAATTCATCAAGGGATAATGTAAATAAATGGCACAAAAATTTCAAAGGATTTATCCCTATTTTTTTATTACAAGTCCTGTTTATGCAACAATTTGTCGTTTTTTAGACCTTTTTTCCCGTTATTTTTCATTTACACAAAAATATTCTAAACCGGATTATCCAAGTCAATGAACTTTGACGGAATATTCAGTTCAGCCTGGATTTTTGCAGCAAGTGCGCTTACGCCAAAGATTTCGGTCCTGTGGTGCCCGCAAGATACAAGGTTCACGCCGTTTTCTTGGCAGAGTATAGGAATATCTTCCTTGATACTACCGGTCACATAAGCATCGCAGTTCATTTCCATAGCTTCCCTGACCGCAGATGCGCTACAACCGCCACTGCAAATGGCAACACGCTTAATCTGTTCGGAACCGTAGAAGAATTTATTCTGCACACCATGTTCAAAAGCAGTATCCAAGCAATCCAAGAATTCTTCTCTTGTTGCAGGAGTATTCCATTCGGCAATCACGCCAATAGCCCTCATGCCTTCGTACGCAAATTCACGGACCGGGTTCAAGCCGAGATTCTTGGCGATAACGGCATTGTTTCCAATTTCACGATGGCCATCGAGCGGCAGATGGAAGCCGAACAAAGAAATTCCGTTATTCATAAGCTTGCGAAGACGTGCCCCGAATTTCCCTACCGGGAGCTGGTTTTCGCCTTTCCAAAAGCCATTCGGATGATGAACGATAATGCAATCCGCCTTTTCTTCTATGGCAGCATCGATCAACTGGTCGCGCAGGCTCACGCCCGTCACGATTTTGGTGACTTTATCATTAGCTTCAACACAAAGACCATTAACACAGTAATCATTAAAAGATTTCGGGTCGAGCAGGTCATCAAGCCATGCAGTTATAAAAGGCAAATCCATATTCGCTCCTTGTTAGTCAAGACATCCTGACACCATGCCAGAATTTACTCTCCGCCATCCAACTTTCTATTAGTAGCTATAGGAAATATAAATATATAATTTTAATTTACAACACACCCCCCTATTTTAGAGCGTAAAAAAGCCATTCGGATTATTTTCTCGTTGCCACAATCTATGCATTTAACTAAATTTACGCATAGATTGAATTTAAAGAATTATTATAGGAGCCCCAAATGGCACATTATCTTTTTACTTCTGAATCTGTTTCTAAAGGTCACCCGGACAAGGTCGCCGACCAGATTTCCGACTCCATCCTCGACGCCTGCCTCGCCCAAGACCCGAAGAGCCGCGTCGCTTGCGAAACCCTCGTGAACACCGGTCTCGTCGTTATCTCTGGTGAAATTACTACCAAGGCTGTTGTTGATTTCCAGGAAGTTGCACGCAACACCATCAAGAACATTGGCTACGTGAACCCGGACCTCCAGTTCGACTATAAGGGCTGCGCCGTGCTCGTCGCTATGGACAAGCAGTCTCCGGATATCGCCCAGGGCGTTGATGCCAAGGCAGCCGAAGGCAAGGAAGACGACAAGCAGGGTGCTGGCGACCAGGGTATGATGTTCGGTTACGCCGTGAAGGAAACCAAGGAACTCATGCCGCTTCCGATCAGCCTCGCTCACAAGCTCATGGAAGAAATCCAGAACCTCCGCGAAAAGGGCAAGATCAAGTGGCTCCGTCCGGACGCCAAGTCCCAGGTCACCGTCGAATACGACGAAAATGACAAGCCGGTCCGCGTTGACACCGTCGTTATCTCCACTCAGCACGACGAAAAGGTGAACGGCAAGGAACTCAAGCATTCCGTGATTGAAAAGGAAATCATCGAAAAGCTTATCAAGAAGGTCATCCCGGCCAAGCTCTTGGACAAGAAGACCCGTTACCTCGTGAACCCGACCGGCAAGTTCGTTGTCGGTGGCCCGCACGGCGACTGCGGTCTCACAGGCCGTAAGATCATCGTCGATACCTATGGTGGCATGGGCCGTCATGGTGGTGGCGCATTCAGCGGCAAGGACCCATCCAAGGTCGACCGCAGTGCAGCATACGCAGCACGCTACGTTGCAAAGAACATTGTTGCAGCAGGCCTCGCCTACCGTTGCGAAGTCCAGCTTGCTTACGCTATCGGTTACTCCAAGCCGGTTTCTGTGCTCGTGAACACGTTTGGCACAGGCAAGATCGACGACCGCAAGATCGAAGAAATTGTCGCTAAGAACTTCGACCTCTCTCCGGCCGGCATCGAAAAGATGCTCGACCTCCGCAAGCCGGGTTACGTGCAGACCGCAGCCCTCGGCCACTTTGGCCGCACGGGTGCTCGCTTCACGTGGGAAAAGACAGACAAGGCCGAAGCATTGAAGAAGGATGCTGAAGCGGTTTAATAAAAATCGCGAACAAACTTTACAAAGCAGACCGCACTTTAGCGGTCTGTTTTTGTATTTTATTCGAGGAGGAAATATGATACAAAGAATATTTGCACTTTTGCTTATCGCGGCTGTATTATGCTCAGCCCACGCAAATCCGTCTAGCGATTTACGCCCTCCCTATTTTGCAAAAGATTCCGTTCAAGCCGAGCAACATGCAACGCTCACGCAAGTCGATTTTGACGGATACTACGAGAACTTGATCCAAGCCGAAAAAGATGCAGTCCGCAACGCCACAACCATAGGCATCGCAAGCGGAGTCGTTACCGGATTTGGGGTATTTGCGACAGTCATCGCATTTAGAGACAAGGACCAGACTAAAGAAAATTCATACGCCGAGACTCACAGGCAATTACTTCAAGTCGGAGGCATCGCCTTCACCGCCATCGGAACAATCGGACTCATCCGCAGCATTTATACAATTGTCACTAGTACAGGCGAAAACAGCAAACGCGCCTCGTACGAACATGCCTACGAGATTTACAAACGCAGACGTTCCGAACTCAAGGACGGAACAGATGGTGCAAAAGTCATCTTGACGCCAACCGTAGACCTTCTCGGAGCCACCGCCGGGTTGAATTTGAACATCCTTTTTTGATTAAATCAGATTATTTTTACCTTTAGGTAGGATTTATTCCCTAAAGGAGTGTGTTAGGTGAAAGAGATTTTTTTCAAAGGCGCTGTAATCGCAGCACTCACGACAGGTTTGTGCGCAACAAGTTCTTTGGCGGCAGCGCGTTCCGTCGCGCTAAACAAAAGCATTGAAACACTTGAACCGATGAAAGGCATTGTATTTTGGCCCGATCAAGCCAAAAGCCAGAAAGACTTGCAAAAATCCATCTCGTTAGAATTTTCATATTGCCTCCCCTGTGCTGTTGTCACTGGGGAATACGGCGGTAAAATTAGCTACGACTGGAGCAGTTTCGAAAAGTTACTTGAAGATATCAAGAGTCGTGGGCACCAAGCCATCGTGCGGTTCCGCATCGAGTACCCGAATGAAACCATCAAGAACGCCCCGAACTGCACCGAAAACGTGAAAGGCGCAACCGCTGTTCCCAATTACTTCGTTACCAACAGCAATTATTTGGAGACGTTCTCTGAAAATCCGGGCGGTGACGGCCCCACATTCTATGCCGACTGGAGCAGCACAGCATTACAGTGGTTCTACAAACAATTCTACGCCGACTTCGCCGCCAAATACGATAAAGACCCGCGCATCGCATTTGTACAAGCGGGTTTCGGCCACTGGGCAGAATACCACATCTACGGCACCAAACTCAAGCTCGGCTCGAACTTCCCATCCAAGGACTATCAAAGAGATTTTCTGACACATCTTGATACTTTATTCAAAGAAACACCTTGGAGCATTTCTATTGACGCCGCAGACGATGAATACACACCTATCGCCAGGAACAAGACTCTGCTTGCACTTAATTTCGGACTTTTTGACGATTCATTTATGCACGAAAAGCACGATATTTCACAAGGCGAAGGCGACAACGAAAAGAACTGGCAAACAATGGGCAAAGACCGCTGGAAAACATCACCCGCCGGCGGCGAAATCAGCTACTACGAAGACAAGGACCAAAAAGAATTTCTGAACCCCGCCGGACTTTACGGAGTAACCTGGGAAGATGCCGCAGCCAAGTACCACATGACATACGTCATCGGCAACGACGCGCCTGAAGGCAAGTACGCCACCAGGAGCCGCGTCTATGAGGCAAGTTCCAATGCTGGCTACAAATTCGAAGTCACAGGATTTGCGGTCAACAAAGTTTCAGCCGCAATCCGCGTGAAAAACGTGGGTATAGCCCCGCTCTACCACAACGCCTATGTGACCATTAAAGGCATTCGCAGCGAAAAATCGCTCAAAGGTCTTTTGCCCGGTGAAGAAGCCACCTATACCATTTCAGGAATTTCTATCGCCGACAGCGAAACGCCCGAACTCACCATCACCAGCAATAAGCTTTTGCAAAATGCGACAATCCCCTATAACGCAAGCCTCAACGGAAGCGCAGCTGTCATCGAAGGACTCGTCGACGAAAACGGAACCACATCAATCGCAGGCGCACGTTGGAATAAAGGTGCCGCGAGCAAAGTTCACGAAAACCGCGCCAAGAACTCACAAATCGTAGATCTCAAAGGCCGTACCATAAACAACGCCGAAGCACAAAACTTCACAGGAACTGTGCGCAAAGCGTACTATAAAGTGAATGGAAAATAACATTTTTCGCAAAATGCGTTACGCAAAATGCGAAACTTTATACAATTCTCGCCCATTTAAGGTTTGGAAGCGTTTTATTCTCTATACCAGCATTTAGGAAATCCACTACAGCCCCAGAATTGATTACCTGCATTTTCACCTTTTTTAGCGGTTCGCAGAACTAAAGGTTTTCCGCACTTGGGGCAAATTTTTTCAGTTGATGGATTTTTAGCAGGTTCGACAGGTGTTTGATCACCACGTTCTTCCTTAATTTTACCGATAACGGACATCAAATAAATGTCCTCGTATTTTCTTGCATAGTCCGATTTATTTGGTCGATTGCAATTCAAGAAATACTGCATTGTTTCCAACATGGAAGAATCAGACCAATCAGCATTCCTTGAATTATCCATATTTTTTATAAAAGCAACCAATTGGTCTGCACGAATAACATGTTCTCTAATATTTTTAGGGGCTTTTTTATCGTTCAAAACTGTTTTTGGATTTGCAAGAACAACAATAGACTTGTAATTACTTGAAAAATTTTCATCAAAAACTTTTTCTGCGAGTCCAAGAAAACTACCTGTTTTGGCATCACGACGAACTTCTCTAAGGACATTCAAATGTCTTTCATTTTGTGTAACAGGAGAATACAAACCTTCTCGCTTATAAAATTTTCCAAAATTAAAGCGTCTAATAAAATTTCCTTTATCGTCTATTTCGATATCACCAAACAAGTTCTTACACTCAATTGCATAAATATGTTGGCGTGTACAAATCAAAAAAATCAATCTGTGCAGACAAATCACCTTTTTCAAGATAAATATCATGCAATATATACATATCTAAGCCGCTATTTTTTAGTTCATAAATTATCTGTTTTTCACCAAGTAATCCAATTTCAGCAAGCTTAATCTGTTCTTCAATTTCACTTTTTAAACTTCCAGAAGCTCTTTCTGAAAGAGTCTTCATTTTTGCAATAAAGTTTTCAGCATCACTGTTTTCCTTTAAAAATACAGGACCTAGGCGTTTGTTGAAAAAAGCATCAATAATAGACATATCAAACTCCTTGCATAATAATTCAATTCCAAATATATACTGTATTTAAAGAAATATTAAAAAAAGGCACATTCCAACTTAGCATATTAGTTCCATTTTTCACCATAAAAAGGGAAGTCCCCCGCATCAGCGAAGGACTTCTTGTGTTTCAAATTTCTGTTATACTTTGTCTTGTCTCGGACAACTCTTGTCCGTAACGTGGCTCCGTTTTGGGAGCCGTCTATGCGTCGCATGCGCATCATATCGCTTTCTTTGGCTGTTTCAGCAACCTTGCTGAACGTTTTGTCTTTATTTTTAGCCATGACAGCCTCCTTATCGATCAAATTTAATATATTCGATTTGAATAGAAAAGGTATTTAATATGAAAAAAGCTTACACGTTCTTATTTGGCATGTTCATGTTCGTCGCTTGCAGCGATGACAATCCGACATCGGGTCTCGACAACACACAAAACAAAAATCCATCCGTTCAGTCAAATGTTGATTTCGGTGAAGGTTACACATATGCCATCCCAATTAAATACGACGAAGCAACGGGACGTGTTTATCAAGGAACGTACGCTTGCAATTACCACCCCGACACAAAGACTTTTGCTTGGGAAGAATATCCAGAATCATTGGATCCAGGCACTTACAAGGTTGTTGGCGACTCGCTTTGGATGGGACCAACCGAAAAGCAAGTTTCTGAAGATTCCGATGAACAACAATTTCTTGACACATACTACAACTATGAAACTTTGTCATTGAGCAATGACCACAATGATATTTATGGAACGTGGAAAGTCACCGGTTGCAGAAGAAACCTTGGAGATACAGAAATCAAGTGTTCAAAATACATCGGTGGCATAAGTGGAATTGCAAGAACAATGCAAATTACAAAAGACTCCATTTATATTACCACAACTGTTGAAACAGACAACTTAGAGCCAAACGACGTTAACATCGAAAAAATTATAAATCGTAGTTTTGGTTTTGATATCGGCGACGCCATCATCAAACAGCTGATGATTGAAAATACGATAAAGAAGGAATCCAAAGACTTTTTAAAGCAATCCTTCTCTATCGGTAACCAGCTCTTTGAAGTTACTTCGACTCCTAAATTCGACGCCACAGGGATGAACTACATTTCAACGATATCCAGCAATGGAAAGACTTGCACAAACACACAAAGATTGGGATTCATCAACGAGAAATTGTGCAAAGAAGAAACCGCAGAATTTTTATTGAGCGCACGTGATAAAAGCGATGATCAATCTTACTATAAAGAAGGACCTGTAGAAGGATTCAGCATAGGCAACGATGATGAATTCAACAAATGCGCCAAAGAACTCCCGACAGAAGAAACGAAGCAATTGTTGAGACAGTACTCACGAGAATAGAACACAATTCTGTTTAGTGCATAGATAGAACAGCATATTTAGCCGCAAAGGCATCCTTAAACTCAAATTTATTTTTTAGATTTGAAATGGAAAGGAGTAAAATATGCTTGAAATTTTTAAAATCGTTTTAGAAGACGTAGCGAATTATGGGCTGAATATTTTTGCCCCATGTGTTCTAGCCTTAATTCTTACCCTGCTATATAAAAAGAACAAGCACAAAAAAATTTGCAAAATATTATTGTGGGTAATCCCCTTAATCATCATTTGCAAGTTGCGATTTCTTTCCTCTTATACATACGCATACACGATTGCGATTTTCCTTATTTTCGCGATTCTGTATGCGGCAACGATTGCAATTGGGAAACGTTTTGCAGAAAATAAAATCGTTCTTTGCTTATCGGTCCCCTTTATTTTAGCTTGTTCCTATCTGTTCCTTGCAGCTTTTGAATACATTGATTCGAGGGAAACATTCGGAAGCGTTGAAGATCGCCCCTTACCAGACCATGCAAAAAGTAATCACGACTACACAATCAGAATCAATTACGCAGATGCTTGGGGTAACAACAATTACACTATGACCATACGTGGAAAAAATGCTACAGACGTCCAAGCTGATTCCATTATCTTTTGCAAGCAGGTTAAGCTCTGTGCCGGTGCAAAATTTACTACAAAGGATTCCGCAAGCCGTGATACACAAAAGGTCTTACCGACTGAAAGAATTCGTTGCCAGTGGGAATTGTTCCCTAACGACAAAAAAGCAAATCTTTTTAAATTCAAAGAACTTGCTGAAAATTATACAAAAGAATACAAAATTGGCTTTGTCTTGGATGGCTATACATTTAGCGTAGACATGATTGACTACAACAAAAAAACAGTTCGTAATTTGAGCCTCGATAACGCAACAAATTACGAAGACCAAGTTCCTAAAGCCAAGGAAATTGTCAATCTCGGTTTGAATTTGATTGATTTCAATGATTCTATAAAAGTAGATAAGAAATGTAATGAACATCTACCACAAATGTCTACATCATTTGGTGTGGATTCAACATCATTAAACACAAATGATACAGGAACGGCGTTGATAAAACTAGACGAAATAAAGAAGCCCAAACGTCGTAAGCCTACTAAAAAATGACTTTAATTTGTCGTCATAGTTTTAAACGTCTGTTGCTTGCTGTTTCGGGCGGCCTTGATTCTATTTGCTTAGCGCATTATTTTATCAAGAATCGCGAGACTCTCGGAATCGAATGGCTTGGGATTGCGCATGTGCATCACGGGTTACGCGAAGGGACCGCAGACAGGGACGCAAAATTTGTGGAAGAGTTTGCGAAATCGTACGACATTCCGTTTTTCTTGAGACGTTTGGATGGCAAAGCACTGAAAAGCGCCGATGGATCGCTCGAAGAAAATGCACGAGATGCAAGATATAAAGCGCTATTCGAAATTGCTCTAGATCCTTCGACTTCGTTACACTCCGCTCAGGATGACAAAAGGGAGATGCCCGATCAAGTCGGGCATGACAGTCTCCATAGCTCATACCCCAAAGCAGCCGAAGGCTGCGGCCCCATATCCCATAGCTCTATTGCCATCGTGACGGCGCATCATGCAGGGGATCAGGCGGAAACCATGTTCATGCGACTCAAGCGCGGAACAACTCTCGCAGGGCTCCGCGGGATTCAAGAAGTCCGCATTCTAGACGAAGCCTCCCCCACCCAAGAAGACAAGAGTGAAAAAGGGAGATTCCCGCTCGGAGGCGGGAATGACAACGGAAAAGAAGGTTGCAACCTCATACCCCATACCCCATATCTCTACCGTCCATTCTTAAATGTCACACGAAGCGAATTACTCGCCTACGCTCGTGAGCACGATCTCGATTGGTGCGAAGACGAAAGCAATACCGACGTGAAGTTCGCTCGTAACAAGATTAGGCACGAGTTTTTGCCGAATTTGGAAAGCGAATGTCCGGGGGCAATAAAACAGCTTTGCAGAATTGCCGGGATTGCAGACAGGGCGTATGCGAAAGTGATAGGGAAATGCGACGAGGCGTTTGCACCATGTTTATTAGACGAGAAGAAGATGCCCGGTCAAGCCGGGCATGACACGTGGCGATCCCGGAACAGAGTCCGGGATGACAATGCAATACGTACGATTGCGCTGGACAAGAAAAAGCTCAACAAGGTTCTGCGTGCACATGCCGATGCAGACCTTTCCGAATTATTCCGATTGTGGCTCTCAGAGAAGGGTTTCCGCTTCCCAACAGGCTTTTTCTACGGCCCCAAGGAACCCGCCCATGTAAAAATTCCTATTCGTACCGTATATCGCAAGCGATCTATCGTCAAAATACGCAATACTGTCTGGATTTGCGAGTTCAAAGACGCGCTATCCGCTGCAAAATTTGTATCTTGCGAGATGAAAGAAAAGGATTATAATGAACCAACCTAAGAAGCCTACATCCCCGTTTAAGAACAAAAATTTCATTATTGTTCTCGTCATGCTCCTCATGCTTTTTGTCTTGTTCCCCAAGACCGGGAACGACTACAACAAGGAAATTACCCGTACGGATTTTTTGGCATTGATGGGAGATTCCACCAAGGTCATTACGGAACTTTCGCTCCAGAAGACTCCTGATGGCGTAATTATCGAAGGCGCTTACGAGATGACTCCGGAAGAAATTGCCGAAGCGAAAAAGAACCAGAGCGCCATTGCAAGGTTCACTCGCGCCAGTAGCGATACGAAGCACAAGCATTTCAAGAGCCACATGCTCGAGGTCTCGAACGAACAGATTTCGACATGGGAAACGTTCAAAGGCGTAAAAGTCAAGGTCATTCATGAATCAACTACCTGGATAGAGACGCTCATCGGATTTTTGCCGGCCATTTTGCTCATCGCATTCTTCTATATCATGATGAGCCGTCAGATGGGCGGTGGCGGAAAGAGCCCGTTCTCGTTTGGCAAGAGTCAGGTTCGCCAGCTGACTTCGCAAAAGAAGACAACATTCAACGATGTAGCCGGCTGCGATGAAGCCAAGCAGGACTTGCAGGAACTTGTCGAATTTTTGAAAGACCCCAAGAAGTACGACAAACTCGGCGGACGCATTCCGAAGGGTGCTTTGCTCGTTGGCCCTCCGGGCACGGGTAAGACGCTCCTCGCCCGCGCTGTTGCTGGCGAAGCTGGCGTGCCGTTCTTTAGCATGTCGGGTTCTGACTTTGTGGAAATGTTCGTTGGCGTGGGTGCATCCCGCGTGCGTGACTTGTTTGAAACAGGCAAGAAGAACGCTCCGTGCATTTTGTTCATCGACGAAATCGATGCCGTAGGTCGCCAGCGTGGTGCTGGTCTCGGTGGCGGTCACGACGAACGCGAACAGACATTGAACCAATTGCTCGTGGAAATGGACGGCTTTACCGCTAACGAAGGCGTGATTTTGATAGCCGCCACGAACCGTCCTGACGTGCTCGACAAGGCGCTTTTGCGTCCGGGCCGCTTTGACCGCCAGATTGTGGTGGGACTCCCCGACCTCAAGGGCCGTGAAGAAATTTTGAAAGTTCACTTAAAGAAACGCAAGGTACCTCTCGGCGACGATGTGGATGTGAAGGCTGTTGCTAAGGGCACGCCTGGACTTGCCGGTGCAGACCTCGAAAACTTGGTGAACGAAGCTGCGCTCCTTGCCGCAAGGTTCAACAACAAGAAAGTGACGATGCTCGATTTTGAAGAAGCCCGCGACAAGCTCAGCATGGGTGCTGAACGCCGCACGCTCCTCATGACCGACGAAGAAAAGCGCCACACCGCATACCACGAAGCGGGCCATGCCCTCATGACCTTGCTCTGCAAGCACTCGGACCCACTCCACAAGATTACGATTATCCCGCGCGGACGCGCTCTCGGCGTGACCATGAGTTTGCCGGAACGCGACCAGGTAAGCTACAGCCGCGAATACGCCGAAGAACGCATCATGATTATGATGTCTGGCCGCCTTGCCGAGCTCATCTTCTTCAACCACCAGAGCACCGGTGCTTCGAACGATATCCAGCGCGCCACAGAACTTGCCCGCAAGATGGTCACGGAATGGGGATTCGACGAAGAAATCGGACCTGTCTGCTACAGTCGCGCCGATGGCGAAGTATTCCTCGGTCGTGAGATTTCGAAGCCGA
This sequence comes from Fibrobacter sp. UWB12, assembly GCF_900142485.1. Classification (NCBI taxonomy): domain Bacteria; kingdom Pseudomonadati; phylum Fibrobacterota; class Fibrobacteria; order Fibrobacterales; family Fibrobacteraceae; genus Fibrobacter; species Fibrobacter sp. UWB12. Next base: position 62,818 of record NZ_FRAZ01000005.1, on the reverse strand, counting down.
AGGAAATGTCCGAAATGATGGCCGAAAAAATTGACAATGCCATCAACGGCCTAATCAAGCGCATGGATGCAGCGGCCCGCAAGCTCCTTGAAGAAAACAAGGACAAGCTAATCGACCTCGCCGAAGCACTCTTTGAATTTGAAGTCCTCGACCGCGAAGAAATCGACAAGGTCATGGCGGGCGAAAAGCTCACCGGCACAAAGAAGAGCCGCCAGTACAAGGCCATGGAAGAACTCGCAAAGAAGCGCGAAGAAGAAAATACTCCACCTCCTGATCCGGGTGACCAACCTCCGGTAGCCCCGATTACCGACGTGCAGCCCGCTCCCGCTACAGGTAACGAAACAGCCACTAACTCCGTTAAAGAAACCGAACAACAGTAACCGCGATTATGCTCCACTCTATTCTTGAATCCACTCGTGCAATCTCCTGGAAAATCGGAAACGACATCATTCCAGCTTCGAGGATGCCGCTTGTCATGGGTATCGTAAACGTTACCCCCGACAGTTTTTTTGATGGAGGCAAGCATAATACCCCCGAAGCGGCTTACGAACACGCAATTTCTCTTGTTGAACAAGGTGCCGTGATTCTCGATATCGGTGGCGAAAGCAGCCGTCCGGGAAGCGAGCATGTAAGCGAGCAAGAAGAAATCGACCGCGTTTGCCCTGTTGTCGAAGCGCTCGCACAGACCGCAACTATTTCGGAAGACCTCGACAATCCGGGATACCGCAAATTCTACATCTCGGTCGATACGGTCAAGGCTAAAGTCGCCGAAGAATGCATGAAGCTCGGTGCGCACATCATCAACGACATCAGCGCCTGCATGATGGACCCGAACATGATCGACACGGTAGCCCGCACCAAGGCTAGCGTCGTGCTGAACCACATGCGCGGAAACTTCGGAACAATGCAACAAGACTTCAAGCCATACACAAACGTGGTGCAGGAAGTTCAGGAAGAACTATTGGCTCAGGTGAAGAAGCTCCTTGAAGCAGGTGTAGAAAAAGAACGCATTTGCATTGACCCGGGTATCGGTTTTGGGAAGACGGTTCAAGACAACATAGACTTGATGAAATCCGTCGAGGTTATGCTCAAGGACGGTTACCCCGTCTTGATAGGCACTTCGAGAAAGTCCTACATCGGAAAAATGCCGGGTCTCGAATCCAGCGACAGATTGATTCCGACGGTAACCGCAGGCATTGTGGCAGCCCTCGGCGGTGCAAGCGTTATCCGCGTTCACGACGTGCGCGAAGCAAAAGAATCACTTTTATATTTGGAGGCATTGAAGTCCCATGACTCTGTTTAAGTTATTCGGCATCATCGATGTTCGTATGGCTGACATTCTGGACGTTCTCCTCATATCAGTCATTCTGTACTATATCTTTTTGCTGTTCCGCGGAACGCGTGCAGCACAGATGATTTTCGGCGGCTTTTTGCTTATTCTCGCATGGCTCATCGCACAATGGTGGGAACTCCACACACTCGTTTGGATGCTCAGTAACCTCGCCACGCTCGGAATTATCGCCATCGTGATTTTGTTCCAGCCCGAAATTCGAAGCGCTCTTACACGTATCGGCCAGAGCGTAAGCAAGGTGGATTTGCGCAATATTCTCTTCCACGCAAGTGGTCTCGACGATATTTCCCAAAAAATTTGCAGTGCTGTCCAAGACCTCGCCAAGACAAAGACCGGTGCTCTTATCGTGCTTGAAAAACGCGTTGGCCTCAAGAACTACGCCGACACAGGTGAGCTTTTGAATGCACGCATCAGCTCCAGACTTTTACGCGCACTCTTTTTCCCGAACTCAGCTTTGCATGACGGTGCCGTAATCCTGAACTGCAAAGAAATTGTTGCAGCTGGATGTATTTTGCCGATGCCGACAGGTAATGCCGAAGGTGATGCAGGCTATGGCATGCGCCACCGCGCAGCAAAGGCTCTCGCAGCCGAAAGTGACGCCCTGATTATCATCGTCTCCGAAGAAACGGGTAAAATTTCGACCGCATACAGAAACAACCTGAGACGCGGTCTCACTCCAAAGGAACTCAAGGCAGAAATTTTCCGCCACTGGCACGACCTCTTCAACGAAGTGATTGATGAAGAACCAACAGAAGGCGAAAACGAAGCTGTTGAAAATTAAGATGCAGGAAAGTTATGGCAAAAAACACCAATACACCCAAAAACGCTCCAAATAAACAAAACAAGAAAAACGGGAAACGCAATCTCGTCATCTTGATTTTAATGTTCCTTTTACTTGTATGCTTGTTCGTTGTACAATGCCAGCTCAACAAGGTAAAGCAACAGGCTCTTGAAGAACAAAAGCTTGCAGAACTCGCTTTGCGCCAAAAAGAAATTCTCGACAGCCTCCGTGCTGAACAAGCTAAGGCCGACAGCCTGAAGGCCATCGAAGACGCACGAATCACAGACAGCTTGCGCCGTGCCGATAGCCTCCGCACAGCAGATTCGCTCGCCAATTTGCCGAAGGTCAACAAGGATAGCCTCAAGCATGCGCGCGACAGCATCCGTGCCGAAAGAAAGGCTCGCAGGGATAGCCTAGACGCCCTTGCAAAAAACGAAAAAGCTAAGCAGGATTCCTTGGACAAATTACGCGAAGCCGAAAATCTCCGCAACTCGGACAAGGTCCCGCCTACCGCAGAAATCACACCCCCAGCAGGTCGCTATTACTCCCCCATCAAACTTAAAGTCAAGTGCGATGAAATCAAGTGCAAGACATTTGTTTCCATTGGTGATACGCTGAATCCGCAGGATGCAAGCAAACCCATTGACTACAACAAGACCGGTTCCGTATTCTTCCTTGCTGAAGATTCCGTCGGCAACCGCACCGCTTGGGAAGAAGCAAAATACGACATGGCAAGCGACAATATTTGTGGCAAGAACGCCTACCCCGTCCCTGTCGGCGGAAAAACGGTTTGCGTTGACGCATACGAATACCCGAACCAGCCGGATGCAACGCCCAAGGACATGGTAAGCCAGGAAGAAGCCGCCCGCATTTGCAAGAACGAAGGCAAGCACCTCTGCTCTATCGAAGAATGGCAAGCCGCCTGCCGTGGCAAGGACGGATTCAAATATTCTTACGGCAATAGCTATAAGCAAAGCAAGTGCAACACCAATACAAAATCGGCCAAGAGAAGTGGCCGCAAAACTCAGTGCCGCAGTTGGTGGGGCATGAACGACATGAACGGAAACCTTTGGGAATGGACGAGTTCCACAAGCAAGCAACACCCCGACAAATACCTGGTCGCAGGTGGCGCATGGAATACCAATAACGAAAGCAGCTGTTCCGAGAGCAAATTCAGTTTCTACCCGCAAAACCAGTACCCGAGCGTTGGTTTCAGGTGCTGCAAATAGAATTTGTTAAAACATCGTTACACACTTTCACTAGCTCACCCCCGCAAAAAAATCTAATTTAAAACCATGAAAACAAAACTTATTCTCTCCGCACTTGTTCTTTCGACTTTTGCATTCTTCGGATGCAGCGACGACCAACCCGTATACACCGGTTATTGGAAAGGCGAAGCCGATATGATTTTTGAAGTTTTCACTGAAAACAATATCGACTTCACCATCAGAAACGTGAATGGCGATCTTACCGCCAAATACGAAGACAACGCTCTCCGTGGCAAGAATTCCCTCAACATGGACATCTTGATGCGCGTCAAGGGCGACTCCGCTTACTATGAATTCGGCGAAGACGAATCTGGCAAGATTGTCACGGGTTACATGAGAATCACTAAGGACGAATACGACAAGATTTTCAAGGCCCAAACGGACGCAAGAAATAGCTATAACTAAGCGCTGAAACGTCGGCAAAATGCCGCGCAAAGCGCAACCGCAAAAAAGCTAAAATTTAAAGCAAGAAGCCCCGGTTTAAAAGCCGGGGTTTCTCGTTTTTTAAAGGAGGTCCCCGCTCAGAGGCGGGGATAACAACTTAATGCGGGAGTGCCGCGGCACTACGTTATTTCTTGAGTGCCGAAAGGAATTCCTTGAGGCGGGCGTCTTTCGGATTGTCGAAGATTTCTTCGGGCGTTCCATCTTCCTTGACGTAACCGTCGGCAAAGAAGAGCACGCGGTTCGCCACTTCGCGTGCAAAGCTCATTTCGTGTGTCACAACAATCATCGTCATGCCAGACTTTGCAAGATCCTTCATGATCTTGAGCACTTCGCCCACCATTTCGGGGTCCAGAGCGCTCGTCGGTTCGTCAAAAAGAATCGCTTCGGGCTGCATCGCCATCGCACGAGCAATTGCAATACGCTGTTGCTGACCGCCAGAAAGCTGTGCCGGATAATGGTCGGCACGTTCCAAAAGTCCCACGCGCTTCAAGAGGTCTTTCGCGCGAGCTTCGGCATCGGCTTTAGAAAGGCGTCCGAGCTTTACCGGAGCAAACATGATGTTCTTGAGAGCAGTCATGTTCTTGAACAGGTTGAACTGCTGGAATACCATACCAACGCGTTCGCGAATTTCAGGCTTCGAAACATTCTTGGCCAAAATGCTCTTGCCATCCAAAAGAATGTCGCCACTCGTTGGCTGCTCAAGCAAATTCAGCTGGCGCAAGAACGTCGACTTGCCGCACCCCGAAGGTCCGATAATGGCAACAACGTCTCCACGATGGATATCAAGAGAAATGCCCTTGAGGATTTGCTTGTCACCGTAAGATTTGCAAAGGTCCTTGACCTGGATTAAAGTTTCAGCATTAGCGTTCATTTTTCTTCAACCTCTTTTCAAGTTTTGCAACACAAGCCGAGAGCCCGGCGACAAGAATAAAGTAAATTGCAGCCACAGCAAGGAGCGGGAGCATGGCTTCGTAAGTCATACTGCGGATGATGTCACCGCCACGCGTCAAATCGGTAAGGCCGATGTAACCGCAAATGGAAGTTTCCTTGATGAGCGATATAAATTCGTTCGTGAGCGCAGGGAGAGAATTCTTGAAGGCCTGCGGATAGACAATGTGATAAAGCACCGTACGGAAACGGAGGCCGAGACTGCGGCCCGCTTCAATCTGGCCCGGATCCACGCCCTTGATACCGCTACGGATAATTTCAGAAACATAAGCACCGGAGTTCACACCGAATGCGACAATCGCCACAAGAATCTTATTCACGTTCACTGACGAGAAAACGATGTAGTAAATGATGAGCAACTGGATCATCATCGGCGTTCCGCGAATCACGGCGAGGTAAGCTTTTGCAAACCAGTTCAGGACCTTCCAGCGACCGTTAAATTCATTGTTCGTGCGGATTTGCGCAATCACAAAGCCTATTAAAATACCAAGAAGAGCAGCAAAGAACGAAATCACAAGCGTGTTGCGAAGACCTTCGAGAATAAACTTCCAGCGAGACTCCTTCACAAAGTTCTTGTAGAAATGATCCCCAAAGCTTTCGTCATTTTCAATAGCCTTGTCGCCACGGACAATCACGACAACTTTAGAAAGCGTGTAAGGGGTCGTAAAGTTGATGGACTTTTTGCGTTCTTCAGTAACCGTGAAGCCCGCGAAACCGACATCAGCCTTGCCCGATGCGACCGCATTGATAATCGCATCGAATTCTATATCCTGAATTTCGACAGTTCGATGCAAATAATCGGCAATGTAATTGACGATTTCGATATCAAGACCGACAATCTTATTGTCCTTGTAGAATTCGTACGGAGGGAACTGAGCATTGGTCGAAACGATAAGTTTCGGACCTTCAGTCACTTTCTTCTGGTAATGATAATCGCTAGTGTGATTGATGTAATTATTGAAAATTGAATCGTAGACGCCGTCGAACTTCATTTGCGCAATCGCCTGATTCACAGAATCAAGCAGCGATTCGTTGCCCTTTGCGACAACGCCCGCATACATCTCTTCGACGAAGACTTCTTCGAGAATGCGAAGTGACGGATTTTGGCGCACGAAAGCCTTGGCCGGTTGGTCATCGCTCATGACCGCATCAATCTTCCCCTGCATCAAGGCCTGCACGGCATCGGCAAGTTTCGTGTAGCGTTCGACATCGATTTTCGCCGTATCGCCACCATATTCGGAAGCATAGATATCGGCGGTGTTGCCAATCTGCACGCCCACTTTTTTGTGGCCGAGATCGCTAATGGAATGAACCTTATTGGGGATGACCGCCTGCTTGTTATCGCAAGAGGTCAAGGCCAGCGAATAAAACGCAATGAGAACTGGGAGTAGTAACTTTCGTATCATTTTTTAACCTTAATTTTAAAGTTAGTTAAAAGCCGAAAGTTTGGGAACCCTTGTGAGTTTTATTTAATAAATCAACCTCATTTCGTCAACGATAAGGGTCGCGCCCTTTGTTCCCTCATAGTGGTTTCCATTAGCGCTTGAGGCAAAGACCACGCGGATATGCGTTACCGGCTCCTCACCCGAGCCCTGCTCTAAGCCATTGTTAACAGCAGACTTGTTCGAGGATTCAAGTTCGGTATTGAATGTCGAAGAGTTCTCAATTGGAGAACCCGCCAGCGGTTCTCCATACTTGAGTTTGAGAAGAAGCGTGCGCATTCCATTTTCGTCCGGTTCCGAAACGCTCACGACATCCGGATTTTCGCGGCCAGAATTGTCAGCCTTTGTAGAGCGGAACCAAGCCGAAGCCACCAGCTTGTTCACGTCACCGGCCTTGCGGTTTATATTCATATCGCCCGTACGGTTTTCGAGCAGAATATAAATGTCGCAGCTATCGCCCTTGCCTTCGTAACTGAACTTGACTTCCATAAATTCGGGACGTGCCGCAAACGGTTTGCCGAAATCTAGGAGTTCATTGCCATCAGGCCATGTCGATGCATTTGCCATCGAGAGCGTACCGACGCCCTTGGGGTTGAAATCTGCCGTGTAAAGGCTACCGCTTGCGACTTTTCCGAGCACGGAACTGGTCTGAATTTGCGCACCAATCAAGGAACCCGAAGTAATTTTTTTCGTCGTCGTCAAAATCGTGTTGGCATTACCCCAAATAGAATCCGGGGTCACGTCATCACCTTTCCAAGAATTAAAATTGGAGCCCGGCAATTGATAGCCCGCCTTGACGGAGTACGTTTCGCTTTCGTCTTTTTCATTCGTGACGGTCACTTGAACGCCTGCGCCAAAATCGTAAGACTCGCCCACTTTAACATTTGCAGTAGCGCCCTCCGAAAGTTCCAAATCCGAAAGTTCAAGCGATGTCAAATCAGTGCGGAACTCGAGATCGTCAACATGAATAGACTTGCTTTCTTCATCGACTACTGCCGCCTGGCCGGCAATAGAAAGCGCAAGGATTTTCGGGGGTTGAGAAGACTTTGCCGCTGAAGAGCTTGACGCAACAGATGCCGCAGAACTGGACGTAGAAGGAGTCGTCGACTTTACCGAACTGCTAGACTCGACCGAGCTACTGGACTTGACTGAACTACTAGACTGAACTGAACTGCTTGATTTTGCCGAGCTACTTGACTTAACCGAATTGCTTGAAGAAGATTTCGGTTTCACATTCGGGATGTCAAAAGTCAACTGCCAAATAGCCTTCTTGCCGCTTTCTGAAACAATTACAACGTAAATAACATGGCTAGAAGGAATTGCAATTTTCTCGCCCATCTTAATGGATTCATCGGATACAGAAAGCTTTTGCGCTAAAGAATCGAGCGCAACCGAATCCGTCGGAAATTCTTCAACTTTACCTTTAACCAAATGGAGCGAAGCGAAATGACTCATGTCAATAGCATCAATCGTCACGGAATTCCATGTTTCAAGCGATTCCGGCGGAGCCACCAAATCAAATTCCATTCGATGATTATTCGAATAAACTGCAGGCGAAGATTCTTGTTCAGCAAATGTTATTTCGCTCAACACGCAATAATCCGATTTTCCAAAAGTATCGTAATCTGCAGAGCAACCATTCAACGAAATGAGCGTATAAACGGCACAAGAACACATCGCGATGATTTGCCAAAAAACTTTATTTTTAAACGACATAACAAGCTCCTAGAAGAAATAAACTAGCGAAAAATCAAGCGCTAGTAAGTTTATCTTAAAATTCACAATGTTATAAGAAACTTCACTACGACGTTCACCATTTTCTTCTACGACTATCCAAGACGAATTCAGGCCCAAAAGCCCAACAGATGTTTCAAACGCCAAGCGGTCAAGCACCATAATGCAAAGCCCGGGATTGATGCCGAATTTAAAAGTCCACCCGTGATTTCGAGTTTTTGCGACATCTTCGCCATCATCCGACTGCGAAATTCCATAAGAATATTCAACCGTAAGCGAAGTCTCGTTAAAAAAGTAAATCGTTCTGGAATCAAAAACTTTCAAATAATTTTTAAGAAACGGCTGGACAAAAAAGCCATTGCTCACATACTTGCGACGTTCCTTAACATCGGCCAAATCTTCGAGAATCGAATAATCGACATCGACATAAGTGCGACTATAACCAGCACGCATACCCACAGCCATTGCATCACGAACAAAATATCCGCCAAAGGCCTCCGCCGTAAATGTATAACCTTCAGCCTTGTAAATATCACCAAAGAGAATGTTCAATGCATCTTCATCAGAATTTCCCTGGAGCAAAAAAAGCGTTGCACCTGTAAGGATATTTCCGCGATGAATCGCCTCATCTTTTTCGACAGGGAAAAGGCTACCAAGAAGTCCACCTTTTTTCGCGGGCGATTTTGTAGAATCCGTAACAGAAACATCCGGCTGATGGGTTTCAAGATAAGCCGTTGTTTCCGGCATTTTCGCCAGAACATGCACAGCAATGAGCGAAATAACAAAAAAAATAGGCCTAATATTCATAGGCCCAAAGATAAAAAATTGATTTTAAAAACCAAATACTACAAAAAGCGTAATTTTTAGACAGTAAAAGACGATTACTACCTAAAGAAGTTTACGTTGAACCAGCCTTTTTTGCCATCTTCGCTGAGTGTAATGCCACAAGCGACAGTTTTATAGTTGCCTTTCATATTGAGGTAATGGCCAATGTAGGAGTAATCCTCGTCTTTATTCGGGTCACGTTCGCCGCTTGTCACAAGCGCCTTTTCGTCTTCCCACATCATCTTAAGATAAGCATCGGACACTTCAATAGCCGTTTTTCTCCAAGAGGTATTGAAATTCGGGCCGCTGTTCTGAGCACCTTCGCCGCAAGCGCCAAAGTGGCCGTGAGCTTTATTCGAGGCAAGGTCGTCACCCGCTTGCTTGTCAGTGCAGGTCTGCTTTTCTTCAGGAGCTAAGGTAAGCGGTTCCAAATTTTCTGTGGCACGGTATTCGTTGATTTTGTCGAGGCAAGTTTGACGCCAATTTTCGCTAAAGAACGATGTGCCCGCAGACGAAGACGATGCTGCAGATGATTTCGGTGTTTCAGAAGAAGAGCTTGCAGGTTTCTTTTCAGAAGATGAACTCAAAGCTTTTGCCGAGGAGGAGCTCGATGCTTTTGCCGAAGAAGACTGCGCAACAGACGAAGAACTTTCGGATTTCTTTGATGAAGAACTAGCCTTGCCCTTTGCGCTAGACGAGGAATTTATTACTTCGGAAGGAGAAGGCTGTTTTTCTACTTCATGGGATTCATACTTCACAACCGAAACATTATCGGAGCATGCCGTAAATGCAAAAGCAAGCGATGCACAGATTGCGAATCCGGCCGTTTTCATAAACAAATTAACTTTCATAATATGCCCTAATATTTTAGACCCTTCGACTACCCCTATCGCCTGCGGCTCCAGGGTCCGCTCAGGATGACTCGTTTATTTAATTATAGCTTTTTCGGGCAGAAGAAGCCCTTGCCCCCTACAATCACGACCCATAATTTACTATCTTTGGCGCCATGCTTAATGTTTCTAATGTCAGTCTTCAATATGGTAGCCGCGTTCTCTTCAAGGAAGTAAACCTTTCCTTCAAGCGCGGCAATTGCTACGGTGTTATCGGCGCAAACGGTGCCGGCAAGTCCACATTCCTCAAGATTCTTTCGGGCGAACTCGAACCGAACACGGGTGAAGTCACGAAGGACCCGGGCGAACGTATCGCCGTCCTTAAGCAGGACCACTTCGCCTACGAAAACAACACGGTTCTCGAAACTGTGATGATGGGCTACCCTGAACTTTATGAACTCAGCAAGAAGCGCGATGAACTTTATGCGCTCCCGGAAATGACCGAAGAACAGGGCATGCAGGCCATGGAAATCGAAACTCGCTTTGGCGAAATCGGCGGTTACGAAGCCGATTCCAACGCAGCTGTGCTCCTCAAGGGCCTCGGTATTCCCGAAGAATTCCACTACAACTTGATGTCCGAACTCGATGGCGGCCAGAAGATCCGCGTGCTCTTGGCACAAGCCTTGTTTGGCAACCCGGACATTTTGCTCTTGGACGAACCGACGAACCACCTTGATTTGGAAACCGTCGGCTGGCTCGAAGACTACCTCGAACGTTTCGAAAACATCGTGATCGTGGTGAGCCATGACCGTCACTTCTTGAACGCCGTCTGCACGCACACTTGCGATATCGACTACGGCAAGATCAACATTTACGGCGGTAACTACGAATTCTGGTACGCAGCAAGCCAGCTCGCCCAGAAGCAGCGCAAGGACCAGAACCGCCGCGCCGAAGAAAAGATTGAAGAACTCAAGGCGTTCATCCGCCGCTTCGCTTCTAACGCCGCTAAGGCCAAGCAAGCCACCAGCCGTAAGAAGCTTTTGGACAAGATGACCGTCGAAGAAATGCCGGCCTCTAGCCGTAAGTTCCCGTGGGTGAACTTCAAGATGGACCGCGAACCGGGTAAGATTGTGCTCGAAGTCAAGAACGCCACCGTTGATGGCGGCGACGGCATTATCTGCAAGGGATTCGACTTCTCGCTCGGCAACCAGGACAAGGTCGCTCTCGTCGGTGAATACGACACACTCAAGACGGCATTCTTCCAGCTCATTGCCGAAGAAATCAAGGCTCCGGATGGCGTGCTCAAGTGGGGCAACACGATTAGCTATAACTACTTCCCGAAGAACAACGACGCTTACTTCAAGACGGACCTCTCCCTCGTGGATTGGCTGCGCCAGTACAGCAAGGAACAGGACGAAACCTTCATCCGCGGATTCCTCGGTCGTATGCTCTTCACCGGTGAAGAAGCCCTCAAGAGCGCGAACGTGCTTAGTGGTGGTGAAAAGGTGCGCTGCATGCTTTCGAAGATGATGCTCTCGAACGCAAACTGCTTGCTCCTCGACGAACCGACCGCACACCTCGACTTGGAAGCCATCACCGCTTTGAACAACGGCCTCAAATCATTCCAGGGCCCGGTCATCTTCTGCTCTCAGGACCATGAATTTGTCCAAACTGTCGCAAACCGCGTTTTGGAACTCACGCCGAACGGAGTTGTTGACCGCAGCATTACCTTCGACGAATGGCTCGAAAGCAAGAAGACGAAGAAGAAGTAAAACTACTTTGGATTTATGAAATCCCTGTCACAGCAAGTGGCAGGGATTTTTTTTGATATGCTAACCAATCTTAAACTGCAAAATTTCTTCGGCAGTTAGTTTATCAACGGTTTTCCCAACGCGCCTTGCATACCGTCCTAACTCCAACAGATTTAATTTGCTTTTCGGGGGATTTTTATACGGATTTGGAGGCGCCATATATTCTTCCATAGAATCCGCTAAAATAACGGCTGGTTTTCTAATTCCACTCATACGTATAGACCTCCATGAGTTTTTGCGAAGCTTCGCCATCAAGAAAGAATTGATAGGGATGCAAAGCACCCAAATAAACAGCTCCTAAAACTTCAATATAGTGATTCAAGAGCTTTTTGTTAAGGGCAAATCCATGAACTGTACCCTCGAATCCCCATTGCATAGATTTATCAACGGCAACAGCAAACAGATGACCACCAACACCACTGTATTTGGGCTTTTTTGCAATTTTTTTATTGTTATGAGGTGCAGTGCAAGCCCAATGCAAATAAGCAGCCTTTGCATCAGCATCTTTTTTCACAGCAACTAGCCCCTGAATATCGTTATTTTCTTTTAAAGCTAGAGCAAAGACCTCAACTTCCTTAGGAACATCAATCCAATTTATTCCCCATCCATTTTGTTCTGTGAATTTTTTCAGAAACGAACGGCTTTCAATCTTAAAAACAACCGTTTCCTTAATTTCGCCTGTTTCTGTATCTTTAAGACAAGGGACAATTTCGTCAAGCCATATGCTAACGACACCAGTCATCACTTTTGTATTCATCTTTTACTCCATCCGCCTACACGCATAAAAAGGCGAGGTTTAACATTTTGTAATAATAATGAGCAAAGCAAAGTTTTCGCTAGCCCATCAACTGCACATTAAAGCACTAAAAATATAAATCATAAAAAAGATGCTGTCAAGAGTAAATACAAAAAAAAATATATGGATTCATCCCGTAAAAAAGTATAATCGTTTTTTTTACACTTACTACTTGATAGCAAAAGCGGCTTTCAGCAATTTCTCAGGCACTCCATGAGAGCGAAGATATTCAGCAATCTTCTTATAACGAGCAGCATACCTTTCTTTCACTTTTGCTTCGCCTTTAATAAAACCTCGGGCTTCACCCTTTGCTTCGCCTTCCGCTAAACCTTCATGGCGAGCGGTACTCACACACGCATTAAATTCGTCTCTATCGATCATACTCGTCGCCTCCATCATCAGCCCATTTAATATACCTTTTTCGAGAATTTGTCGGCAAGAGGGCGAAGTTTTGTAGAATTTGAGCTTTTTTCTACTTCCAGACTGCATTACGATTGTATGTTCCGTTACGCAGTTGGACATGCAAGTGTTCATTCTCCTGCCCGATATCTTCGTGTAGAACTGTATAACGATTGCCCAAATTATCTCGCACCATTTGCGCTATCTGTTTACGAGTTTCAAGGCTCCCCATATCCTTGATTCTAAAGTCGAGTGCAGCACCCACATAATGAGCAGACCTTTCAGAATGCCCCTCATAATCATTGGCGCTTGTAATTAGTGGTTTGTATTTGTCGTCATTCATTGCTGTATGATAAACACTTACGACCACAGAAATCGCACTGTCCATTTCAGGACGAAGCTTATTGAAATTCACGCCCGATTTCTGTAATGTCATCGAAAGCATCTCCTCATGATAATCGCGCTGGACATCATCCCGAAATTGGACCATGTGCTCCCTAACGGTATTCTGAGTATATGCGATTTCCTTTTTAAACTCTTTCACGCCACCACTTGCGCCTCCCACAATAAAAAACACAAGGCACATTCCGCCAATAACTAGGAGAACCGGCAAAAGCGCTATAAGAATCTGGATAGCGATAGTAGCCAAGACGATAACGATCGCCGCGATAACAAGACAACCCAAAACCGATGCCATACAAATCTCCTGTATAAAGCGAAGTAGAGGTCATTCAGCTCCTCTCTATTTATATCGCTAATCTGGGAGGATTTGTAAAAGGGAATTGGGCAGATTAGTGGACTATTTCCACACCTCGTTTCTATTGTAAGAGCCACTTTTCGGTTGAATGTGCAGATGTTCATTTGACATACCGACGTCTTCATGGAGGACGAAATAACGGGGGTCAAGGTCTTCGGTGATGGCCTTTGCAAGAGCCTTCGAATCTTAACATCTTCCACATCCTTGATTCGAAGATCTACAGCGGAGCAAGCATAATGGGCGGAGCGTTCGCCATGCTTGTCAGAATCGTTTCCATTGGTGATTACCGGGCGATAATAGTCATCTTCGAAAACCTCATGGTTGTCTCATCTATAAACTAGATAATTTTATCAAGAATACCTGGTGCACAATCGTTGTAAAATGAGTTTAATACGGAACATGGTAGCCTTTTACGGAGGTTTTTGATTCTGCACATCAGAAACATCTAAGAAAAGCCCCGGAACGGCATTGGCTAGATATCTTGTACTGTGGTAAACGTAGCACAGCCAAAAATCTTATTGCAAACATTATCACCTGCCACTTTCTGCCCAACGACTTCACCTGCGATGACGTTTTTATCGCCCATGCTAACGCTAGTACCCATGCCAAAGGAAGACGGGTCCACCTGCGGGAGTCCTCATTCAAAGCAGAACTTTGCCTTGAGAGGCAATTTCAGCCCACACTAGACGCATTTCTTTACCTGCGGAACAGGCGTTCCGCACTCCATACAAAACTTTGCTCAGACATCAAGTTCGGCACCACAATTTGAACATATAGACATAATTATTTTCAAAAAAAAATTATTTTTTAGAAGTGGCCTTATACCAATAAGGGATTTTTCCATTCTGTTCTAATCTCGATCCAGAAAACATGTATCCCACATCAGTCACATTCAACACATCCCACTTACTAATATCGCCATCAAACTCTCGCGCCCACCAAAACATCATACTCATATTTGTTACATTTGACACATTCCACTTACTGATGTCGCCTTTGAACTTGGAAAACCCAAACATATAGTACATATTGGTCACATTTGACACATTCCATTGGCTAATATCCCCATTGAATCGTGATTCCAGAAACATAAAGCTCATATCTGTCACATTTGACACATTCCATTGGCTGATGTCACCATTAAATTTTGATCGTTTAAACGCCTGATCGTCATTGAACTTCGCCGGGTGACGGGGACCTGGCTCAAAACAGAATAATTTGCTCATATCTTTAACATTAGAAACATCAATATAATTCAAATCACATTCTAAGCCATTTTCTTCAATTGCTTCATCAATAAGCTGAATTAAATGATTTCTATTAGACGCAACCACCAAACGGACTTCGAATAGTTTAAAGAACACATTTTCAAAATCATCCCAATCAGACTTGTCGCCACAAAGACATGCCAATAGTATTCGCTCATTTTTTAGTAAAAAAGATTCATATTCATCACTTGTGGATTCAATCTTTTGCAAAGCGCCTCTAGCTTCATCAAGAAAAGCCGACTTATCAGTTTGCAGATACAATTTTATCAGAAACAAAACTTCCACAAGCTTAACAATCGGCACATCCGGCCAGACCTGTTTCGCTTTGTTCAAAGCTAGTTCAGCCTCCGGCAACTCCTTCTTGAAGAGATAAATACAAACCAACGACAGATAACTTTCACAAAATTCGCCTTGCAACTTTGCAATTACATCTATTGTTTCATCCGGTTCCAATACACGGGCAAAACGCAAGTACCAATTAACAACTTCCTCATCATTAGGATTGCATTCAAATAGTTTTTTTATATCGTCAAAATAATCTTCAAGTTTTCCCTCAAAATAAGCTTTTTGCACCGATTCCAATGTCATCCGTTCTGTACGTGTCAAAGTCGAAACATTAACTTTCAGCTTGAATTTTTGTTCTAGCGGCAATGTTTCCGCTTTCGAAAGCCCCAAGGTATTTGCAAGCACATCAAGTTTATTACGTTCAATGATATCAATTCGACCATTTGCACCAATTGACAGCAAAGCCGATTCGTATTGTTTTAATGCATCTTGTTTCTTGACTTCGACACACTTCAAGCACAAATTAGTCTTCGCATCAAAATGTTCGTCACACACGACATTACCACAACAGGGACAGGTATGCCCATTAACATTCGTCAGGTGCTTACCGCACACATGGCAACTATTCACGCGCTTAGTATCGTCCTGAATCGTATTGTAAATGGCGTTGCCCATAATTTTGTTCTGTACATTGTCGCCCGCCACTTTTTGTCCAACAACATCGCCAGCAATGACATTCTTGTCGCCCATACTAATGTCAGTCGTTTGAGAGACAGAGCCATCTTGAGGAGCGCCACACCCAAAGCAGAACTTCGCCTTGAGCGGCAGTTCCGTTCCACATTGAGCACATTTTTTCACTTGCGGAACAGGAGTCCCGCATTCCATACAAAACTTTGCTCCGACATCTAACTCAGCACCACAATTTGAACACTTGTTCATTTACATACCTATTTAAATAAGCCTCATATTAATTTTACTACGCAATAAAGTCAACATCTAAAGATTCTCTAAATCCTTCATAAAATCATCCCCAAATCTTGAATTTCATTTAAAGCAGTCAAAAGCGGATCCGTCTCTGTCTCTTCTGACTTCTCCTTTAATGAAGAAATTTTTCCATCCTGATTATCATCCTCCGATGCAATTGAAATGTCAGACCAAGACTTCAATTCTTTGGAATCATCTCTAATTTCTGAATACACTCTTGTTTTTTGAATTTTTTCAAAATCCTCATCTTTATAATAGGCGATAATCCAATACGCATTAGGGAAAAAGTCCTTAACCATTTTAAAATAAGGATAATCAACATCATTAAGAGAATGCCCTAAAACCCATATTTTTTCAATATGGATAGATTTAAGCATTTCGAAGTATGCGCCATTCTTTGCGATGTTACCATGAACGTCCTTGAACGAATTCTTGTAGAACGCCTGTAAATCTCCTCTCGTTTCTTTTATCGAGTCCTGGTCAGAATGTCCAAACAAAAGACAATTATCCTTATAAAAGCCATGAATGTATTTTATTACATTATGCGGCACGCCATATACAGTTTCTAATGTGGGCGTATAGTTAAAGTTTAGGTAAAAAGATTTTTGAGAAAAATGAAGATTTGGCTTGGGTTGTATTTTTTTAAACTCTTCCGAGTTCACGACATTTTTTATCCAGAAACCAACTAAAAAAGTAAATAGCCAAGACCACAAACTAGGCGAAATTTGATATTGTTTGATAAAATCTCTATCAATCGGAATATTCGGGCGACCTAGCACATATTCAACATTGTTCCAGCTATTATCAAAATCATTAAATACAGAATCTTCTAACACCTTAGTGAATCGACTCACCTTAGCTGTATCAGACCAATTTAAATTATCGTCAAAAATTCTAACTAACAATGGAAAATTACACAATAAGAATTCTTTGTAGGCTGCATAAAAAGTATTTGCGCCATGGTATAAATCAAAGCCGTTTCCGATAACAAACAGTGTATTGTCGGCACAAGCATCCTTGCCGTAAATTTGCGAATTAGGAGTCCATTTCGATTGATAATCCATTGCCGGATTTTTTAAAGGCTGCTTTCTCAACGCAATTTTCTTATTCAACAATTCGAAATATGGATTAGTAATTTTTTGCATGTTTTTAGTCTTTTGAGGTGTTCTAATTTAAATCACACACTAGCACCACATTCTTCACAGAAGGACGCGCCATCGTCAAGAATAGCCCCGCAATTCGGACACTTACGTTCAACAGAATCTTCAACGTCCTTGCGACGATTATTCTGCTGATTTTTCGAATCTTTCATCCCTGCAACAGCACGAAGTGTTGTCTGCATACCTTCCAGCATACGGTCATTTTCTTTTTGAGCATCAGCATGAGCCTGATTGGCTTGTTGCTTATAAACATCAACCAACTCTGCCTGATGCTCCGCCTTTTGACGATTGATGGAAGCATTTGCTCCAGCGGCAGTCTGCATTCCCGTCATACCCATTTGGGCAAACATCTGCATCATCTGTTGCATATTGGCATTATTCGTACTATTAGTCTGCATCAAACGCTCAATTTCTGCGGCTCGATCTTCGCGAGTTGTCTGCAACACATTCTGCATCATAGCTTCAAGCTTCCCATTCTGTGCATGAGCGGCTTCTGCTTTGTACTTTTCCGCAGTGGCGGCAGCTTCAGCTGTAAACTTAGCCTTCATCGCTTCAGCAGCGGCAGGGGAAAGGTCCGGATTTGCGGCAATAATCTGTTCCACAGACATCGTTTGGAACATACGGCGCATTTCTTCCTCATGCGCCCTAGCAGAAGCCAAGGATTCTTCTTGGCGACGATGTTCCGCCTCTTCACGTTCTTGACGAATCGCCTGAGCCTGTTTGAGAATTTCCAACTGAGAAAGCTGTTCTTCCTTATCCAAATCAATGTCGGCGTTCCGTCTACGAGTACTAAACTCAAGATCTTTTTCACGACGAACATCAACATAATCATCATCTTTCTGACGACGTTCATCGTTGTATGCATCCTGCGAACGACGTAACTGCAACTCGTTTTCAAGACGTTTCTGACCAACTTCGAAAGCCCAAAGCATTTTTTGGCGTTCAAAGGTTTGTTCATTATTCATTGTTGCCAAAGCAAGAATCTGAGCATCATTCAAATTACGTAAATCGGTACGCTGGCGCTTATTATGTTCAAGATTATCAAGTTCTTCTTCTCTGAGCAATTGGCTTTTCTTTAGTTCCAAAAGCGCCGTTTGGATTTCTTCTTCAGACTTTGCATTATGCAACAGGCGTTGTCCAGCAAGCATTGTCGCAAATTTTTCGCGTTCAAACTTATTCAGTTCATTCTGTTCGTCAATTTTCGCAATAGCATCCACAAACTCCATCTGAGTCTGAGCATCGTGAAGAGTTTGCGCGTTCGTTTCGTCTTTCAAGCGATTCAAAAAAGCATTTCGTTTCGTAAGTTGTTCTAATTCAAGCTCCGAAACATAGAGTTCTTCCTTTAGTTTTCGGATTTTATTCAAATCTTCGCGAGAAGCACTCATATCCAAAACATCCGTCACAGTCACAAAAGGATACACCTGAGCCATGACATCCTGCATTTTTCGCAATACTTCGCTATGAAGCGTCATATTACCCACAACCTGTTCTGGCGATACATTTACCACAACATTACGAAAAGTTGTTTGCACAAGAGAATCTATTTTCTTAGAAAATTCATCATAGCAAATGAACTTTTTGTCCAAAAGTAAGGCACGATAGAATTCGTTCACATTAGAAATCTTACACAAGATATGCAGAACAACATCACTCTGCAAATTCGCTGTAGGCATATTTTTCAAATCAAACAACAGTGGGAATTTGGTATCTCGAATAAGCACAATCGATACTCGAGGAACATTTGCATTCACCGATGAGGAAAGGCCCGCAGCTTCAGCTCGTTCTCGACTACGACCAGAGAAGAATCCAACAATATTGCTTAAGAATCGTCTAACAATACCAGGTTTGTCCACGTGAGGAGAATTTTCATCCACCCCCAATTCCTTGAAAGAATAGCTACCGGCATTTAATTCAGCAACAAATTTTCCTTCAATAAAGAATAAAGCTTTTACGCCATCTTGAATCTGTAATCCCTTCACCTTGCCATAAGCAGCAAAGTCATTTTCATCAATTTTTACTGCAATCTGACCATTCAAAACGTTCCAACGAATATAGGAACCAAGTAAAGTAAAATTATCTTTTGCAGAATCATTTGACATAAGGCTTTCAGAAACAAATTCTACCTTTGTTCCGCAAGCTTTGCAAAATTTTGCAGAGTCATTTAACATTTCACCACAATGTGTACATTTTTTCATAATATATTCCCTCTTTTATAAAACCTTTTTGATGTTTGTTATTTCAAAAACGTCATTTCGAACTTCGCCAATTATTTCCACCTGCTTGCCATCATATTCTTGAAGAATATTATTTTCAAAAGGATTATCTCCTTTTTTAAATAATGGAACAATCATATCCTTATTACAATACAAAAACGGTTTCACTCGTTCACTTTTACTACCGCAGTCGTTCTGACGGAATATGACAGTCCCTTGCAAGATTTCTTGTTCTTGACTAAATTGAAAATTTTTCATTTTAGGATTATTCACTACCATTGTGGCGACCTCATTTAGATAGTAGTTGCTTTTTAATATTCCCTTGAGCATCAAAATAAATCTTCAACAGTGATTTCCATCCGCTAGAATACTTTTCATAAATAGCCTGATACAAATTATTTGAACCAACTTTATAGTACTTTGGTTCAACCCCCTGCATATAGTCCGACATATCAAATGATGTCTTCATTTTCACTTGATATTGTTCCAATTTTGGCAAAAAAGCCTTAACCACATTACAATCCTTTTCGATCAATACCGATTTCACAGCGCGATGAACATCAGGCATAGGAACAATCATTCTCGAAACAGTCTTATTGAATGTTCTCGCATCTTTTGGATGAGTATTACAAACTAATTTGATTGACGGGTCTCCATACAACGAAAACTCTGCCAGTGTCTTAATCGTAGAATCGTCTGGATCTTTTTCAGACATCAATACTGTTAAAGCTTCACAATATGCATCTCCCGCACTTTTCCCATCTTGAACATTCTTTAGAAAAACACCAATAATAATATCAGCACAAAATCCAGGAGGTTCGCAAGGTCCATAAGCAATTTTACTGGAGCCTAAAAGCGCAAGGCATCTATTTTGCATTGCCGTAAGCACAATGCTGTCGTTTGGAGATAATCCTTGCGTGTACCTAGCTCCATAACAAGCTTCAACACCAAGAAAAAAAGGATTTTTTATCTGTTTAACAATTTCAGGAGAGAATGTTTCAGGGTAACTATGCCCCTGTTGTCCGTACCAAAATTCGGTTTGATTACTTCCGTGAAGGTTAAAATAAAGAAGATTTACATTTTGAGGCATTACTTGACCAACATTGGCCAAAGTGATACTTGGCGATGTTTTGACTTCATTCTGTGAAATTTCTCTATACTGCGCATTAGAGGCCTTTTGCCAAACAAAAGCTGAAAGACCAAATGGTTCTATTTTTGATTCAAGAGAATAACTCGAAGACGTTGCAAAATACTTAACAAATTCGTCTAAAGTTTCTCCCGTATAGCTAGGCAAACGACCTGTTCGTAAAACTTGAGAAAAATCATATTGTTGACCGTTCCACGGAGAATCCACGTCTAATGTGACATAGGGTAAATCAGCAAGAACATTTTCATCACTATCTATACACTCATTCTCCCAAGACATTAGATTGATAATCTCTTCGTTGCCCAAAATAAAAAGGTATTTTGGACACGCTACAAGAATTATTTGTTTGAGTAAATCTACAACACCCCGCACATCATTTGATTTAGCTGAGCTAATTTCATTATTACCAATATCAAGAAGATGATAGCAAACGTCTCTAATCTTGGCCTTGTTGATATAACCCGCAATTTCGTTTTTCAGCTGTGTCGGAGAACAAGAAAGTTGATTTGCCAATGCTGACACGTCGGTCATTATGATACCAAGTTCAGAAGACCCCGATGACAACGAAGCCTTCAGCCATTGCAATTGCCAATTACTGACAAATGTGGAAATAGAATCTTCAGCAGAAGAAGATTCCTCGCCTCTAGAATTTTCATCCAAAGGACTCAGCTCAGGATAGACCTTTGCGCCACATTCCTCGCAAAAGTTAGCTCCATCAGACAGTTTATTTCCACAATTTTCGCAGTATGGCATAGGAATCCCTAAATTAGCACCACATCAAAACTAGGATCATCTTATATTTCGCTGAGAATTGCAGTAACGGGATCTACTGGACGATTATAATCTTCTAAGAAAGATTTATATGTGTTCATTCCCCAATTATCAGA
The DNA here is from genome assembly GCF_900142485.1 of Fibrobacter sp. UWB12. Classification (NCBI taxonomy): domain Bacteria; kingdom Pseudomonadati; phylum Fibrobacterota; class Fibrobacteria; order Fibrobacterales; family Fibrobacteraceae; genus Fibrobacter; species Fibrobacter sp. UWB12. Next base: position 41,488 of record NZ_FRAZ01000005.1, on the reverse strand, counting down.
ATCAAGTCCCAATAATGATGTATTTACATTTCTACCTCGTAAGTATTTCTGAATTTGTGGAACTACTGATTTATGAATATCAAGACAATTTATTTTAGGATAATATGATATTGCAACAGAATCACCTGTTTCACAAAGTGGCGCTGTGGGTATGAAATACTCATCATTTGGAGCTTTAGGCGGAAGATAACATGTTCCCGATGTCGTACAATCATCATCGGTGCTTTTCGTTCCAAGAAAAACCTCATTCAGAGGCTTGGCACTTTCCGGTGTATATACGAAAGATCCTCTTTGCAAATCAGAACGAGGATTTGAAATTTGCATAAATATTTCATCTTTGGTTTCTTCCATCCAAAACACTTCATTTTTCCATATGTTATAGGATGTTGCATCAGCGTAATTACTTCCAGAAATATTGCCATTTTCTTCAATGACAGCATTCATATTTTGCTTATGTTCTTTTATCACATCAGAAAAACGAGTCAAATCATTATTTGGTGTATAAGCACCTTTCCCCGGAGTAATCCAATAAACAGAAACAAATGAGTTCGTTTCATAACCAGAGCAAATTCCATTGGAAGAATGAGTAGCAAAATACAAAGCAACATTGTAATCAGAAGTCCAATCAATAAATGGTGTTGGAGCACCATAATGTTGTAGAACAGAAAAGACGCTTGGATCCGCAACGACTTTGCAGAAATGGTTCAATCGAATACTTTCGGTTGTCTTTGAATATTCAAGAAACAAGGACATAAAGTCTTCAAAACTACCAAAGCGATAATTTAATTCTTTCGTTATCCATTCGCGTTGAGCAAAAGAGTAAATTTTCCAAGCCCCTTCTGCGACACCTCGAAAGAAAGTCTTTCCATCCCCTTCAGTCGAGACTTGCTGTAATGTTTTTTGAACATCTTCAAAAGAAAACGCTTGTCTATATTCATACGCATTTCTTTTTTGTTCAATTGTATTAAATACTGACAAATCCATATTTCTCACCTCACAAAGTACGCGCCATGCCGTGCGGGTTTCGGCATAGTGAGTTTTGCATTCGCAAAGGCTCAAATCTTTCATTGAATAAAACGCAGATACAGCGATATATATTCTCCTTCAATGAAATTTCCAGAGTTTTCCCCTGCACTGCAAAAGAGTCATGCCAAATTTTGTGGAAATACAAAAAAGGCGCAGATCGTTGCACTTACCTACACGGGGCTCTCGACAGCCTCAAAGCGATAAACGCAAACGACCCACGCCCCAATACGGGCAACCAAACGGCAACGAATCATTACCGTTTGTTGAAATACGCCCAAACAAGCCATAAAAAATATGGCTCAAAACGTATCTACGTGAGCGTCTGCCTCGTCCTCGCTTTTGGAAATTGTCGAGATTTCATCTAGAGGGCAAGAGCAAAAACTCTTCAAGCGAGTGTTGCAAAAAATTCGAGCTTGCTCGATATTTTTTATAACCGAGCGTCCGGAGTTTCTGCAAAACTCTATTTTACGATTAGAAAGATAACATTAATTTTTTGAAAAAGGCATAAGTTGTATAATTTTTTATTACAAAAAATCATTTTTTGCCGATTTTGAGCTAAAAACAGCCTTAGAACATCCGACTGAAATCAAAATTACAGCAGGTGCAATAGCTTGGACGTGAATAATCCAAACTCCTACGCTCTCCTCTTTCCGCGTACCAAGTAGGCAAACGGTTTTCTTTTTCCAAAGCAGACTCTTTAAACATGTCCCTCATGTTAATCACCTTGAATGCATCCCACCGGTTAATATCACCTCTAAATTGAGATTCCTTAAACATCTCCGTCATATGTATCACATTAGAAATATTCCATTCACTAATATCGCCATTAAATCGAGAGCGTTCAAACATGCCGTGCATATTTGTTACTTTAGACACATTCCAACGACTAATATCACCTGTAAACTGAGATCCCTTAAACATCCAACACATACTTTTCACATTGGAAACATCCCATCCACTGATATCACCAGTAAAAGCAGAATCCAAAAACATGCCTGTCATATTAGTAACATTCGATACATTCCAACGACTAATATCACCTGTAAACTGAGATTCCTTAAACATCCACCACATACTTTTCACATTTGAAACATTCCATCCACTGATATCACCAGTAAAATGAGAACCAGCAAACATAATGTTCATTTCCGTGACGTTCGATACATCCCAGTGACTAATATTGCCAGTAAATTGAGCATCCGCAAACGTGCCCTCCATATTTGTTACCTTAGATACATTCCACCCACTGATATCTCCGTTATATACACTATATTGAAACATGTGACCCATATTCGTCACATTAGAGACATCCCATTGACTAATATCGCCATTAAAGCGAGACTCATAGAACATATTACTCATATCAATAACATTCAATACGTTCCAGCGACTGATATCGCCATTAAAGCGAGAGCGTTCAAACATGCCATGCATATTTGTTACTTTAGATACATCCCAGCGACTGATATCTCCTGTAAATCGAGAGTATTCAAACATGCTGCTCATGTTCTTAACATTAGAAACATTCCACCCACTAATATCTCCATTAAATTCAGAGCTTTCAAACATACCGCTCATATTCTCAACATTGGATACGTCCCAACGACTGATATCACCTGTAAACCGAGAGCTTTTAAACATACCGCTCATATCTTTCACATTTGAGACATTCCAGCCACTGATATCTCCATTAAACAGAGAATCTTCAAACATGCCCTTCATATTTGTTACTTTAGACACATCCCATTGACCTATATCGCCTGTAAAGCGAGACTCCCTGAACATGCCACTCATATTTTCAACATTGGATACATTCCAACAACTAATATCACCTGAAAATTCAGAGCCTTTAAACATGCTATCCATATTTGTTACTTTAGACACATTCCATTGACCAATATCGCCAGTAAAACAAGAATCCCAGAACATACAAAACATATCTACAACATTCGACACATTCCATTGACTGATGTCTCCATTAAAACGGCTCTTCCAAAACACTGAACGCATATTAGTTACATTCGATACGTTCCAACGGCTAATATCACCTGTAAACTGAGAGAATTCAAACATACGTCTCATATTTTTCACATTTGAGACATTCCACCCACTAATATCTCCATTGAATTGTGATTCAAGAAAAAGAGAGCCCATATCAGTAACATTTGATACATTCCAACGGCTAATATCACCTGTAAACTGAGAGCGTTTAAACATTTCGCTCATGTCACTCACATTTGAGACATTCCAATCACTGATATCTCCATTGAATTCTGATCCAAGAAAAAGATAGCTCATATCAGTAATGTTCGATACATCGATAAAATTCAAGTCACACTTGGGACCTTTTTCTTCAATAGCCTTATTAATGAGTTTTCGGAGATGCACATAGTCTTGGGCAACAACTTTACCGTTCATAAAAACCTCTTAGGATATCCAATGGGATAATATACACTTTTGAAATAAAAAAAATTTCATTTTACAATTCGCACGCACTAAACGATACTATTATTAGAATAAAGAGTTTTTTTATGATCGGAGCAATTATCGGCGATACCGTCGGTTCCATTTACGAATATTTACGAATTCGAAAACTACAAAGCTAAGGATTTTGAGCTGTTCCCTGATGGGGTATCGCCCACAGACACTACTTCCCGGAACCGCACAAGCTCGTGACGGAATTCGAGAAGAAGTACGGGAATCGGATTTTGCAATAAACATTGCCGGGATTCCCGGCTTTTGCTAATTTTCCGGCATGTTCCATCCGATTCGTCATTTCATCACGATTACCAAGCACAAGAACGAAGTCATGAGACTTTGTTTTAAAGCGGGTATCGGGTTGCAGGGGTTGCTACACGATTTATCGAAGTACAGCCCCACCGAATTTATTCCGGGTGCAAAATATTACACGGGCAAGGAATCGCCAAACAACGGAGAACGTCGCGATACGGGCATGAGCCTCGCATGGATGCACCACAAGGGGCGCAACAAGCACCATTTTGAATTTTGGTACGATTATGATATGAAGACCAAGAAAATCGTGCCGATGGATATGCCCGACCGCTATATCAAGGAAATGTTCTGCGACCGCGTGGCCGCCTCCAAGACGTACAACAAGGAGACATACACGCAAGAAGCGCCGCTCCTTTATTTGACGAAAAGCACCGCGCACGAGAAGATGACGGAGACGACTTACAAGAAATTGCTGTTCTTGCTCAAGAAACTTGCGACGGATGGCGAAAAAGAAACGCTTAGGTTTATGCGGCATTGCAAGGAACTGCCGACGGAGTAAAGCTAAGCTTTCGAACTACGAGAGCCCTTGCGACAACTAGCGCAAAAAAGTATATTTAAAGGAGATGCCCGTTCGAAGGCGGGCATAACAATAATGAACCGCGATTGTTCGCGGCAGCACTTGAACGGAAAGGCAAATTATGGAACTTGGAAGAATTAACCGCGCACGCGTCGAATCTATCACGCCACAGGGGTATTACCTGGAACTCGAAACTGGCGGAAGCGTGCTCCTCCCCGGCAACCGCAACAAATTCACGCTCGTCGAAGGCGAAATCATTGACGTGTTCGTTTACACGGACTCTGAGGACCGCCCGATTGCAACGCTCGACAAGCCGCTTGCCCAAGTAGGCGAATTCGCAGTGCTCACCGTGAAAGAGGTCAACCGCGTCGGCGCATTTTTGGACTGGGGCCTCAACAAGGACTTGTTCCTCCCCTTCAAGCAACAGCTCGGCGAATTGCAGAAAGGCGACCGTTGCGTAGTCTTTGTTCTCGAAGACGAAAAGAGCGGACGCATTATCGCTACTGAAAAAATCAAGAGCTTTATCGACCCGGACACGAACGACTTGCACATCGGCCAGCGCGTGGAGCTTGCCGCATACGAAGTCACGCCCGATTACGTCGATTGCCTTGTGGATTACCGCTACACGGGCCGCATCATGACAACACCGGGCATGGAACGTATCTACATCGGCGATACAATGCCGGGCTACATCCAACGTTTCACGAGCGACGGAAAGATTACGCTCAACTTAACACCGGTCGGTTACAAGGGCATGATGAAGAGCGAAAGCCCCAATGCCATTCTGCAAAAGCTCGAAGCTGCGGGCGGATTCCTCCCCTATGGTGACCACACCGATCCGGAAACTATCCGTCGTGAATTCGGCATGTCCAAAAAGACGTTCAAGAAAATTATCGGGACACTTTTCCGCGAAGAAAAAATCGTGATCGAAGAAGACGGAATTCGCGCGGTTTAAAAATCGCGCAGTATAATCGGCGCGTCCATACAAGCAAAAAAAGCCGCGATTTGCGGCTTTCTTCATTTTCAAGATTCGCGCGGCTCAACGGCCGCGCATCTCGGTTATTTAGATCTCATTTTTAGAAATTCACTTCGTCGGCGTTGAGCACCTTGAGCTCGATGCGGCGATTAGCACGACGCCCAGCTTCGGTAGCATTGCTTTCCCTCGGGCGGCTCGGGCCATAACCCACAGCAGTCACGCGTTCTGCTTCGATTCCATTTTCAATCATGTAATCGCGGACGCTATTGGCGCGGTCTTCAGAAAGTTTCTGGTTCAGTTCATCACCGCCTTCGCTACTCGTATGGCCTTCCACTTCGATTTTAGCCTTCGGATTGCGCTTGAGGCCAGCAATGGCAGCATTGAGCGTTTTCAAAGAACCCGGAACGAGTTCAGCACTACCAGCCTTGAACGTAACACCCGTGAGTTCAGAACGAGTATCATCAAAGACGACTGTAATTCCACCCGTGCTTGCCGTGCGCGACACATAAGGCGTTTCGCCACATTCGAACGGACCCGTCAAACTTTCGCAGAGAATCGTGTAAGTATCTTCACGCGGAATATGGAAACTGGCTTCGCCATACACGTCCGTCGTAATCACCACCTTTTTGCCCTTGTTCTGCCCCACAAACGTGAGTTTCTTCTTTGCATGCGGAACGTCCTCGTTGTTCGTGTAAGTCACATTCAAAACAGCGTGAGTCTTGTTCGGGGCAAGCTTTCCGGCAGAAGCAAACGAAACGGCTACCATCGCCGAAAGCAGGGTGCGTGAAATCATTCTCATTCTTGTACTCCAATTGATTTTTCGAGCCAAAAATAAAAATTGATAGACGGAGTTTCAAATTATCTTTAAATATTTTTTGAAATTTCTAGATTTGCGCCCGTACGATATACAAGGAGATTCCATGAACTTCAAAAAATTCACAAGCGCACTTTTGGTTGCAGGCCTCGTCTCTGCAGCCGCTGCAGCCGATGGCGAATTCAGCCTCAAAGGCAACGTCCAGATGCAAGCTACCAAGATGATCGCAGACCGCGACAACAACTTGAGTTCCCTCTGGATCCGCGCCAACATTGGTGGGCAGTACAAGAGTGAAAACTTCGATGCTCTCGTGATGCTTCGTATTTTTGCCCCGCAATTCGGCAACAAGATTAAAGATGGTGACGGCAAGACCACGAGCTACGACAAGATTCTCGCCGACCTCTACTGGGCAAACTACAAGTGGAATTTTGAAACCTATAAGTTGAACCTCAAGATTGGTCACTGGAAAACGGACTGGTCCCAGTCTACCCACTTCGGTACCTATATCGACAAGGACCTCACGGCACGCGGTCTCTGGATGCGCGACTACAGCCACAACGCTATTGAACTCGGCTGGCAGACAGGTTACTCCAACTTCACAGCCATGCTCGCCACACGTGACAACAAGGCTAACACGGGTTACTTCCGCTTAGAAGAAGGCCTCAAGTTCGACTTCCCGCTCGAAGCTAAGCTCGCCTACCGCGTGAACGCTGTTGACGTCGTGCAAAATTCGGCATACATCACCCACCGTATAGCAACATACTTGAGCTACAAGCCGATTGAATTTTTACGTTTCTATGGTGAATATGGCTATATCCATACGCAAAAAGACAGCCACATCAATGGTAAAGAAGAAAACTATGTCGCTCAGGAATATAAATACATGAAGCCGGGTGACTCTTACCATCCGTTCTATCTCGGTGCTGAATACACCCCGAAAAAGGATTGCTTCATGAATACTCTCATGAGCAGCCTCTACGTTGAATGGGAACACATCAACGACCGTGCAGCTCTCACTGGTGGCAAGAACATCGACAACTGGGCATGGACAGTGGCTTGGGCCAAGAAAATCGCAAATTCCAAACTCCAGTTCAGTGTTTATAGCGGCAACGAAATCAGCGATGTCGGTTTTGCATTCCGCTTGACCAGCACAATCAAGTAATAAACGCGCCAAAACGCGCGGGCATATTAACTAAACTGCGCGAAATTCGTGAAAAGCATTTGAAAAGCCAGGGTACAAACACCCTGGCTTTTATTTTACCCATACGAGAAATAATGGATCCTTCGCTGACGCTCAGGATGACGAAATGCGGAAAATAAAAACGACCAACTTTTCGTTGGTCGTTTTTAGTACCCCCAAGCGGACTCGAACCGCTGTTGCGGGAATGAGAATCCCGAGTCCTGGGCCACTAGACGATGGGGGCAAGTGCGGCACATTATAGCAATTTAAGCCATATCCGTCAACCAATAATTGAATTTATTTGCTGACGGATTTTGTGCGCGCTCGAGAGCATTGCTCTCGCGAAAGCCCTTAGTCTCTGTAGAAGAGGTCGAGGTTGCTCTTAACCGGCGTAGAAGCTTCGAGATTCGTAACATAGTCGTTGAATGCAGTCATCACGCCAAAGCGGTATGCATTGTCAACATCCTGCTTGATAGCGTCTTCAACGTCTTCAATCTTCGGAGCCTTCTTGGAAACGACCTTGAGCATCACGGCGCCATTTTCAGCGACAACCGGAGCGGTCCATTCACCGACCTTAGCCTTGCCCACAACGCGTGCGACCTGAGCATTGCCGTAACCAAAGCCCGGAACGAAACCTTCAACAGAAGCATTCTTGGATTCGATTTCGACCTTTTCGATCTTGGCTGCAGCGGTATCAGCCGGATTGTAAGCCTTCACCTGAGCGGCAACAGAATTCAAGTAGTTTTCAGCAGCCTTAGCAGCCTTCTGCTTGAGGAGAGTTTCCTTGATATTATCGTAGTAGAGCGGGAGACTACGTTCGCCAGCCTTGAAGGAACCAACCTTCTTAGCAATGACAACCCACTTGTTGTTTCTGAGCACGCCAGAAATTTCACTGTCTTCCTTCGGGAGGTTTTCGTTCGGCCATGCGAAAGAAGCGAGACCCTTGAGGTAACCAAAGGCAGCCATGTTGCCATCACGAGAAACCCATTCAGAAGTCTTGACTTCGAGACCGCGAGCCTGAGCTTCGGTGAGCAAGTCAGAACCAGCATCGACATCCTTCTTGATGTTCGTGAGGATCTTTTCGAGGCTGTCAATAGTATTAGAAGAAGCAGTCACCGTAAGGAGAATGTGGCCAACCTTGACCTTTTCGACTTCACCCTTGGCATTCTTCACATTACCATAAGACTTGATGATGTGGTAACCGAACTGAGAGCGGACCGGTTCAGAAATCTTGCCAGAATCAAGAGCGAAAGCAGCGTCTTCGAACGGCTTGACATAAGCGCCACGGCCAACGAAATCATCGCTCAAGATGCCACCCTTTTCTGCACTACCCGGATCTTCAGAAGAAACGCGGGCCATGTCTTCGAACGTCGTTGTCGAAGAAGAATCGGTGAGCTGGTAGTAAAGAGTCATTGCATATTCACGGATGCTAGCATCGTCGCCTGCAGTAGCTTCGACCGGAATGGAAACATACTGGAACTGAGCAATGTCCTTCTGCACAAAGAAACTATCTGCATGAGCCTTGAAGTAGCCAGCAACCATCACGCTATCCACGGAGTTGCTATCCACAACAAACGATGCACTCGGGGCGACCGCCACCTGCAGTTCGTAATCCGTCAAGCGACGTTCAACACTCCACTTGGCTTCGAGAGCAGTCGGATGAACAGAAGCACCAATCAAAGTCTGGAGCTGACGAGCCGGAATGGTGTTGTTCTTCATTTCGTCTTCGAGCATGAGCATTGCGCTCCAGCGGTATGCAGCCGGAGTTTCAATCCAAGCGTCATAATCAGCCTTGTTGAAAGTCGTATCCGTGAGGAACTTCGGCAAAGAAGCGATGTAGGCCTGAGAACGCTGCATCAAGTCTTCCTGAGAGGTAGCCTGCTGCTGGATAGCATAGAGGCGAGCCTGAGCTTCCTGAACCAAACGACCGCGAACAGCGTCGGAATTGCGCTTGAACTCGTTCTTGAGTTCTGCAACCGAGGCGTTAAGTTCGGCCTTTTCGAACTGTTCAGCAAAAAGAGCCTGACGGACGAAGCTAGAGAACACCTGAGCGCGGAGCTGGGAGTACTGTTCGTCGTCCAAGTGCTGATTCTGGTACTGATTCTGCACGATCATCTTCACGCGAGAATCAAAGTCCGTGTAAGAAATCTTGGTATCATTGACAACGCCGATAGGATAGCTACGTCCCTGATCCGGAACACGGTCCATGGCCAAAAGACCGATGGCGATACCGGCAGCAAAGATCACAATTACCCACTTGGCTTTTTCATTAATCCACGTTAACATAGAGACAACTCCATTAAAATTTTGTCGCACGAAAAATAGCAAAAAAAAATGTTTGCATTTTATTTTATCGAAATTGCAAGCCAAATATAATGCCGAAAAGCCCTATTTTTTCTATTTATTGGACATAAAAAATACATCAATTCCTTTGGAGTATCTCATGTACGATATTTTGGTTCTGGGTGCCGGCATTTCTGGATTGAGCGCAGCTCTCCACGCGGCAGAAAAAGGTTTCCACGTAGTTATCCTAACCAAAGGAGCAAAACCGGACGGCTCATCAAACTATGCACAGGGCGGTATCGCTACCGTTACCGAAAAAACAGACAAGTTTGAATTTCACATTGCAGACACGCTCGAAGCTGGCGCTGGCCTCTGCAAAAAAGAACCGGTCAACATCCTCACCAAGAGCGGCCCTGCGACAATCAAGCAGCTCGTCAAGTGGGGTGTCGAGTTCACACCATCGCCCGAGGATAAATCGCAATTCGACCTCCACCTCGAAGGCGGACACAGCCACCACCGCATTTTGCACGCCGCAGACCTCACCGGTAAAGAAATCATGCGCGCGCTCCTTTGCGAACTTCACAAGCAAAAGAACATCGACTACCTTGAAAACTGCTACATCAAGGACTTGATTTGCGAAGGCGAAGGCAAGGCAAAGCGTTGCATCGGTGCAAAGATTATCCACCAGAAGTCCGGCGAAGTCGAAAGCATTTTTGCAAAGGCCACCATCCTTTCTACAGGTGGTGCAGGTCGCATTTGGCAGTACACCGTTTGCCCGCCCGACAGCTGTGGCGACGGCATGGCGATTGCAGCACGCGCAGGTGCAGCCCTTCAAGACATTGAATTCATGCAGTTCCATCCCACGAGTTTGTACGCACCGAAGTTCAAGAAGCCGTTCCTCATTTCCGAAGCGGTTCGCGGTTTCGGCGGCATCCTCAAGAACGACAAGGGCGAAGAATTCATGAACCAGGTGCACCCGCTGCACTCCCTCGCCCCCCGCGACATCGTTGCACGCGCCATCCACAGCGAAATGCAGCGTCTCGGCAAGGACCACATGTACATCGACCTTTCCGGCCGTACCCCGAAGGATATCAAGAGCCACTTCCCGCACATTTATTCTAAATGCTTGGACGCAGGCATCGATATCACCAAGGAATGGATCCCGGTCGTTCCGGCAGCCCACTACATGTGCGGCGGCGTTCTCGTCGATACTTGGTCTCGCACCGAAATCAAGGGACTTTATGCTTGCGGCGAAGTCGCAGCAACGGGCGTTCATGGAGCAAACCGTCTCGCATCGAACTCTCTCTTGGAAAGCGTCGTATTCGCAATCCGCGCTGTCGATGACATCGAAAAGAGCGGCATCGCCAAGGAAAAGTTGAACGTATCCAAGTCCAAGAAGGAATCGGTCAGCTTTGCAAAGGCCGCCTACTGGAAGAAGCGCAAGAAGATGCTCCAGGACATGATGTGGACGCACTGCGGCATCGTGCGCACGGTGGCAGGCCTCAACCAAGGTCTCAAGGTCATCGAAGAACTCCAGAAAGATGTCGATGCGGCCATCAAGAACAAAGAAACAGAAAACTTGCACTTCCTGGAATTCCTCAACGCATTGCAGGTTTCCAAGATGATCCTCATTGCAGCCCTCCGTCGCAAGGAATCTCGCGGACTTCACTACATCCTCGATTACCCCAATCAGGACCCGAAGACAAAGCACCAGAGCATTTACTTGAGCGACAAGAAATAAATCTTTTTCTATATAGGGACGCATGGAAGAAGTCAAGGCAACACAATCGAGGAAAAAAGTAAAGGATCAACTACCGTCCAAAATTGGCGGATACAAACCCATACAAGCTCTAAACAGTGGAGCCATGGGCAGTCTGTGGCTTTGCAGAGACCCTTCGCTTGACCGACTTGTCGTTGCCAAAAGACTCCATTCGAACTTGAACCAGCAAGATGTGTATATCAAGCGGTTCCTGCAAGAAGGGAGCATCCTCGCCCACTTGAACCATCCTAGCATCATCCAACCGTATGCCCTCTGGAAAGATAGCGACGGCAATTATACGATGTCCATGGAATACGTACAAGGTTCAAGCCTCAAGGACTTGCTCTTAAGGAACAAGCGACCGCCTATTTGGGTTGTCGAGACAATCTTGTACGAACTTTTAAGTGCATTAAGCCACGCCCACCGCAACGGAGTCACTCATCGCGATCTAAAGCCCGCAAACATGATGATTGACAAAGACGGCCGCGTACGCCTTTTGGACTTTGGAATCGCCCATACCGAAACGCCTCTCGAAATTGGCAAGGAACTTACGCAGACCGGCTGCATCATCGGCACCGCCGCCTACATGAGCCCCGAGCAAATCATGGGAGAAAAGGTCAATTACGCAAGTGACCTCTATAGCGTAGGCATCATCGCAAGTGAAATGCTCATCGGCGAAAATCTTTTCCGCGGCAAGGACTTCGAAGAAACGCGCGAAAACATCCTCAAGATGAAATTCAAGCTCGAAGTTTTCCCGGACGACGTTCCCAAGCCACTCCGCAAGTTCGTGCTGAAGTTGCTCAACAAGCGAGCAAGCAAACGCCCGTCCTCAGCATGCGATGCAGCAAACGAGCTTGCCGACATCATGAAAGAATACCCACGCGACATGACGCCATACATTGCCGAGTGGGCTGATACGGTAAACGAAGACCAACCCGTTGATACCGTTATGTCTCCGAAGCCGCAAAAAACTACATTTAAGTATGGAATAGGATTTATACTTGGAGTGAGTGTTGCGACGGCAGCTTTTATTGCCATCCAGCTTGCGACTTAGAGGATTAGTCCAATGAATTGGATAGACATTGCTTGCAGCGCTTGCCTGCTTGTTTTCGGCGCCCTCGGATTATGGCGTGGTCTACTCGGCAGCGTGTTCAGATTTTGCGCATGGGTCTCTGCGATTTTTGGAGCATACTTTGCACAAAGTCTTTTCGGTGATTTTTTCGCAAGGAACTTCGCCTTTGGCGACTTTGCATCTCACCTTATTTGCACTTGCATCGGCTTTTTGGTTCCATTCCTGCTGTTTACGTTTATCGGGCATTTAGTCGGCGATTCTATCAAGAACACGATTGTCGGAAAGACCAACCGCATTCTGGGGCTCTTATTCGGACTCGTCAAGGCGGCTCTCGCCTGCTTTATTTTGCTCACAATTTTGCATTTGCTCCCCGTCGAAGGTAATCTCAAGAAATTGAGAAACGATGCGATTTCGTACAGCGTCTACAAGTCTTCGCTCGAAACAATGGGATTTTCATCTGACGAAGTAAACCTCCGCAAGATGGCAAAAGAAAAAGCAAGCGAACTTACCAAGACGATTACAGACAAAGCAAAAGGCTCGACAGAAGAGACCGCAGATTCGCTCAAAAGCGCCGCCAAAAATGCAGCGGATAGTGTAGCAACCAAAGTCTCAGAAACAGCCGAGAAAGCCAAGGATGCCGCCATTGCAGCCAAGGACGCTGCAATAAAGACCTTCGAAGAAGGAAAGTCAAGCAATTCCGCTTCGTCTTCAAGCTCTGCTAAAAAGTAGCCGAAAAAGGGAGATGCCCGCACGGTGGCGGGCATGACAATTGTTATTTCGAAACAAGCGGCGCAATTTCAAGTAACGCAGCCGCATTCATTATTGTTTTACACATCGCCACCGCTAAACCCTAGCGATTCTTCAAGCCAGGTATCGGTGCGCTGTACAGCCACACGACTTTGATACGATTTACGGCCAGCACGATATTGCGCCCACTTTACCGCTAAAGAAGCCAATGGCCCAGCATGTCGAAAGAGCGTCATCAATGGCGAAGGCAAATTTCGACGAAGCACTTCATCTTCAAAACTGGCATAATGGCTTGCGCTGCCCGGGTCGCCCTGACGCGCCGAACGCCCAAAGAGCTGACGGTCAATTCGTGACGACATGTTGCATTCCGTCGCAATCACATGGAGCCCGCCAACTTTTTTTACACCAGCCGGAATCTTGATATCCGTACCACGCCCGGCCATGTTTGTAGCCACGGTAATTGCGCCTGCCTTCCCAGCTTCGGCAATGATATTCGCTTCGTCATCACTGCGCACAGCATTAATAATTTTGCAAAAAAGACCCGATTCCGACAGCATCCGTCCGAAAGTTTCACTTTCGTCAATATCCTTTGTACCAATCAAAATTGGTCGGCCCAACTTATGGATACGAACAACTTCATCCATAATAGCCTTGCGTTTGCTTTCCTTAGTGGAATAAGTCTTTAGACGATAAATTTTACGTTTATTCTTGCGATGGTTCGGGATACATAGCACCGGCGTTCCATAGACCATCCAGAATTCATTGGAAGCTTCTTTCCCGGTTCCGGTCATTCCCGAGAAATGCTTATACAGTCTAAAGAAACGCTGGAAGCTCATTCTTGCTTCGGTTTCCTTAAGGCCCGTCAATTCAAGACCTTCTTTCAACTCTATCATTTGGTGCAAGCCGCCATTCCAAGAACGCATCGGCATTTTACGGCCGGTAGACTCGTCCACAATAACAACCTTGCCTTCTTCAATCAAATATTGACGTCCGAGGAAAAAGAGTTCCCTAGCAATCAAAGCCTGTCGCACCAAATCCTTCAAGAACGAAGCTCTGCAAAAGCCTCCATTTCCACCATTTTTTTCGGCAAGTTCATCTTGGATTTCTTCAAGGCGCTCATCCATATCGACCAAGAAGCGAATCGTTCGCAACTTGATATCGACTTTATAATCAACATCGCGGACCAAATTGTTAGAAAGTCCAAAAGCGATTTCGCAGGTTCTATTAAAGCCCTTGTTTTCTTTTTCACGAGAAATAATCAAAGGAGTAACGGCTTCATCAATAAGCACATTATCTGCTTCGTCCACAATAGCAGTAAAAAGTCCGCGTTGTACAAGTTTATCCGAAAACGCATTTTGCTGTAAAGTAAAGCTATCCAAAATTCTCTTCGAAAAATTTTGGCTTTTGCCCATAGCTATACGGTCACGCAAAAAATCCGCAAGCACTTCTTTCGCCGTAGAATAAGTCACATCGGCAGCATAGCCTGCGCGTCGATCAGGCGGTTTCATGGTCCCGGTAACCGCACCGACAGAAACGCCACAGAAATTATAAAGGCCTCCCATAATCTGCGCGTCACGAGATGCGAGGTAATCGTTTGCCGTAATCACATGGCAAGGGCGACCGCTCCACCCGCGAATAACACCGCACATTGCCGCCGTTACCGTTTTACCTTCTCCTGTAGACATCTCAGCGATATAGCCGTTGTACAAAGCAAGGGCACCTGCAATTTGTTCTACATAAGGGCGATATCCCAGAACTCGCAAAACAGATTCTTGCACAAGAGCAAAAGCCTCGGCCAATACATCATCATTTACAGGACGCTTAAACTTTTCACGAATATCAAAAAGCTTTTTTTTCAATTCAGAAGATTCAAGAGAAGCAAATTCCTTCCCCATGGCATCGATTTTTCGTGCAGTCCTAAGCAGCTTGCGGCGGACACTAGAACGTTCCTTGAACTTTCCTACCAAACGATAAACAACCGCATCTAACCCCGAAGGGATTTTCTTGATGCGCTTGAGCGAAGTCAACCTGTAATTATCCGTCAAGTTCATGATAGCAACTCTAGAAGACTACAGCCTGTAATACTTCTGCAAAGCCTGGCGGGCCTTGCGAATTCCCTGCAACGCAATCGGCTTCTTTCCTAAATCAAAGCGGATTTTTCCAGAACGGCCATGTTTCATAAGAGCGCGCTTGTCATCGGCCATTAGCGTTGTTCTCACCAAATAAACAGGTTCAGCCGTTTGCTCCGAATAACCGTTCGTTTTCGTTTCAATATCACCACCGCCATGCCAGCCTAACGCATTCGAAGGGAGCTTATCTTGGGCCGTGGGAATCACTTGAATTTTATCCGTCAAAATTTCCGTAAACGCTTCGCCGTTCAAGCGAACACTCGTCTTATGCGGAGTCCCCGAAAACAAGCGTGAAACATCTTCTTGACTTACGACCGCTACAAAATCATACGAAGTCGTATCAAGCAAAATTCCAATCGAATCCCCCTTCTTGACATGACGCCCCACATAATTCTGAATATCACCCGTGCTAAGGACGCCATCCATTCCGGCCACTAACGTCAACCTGTTCTGCCTTTCTATAAGATCATCCAAACCTTGATTCAAAACATTCAACCGAATTTTTATAGGATGCATATTTTCTGGAGAACGTTCCAAGGCTTGATAGTACATTTGGTTCGTTTCCCTAATTTCACCCTGTTTTTCTTCGATTTTATAAGTCAACTCTGGATTTTCGAGAACCATGAGCGTATCACCCACATGCACAAAATCGTTAGAAATATGGTTCACGCCAACAACGACACCGCTCTCGCCCACAATGCTGTTTTCGAAACGGCTCGCCTCGATAACACCCGGCGCCGTAAACGTATCGGGCACAGGCAAATAAAACAACACGCCCACAAGAGAAGAAAATACAAGGAGCGTCAATAAAATCGCTCGACTACGGACCTGCGCAAGAGCGGGCCCCGCAAATATATACTTGATAAACTTACCGAACGGGATAACAAGCATGGTCAAGCAAAGCAAAGTCCCCATTATGAACGACAAAATCAAGTAATGCTCCGAAATCGCAATGACAAGCCCTGCGAACAAGAAGAACCTGTAAATAGCACTCGCCACACCGTAGAACGTGTAAATAAAGCGTTCGCTCCATGTATCCGCAATGTTTTCGGCATCGTACTTGCGGAACACATAACGTTCAAGCAGATACTTCAAATGACTAACAGAACGTTGTTGCAAATTGGGCATATCCAACAAGTCCGTGAGAATGTAGTATCCATCAAAACGCATCAACGGGTTCACGTTAAACAACACCGTCGATATGGAACAAATGATAAACACATTGTATGCCAGAGCCTTTAAAATTCCACCGCCAAGATTCGCCCATAATATGAGCGCCACCGCAGCGATAAAGAATTCAAAGAGCATGCCGCCAGCACCCACAAAAACGCGTTGCCATTTTTTGCGGAAAGACCAGCTCGCAGTAGCATCCATGTACGGAAGCGGAGCCAAGAGCATGAACATGATGCCCACCGTGTGAACTTCGCCACCATACTTTTTCACAACGGCGCTATGCCCGAATTCATGGAGCAGCTTAACAACCACCGTACAGACATACACCCAACCGATATTCGACGGCGATAAAAATCCGTGTGTCTGATCCTTGAGCGTATCGAAATTTTCAATGCCATATTTTGTCGCAACGATAATCGCAGCAAGCCACACAAGCGCAAACGGCACACTCAACAAAATGTTGATGAGCCACTTGAGCTTACGCAATAGAAATTCAGGATCAAAAACAGGGACCTTCAAAAAGAAGATATTCAAAAGAGTCGCTTTCACCTTCTTGCGAACATTCTTCTTGTTACGGTCAAACAACATCGTACCATCATCCACGCCCTCGTACAAGAGCATGTTCGACTGATACAACTGCGAAAGCATTTCGATGACCTCGCCCTGGCTAGGAACGCTCTCGGCA
Organism: Fibrobacter sp. UWB12; assembly: GCF_900142485.1. Taxonomy (NCBI): domain Bacteria; kingdom Pseudomonadati; phylum Fibrobacterota; class Fibrobacteria; order Fibrobacterales; family Fibrobacteraceae; genus Fibrobacter; species Fibrobacter sp. UWB12. The sequence goes on along the minus strand of NZ_FRAZ01000005.1, from coordinate 24,334 downwards.
CCGCTATTCAAAAGTTCGTTCCAGACCTCGCCCACCGTTTTATGCGAACTCAGCTTAGAAATAAATTCGTACGCCCCTTGAGGCAAACGGTAATACTGATTTGTAAACGGTTCATAAAGAACGTACCACAGAACGCCACGATAAACTTGGCGATGAACGTGGACACTCGAACGCAAAGTAATTTTACTCTCTGCAAGCCGGTACCACGATTCATGAAAAATCTTTCGCTGTTGGTCTAGAATCATCTAAAAACCTTGCAAAGCAAGCTCATTCCATTATTAAACATTGCAAGCAAATATAGCAAATTCGCCTCCATTATTAAACAAAAAAATCCTCACCTTTTTTGCGAAGGTGAGGATGATTTTATTACAACATTTTATTACTGATCAACATAGAGAAGAGCCTCGCCCGAAGTCTTTGCCGTCACATAGATTTCGTACATGCCATTTTCTCCATTCGGATGGTCAGGAATATCAACACGGAAATCAGTACATGTGTTCGTATGGGCTTGAGTTTTTCCATCCCAAGACCATTCGAGTTCCGGAATCTGATTAGGACCACTGTTATTGCCTCTAATGCAGATATTCGGAGTCCAGTAAGGATTGCCCTGCGGATAATCCGAGCAAACAAGCTTAATTGTCTTGCCCGCTTCAAAGACAATAATCTGAGACAACGTACCAATAGTTTCTACACGCACATCCGTATTTGTGTTGTTAGAAGTACCCTGGTTATTTTCACCTTGGTTTGTATTACCCTGGTTGTTGCCAGTATTGTTCTCGCCTTGGTTCGTGTTACCCTGGTTATTGGTGTTGTTCTCGCCTTGGTTCGTGTTACCCTGGTTGTTGCCGGTGTTGTTCTCACCCTGGTTCGTATTACCCTGGTTGTTGCCAGTGTTGTTCTCGCCTTGGTTCGTGTTACCCTGGTTATTGGTGTTGTTCTCGCCTTGGTTCGTGTTACCCTGGTTGTTGCCGGAGTTATTTGAAGATTGCTGTTGTTCCACGTAAAGCGGAGCATCATTGTATTCACCTTCAAACACAAGGTCCTTACCAGATTCACCATCGATATCGTCACGACGACCATTTTCAGTATTCTGCAAAGCAATACCAGAAAGTTTACCCTGATAGTACTTCTGTTCCATAGTCTGAACCTGCACACCATCATTATCGAGATATGCTTCGTTCGTTCCCTGGAAATACTGATTATCTTCGAGAACAATTTCCACATCCGGGCGGAACACACCAATCGGGTTATTATTTTCGAGTTTGAGCGAAGCATTATCACCCAAAACCACATCATCGCCATCGCCAGTTCTGATATAATCTTTACCATCACCGCCAACGACAACATCGCGGTCTATACCTGTATGAATTACATCATCAGTACGGACATTCCTTGCAGCATCAGCAGATACACTCATCGATGTTGCAGAAATCACGCGATTCTTGTAATCCGATAGATTTTCGTTACCCGCAAAAGGAATATCGAGATCGAAATCAAGCATGGCATCATCACCAAAGACAAGGTCCTTGTCATGATCGCCACCAACTGCGATATCGCCTGTACGTTTTGCACCAGAAACAATCTGCACACCCGTAAACACCGGAATGTCATTGGGTTGCTGGTTGCCGACTCCAGTTTGTACGCAACGAATTTGTACCGTATATTCAGCAGTCTTGATTCCACGGAATACCACGTAGTTGCCAATCATCGAAACACTCGGCGTTACACCAGAAACAAGCATGTCCGGAGTATAGCTCGTGCATGTGATTTCCTTGAATTCGCCTTCAAAGCTATTGCCCGCCCAATCGTTCAAATAGAACTTCTTATTATCGGAGCCAGTGATTTCAAAGACGTAATCATAAGCATCACCATGTTCAAGCTTACCACCCACATAGACATACACATCGCAGGGGTTGCTTTCGGATCCCGGCAAGTTATGCAACGACAGCGACAGCGTTTCAAGCTTTTGGCCCATCACAAGAGTCTTCATCATCTTGTTATTGCCAGTATCAGCATCCATTGCAGGATCTTCCTGTTCGCTCGGATTGTTGTTACTCCATTGAGCGATGGACGTGTAGTCGAATGTAATCGCGCCTTTTTTCGGGGCAACTTCATTGCCTGTAGCACGGTCACGCATTTCATGATTGCGCAGGTAAACGTTCTTCCAGTGATTGTCAACAACAACGCCCGCAGATTCACCCTCATTGATGAGCATTGACTGGTTCGTAGACTCCTTTACGAAGTTAAACGAAGTAACCGTAACGCCATCAATCGTCGTCTGAGCCTTTTCTTTTGCTCCAGCATTTATATCATCATGACCAATACCGCCAACGACAACATCGTTACCGTCACCAGTATTGATAATATCGTCGTAATTTGCAGTATAGTTCGTTGCAGCAATCGATTCCGCATGCGTCAGCGTCGAAGCCGTAGAATCCTTACTATCACGGTCAGTGAGCAAAATCTTGGCATTATCGCCAAACACGACATCGAAATCGTTAATTCCGTAATACTCGTCGCCATAAGTCGTAATCTCATCGCCACCAGTACCGCCAACAACAATATCGTTACCGCCACTTGTTTTTATCGTGTCCTTGCTACCATAATCGATATCCGTAGAGGCAGCGATATCTTGCTTGTGGAGCTTACCACAAACTTGGATACCAGCAATACCAGCACGATCCTTACCATTCGTACCATTCAGCGGGTCAGTAATTTCGACATGGAAACGGTCACCACTCAATGTATGCACAACGCCATTAGCATCAGTATAAGACTTGAAGATAACACAGTTAGAAACAATCGCAGTCTCTACAGACTTACCCGTTGCAACAGTCCAAGAACCATTAAATGTATTATTGTCTGGATCGTTGACATAGAAGCGGTCAAATTCCTTGCTCACCCAGTTACCATCTTCATCAAAAGTATCGATGAACAACGTAACCATACGAACACTATGTTCGGGCATGGAGTTTTCACGGACCATATCCAAATAGACAATCACATCGTATTCTGTGAAATACTGGTCAAGACCATCAATCTGCGTCAAGAGCGTATTGCGAGCGTTATTGCCGCTAATTTCAAGACCGCTCTTCATCAAGTTTACATCACCCGGATTCGAGCCAGTCACAAACTGAGACTGATCATAACCATGCAAGCGGATATTGGCACCATCAGAGGTCTTAACGCGGTGAGATTCAGAGGCACCGTAAGTCACGCTCACGGCACTTGCACGCGTACCATCGTCAAAGTAGACCAATTCCTTGTCATCATTGCCGTATGTACCAGCTTCTTGGCCAGACTGAGTCTTGATATTGTTCCAATTGCCAACACGATGATTTTCACTTTCAGTTAGCACACCAGCCTGTTCGTTAGCACCAATACCCCACTGGGCAGGGCCCTGGAAATTGAAGCTGAGTGTTGCAGAATCACGAACTTCAGGAGCATTTTCGAACGTAAACACATCCTTAAGATCAGTGAACTTTTCGTGCAAATCATTTGCCAAGCCAGCATTTCCACGGAATGTCGCATAGCCGTTATCGCCAAACACGACATCTTCGCCATTGCCCGAATCAATCTTGTCTTCGCCAAGACCGCCGAAGATAACGTTGTCACCACCAGCTGTTATGATGAAATCACCACCAGCAGACTTTGTTTCCTCATTTTCTTCGGCAACATTCTTGCCGGAGTTCGTCACAATGAGCGGGTTATGGTCATTGTCCATGATAACCAAGCCACCGTCACCGACGATAATGTCATTACCGTTTCCAGTAGTAATCTCATCAACATCTGTACCGCCAAGAATCGTATTCTTGCCGTCACCCGTAGTGATGATGTCATGGCCACCAAACGGTTCACTCTTCGTTTCAACCGTCAAGCAATTTTCACGAACAGTATAGACACCGGCATCACCAACGACAACGTTGTCTGCGCCATCAATGATAATCTTATCGGCATCGACACCACCCATAACGATATTGATGTCACCATGAATATCAATATCATCGTTCAGGCGGACAGACTTTCCAGAAGGATTATCATCCTTCGGCATAACAACTTCAATTTCATCAGCCTGCGTTTCGACCTTGATAAGTCCGGCATTGACATTGGTATCACCCTTGACTACTTCAGGGCGCTTATCGTAGTTTGCCGAACCGCCATCACCGAGAACAACGTTATCATTACCGAAGATATCAATATCATCATTCTTGAAGCCGCCCATAACAGTATTTTTACCGCCATGGATTTCAATGGTATCTGTACCACCAACTTCATTACTGGTTGTGCGGATTTCGAGAGAAACATCCTTCTTGAGATTGTACTTACCACCATCGCCAAGAACTACGTTGTTATCGCTCTTAACGCTTTCCGAAGTACCGATAAATATTTCATCGCCTTCAGCACCGCCCATGACAACATTGCTACCACCATAGACATGGATTGTATCAACACCGCCAATGGAATCATCTATCGTCTTGACAACCTTTTGGGTTTCATTATTGACAAATTTACCGCCATCGCCAAGAACGATATTATTTGCAGCACTATCAGGTTTATTTTCGATACCAATGGTAATTTCATCATCCATTGCGCCACCCATGACGACGTTATTACCGCCATAGATTTCAATGGTATCTTCACCACCAATATCATTTTCAATCGTCTTTACCTTATTGGGCGAGCCATCCTTATTGACGTGAGCAACGCCACCGTCACCGAGAACAATGTTGTTGTCACTCTTCACGCTTTCAGAGGCACCAATATAGATCTTATCGCCATCAAAGCCACCCATGACGACATTATCACCGCCATAGATTTTGATTGTATCTACACCGCCAATGTCATTATCAATCGTCTTGATAACGTTTTCGGTTGCCTTTTCGACATATTTACCGCCGTCACCAAGAACAATATTTTTAGCAGCACTATCAGGTTTATTTTCGATACCAATGGTAATTTCATCATTCTTCGCACCACCCATGACAACGTTATTGCCACCATGGATTGTAATCGTATCGACTCCACCGGTTCCATTTTTAGTTGTCTCAACTTTATGCGGCGTTCCATCCAAATTAAATTCAGCTAAGCCACCATCACCGAGAACAACGTTATTGCTACCACTATTTTCTTCGCCTTCAATTGCAGAAATCGTGATTTCATCACCACCATTACCACCCATAGCTACATTATCACTACCAGTAATATTGATTATATCCTTTTCACCGATTTCGTCTTCGATAGTCTGCACTGACGAACGATAGCTATGAAGGGTTCCATTTTCATGCCAGGTAGTATTTTCTTTTTCATCGGTTACAAACTTGATTTCACCATTATCGCCAAGGACAACATTATTACCGCCCGTTACAGAGATATAATCGTCTTTGGCACCACCAACAACAATACTGTCACGGCCACCGGCAAGAATCACATCTCGTTTACCATTATTGTAATCAACAGACTTAATGGAAGTTGCACCACGAGCTACACCATCGGTCTGCTTTTGAAGTACACCATTTTCCTTGGAAATTTTGGTACGAATAATTTGACCAGTCTTTCCGTTATTTACATCAACTTCTTCATAACCCAAATTCGTAACAATTTCACCCTTAGCATTCTTATACTGGATATTACCCTTATCGCCGAATGCAATCACGCCCTGTTTTACATCAATATTATCGCGACCTTCGCCACCGAAAATAATCATACCATTTTTGGTAATCTTATCTGATGTAGCATTAATCTTGTCGCCACGACCTTCCGTGTCATCACCGCCTTCTTGAGCATTAATGACAAGTTGACCATCAGAATTTTCCGTATAGCTATGAACCGTTATATCGTCTTCACCATCACCCGTATTTACAACGGTAAAGGTCTGGAACTTGGTTCCCTCATCATTGCGATAATGAGTCTTATAAATATCGACCTTATCCACACCAGAGCCAAGGTTGTACTCGCCGAATTCAAAGTTATTTGCGACGAGTTCGCCCTGCCATTGCTTATCTTTATCATTAACCTTATTTGTAAATCTGACAGAATCCGGGGCATTATCGACACTTTCGAACGTGGTCGTTGCATCCGTAGTAGACATTTGATTGTTCACAAAAATGCGGTCAGTATTATCAGCTTCAGGCGTAAACAGGTAATCCTTCGGTTCCGAGAACAAAGCATAAACACCAGAACCATTGCCAAAACCTTCAACAGGAGCCTGAACAGTAAATGTATGCGTTTGTTCATCGTATGACTCTACATAGAACCAATCAGATTCAAGATCACCCTTGATAAACTTAACGGTACTACCTTTCTTCAGTCCATTAGCATTTTTACCATCAAATACTATTGTTGTACCATCGATACTTGAGACCTTGCCCATTTTGCCGGTATCATAGGAATTTTTCTCGTTGAATTTCGAAGCATTTACAACCTTAGAGCCATCTTTAAACTTATGGTTATAGCGAAGTACGGCCGGATCGTCAAAATCCGATTCCATGCTAGCACCTTCACCATATGCATAGATGTTACCTTCAATATCACTAATGTACTGATTCTTGTCATTAGCAGGAATCGTTGTATAGCCATATTCTTCATTTACATTATCATTGTCCGCATAAACAGTGATTGAGTATTCCAAATGATCCTTATTAAATTCAAGGATTAAATAGTTTTCGGCCTGATCTGATTCATTATCTTTATAAATTCGAAGCTGTTTACTAGGAGTGGCATCCTTCACAGAAACAACATCTTCTGCATATATTTTAACAAAAACACTCTTTCCTTCTGTAAATTCCTCATCAGAACCTGTATACTTTAACTTAAACTTTGTGGTATTAAAGTTCGTTTCAGCTTCTGCAGCAGATCCCTTTTCCGCAATCACATGATCATTACTTACAGATTCAATCTTAAACTTATCGCTATTGAATTTATTTTCTGTTTTAGAATCACGATTTTCAGGAACATCAACAATTCGTGTATCAGCGTTAACTTCAATCTTTCCATGCAATGAAGCCAAGCGGTTATTAGCCTTATAGAAGAATACCAAGCTATCGCCATACAGGGCATAATAGATTTCATCTTTATCTGTAGCTTCAGCCTTTGACTTTATTTTGGTTCCTTTAGTATCTCCATCTTTATAATACGTTACCGACTTCAGTTCATTAACAATTTCGCCATTCTTCGTTGCAGCAAGATTGTCATAAACCAAGCGAATCTTAGAGCCGTCCAATTGCATTTTATTGGAGCGATAATTGACAACCAAGACTTTATTCTTACCCTCAAATTTATCAAAATTCTTAAGAGTCAAAACGCCATCTTTTTTGTTAATGGTATAATCCTTACTATCGCCCTCTGCCAACTCTTCATCGCTATTCTGAACATAAACATGAATATCACCATCAAATTCTTTAACGAATTCGCCTAGGTTAATTTCAGCCGTTTGAACGCGGAATTCATCCGTTCGAGTCAACAAATTCTTATACTCATTATTCTTCTCTTTAGCATCATCTTCAACATTCACCGAAATAACATTTACAGAGCGTTTCAATTTAGCGTTGTTCCAAGTACTCTGCACAGTAATCGAAGATACAAGAGCCTCTTCAAGCAAGCTATCCGAAAGAGCCTTAACTTGAACAGCAACAACAGAACCACTACTTGTTAAATCAAAAGTCACTTCATTCGAAAATTCTGTATCACTTACTTTTTTAATAAGGATACCTCTATCCCCGTGCTGTAAAGCCGTAGAAGAAAGCATCGGAACTGTCAACTTAACGGAAATCGTTTTCCCCTTCAAATCACCAGAGCATCCGATATAGAATGTCTTGATTTCACCATCTTCCTTGACCGTAATATTTTCAAGTTTAATGCATTTGTCATCAATAGAATAGAATACGGTCGGTTCGTTACTTGTATCGATTACCGTATACTCTTCATCATACAAGAAAGCACTTTCAACTTTTTCATCAACAAGCTTAACCTGATTTTCTTTAAGACCCTGTTCTGCCGTTGTAACAATTTCGTATTTCAAGTGATTCTTCTGACCATCAGTATCGGCACTACGCAAATTCTTTGATTCGTCCGGGCCACCACCAACAGAAACAGTGTCATTTCCATGTCCACCATTGATAATGGTAGAATCACCCTTGTTATTGCCAAGGACAAAGAACATATCATCGCCAGCACCTGCGTCAAAATTCGTTGTTTCGACACCAGCAATCTTGACACCGGTAGAATCACTAAGCATACCCTGTTTAGTAATAATAACAGTATCGTCTCCTGTCGAACCTGCTACATTCAACAAATCGATGCCGGCTCCGCCGTCAACAGACATCGAGCCACTATCAAATGTTTCACCAATATATTGAGGTTCTTTAGAATCCTTATCATCTGCATCATATTTGGGATTTTCAATCTTATTTTCATAAGTATAAACAGAGAATGTATCATTGCCTCTGCCACCAGCCATACTTAAAGCACCAGCATTGCGCAAAGCGATAAACGAGTCATTTCCAATACCGCCTTCGACATTCAAAGTCGTATCCTTAGTAACACCGTCACTCAAGAACTTATCATTACCAAGAGTCTGAGTTACATTAAACTCATCGTCTTTCTTAATTCCTTGATTGCCTGTAGATACACGTTCAGAATTATAGAATTGGCCAATTTGGAACGAATCATCACCAGCACCGCCATCAATATTCGTCATCTTGGCAGTACCATCAACGTAAATCTTGTCATCACCGCCGTTTGCATTCAAGTTAACGACATCAATGCCATTTGTAAAGTTGACTCGTTCAATATTTCTGTTACCAACCTCATTTTGACCAAGATTTCTATCGGGTAACAAAGCTACAAATCCAAGAGATTCGTCCTTATTCGTACGCATGAGCAACGTATCGTTGTATTCCGTACCCTCGATGGTAAGTGTATCCGTATCAAATTCACCTGCACCAGTATCCGTAATATTTGCGTAATTCGTTTCGCTTTCACCCATCAGGTTGACAATTATTTGGTCACTACCTCCCTGACCATCAACAAAGTCCATACCCGGACCAGTCATAATCTTGTCATTACCATCTTTAAGACCAGACTTAGGCGTTATGCTCTTGTAAATTTTATCGAGAAGGCCAATATTTTCGCCAAAGGTAATCTGTGCACCTTCAAAAGCATCGCCTTTTTTATCATAAGCACGAATACCATTATCGCCATACAAGCTGTCATTACCGGCACCGCCATCAATGGTATCGTTACCAGAGCCACCATAGATAATATCGTTGTCAATGCCACCGCTAATGGTATCGTCACCACCATTGCCATCAATGACATCGTTACCGATACCACCTTCTATAGTATCACCAGCACCATCGTTTGTACCGCTATCACCGAAAATCAGGTCATCGCCTTCTTCACCATAGATATGGTCAACACCAGCACTACCATTCGAATCAATAGTTATCGATACTGTTTTATCACTATTATTATTGGCACTAAATTCGAATTCCGACTTTGAAATTATGGTATCAGCAGCAAACTGAGCCTCTCTAAATTCTTTACTGAAGAACTCCTTATAAAGCAACAAGTCCTTATCAATATCAACATCAGATTCAATCTTGTCACCAAAGATGATATCATGGCCGGAGCCACCATAGATATAATCCTTATCAGAACCACCAAGCATAATATCGTGGCCGCGTTCACCATAAATACGGTCTTCACCAGCGCCCCCATCAACATGGTCATTGCCAGCACCGCCATAAATGTAGTCATCGCCTGCACCACCGAGAATTACATCGTTACCGCCATCAGCGCTGATATCAGTACGAGAAATTTTTACAGTTTCACCATCAACAGGCCTACCTGCAACGAACGAATATTCTTTTGATGTCGCTCGTTCCTTATATTCTTTTTGTTTAGCGAGATCATTTTTTTCAATATTATCAACATTCTTGGGTTCAATTTTATTTACGATTTCAAATTCAACCTTACCGCCATCACCGAAGATGATATCTTTACCTGCACCACCATAAATCTTATCGCTACCAGCACCACCTGCAATAATATTTCGAGTTGTTGCAGGATCATTATTGCCAATAATAATATCATCTCCTGCACCATCGGCGACAACATCGGCATCGACAACAAACTTACGGTTAGTTATTTTAACATCATTCGGATCATCTTTATCTTCTCTGTCATCTTCAATACGGGCAATACCTGTATCACCAAAGATAATATTCAAGCCCTTCGCTCCAAAAATTTTATCATTTCCGGAGCCACCCCAAATAATGACAGCATAACCATCCTCAACAGTCAATTCAGAAAGGTCAATAACATCGTCGCCATCACCACCCAAAATTTCGACATCACATTTAGCGTTTCCTTTCACGGTAATCTTGTCAACGCCGGCACCGCCATCAATAATAAGTTTCTTACCTTCGTCAACAGTAGCCGAATCACCATTCCAAGAAACTTTCCTGTCCTCTATAGTGAGAGAAATAATTTCATCACCATCATTGAGCGACGGGTTATTCTTATCTGTAGAAATACGGTCTCCCGCATTCGGGCCTACATGACCGACAACGTCACCATTATCGTTCTTCGAAGCCATTACCGGAGCTGTTTTATGTTCGTAGCTAAACTCAAACAGCGTAATATCACCAGTAATATTCCACTTCTTTTTGTAGAAGAGCAATTTCACGTAAGCATAGAGTTTGGCAGTAATCTTTCCATTCACGTCGAACATGCCAAACAAGCCATCACGTTTGATGATTTGCGTCATTTCGCTCAAGCGAACTTTACCATCCTTATTCGGATCGTAAAGGTTAAAACCAACGTTAATGCCAACTCCGCCACCAACACCAGCAGAAATACCAGCATTCAATTCTGCAGACGCATTAAGGCCGCCATAGAACGAAAGTTCGTTGATATCAACACCATTATCGTCCAAATCGCCTACATAGAAACCATTTACTAAACGACCAAAGTCCTTGTAATCGCTCTTGACCCACTGGCGTATTCCAAGAGTATCGTAACCAAAGGAAAGTTGAATAGACGCATTGAAATTCACGCCAATACGTGCACCAAGCGGGCCCCAAATACGGACAAATGTACTCCAGTCAAAATCAAAGCTGAGCTTTGGCATGGTATACTTGACAAGGTCAATATCCTCACCAAGCAGGAGTTTGAAGATTTTCGATGGGTCATTCCAAACAAAATACCAGCCTCCTTTATCATCCATATTGAGGCCTTGCTTCTTCAAAGCATTATTAGCATCACCTTTGATTTTATCGTTATCCAACCCCTTGGCGTATTTCGTTACGTTTTTATCAAAATCATCATCTTTCCCTATAAACGAGGAGGTTGACGATTTACCTTGAAGGAAAGATTGAGCTTTTCTATCCTCATTAGAATCAGAGCCGTTTACCAACTCAAAATCACCAATCGAAATTGACAATCCACTACCCTTAACGGCAGAAATCGTCTTAGAAATAGCAATCAAATCCTTGATGGCATAAACCATCGAGTCATCAAACTTACCATTACTATACTTCTTGGCCAAGTCAAGCGGAGTAATTTTGATACCCAAATCCTTAAGCACAGGGAACGGAGTCGTCAAGAAGTCGATGAGCGGTTCAAGCGGTTCAATCACCTTTTGAATCTTGGAGATAATCGGTCCAAGCACGCCTCCGATAAAGGAGCCCATGTCAAGCTTGATTTCATAGAATCCAAGCTTTTTAACTCCGGCGCCAGCTTCCCAATTAAAATCAAAACGACCAGTAATATTCGGGAACTTCGGTGTATTTCTATCCAAATCCTTCGTAACACCAACAGTCATGCCAGCAACAATATTTACACTAGCACTGAAATCAAATTCAGGCTTTGCAAAGGCACTCGAAAGTTCAACGATACCATACTTCTTATTAGAAAGTTGTTTTTTATCAATACGTTCCTTTATTTCATCCGCAGTTAAGCCATCGGGATTATCTCCCTTTAAATTAGGATTAATCCCAGAAGCAGCATCATATTCTAGATTCTTGGATTCATTCAAATCGACACCAAATCCAAGTTTAATTTCAGCACAATGATTATTTTCAGGTTTCACATCCAGCTTAAGTCCAAGACCTGCTAAAGCCCCTTCAATATCACCATTCAAAGAAGCATTGGCTTTAACAGAAAGTTCATCACCATCGCCAAAGATAAAGTAGAATCCCTTTTCTTGCGATATACCAAAGCCAAATTCAAGCGCCCATGTAAGCGAAAGATCCAATCCAGCATTCGACTTAAGCCCAAGTCCAGGGAATCCTAAATCAAAGTCAATCGATTTACCATAATCGTATGTTCCGCCTAAATTAAAGAACCATTCCGCCGACTTGTTATCACTACGATACCATGCACCCTTGCCATTTTCACCAGACTGAGTCCATGATTTGTCCATCAGACCCCAATTAAAGTAGTAGTCATCATCAGTATCAATATTGACATTAAGCAAATAACCACTCAATAACGAGTTCATCTTCTTAGCAACCATTTCAGCCGTAAGACCTGTAGATTCATAGACAAACTTCGAGAATGGATCCAAGATGTTGTCTCTCAACACACTCAAGAAATCAACACCTGTACTTAACGCAGAACCCACTACGGGCACAGACTTGAGCTTGCTACCCATATTGCTGTTCATGCTACTTTCAAGCATTTCAAACAGGTTGTTCAAACCAGCAACAGCAAGTTTAATCTTGCTAAACCAATCCATGTTGGCAAAATCTGCAAGATCCGAAATCTTTTGATAAGCATCCGAGAAATCAACAATAAACTTATCATTCAATTCACTCAGATTTTCTTCGGTTCCTGTTTTTATATCTATATCGAAAGAATCTGAAGAACCGCTACCAGAAAGAACATAAAGCTTATTACTCTTATTTGAATTGTGTACATCCAAGTATGCCTTCATCTCATCTTCAACGGCTTTCTTTGCAGTTGCATAATCTTTACAATTCTTGAACGCAACATTGCCGTTCACGCATTTGCCAATATACACATCGCCAAGCGACATATTGCAAGCATAAACAGGGAGCTTACCAAAAATGGCAACAGGAAGAATATATTCGAATGAGCTATCATCAAATTTAGACAATCCAACACCAGTTTTGCCATACGATCCAGCAAAACCCACCTTACCATAAATAAAAGCTTCATTTTTATCAGAGCCCACAGAAATCAAGTTGCTAAGGAGATTTTCCTTACCATCCCCAGCGTTAATGCCCAAATCAAAGCGAAGTTTATCGCCAGCAATGCCAATATCTGCGCCAAACATCAAGCCATCATTGTTTAGCATCAAATCAAGTTCACTAATATCAAGTTTTGCAGACAGTGCAAACCAGAAATCACCAGAAACATCCAAGTCTATATTACCATGAACACCACTTGTTCCTGTACCAAAACTAAATCTGTGACGTGTCGAGAAATTCTTTTGAATATTAAATGTAAGTTTCAGACCTTTAAATTCTGTTCCTTCTATATCAGGTTCTAATTTGAAAAGTTTTTCATTCGGCGTATGCGATGTAAGATGGAATTCTTCAAGATATGTGTTTAAAAGATCACCGAACTTTTGAATAGTCGTCACCTTTTCGGCACGCAATCTTGCAATTATATCACGCAAATCATTGGCGACATTTACCAAATCTCTTACGGATTTATTAATAACAGGAATCTTAACATCCGAATTTTGAGTAATATCGTCAAGACGCTGTAATAATGTTTCAAGAACAGCATAAAGTTTTTCAATCGAAAAATCTTTAAATTTATCAACAATATTCTTCCAAGCTTCACTACTAGTATTAAATTCACTTACAACTTTATAACGAATTTGCTTTTCATTTTCAATATCATCTTCTTTTGCTTCAATACCAATTTTAGCATCACCCAAATAAACACTATCACCAAACACATCAGCATAAGATTGTAACGAGAATTTATTTAAATAATCAGAATCAAAATCTAATTTTGTTGTAACATTATACCCGAAAACACTCGCTTTCTCAGGATTATCAGCCTTTTCAAGACCAAATTCAGCAACCAAACCTGCATCGCCATTTGCAATAATATCTACGCCCAAGAAACCAACAGAAGCAGAGGCGCTTGCCACATATTTAGCATTCTTCCAGGTTGCCAACTTCAAAGCATTAGCGATGTTACTTTCATCATTAATAGGATTTAGAGAAACATCAATAGATTTTATTTTCGCATTTCCATTAGCATCAACAATTTTTTCAACATTGAGAATCCTGCAAAACTTACCATCAACATCGATAAATCCATCTACCTTGAAATCATTCGTATCATTGTCGTTGTCAATGTAAAGTGTTATGCGATCATCTTTAGAATTAGAAACTTTCTTAAGAGCAATTGAATGTCCCATTTTAAGAGACAAGTTAGCTATAAGTTCAATTTTTTCAAGACTTGTAGCCTTCGCCCAATCAAAACTAATCACGGACGATCCGACAATTTTCATTTCTTTATTGACAAGTTTAGATTCCTGACCCGATGTAAAGCCAAGCCATTCAAGAACCTTGCTTGTTCCAATAGAATTCAATGTAAACAAAACATCTTTATCAGATCCTATAATTTCAAAATGGTCATTGACAAGCTTAATGACATAACCACTAAAATTGCTGTCATTATTAATTTCATCAAGAAGTTCAGAAATCTTTACATCTTTTAAAGATGACTTACCTTTCAATGCATTTGTTATGCAATTTTGGAAATCAATCGGTTTATCTTCATCAACAATCCAAAAATCACCAGTCTCACTTTTGAGCGATTCTATAGTAGGAGAACTATCTTTATTATCTTCATAAACATCAATAGTGATACTATTCAAAGAGTCGCTTAAATTACTTCTTTTATCTTCCGCAGTAAATACAATTTTTCCATCAATAACACTTACAGATGAGATATCCGTAGAAAGATTTTTATAAGATTTTATCGTTTTATAAATCGTTTCGGCAAGATTTTCAACCGTCAAACATTTTTCAACATCAACAAGGACTTCCCTTGTACCGATTTTCATTTTAAGGATAGAATCTGTATATTTTACGATATACTGATTCAGAGACTCATTTTTACTGACTATGTTAACAATTGATTCATCTTCATCATTAACTTTCTTAAATTCAATCTTATCCTTTAAAGAAGAATCTAAGTTATTATTTAATGACTTAATTCCCTCATCATTATATTTTTTACTTCTATCAAAACTGACATAGTATATATTCACAACATTGCTATCAGTATCTTTTTCTGTTTCGTAAACAAGCGCCCCCTTCATGCCAGCCGTATTCATTGACGGATTTATTTCGCCAGAAATGCGCATATAGGTAACATGGTCAACTTTTTTGGCATCTATTTGCTTTGCTCTACACAACAAATATTGTTTTTCTTCACCCGATTGAATTAATCTAGAATCACATCCAAAAATAACTTTGTGATTATCTTCATCAACATCAACCACATACAAGCCGTATGTATTCATGATAGAACGGCCATTTTTAACTTTATCAGACAATAAAATCTTAGTAGTACCATTGGACAATGTAACATTTCCGTCATCATCATCCGCCTGCAAGCTAAGATATTCATTAATGCGTTCTTTCAATTTCTTCGCTAAAATAAGTTTATCATTATAAAGGCTTTGAATATCATCATTCTTAATAGAGATCGTATTATTAATATCCAAATCAGCTTTTAGAGTTCCATCCGCATTGTATATTTCTTTACAATCTTCAATAATTTTTAAATTCCACTCTGAACTATTGCGATCTACATCAAACACAGTCTGAAGATTGGCACCAGTGAGTTTCAGTTCGGCAAAGGAGTCTCCACCAGAAGATGTCTTTTTCACATTAACCGTTGACGAGCCAGTCGAAGCGGCATTTTCTATGTTAAATTTTTCATTTGCAGTAACATAGATTTGTCTTGACGATAAAATATAATTGATATCGACACCCGATGAAGTAGGCTGGGAAGCCCAATCTGTTTCACCTAAAATTTTCGAATTACCAACAACAAACGTAGTCCATTCACTTTTATTTTCCTTAACAATTTTGATATACAAATCTTCATCAAACGAACGTGTAAGGCCGGTTTCATAAGTGATATACTGATCATTTGCTGTTACATTGATTTTATCTCCTTTTTCATTCTTCAAATCGTCAAAGCCTAAATCAGACAAAGATGAATCATCTGTTATATTCTTCTGCGATTCAAAATCTATTTTCAAAGTAAAATTCATCTTAGCGTCGGCACCGACATGAATACTACCACATGTCGATATATTCGCCAATTGTTCACCAAGCGATTTTGCAAAATTAAGGCCAAAATCGTGTCCTAACTCAAAGCCTAATTTAAATGTAAATTGAACAGATGAA
Organism: Fibrobacter sp. UWB12; assembly: GCF_900142485.1. Taxonomy (NCBI): domain Bacteria; kingdom Pseudomonadati; phylum Fibrobacterota; class Fibrobacteria; order Fibrobacterales; family Fibrobacteraceae; genus Fibrobacter; species Fibrobacter sp. UWB12. The sequence goes on along the minus strand of NZ_FRAZ01000005.1, from coordinate 7,922 downwards.
ATACCATTTTCTTTAGCAACACCGTCTTCATATAGAGTTTCTTTATTATTATTATTTTTGTCCAAATAATAATATTGCACAGCACAAATTTTATTCAATTCTTTATAAGTCAATGGATTCTTTTCAAGAACGAAATAGCACCACGATTCATTAAATTTATCAACAAATCCCTGAACATCACCAAAATTGGCTTGATACTGTCCGTTCACCTCTTTACAAAGGCCATAAAGTTCATTGGCTCTTTTTCCACTCTCACCATCACCATAAACAACTTTTTCAACCTTATCAACAACATCAACAACCTTTTCAATAGAGCCATCAAGGAAATCAAGTTTTGTCTTGCTTTCTACAAGATTACGCAACGCAGACTGCGTTGTATCCAACACCGTATGAACTTTGGTTATAAGATTATCGCTAGAGAATGAGGCAAACTTTCGAATCGATTCAGGAAGAGTCCATTCATTAGTATCAAAGTTGTAAGAAAGGTATTCTTTTTTGCCCGACTTTAACGATAACGGAACATCAATGTTACCAACCTTAACCTTATCAAACTCTAGGCCAATCGTTTTATCTTTAAGAATTCCGCTAAAAGAATCAGCATTAGGATCAACATCAACTTTAAAGCTTAATTTTCCAGCTTTTTCGCCACCATTTTCAAACGAAACGTCAAATAACCCCAAATTTAAACGTTCAACATTTGTATATAGATCAACATTTAGCCTATCAAGACTGCAACCATCAAAGATAATCCACCCATAAGTCGTTACATACAGCTTCAACTTTACATAAGCATTAAATTCAACCCCAAATTTATCTAACTCCAACAAGCCTAAATTCAATTTTTTTGAACATTCAAGCCCCGTAAGTGAAATTTTAAATATAATCTCATTATACTGTCCCTTTTTCAAGTCGAGGGTATCTTTGCTAGTTGTATTTTTCCCTTTCAAAATTTCAAAATTTTCATCTTTATATCCACCATTTTCCGCAATAAGAATGCCAACATTCCCTAAAGGAATAACGCTATTGATATTAGCAATACCTTTTTTTATAGTTTCAAGATTTATACCAGGTTCCTTAGCACTAGGATCTTCAGGATCAAAATCTATCGCCCAATCCAAGAAGTTTTGTGTAATTCGGCTATAATTATCAACTGCATTAAGCATCTCCTTTAACTCAACATTTTTTCCACCCAAGGAAAAAGCTAATTTATCAATATACGGTATTTCAACTTGATTCAGAACAAACAAATCAAAGCCTAAAGGCATATAAACATCATTGATATAATCATCAAGAGTTACATTAGAAGACGTCTCAACTCCGTTCTTAGTTATCGAATAGTTCAAATTACCATTTTCAATACGAAGCGTCAAATCAGGGTTAGAAGCCTCAGATGTTGTATTCGCATTTATTTCTGGAAAATCCAATTTAAAATCGGCAAAAACCGTTTTTAACAAGCTATTATTATCTTCTGTAACAAATTCTACTTTAAACAAAATTGATGAATTAATTTCTGTATCAGCAAATGTTTCAGAACCAAATTCAACATTTTGCTTATCGACATTAAGCTTAAATTCAATATTCTTTAATTCATTAATTCCTATATTCGATGTTGTTGACGTCAATGTCAACAAGTCAACGTCATTTAATTTTAAAGATGACAAGAAATTATCAGTATTGTCAATGCGGCTCTTAACCTTAGATAAATCAAATTCCGTCTTATTTTGATTAACATCTTCTTGCAAAGCCAGCAGTATTATCGTTCTAATGGCATCAATCTTATCAATAATCTCAGTTACAGAACAAGAGCTCCCACCAACGGACAACTTATCCCCAACATACGGCAATTGATAATTATCCGCTAAATTAATCTGTTTTTTCAAAGAGTATTGATCAGAATCTGCAATAGTAAGATAATTCTTCAGATCAGAAGGCTGCTGCCAAGAGTCATTAACAAAAGCAAATGTTCCTGCATTTGCAAACAAATAAACGCTAGTAGAATCATTTTTCTTTAAATCATACGATGTACATGACAAACTACAATCAGTCTCAGGAGTCTGATCAATTCCATCCATAGACACCGACAATTTGAACTTAGCGCCACTCAGTTCAGCATTATATTTGTCTTTTACAACCTCAATAGATTTAGTTTCCGTGAATGTTTTTGTCAATTCCAGATAAAATCCATCAAGTGTAGCCTTACTAAAGACAACAACATCCTTTTTAATACCCGTATCGACAACAGCATTCTTTTCAACACTTGTATCAACACTTAACGTTAATTTACAAGTAACATTAGACACATCGCCAACATTTACGCCACCAATTCCCAACGCTTTGATAGAGCTCGTTTTCAAAGTAAAGGTAGCTGTATACTTTCCACCATTATTTGTAACGACAATATCATCATTAAACAATCGCTTACTTGTATCTTTTATTCGGGCAGCCAAGGCTGTTTTATAAGCAGCAGTAATTTCTTTTATACCGGCATCCGTAGTAATCAGTTGTTTCTTTTCAGCAAGCTTCGAATACAGAACCTCCATTAAGCAATTCCAACATTCTTCAGCTTGTTCAGTAACATCAGAAATATCGCGCTCTTTAGAACCAATATTCAGCTTTTTATCATGCAATGCCGCAATTTCCACATTACCAAGCTTAGACAGCTCATTTTTAAGAGAAACGCCACCATCTAAGACAAAATCAGGCTTTTCGATACGCCAATCATTACCATCCCAAAGAATCTGAACGTTACCAGTCAAACCAACATTCGTGTGCTTTTCATTCTCAGGGTCGTATTTTTCGGGAATTACATTTTTCAAATCTACATCATAAAGCACAGATTCCAACGTAGATTCACAACCAAGAGCTTTTTCACCAGCCGACAACGTTATTTTCAAAGCTACCGAAACATCAACATCAAGATTTTTCAAAGATTGAGAAAATAGATTCAGTTCATTCAATTTCGCTGTATTGAATGTAAATACAATAAAATAAACATTATCAGTCAGTTTTGCATCACTGTCAGAAGTTCCGCCACAAATATCAAATCCATTTGATTCAGAACCAAACAACTTTGAATTTGCCTTGACAATCTTTACGGAAGAAAACCATGTTGAAGCACTGACTTTGTCTTTATTCAAAATTTTTTCTAATGATGTTTTTAACATTCCAGTATCAACAACACAATTTTTTCCATCACTCCATTTAACGGTAGACATCAAAGCCTTGAATACATAAGTATTCCAAAAATCAGAAACCGGTTCAAGAAATTCCACCGCATCAACAGCTTTTCTATAGTTTTCATCAAATTTCAAGTCAGAATACGATTTTTCTGCCAATTTATCTTCAGCGGAATCAAAAGAAATTTTTGGAGCATTAAAGATAACGCCGCTCACGCTCCAAGATCCATCATGACTGCCATAGGAGACAACAAGACCATCAGTTGAATCAATCGTTATTGACGTACCAGCAGTAGGATTAGAATCCTTTACAGTAAGCCTAAATGTTTTCAAAGAATAATCGCTAATATAGTTGCCTTCACCATCACCGACATTAACATCAAACTTTACACAAATATCGGTATCAAGAGTCAGATTAGAAAAAACATTACTATAAACACGAAGATTATTCAAAATTTCTTGCGAAAGTTCAAAAGTTACTTTAATGGAATTAGGACCGTTTAACAACCCAACTATACTGTACTCTTCGGGGTCTTCATCATCAAAAATATCGAACGCCTCTACTTCCGAATTTTCGAATTCAATTTTTACAGATTTGAATTTGGCCTTCAACGAAGAATCTACACTATCATTGATTTTACTTTTCAAAGCTGAAATATCGATATAATACGATATTCCCATTGATTCACCGGTCTCTTGAATTTGTCCAAGAAGCGCAAATGAAATAACGTTTCTAAATTCATCAACCTTAGACGCAATATTCGAAACAAGGGTTTCTTCAAAGAATGGCGCTTTTTCAGCATTTTCAATTACATTAGCAACGGAAAAAGAATTTTCTTCCAAGTGTGTAATCACACCAACAACATCACTTGGCAAATTCCATTCACTGTTAATATAAGAATACGAGAAATTACCCTTCCCAGTATGCAAAAGATTCGAAGATCCCGATTTAAATGTAATTTCAGAATAATCAAGTTCTGCAATACACTTTTCGACCTTCAAGCGATTTTGTTCATTAACTACGGAAACATCAAAATTAAACTTTCCATCTTTTAATTCAGCATCCACGCCATTAAACAACGCAGCATTTACACTCTGATCATTTACTGCCATGTCAAGTCTTTGCAAAGACACTTTTGCAAAAGAGACTACACCATTTTTCTTCGACAAAACGACATTGACAACAAAGCTGGTATCCATTTTGATATCATTTAAATCAAAAAGATCCAAATCAAGTTTTTCCAGAATTCCCGAATTGAGTACAATCTTTAAGGCAAGATTATTTTCACCATCAACAAGATTCAAAGCCGAATCAGAACCATCAAGTTCAACAGCGCTAAAGACCTTTTCCAGGCCCGCATAATCTACAGCTAAAGCAGAATTGAGAGACGATGCAAAGCCCGATATGTCCAACGAATTTTCTGTCAAATTTGCGTTTATTGCTCCTGGAATAAAATTCCATAGCACATCCATCTTAGAAGCAACATCAGCGACAGTAAATTCCTTCGAGCCTACAGGAATTCTTAAGCGTTCAAAAACAGGAAGATCCGCCGCAGAAAAGCCCTTGAATACGGAATCCATCGTAAGGTTTTCACCTAGCTTAAGCGCCCCTACAAGCTTATCATTTTCTTTAGAAATATGCAATTCATTTTTATTTCCATTAATTGGATAACCCTGATCATTTGGAATTTCGATTCCATAAGCATCCAAATTAAACTTGCAAATATCAGCACCAGTAAAGGAAACTTTTCCTTCGGCATCAATATCAATTGTCAGTTCAACCCCCAAAGACAACTGTGCTTTGAGATTATTTTGATCAAACGAATATATTCTTAACCCATTCAAAGATGCTGCTGATTGAGTAAATGTTACAATAACCTTACTTGTACCCTGAGCTAATTCGATACTTTCATCAACAAGACTCGCACCATTTTTCCCCGAAACCGCAATTTCTTTAAAGTACGTTTCACCGGCAACAATTTTTAGGCTATCATGCAAGGCGGTGGCATCTAATTTAAAAACGGTACGAATTTCATCACCCATACCAATCGTTTCTTTTTTGACAGCACCCTTCAACGCAATCATGGATTTTCCCATGAGTTCGTTGAAGCTACTAGCAGCTTCTGCTACAGATGCATCCTTGCCATCAATTTTCAGACTCAAGCCATTCACAAAAGAATCTTCAGGAATCAATGCGGATACTTTTGGAGAAAGCAAGAAGCCTTCTTTCATCTGGATCGTCGGAACGTTGGCGACAAATTTACCATTAATTAACGAGACCTTCATAATTTGCCCTTCTGCAAACGAGAACGGCAAACTTTCAGCTCCAGCAAGCGCAAATTCCAAATCGGCGGAAGCTGTCACCTTCGATGTCTCTGCGGAGTCATCAAAGGACAAAACAAGGTCATTACTCGTTTCGTCGGAATTCGCTTGTTCTTGAATTGTGAGACCCATAAATTCGGCACTACCGCCAAAATCTTTTACAACAGCATTGAGTTTCTTTACAACAACATCTCCGACACTGAAGTCTTCAAAACTTTCAAGATAATTTCCATCAGAATTTTTATCTAGATCAATTGCAACCTGGAATTCAAGAGACGAAGACAAATTACGGCTACCAGCCGCATTGATTTTAGCAATATCACCCAAATTGAATTCGATACCGTTAACATCCGTTGTATTAGAAAGCTTAACATTTACAATTAACTTGCTTTCATTTTCTCCATCAACGGCAAAACCAATATCCTTATAATCCTTACCGGACTCACTTTGTACATATTCATTAGCGAAAACAACAAACTCAGATAAGGAAATATTGGTTATATTTTGTTCTGAAATTTTTGTTTTGGAATATTGCAAAGCTCCATTAAGAGCACCCTTTACTTGATTTGTAATGGAAACTTCAAAATCATCAATAGCTTCACAAAAAAGTTGGATGGGAGGATTAAATTTTTTAGGCACTCCAACATCAGTTACATCAAATTCACTAAAAGAACTGATTACAGACGAAGCGTTTGTACTAATTGTAGCCGCAATCGCTTCAAACTGACTAGAATAAACATTATCATCAATTTTTTCGACATCAAATCCCGCCGAAGCATCCATCATCAATCTCGGTTCGAGATTTTCAATCTTGAAATTCTTCTTAGAACTTGATTTTGAACGAATTGCCTTTTTTGTCGTTTTTTTAGAGGATTTGGAGTTTTTACGGGAGTTGTTGTTCATTTTTGACATAAGGATTGCCTTTGGTGTATATCCATACACCGATTTTTAATTAAACTTTTTGAGGGAAATTCCGACACCATGTCGGAAAAACGCAAGAAAGGCGGATTCAATCCGCCCTATATTTATAAGGACTCTATTCTATTTTTGTACAGCGAACAGAAAAACCTTTAACCTTCAGTTCACGGCCATTTTGTTTAACAGGATCATCCACAAGACTCGAAATAATCGTATGATGAGCCCTAACTTCTTTATCATCCATATATTCCTCAGGACGGAACCAAGTAGCAAATGTGTTTAGTTCCTCAAACACACCATCTTCAGTTCTCAGACCACCTCCGATTAAGGAGAATCCACTTGTATTTTTTCCTTGGAAGCATTGTGAACGAAGGCCTTTTATTCCATCACCATATTTGTCATTATAATCTCTTATTATTTCGTAATCATCCCAAGTAAACAAGCGCCATCCTTCAGGACAAATTCCTTGATGATCTCGTCTGATTTTTTTATAGCAACTTTCTGTATTGCAACGGCTCGGCAACTGCATCATTTCAGCCCACTGGTACAAACCACCATACTTGTCACAATTCGTGGTATCGTTATTGTAGCAATAGCGTTCAATCTTCGTATCGTCATTCTGGTCATTTTCGCCAGGAACCATTTCACCGATATTCAAGTTTTCGGCCATGACGGTCACTTTTCTTCCTGTTTTTGAAGAAATGGCTGTATAGTAGTAGTAACTACGACCATTACGTGGGTCGGTAAACTGTTTGTAAACACTCTTGTGAATATTCCAGTTTCCAGCAAGGCATGTATCATGAGCATACGGTTTATACTCAACACCACTGGATACATCATTGTTCAGACTCGAAGAAGAAGCAGTCTTTTGACTGGAGCTAGACTCGACCTTTTTACTAGAAGATGAAGGGAGATTCCCGCTCGAGGCGGGAATGACAGAGGACGAGGAGGATACAGCCTTTACAGATGATGAAGAGGAGACGGCTTTAACAGACGAAGACGAGACGTCTTTGCGAGTAGTCGAGGACGAGGAGGAAGTAATCTTTTGACTAGAACTTGACGGATTCCCTTCGCTACGCTTCGAGGATGACGATTTCACGTCATTGCGAGGAGTCGAAGACGACGAAGCAATCTTTTGACTACTAGAAGAAGAAACTTCCTTCTTGTTGCTTGAAGAAGACGTCTTCGTCACACTTGATGAAGACTGCTTCTTGACCGAGGAAGAAGATTCATCCTTTTGGACGCTGCTGGAAGAATCTTTTTCTTCGCTATTAGGTGACGTACCGCTATCGCCGCCACAAGCGATGAGGGCTATGGACAAGAAAAGAGCTAGCAGAGATTGCTTCGCTACGCTCGCAATAACGCTATTCATTCCAAATTTTCTCATTCTGTACTCCTTTTTCAGCAGCAGGCGCAAAACAAGCACATGCCGCAGACCTCTTCCATATACCCAATAAATATTAGAAATTTATTATTAAGCACCTCAAGAGGCCCTGAGACCGTAGG